>JBGOWI010000003.1:0-96733 GCA_041478555.1 Phycisphaerae bacterium
AACTGCCGATACGATGCCGCTTGATACGGTTGATTCAAGGCCGAGGGGATTACCTATAACAAAAATGTCCTCACCTTCAGAAGGCACATTCACGCTGAGGTTTAAGAATGTTATATTGGCATCCGGCAGGTTCACGACAAGTTTGACAATATCAGCTTCGGTGTCTTTGGCAACAATACCCTGCACCGGATATTCTTTGCCTGCCGAGGTTTTAATAGTGGCTGAATAAGCGCCTTCGATAACGTGATGGTTCGTGATAAGACTGCCTTTATTATCTATGAAGAATCCGCTTCCCCGACCGATTGGCTTGTTGTCCTTGTCGAAGGTTTCTATAAGAACAACGCATGGCTTTACCTTTTTAACTAAATCTACGAGTTTTTCGTCAGCATTTGCGATAGTAGAACCAGCAATTATCGCGCAAGCCAATACGAGAATTAGTTTTCTCATTTTTCTTTGCCTTTCAGAAACCTCGATTTTTATCAGGTAATAAGTATATTCTGCGGCATACGGATAATCAAGGAAAAACAACATTAAGAACCTGCCGGCAAGCACAGATTTATTAGTTGACGTTGGGGGCTGTTGGGCGGTAATATTATAGAAAAAGCCCTTCGACACGGCAAGAGATTAAAAAGTCGACCCCCGCAGTTTCTTTGCAGAAACTAAGCGCGGGGGCAAGCAGGGAAAATTGAAAATGCCAAGGAAAGCACAAACGGAAATTAAAAATCAAAATATAGCCACTAAGGCACCAAGACACCAAGAAAAATATAATTTAATATACTTTGTGCCTTTGTGTCTTTGTGGCTTCTTGTTTTTTGCCGGCTGCGAGGGAAAGGCCAAATTGCCAAAAGCGCCCAAGTCTTCGAAGCCGCTCGTCGGGGTCAAATCAGAGCAGAGCGAAGTTTCGCTTAAACGCGAAAATGAAAAGCTAAAGGCTGAAAACAAACAGCTCAAAGAACAGCTTGAAACTTTAATGGGCATTGACAAGCCGGCAAGACTTGAGGCGGTTTCGGCTGTTTCGTCAATTGAGCTTACTAATCGCTGCGGCATTTACGATAAGGACAGCAACGATACCGGCAAAAAGAAAACGCTGGTCGTCTACCTGCGGCCGATTGATGATATGGGGGATTGTTTTAAGGCGGCAGGGGCGGTAAAGATAGAGCTGTGGAATTTGAATGCAAAACCGGCAGAAGCTCTTCTATCGAGCTGGCCGATTGAACCGGAAAAACTTAAAAAGAGATGGTCAGGCTCGCTACTTACAAGCTATTACAAATTGCAGTTTGACGTAAACTCTATCCTCGGCAGCAAAGAAAAAGAGCTTACCTTGAAGGCCGAGTTCACAGACTACCTGACAGGAAAAATCCTGAGGGCACAGCGGGTTATAAAGCCATGAGTAAAAATTTCACAATTCCGAACCAACTCATTGCGGAGTTCTGCCGCAGGAATCATATTTCTAAATTGGCTGTCTTTGGCTCCGCTCTTCGCGGAGATTTTTCAACCGACAGCGATGTTGATATTCTTGTTGAGTTTCAAAAAGGTTTTACGCCGGGCTTTGCTTTTTTCCGGATGCAGGACGAGCTTTCAGAATTGCTCGGCCGCAAGGTAGATTTACAAACGCCGGCGTTCCTGAGCAGATATTTTCGCGACAAGGTTGTTCAGGAGGCAAAGGTGCAGTATGCCGAATGAGCAGGATGTTGTCTGGCAGATTATTTCCGAGGATATTCCACCTTTAATTACCGCGATTGAAGATATTTTGGCCGGAATATAAATTCCCCAATAGATAGGGAAAATCCTGAGGGCACAGCGGGTTATAAAGCCATAAGATAGGGGATAGGGTTTAGGGTATGGGGGATAGAACTAAAAGGCACAGAAGGGATAAGTCCTAAACACTAAATTCTAAATCCTAAACAAATCCAAAATACGAATTACCGAATGTTCAAAACGGCAGCCATCCGCCTTCAGTAAACTTACGGCGGACAGGCTCCGACACGAAGGCACGAAGTTTCACAAATCCTGAAAACTAAACCCTAAACGCTATTCGCTGTTTTTCTCTTGTTTTTGTTCCCAATCCGGCCATAATAATAATCGTTCAGAAACATAAAAATACAAACTATTATCTAAGGAGAAAAGGATGAACACGAAACTATTTCCAGCCGTTATTTTGCTATTGGCCGTTTTGCTCATTTGGCCGGCTCAAACCTGGGCAGAGGATGTCAACTCAGCTGCTGTAAAGGATGTTAACGCCCCTGCCGCAAAGGATGTTAGTGCAACTGCTACAGTGCTGGTCAAGCCACCCCCTGCACAGGAACTTAAGCCTATCGAGCTTCCCAAGCCGCAAACCGATGGCGGCAAGCCCTTAATGCAGGCTTTGAAGGACAGAAAGACTTCACGCGAATTCAGCACTGAGAAGTTACCCCCACAGATTCTTTCAAATATGCTCTGGGCTGCATGCGGAGTCAATCGGCCGGACGGAAAGCGCACCGCTCCTACTGCAATGAATAAGCAGGAAATCGATGTTTACGTCGCCACTGCCGAGGGTCTTTACCTTTATGATGCCAATGCACACGCGCTGCTCGGCGTTCTGGCAGAGGATATCCGTGCTGCGACGGGGAAACAGCCGTTCGTGAAGGATGCGCCTGTAAACCTTGTTTTTGTAGCCGACTATGCAAAGATGGGCAATACGCCTGCCGACCAGAAGGAGTTCTATGCAGGCACCGACACAGGCTTCATCAGCCAGAATGTTTATCTCTACTGCGCCAGCGAAGGATTGGCTACTGTCGTGCGCGGATATGTTGACAAGCCGGCTTTGGCCCTGGCTATGAAACTGCGAAACGACCAGAAGGTCATCCTCGCACAAACCGTCGGATATCCAAAAAAGTAACTAAAGTTTACAGTGAACAGTTAACAGTTTTACAGAAGAAAACGTAAAACGGTTACGGTTGCGAAGCTCGTTTCGTCTTTCGTCTATCGTTTAACGCAACGGCTTGACTGCATTCGACATGGTTCGACTTTGCTCACCACGGGTGCTCAAGGCAGGCAGGACAGGGTCGCGATTAGAAATAAATGAAAGAGATGCTGAACAAAATCATCTGCGGCGATTGTATAGAAATACTCAACAAGGCAAAAGAGCCTTTTGCAGATTTGATTTTTGCAGACCCGCCATTCAATATCGGCCGAAAATACGATAACTACAACGATAATCACGACCGCCAAAAATATATCGGTTGGACAAGACAATGGATAACGGCCTGCTGTAAAGTCTTAAAACCGCACGGCTCGTTTTATATCGCCATCGGCGACGATTATGCAGCTTACGTTAAAATGATAGCCGAAGACGAATTAGGACTTTTCTGTCGCAACTGGATTATCTGGCACTACACCTTTGGGCAGCAGACGAAAAATAAATTCGCACGTTCTCATACCCATATCTTTTATTTCGTCAAAGATAAAAAGAATTTTACATTCAACGATTTTGCTGTAAGGACTCCTTCCGACAGACAGCTTGTCTATAAAGACAAAAGAGCGGATTCAAGGGGCAAGATGCCTGATGATGTCTGGTCAAGCTATTCACGGGTATGCGGCACATTTACAGAACGGCAAAGTTGGCATCCGTGCCAGATGCCGGAACTTTTGCTTGCGAGGATTATTGCCGCAAGCTCAAATCCGCTCGATTGCGTGCTCGACCCTTTCATCGGCTCAGGCACAACTGCTGCCGTCGCTGCCAAATACGACAGAAACTATTGCGGAATTGATATTTCCAAAAGCTATGTAAAAAATACAATCGAAAGAATTGAGCAGATAAAAAAACAAATCAAAAATTCCGGCGGTCTCTATTTTGACGCAATAGAGCTTGAAGAAATAAAAAGACTGTTTATCGAAACCGGATTGAGCATTACAAGGCTTGTTGAAAACAATAAACGGCTGGAAATTTTTGCAAATCAGTTTGCAGTTAGAATGAATCCCGCACCTTCTAAATATTCAAAAAATAATGAAAAAAGAAGGTGCGGGATGAATAACCATAAAAAATATGACGCCGGACAAATAGCATCCGTCATTAAGGATTTTACAAGTTGGGACAAGCGAAGCTGAAAAAATTATTAGTCGTCGAATGTTTTTTGGGAAGCGCAATTCTGCTTACGGTAATTCAGCCGCCGTATAGAGCAGCTTTTCTAGCTTGGGTTGCTTTGGTACCATTTGTTCTTGGTTGCTTAATAACTGAAAAAGTTTGGCTGACCCTTCGGACAGCGTATATCTTTTCACTTCTTTATTGGCTTTTGAATCTTTACTGGCTTGAACCAATAACAGTTCTGGGCTGGTTTTTATTTTGCATTTATATTGCAGTCTATTGGCCAATACTTGCAATATGTCTGCGTTATTGTTCACAGAGGAAAATTCCATTATGGTTTGCGCTGCCGATACTGCTTGTCGGTGCGGAAGCTTTTCAGGGTTTGATTTTCAGGGGTTTCGGCTGGCGGTATCTGGCACACAGCCAGTATGAAAATATTACAATTATTCAGATTGCAGACATATTCGGCGCAGCAGGAGTAAGTTTTCTCGTGGCGATGGTCAACGGTCTGATTGCTGAGACGATTATTGATTTAAGGAAAAGACAAATTTTAAGGTCGGCCAATTTTGTCGGTATTTTTCTTACAATTCTTGCTGTAAGTGCAGCGATTCTTTATGGCCGATACAGAATAAGTCAGACTGCCGATTTACTTGAAGGCGGGCCGAGAATCGGCGTCGTGCAGTCAAATGTGCCGACCAGGGCGGGACAGGAAGTTGAGCCTGTTGAGCAAACTTTCCTGAATATGCTTATCGACAGCAGAAATTGTTTATTAAGTGCACAGCCTGCGCTTATTATCTGGCCGGAGACAATGGTCGAAGCCGTGCTGGATAACAGTTACTTAAAGCTCGTAGCAGAAGACGATACTGCAAAAATATTTCACAATGCCCTTCGGAGGCATTCAAACGAAGGTGTTTATCTTCTTGTCGGTGCATTTGCGGGAAATGCAGAAGTGGTAAACGACAAAATTGAACTTAAAACGAGCTACAACTCTGCCTTTTTATATGAGCCGAACAATATTGGCACTCGGCAGCATTATAACAAGGTGCATCTTGTGCCGTTCGGCGAATATATTCCTTTTAAGAATGTTCTGCCGTTTCTTGGCAGGTATCTGATGAAATTGACGCCTTATGATTATGATTACACACTAAATGCCGGCGACGAATATACCGTTTTTGAAATGAAGGGCGCAGACAGGATGTATCGATTTGGCGTGATGATTTGCTATGAAGATACCGTGCCGAAAATCGCTCGGAAACTGGCGCTTGATAAAAATAAAAACAAACAAATCGACTGGCTTGTCAATATAAGCAATGACGGCTGGTTTGTAAGACAAAAGAAAAACAAAGTCGAACCGACAGTCGAACTCCAGCAGCATATGGCAATATGTGTCTTTAGGGCAGTGGAAAACCGTGTCCCTGTCATTCGCAGTGTAAATACCGGCATAAGCTGCTATATAGATTCGCTCGGCCGGATACATAACGGCTATATTGCCGGCACAGTCGCAAAAGAAGCGGCCGACAGGGCAGGTCAAAGAGGCTGGTTTTTAGACCAAGTCCTTATCGACAAAAGACTTACGTTTTTCAGCCAGACAGGCCAGCCTCTGGAAGTCGGTTGTGCTGTATGTTTGATTTTTGCCACTTTTGTGTCGATATATAAACTAATAGGAAGCAGAAAATAGACAGTAGAAAGTAGATTATGAATATAGATAACAGGTTTAATAAATTTTGTATTTTTTTTGTTATAAGTTTTTTAATGGCAGGAAATTATTGCAGGGGCTCGGAGACTACAAAAGGTCTTGTTGCAGAGGCGGAAAAAGCTGTTTCGGCCGGCCTTAAAAGTCCTGACGGCAGGGTTCGGGCAAATGCCATCGAGGTGGTCTCGGCAGGGAAAAAAAGCGTTTTTTTACCTAAAATCGTCGAGCTTTTGAATGATGAGGTGGTGCCGGTCAGATTTGCTGCAGCGGTTGCACTCGGAGACCTGCAGTATGAAAAGGGTGAAAATCAACTGCAGCAGCTTTTGAATAGCCCTGATTTAAATGTAAAAGTAGCAGCAGCTTATGCACTCTGCAGGCTGGGGGAAAAACAACATCTTTCTATTATTGAAAAAGCGGCCCAAACCGATGACCAGACTGTCAAGGCAAATGCTGCGATGCTATTGGGAAAACTCAAAAGCAAAGAATCGCTGACAATTCTTTATAGTCTCAAAGACAATGAAGATTCAAGCGATACGGTGGCCTTTAACGCCACGGAAGCAATCGCCAGAATCGGCGATGAAAAAGTATATCCAAAAATCTGGACAATGCTCATAAGTGTTTATGCAGACGATAGATATATGGGTATTCGTGCCATGGGGGCTCTTGGCACAGCCAAAGCAGCCAATGCCCTTTTAACGATGCTCGACGATGAGGTAATCGAGGTCAGACTTGCCGTAGCCGAACAGCTCGGTCTCTTGGGAGATATAAGTGGACAGTTTGTTGTTCTGGAATATCTGGCTAATCCGCCGCAGCAGGAAAAAACGGTAGTCGAGAAACGCAATGCCCTTGCAGCACTGGCAATAGGGCAAATCGGCACGGAAAAACTCATAGAATATCTGCCTAAACTGCTCAAAAACAACTCCCCTGTGGTACGGCTTGCGGCGGCAAAGAGCATTTTTATGCTTGCAGGGCGCAATTAGGCCGGCACGGTAAAGGCAAAAATAACTTGACCTTACCGCTATCAACTCGTAAAATTTCCTCAAGTCTTATTGCCATCTTGATGTTTTCGGGCAGTTGGGTTTATTTGTAATCAGTCTGACAACCAACAGCAAAAGGAGTCTGTTTTGAGTACGCTTACGAAGATTTTGATAGTTTTGTTGTCGCTATTCTCTCTTTTTTTGTGTGGCACCGTCGTAACCTATGTCGGTACAGCTAAAAATTATAAAAATGTTTACGAAGATTTAAAAACCGAGCTGACGGCTTTGCAGAAAAAAAACCAGAGCTATCAGCAGCAGCTTGAGGAGAAAAAACGGCAGATGGACGAGCTGGCGACCAGGCTGGATGCCGAGATGGCAGAGCTCAAGGCAGAAAAGACTCAGCTTGAGCAGAATTTGAAAGATGCAGAGCGTGCCAAAGCCGCTCTTGATGAAAAGGTGCAGAGCCTTGCAGCGGCAGCATTGAAATTTGAGCAGACAGTCGGAGGTATGGAGGGTTCTCTCAAAAAGACAAGAGAAGAGCTTGACCAGGCAAGGGCCGAAGGAATCAAGCTTACCAAGAATCTGAATGAGATAACGGCAAGCCTTGAAGAGAAGATGGCACAGCTTGGTGCCATTGATGCGGAGAAGAAAAGACTGCTTGAGGAAAAAACAAAACTGGAACAGCAGCTTGCCGGTAAGACAGGCTCGGCGGTTACATATGAGCCTGTAACAGTTGTGCCGGATTCTGCGACAAAGGCAATTGAAACGCCGGTGGCTGCTGCGATGCAGGGACTGGTTACCGCAGTTGACGGCTCTCTTGTAACGCTTTCAATAGGAAGTGCGGACGGTGTTGAAAAGGGCATGATATTCCATGTGATTCGCAACGACAGTTTTGTATGCGATGTAAAAATAACCGACGTAGATACGGAAGCGGCGGCAGGGACGATTCAGCTTATTCAGCAGCAGCCGAAAGTCGGTGATATTGTTTCCACAACATGGTAAAATCGGTTATTATTTGATATAACAGGAACCCGAATGAGCGCATTACAGACAACCGACAGGGTAAAGGCCTCGAGCAATCTTTACACGGCTCTGCTGGCTCTGGCCTGCGGCACTGTTGCAGCAACTGCCGGGTTTGTTGCTTACAAGTGCTGGTTTGTTTATGAGACGCTTTTTAAAATTGTGGAAAATATTCGTTAATCAACGGCACCGGCGTAACTGAAATTTACTTCAGGTCGTTGTATTTTTTGAAAGGATTTGGCGTGTTGCTGGACACGATACTGGGCTGGTTTAGCATGGATATGGGTATCGACCTCGGAACCTGTAATACTCTTGTCTGTGTCAAAAACGAAGGCATAGTGCTTAATGAGCCGAGTGTCGTTGCAGTTCGCAAGGGGACAAATATCGTTCTCAACAACGGCGAGGCGGTGGGGCTTGTGGCCAGGGAAATGCTCGGCAAAACGCCGGGAAGCATTTCAGCAATTCGACCGCTCAAAGACGGTGTGATAAGCGACTTTGAAATAACCGAAGCGATGCTGAGCTATTTTATCCGCAAGGTCCACGGCCGCAGCAGGCGTTGGATAAGACCTCGCGTGGTTATCGCTGTTCCAAGCGGTATAACCGCTGTGGAAAGGCGAGCGGTTATCGACAGCGCCGAAAGAGCCGGTGCACGAAAGGTTTACCTTATTGACGAACCGATGGCTGCCGGCATCGGAGCAGGACTGCCGATTACCGAGCCGACCGCCTCTATGATTGTCGATATCGGTGGCGGCACCACCGAGGTTGCGATAATGAGCCTTGCCGATATAAGCACCTGCGAATCCATACGCATGGGCGGCGACGATATGGACGAGGGAATAATCAATCATCTCAAGCGCACGTACAATCTCCTTATCGGTGAGCCCAGGGCGGAGCAGGTTAAAATTCAGCTCGGCTCCGCTGCTCCGCTTGAGCAGGAGCTTACGATGGAAATAGCCGGCAGAGATACCATATCAGGACTGCCGAGAAAGATTGTTATAACCAGCGAAGAAATCCGCGAAGCCCTCAAAGAGTCCATCAGCGGCATTATCGAGGCGGTTACAAGAACGCTCGAAAAGGCCGAGCCTGAACTTGCGGCGGACCTCATTGACAATGGAATGCATATTTGCGGAGGCGGTTCCCTGCTTCGAGGAATAGATAAAACTCTTGCAAATGCAACGGGACTGACCGTAAAAAGAGTCGATGAACCCATGACGTGCGTTGCAAGAGGAACGAGCGTATATCTCGAGAACCTCGAACTGTGGAAAGACACGATGGACCACAACGGCTACGGATGGTAATAGAACTCAAACCGACCGGTTGGCCGGTTTGAGAATTCAAAAATCAAAAATCAAAAATCAAAATTTAAAATTTTGGAGTCCGCCTACGGCGGATAACTGTTTCTATGAGCCGATGGCACGGGTGCGATTCAAACCATCAAAACTTACACTTTTCGTTAGTTTCCTTTTAACGGGTCTTATCCTGCTGCTTATTCCGCAGAATGTAACCTCCAGACTGAATTTTGCATTCATTGACATTTTCAGCTTCTTTCTGAATATTGGCTCTTCGGCAGCTTATTATCAGAACCCTGAAAATAATTCGCCTTTCTCTGTATCCCGGCACGAATATAACAGACTGTGGGTTACTTACTCGAATCTGCAGGCGAAAGTTTTTGAACAGAAAAGACAAATCGACCAGCTCGGCCGGGTCAGAATGACTGAGCCGGACCCGGCTACGGGCCTTGTGCTGGCAAATATTGTCAATCGCAGAAAAAATGAATTTATCATAAATCGCGGCAGCGCAGACAATCTCAAGAAGGGACAATACGTGCTCGGAGATAACGCCGTTATCGGCTGTATTGAGCAGGTGTCAGCGGATATATCGAGTGTTAAACTGATTACAAGTTCCGCATGCAAACTGCATGTCAAGATATCTGCACCGGATGTTAATTCTTATTTCAACGGCACAATACAGGGCGATGACAAAGACGGAGCAAAAATCCTCAATGTCCCGAAAAAATACAAAATAAAGGATGGTTTCTATGTTTATGCCGCACCAAAGCCCGGCATTCTGCAAAGCCCGCGGATTATCGGCAGGATATCCAGATGCGTCGTCGATGAAACTAACCCTGTTCTGTGGGATATAAGTGTTAAGCCTGCTTACGAATCTGATGATATAGCAGATGTGGCGGTAATTGTTATCAAAACTGAGCCGGACTGATTTAATGAGATGGTGGAGATTTACATTCCTGATAATACTCGTTGCCGTCCTGCAGACAAGCGCAGCGATGAATTTGCTATCGCTGACGGATTTACGAATCAAGCCCGATATTCTTTTGATACTGCTTGTTTACTTTGCTGTCTACTGTGACAGCTATGATGCAGTTATAATTTCGTTTGCCCTCGGTTTTGCAGCAGATATTACAGGAGCGGTTATGGGACCGCACTTTATAAGCTATGGTATTATCGGCACGGCGGTGGCTCATATCAGAAAAATAATCCTTCTGAAAACCACCCGCCAGCAGGCGCTGACTATTTTCATAACGGGAATTTTAACTGAAGCGGTTGCTTTGGTGCTTGCAGGCTTAAAAGCCCCCGGACTGGCAAAAACAGGAGTGTTTGAAGTAGTTGCGGTCGCGACATATTCAGCGATTCTGTGGTTCCTGATAAAATGGCTCGTCGGCGCAGCAGGAAAATGGCTGGGCGTAGGCGTTCATCGGTTCGGAACAAGAATCGACGAACGATAGTGGAACAATGCATGACAAAAGATTAAAGATATTTGCGTTATTCTGTGTTTTTTTTGCAGCGGTGTGCATCGCACGGCTTGCATATATTCAGCTCAATCCTCATTCGGCATGGCAGAGCCAGCTTGAGAAAATCGGCGCCCCGCCAAGCAAAGAGCTGCCGGCACTTCGGGGCAAAATCCTCGACAGAAACGGTAAAGTCCTTGCGACAGATGAAGCAAAATTTGCCCTGTGCATAGATTATCAATTCGCAAGACTGGCTGACGAAAGATTCTGGAAGGTACAGCTGCTGCGGAGTCTGGCCGGCTCAGATGCGGAAAATGCGAGTGAGAAAATACGTGAAAAGTTTGCTGATGATTTTAATACGTTAAATGAGATTATCCATAAATGTGCACAGTTCAGAAATCTTGCCGTTGAGCAGGTTAAGGCACAGATTAACCAGCAGATAAACGAGCCGATATGGCAGCTGCGGTATTATCTTGCCTGGAAGCGAAAATACCCCCAGCAGGAGTTTGAGACGGCAGTGCCTGATGCTAATGACAGACTTCTGCTTGCGGCAGAAGTCGACGTGGCGGAAATGCATCAGTCTCAGGAGCTGTTCAAGCTTGAAAACGATGATGAAGTTTTTGCGGCTCAGCTTAAATTCCTCGAAACGAGCGGCGTTGAAATCCGGCCTCGAGCGGAAAGGTATTACCCGTTTAAAAGTTCGGCATCGCAGCTTATCGGCTGGGTCAGGCCGGCAGGTCCCGCCGACAATCAGGACTTTAGCGAGGATGAACTTGAAAGATATATGCACGGCGAGACTATCGGCTTTTGCGGAGTTGAATATGTCTGTGAGCCGCATCTTAGAGGTAGGCGGGGCAAAATTGTGTATAACATCGACAGAGAAATTGTCAGCGCTACAGAAACGCAGTTTGGCGGCGATGTAAAACTGACCATCGATATTGACCTCCAGAGAAAAATAGAAAATCTGCTCAAAAACAGAAATCTTAACCCCAACTTTGGCAGTCCTGCGGCAGTGGTGGTTATTGATGTAAACTCAACCGATATACTTGCGTCTGTGTCCCTGCCGGACTTTGATTTGAACATGGCAAGATGGGAATATTCAAAACTCCTTGCCGATGCGAATATGCCTGTTGTTAATCGTGTCATCGAAAAACACTATCCGCCCGGCTCGGCTGCGAAACCTGTGATTCTTGCAGCGGGTCTGGCAGAGAATAAAATCAGCAGCGACCAGATAATCTCCTGCCCTTCACATGCGCCGCCGGCAGGCTGGCCGAGCTGCTGGATTGTAAAAAGCCTCGGCTACGGACACGATGAGCAATGGGCCTATGAAGGCGGCAACAAGGCAAGAAATGCATTAAGGGGAAGCTGTAATATTTACTTTTCCCAGCTTGCGGCCAGAATTCCGCCTGAAAATCTTCAAAAATGGCTGTATAACTTCGGCTTTGGCAAAAGTGCATTAGATATAACAGAACCCAACATAGTGAAGTCTTACCGAAATTGTCCCGTGCGGAGTTTCAGACAGGTTTCGGGCATTATCTCGAGCAGTGTGCCGCAGACGGATAATTTGCCTTTTGAACAATTGCCGGGTATTGACCCTGCCGAAAGAAGATTCTTCGGCATAGGCCAGGGCAACTTTAGGGCGACGGTTCTGCAGGTTGCAAATGCATTTGCAGCTCTCGCAAGGGGAGGAGTTTTTAAAGATGCAAAAATTATTGTCTCGCAGCCGGCCGATGAAGGTTACAAGCTCGGCTTGAGTGAAAATGCCCTTTCTACGATTTATGAAGGAACGCACGCTGTTGTCAGTGAACAGGGCGGCACCGCATACAAGCAGTTTGCCGACAGCGGTTTTGAAGAAAAAGGCATAAAAGTATTCGGCAAGACAGGTTCAACTGAACAGCCTTGTAATGCGTGGTTTGCGGGTTTTGCAAAAGACAGCCTCGGTAAATCGATTGCTCTTGCAGTGCTAATTGAAGGCGGCCGGCACGGCTCAAGTGATGCCGGCCCGATTGCCAGAGACATTGTCAGTTTCTGCATCGAAACAGGTTACCTCGGTCAGAATAGATGAGCAGAAATTACGAAGATTTGGTTGTTTGTATTGTTTGAAATTTGGAATTTATATTTTGAGGTATGTCAAAGTCTTTTCGAGGATTTCTTTGACGACTGGTGCTGCGACTGACCCGCCAGTATAACCTTTGCCCAGTCTTTTGTTTGGCTTTCTGATAGAGACCAGAACAACGACGGCAGGCTTATCTACCGGAACGCCGCCGATGAATGATGCAACGTAATTTTCCTCATCGTAGCTGCCGTCAGTTTGGTTTGCGATATTGGCGGTGCCGGTCTTGCCCCAGACCTGCCATTTTTCCAGCGCAGCACTTTTGCCGGTACCGTTCCTGACAACCTCGACCATTGCCTTTCTGACCATCCACTGCGCCGTTTTGCTGCTGACGACAAAACCGCCGGTCTGTGCCGGTTCCGTAATTTTGAGCTTTTTGCCGGCATCGGAGACGACAGCCTTTACGAGATAAGGCTTTATTACTCTGCCGTCATTGGCAAGAACGCAGTAAGCGAATGCTATCTGCATGGCCGTTACCGAAACCTCATGGCCGAATGGCACTCTCGCAACGCTGTAGCCTGTCCACTTGTTAAGATTCCATACAACTCCCGGCTCTTCGCCGGGCAGGTCGATGCCCGTCTTTCGCCCGAAGCCGAAGAGCCTTATGCCTTCGTAAATCTTTGCAGCCCCCATCTTCTGACCGATTTTTGCCATCCCGATATTGCTCGAATGAGCAAGGATTTCACTGATTGTAAGATTTCCAAACCCTTCACGATATTCGCCGATTGCACCAAAACCTTTGCCGCTGTAATGGCCGTTCTCGCAGAAAATTGTCTCCTCCGGGTCGATTGAACCTGTTTCAATTGCCCAGGCAGCGACGACCGGCTTAAAGATGCTGCCCGGCTCATAAGGGTCGCTCAGCACATGATTGCCGAGACTTTTTGCATCCGCATCTTTTAAGTCTGTCGGATTAAAGTCAGGCAGAGAAACCATCGAAAGGACCGCACCGCTGCACGGGTCCATAACAAGAGCAACCGCAGATTCAGCCTGAAAGGCTTTAAATTGCTTCAAAAGGGCACAATGTGTGAATTCCTGAATTGTCGAATCAATTGTCGTAATTATATCTGAGCCGTCCTGTGCGAAAGACTCGCACTGGCCCAGGCGGACAGGTCTTCTTGCAGCGTCGGCAAAAAAAGTGCTCCGGCCTTCAGAGCCGCTCAGAACCTCGTCGTATTTCAATTCCAGCCCCGCAAGACCTTGCTGGTCTGTGCCGACAAAACCTATCACGACGGCGGCGGCAGAGCCGAGAGGGTAAAATCTTTTCCATCTGCTTTCAATGCCGATACCGTTCAGCTTGAGTATCTGTTTTCTCTGCTGGTCGCTGAGTTTTGCATCGGTAACTATAGGCGCATATCCCTGATTACGGGCGGTGAGAATCAGCTTGGAGATTTCGACAGGACCGATACCGGTAATGGCCGACAGACTCTCGGCGGTCTTTTTCAGCTCGCCGATTGCACGGGGTTCGGCAAATACGGTATCGATTTTATAGCTTGCTGCAAGGATTCTGCCTCGACAGTCAAGTATGGCCCCTCTGCGCGGCCTTTCAAGGAAGCTGGATTTCTGAGCCTTTACCGAGGCCTGATAGTAATAATCAGTCTTGAAATACTGGAGGTAAAAACAGCGGGCTGCCGTCCCCAGAAAACCTGCCGCGATAATTAAAAGCAATGATAAAGCAAATTTGTTTCGCATATATATTAGTCCGAACGAAGTCGGTCTGTTGTTTTAATTTTATTTTTAAGAGCTTCGGAAACGGAAGCAGGATTGATGAGAAATTCAAGCTGCAGTTGTTGTTGCCAGAGCTGCTGTTTGAGTCTTGTCTGTCTTGCCTGGCAGGTGCGAAATCTGTAAAAGGCACAATTCTGGCTCCTGCGAAGGTAAATCGCCGCCAGAAAAACAAAAGACAGGACAAGAACTATAAAAATGTAGCGAAAAGCAGTCAAGACTATTGAATAATTAACGTGCCGGGAGTTTTAATTTCATACCGACAACGAGAGTATCGGCGTCGGTAATCACGGATTTATTTAACTGGATAATTTCATCGTATCTATTGCCATTGCCGAGATATTCGGCGGCTATCTGCCAGAGACTGTCGGATTCCTTTACAACGTATTGTCTGAACTGCTCGTTGGACGGTTGAGGGGTTTGGGGAGATGTAATTTTTGAAACCTTTTCAAAAAGGCCCGTTTTCAAAAGTGCATTTGTCTGATTTTCAAGCGGAGGTATAACCAGTTTTTGTCCGACCTGAATCTGGTCGATTGATTCGAGCTTGTCCTTGTTCGCATTATAAATTTTTTCAATGGAGGCAAGTTTGTTGCCGTTTTCGGGTCCGTATAATTTCTTTGCGATTTCCGCCAGACTGTCTCCCGGGCAGACAACATAGACCGTTGATGATTGCTGTTCTGCGGCGGGCTTTATTTCGACAAGTTCTTTTTGCACAGTTTCATTGCTGGTCGTATTTTCTTTTACAGCCTCTTCGGCAGCAGGCAGAATACCCTGATGGTGAATTTCAGCAGATGTGCTGTTCTGGTCGACTTTCGGAGTTTCTGTTACTACGGTTATGACCGGTTTGTGGCTCAGGGCAGGGGCGATGTTTCTGCTGGGTCCGACAAGAGCCGGCTGCTGCTCTTTGTAATGGCTTACATAGCCGACAGTGTCCGGAGCCTTGTTGTTTTTACTTAAAAAATCGGGCAGGCCGTTAATTACAAATGTTATAGCCACAATAAAGATAAGTGCTAAAAGTAATCCAATCTTTGCATCAGTTGTCATTGACGAAACTCCTTTTTCTTTCTATAACTTGACAGCCATTCTTAACTTTGCACTTCTTGAACGCGGATTTTCGCGCCGCTCGCCAATCGAAGCGGTTACCGGTTTCTTTGTAGCTATCTCATAAATGCCGGCCGCTTTGTTTTGTCTGAAATTTGTTTTTACGATTCTGTCCTCAAGACTATGAAAACTGATAACCGCGATTTTTCCATTCTCTTTTAACAGATTTGGCGCTGCCGCCAGAAATTTTTCAAGATTTTTAAGTTCGGAATTTACAGCAATTCTCAGTGCCTGAAAGGTTTTCGTAGCCGGATGAATCCTGCTCTTTCGCGATTTCGGACTGCATTTCAGGGCCCGGCATATGATGTTCACAAGTTCCGCAGTTGAGTCGATTTTCTTCTTCCCTCTGGCCTGAATAATGGAACGGGCAATCTTCCTTGACGCCCGTTCCTGTCCCAAATTGTATATCAGGTCAGCCAATCCCTTTTCGTCCATGCTGTTGACTATATCAGCGGCTGAATACTCAAGTCTGTCATCCAGCCGCATATCGAGCTTCATATCTTGGTCAAAGCTGAGGCCTTTGCTCTCATCTGCAAGCTGAACGGAACAAACGCCGAGGTCTGCAAAAATCAAGTCAGCCTTTTCAATTCCGTTCTGCTTCAGGACTTCCGCAATGTTTGCAAAATTTTCGCGGACAAGCAGTACCTTACACGGCAAAAGAGCCAAATTCTGCCGGGCAATCGCCAGACAATTGTTGTCAATGTCAAGGCCGAGCAGGACGGCATCTTTGCCGAGAGATTTTGCAAGAATTTTGCTGTGTCCGCCGCACCCTATTGTGGCGTCGACAACAACGGCATTTTCTTTTAGGCTTATTCCGGCAGCAAATTCAGCAAGCACAGGTGTATGTTCTGCCGGCATATTATTCACTTTTAAACATCCATAATAATTAACAGCTTAAATAATTATGCCGGTTAACTGACAGCGAGTTTCATCTCCTGTTCGACAAGAGCCTGCACGTAAGGTGAGAACTCGACGTCGATAAGTGTGCGGTGCAGCTTGCGGACGTTCTCGAGTCTTTCTGCAAGGATGTTTATCGATGCGAAGGTCTGCTCGTCGGTGGTTCTGCCGCCTGTGAGACTATCACGCACAATTTCAAAGTGGTCCGGTTCGATTGTTTGCATAAGCCTTCTCCTTAGAGTTCTTTACTTTGTTTTTGCAAAACTGCCTGTCTTGCCTGCATTGTCTGCTGCTGGAACTGGCGAAAATGGTCTGAAAAATATTTGTCCCAGTCTTCGGTGTTCCACAGTTCAATATGGTCGCGGATGCCTATAAGCGTCAGGTTGTTCTGCAGGTTCGCTCGTTTTCTGATTTTTTCAGTTATTAATAATCTGCCCTGCCGATCCAGCTCGACCTTGCTGGCCAGAGCGAAACTCATTCGCTCAAAGACTACTGCCTCATCGGGGGCCACCGTCCCTGGCGACTCGGCAAGGGCAATCTGTCGAAAATATTTTTCAGGATAAAGACACAATATCCCGTTGGGGCCGAGGGTCAGGTAGAAGCTGCTGCCGTGCTCGTCGCAGTCTATCTGACTGCGGAGCTTGTTGGAGATGAAAACTCTGCCTTTTTCATCAACTGTGCCTTCGTATTCTCCTGTTAATAAAAGCATGGATGTTATTCCACTTCATTGAATAATTCGTCCCAACTATTACCACTTTCTCCCACCTCAGTCAACAGACAAAAACAAATTTTTCAAAAAAATGTAAAAATTTTGTTATAGGACCTGGAGAATATCGACCCCATAAAGTTTCTTTATTTTGCCTATGTTATCAACGAGACTTATTTAAAAAGCGGGCGATGAGAATCGAACTCACATAGCCAGCTTGGAAGGCTGGGGCTTTACCATTAAGCTACGCCCGCTTTTATAGTTACGAGTTTAGCCTCAGGATTAAATTTGTCAAATATAAAGACTTTTCATCGCCAACTGCAAAATCATTGTTTAATTACAGAAGGCTTGTTAAAATACCTTTTTTAAATTGGCTATTGTGGTAAAACAGGGTTTAAGATATGGATTTAACAACACTTGCAAAATCGGCCAAAAAAGCAGGTATTCTGCTCTCGGCAGCAAATACCGAACGGAAAAACACCGCACTTAAAGCTATCGCCTGGGCTTTGAAGCAGAATGCCGCAGAGATTACAAGGGCAAATGAGCAGGATATCGAACAGGCTAAAGATGAAAAATTAGCTCTCGCCTTGCTCAAAAGGCTCAAATTCGGCGAAAATAAAATCAATGACGTATGCAGCGGCATTGAGGACCTGATAAAGCTTGATGACCCTGTCGGGAAGACGCTCTATGCAATTCAGATGGATAAAGGCCTTGAGCTTTACAAGGTTAGCTGTCCCATCGGAGTAATCGGGGTTATTTTTGAATCCCGTCCTGATGCTTTGGTGCAGATTTCAACATTGTGTCTCAAGAGCGGCAATGCCGTCATTTTGAAAGGTGGCACAGAAGCGGCAAACACCAATAGTATTCTTGCCAAAATCATACACGATTCAAGCGTAAAGGCAGGCATACCTGAAAACTGGATTCAGCTCTTGCAAACCCGTTCTGATGTCCATGCGATGCTCGCTCTGGATAAGTTCATAGACCTGGTAATTCCAAGGGGCTCAAATCAGTTTGTCCGCTATATTATGGATAGCACTAATATACCTGTGCTCGGCCATGCAGACGGTATCTGCCACGTATATGTTGACAACCAGGCCGATATTGATATGGCAGTCAAAATAACAGTTGATTCCAAAACCCAGTATGTCGCGGTGTGCAATGCGGCTGAGACGCTTCTGGTTCATAAGGATATTGCCGAAAGATTTCTGCCTGAAGTTAAAAGCGCTCTTGAAGCAAAAGGCGTTGAGCTTCGCGGCTGTGAAAAAACGAGAAAAATAATAGATATAAAACCTGCCGACGAAAAGGACTGGTTAACCGAGTATCTTGCTGAAATCCTGTCGATAAGGACAGTGGACTCGCTCGACCAGGCCATAGAACATATAAATACTTACGGCTCACATCATACGGACACGATTGTTACGCAAAGCCAAACGGCTGCTGCCGATTTTTTAGAGCTTGTCGATTCGGCAAATGTGTTTCTCAACGCAAGCACCCGCTTCAGTGATGGCTACCGTTACGGCCTTGGCGCCGAAGTCGGAATAAGCACCAGCAAAATTCACGCTCGCGGCCCTGTCGGCCTTGAAGGATTGGTTATATATAAATGGAAACTTCTCGGCAGCGGGCAAATTGTCGCTGATTATAGCGGCCCGAACGCAAAACAATTTACGCACAAAAAACTGAAAAAGGGATTTCACTTATAATGCGAAATTTCAGCAATTCCAAACGAATAGCCATGAAAATCGGCACTAATACGCTCAGCAAAAACGGTGTCATTGATGCCGGCTATATCCGCTCTGTCGCCTCTCAGGTCGCTGAGCTTGTCAAAGCAGGCAGAGAAATTGTGCTCATAACTTCCGGTGCTATCGGCATGGGCGCAGGCAGACTTGAAATAACCGATGCCGTTACGGATATAAAGATGCGTCAGGCCTGTGCCGCAGTGGGTCAGCCTCTGCTGATGACCGAATACAGAAAGGCCTTTGACAAATTCGGCCTTACCTGTGCGCAGGTGCTTTTGACCGCAGAGGTGCTAAACAAACGCCAGACCTATCTTAATCTGCGAAATGCTATTGAAACGCTTTTCAAACTGGGTGTTATACCGGTTCTGAACGAAAATGATTGTGTTGCAACCGATGAAATCGGCACCGCCTTTGGCGACAACGACAAACTAAGCGCACTTATCGCGAGCAAACTCGATGCCGATGTCCTGATAATGTTAAGCGATATTGATGCCCTTTATGACAAGGACCCGCGAAAATTCGATGATGCAAAACCCGTAAAAGCCGTTTATGAAATCACGGACCAGATTTTAAAAAGTGCCGGCTCAAAAGGCAGTGCATTTGCTGCCGGCGGAATGAAAAGCAAGCTCGAGGCTGCAAAAATCGCTTCAAATGCAGGCTGTCGTATCGTCCTTGCAAATGGAAGAATAAAAGATGTTGTTACGAAAATTATTGCAGGCCAGGACATCGGCACGGTCTTTATGCCCAAACGCAAACTCAGCAATCGTCTCCGCTGGCTCTTGAATAGTGCTGCTGCAGGGACTATTACAATAGATGATGGGGCAGTCGAGGCAATCAAAAGGAAAAAATCCCTGCTGCCAAAGGGTATTAAATCGGTAAGCGGCAGTTTCAATGCCGGCGATGTTGTAATGCTCAATACGTTTGCAAAAGCCGTGAGCAATTTTAGCAGTGAAGAATTGAAAAAAATTGCCGGTAGGCACAGCAGCGAAATAAAAAATATCCTCGGTGCCGACAAAAAAGACGTCGTCGCAACGCCTGAAAATATCGTTTTGATTGATTACTGATTTGTATTTGGTAAATATAAATTAACCACGAGCCTGTCCTGAGTAAAATCGAAGGGTGAACACGAAGAAACACAAATTTTATTTAAAAATATATCTTTGTGTTCTCTGTGGCTGAAAAAATATATCTTTAATTTCTCTGTGGCTATAAAAAATTCTGATTCGCCGAAGTGGCGGAACTGGCAGACGCGCGGGACTCAAAATCCCGTCGGGCTTAAAACCCGGTGTGGGTCCGACTCCCACCTTCGGCATTGTTTATTGAGAAATATCATCCGCCGAAGCTTTAGCGAAGGCGGACTCCTCAATTCAAAATTAAGAATTAAAAATTCTTGCCTCTTGCTTCTGACTTATGCTACAGCAACAGCTTCTTCTTCCCGCTGCGGCTCATAACTGTCAAATTTGACGCTTATCTTCTTGCTGACGCCTTTCTGCTGCATAGTGATACCCACCAGCAGATCTGCGATGCTCATAGTCCGCTTGGCGTGTGTGATTATAATAAACTGCGAGTTTTTCCTGAATTCCTGCACAATCAGATTAAATCTTTCGTTATTTGCCTCATCAAGTGCAGCATCGACCTCGTCGAGGAAGCAGAACGGCGATGGTTTGGTCTTGAAAATCGCAAACAACAGCGCAATGGCAGTCATGCTTTTTTCGCCGCCGCTTAATAAGCTTATGCTTCTTGTCTCCTTGCCCGGCGGACGGGCCATAATCTCTATGCCGCTTTCAAGCACATCTTCAGGCTGTTCAAGAAGTATGTCCGCACGCCCGCCGCCGAACAGTTTCCTGAAAACCTCTTGGAAATTGATTCTTATCTGCTCGAAGGTCATGGCGAATTTGCCAATTGACTCTTTATTAAGCCGGCTGATTAACTGCTGAAGCTGGTTTTTGCTCTCGTTGAGGTCTTCTATCTGGCCGGTTAAAAAGTCATTTCTCTTTTCAAGCTCTTCCTGCTGCTCGATTGCATCGATATTTACATTGCCGAGCCTTTCGATTTTGCCCCGCAAATCTGCAATTTCATCTCTCACACTGTCCCAGTTGATTTCCTCAGCTTTGTAGTTTTCATACTCGACTGTTAAATCCATCTGCAGTTCTTCTGCGACGTGCTGAACAAGGTCAGCCGATTTGACCTCAAGCTGGCTAAGTTGGAGTTTTATCTGATGAATCTGCTCATCGAGCTGGCTCTGCTCTTGCCTTTTGAGCTTTAAGGCCTCTTCGAGTTCTTTCCGCTGCCCGAGCATCTGCTCGACCTGTTCGTGCAGAGCGATACTCTGGTTATAGGTCGTTTCCTTTTGTGCAAATAGTTCTGATATTTGGGCTTCGATATTCAGAATATCTCTGTGCGACTGCTGTATCTGTTCGCTGCAGGCTGTGATATTATTTTGTGCCGACACAAGGGCGGTTTTGGCGCCCTGAATCTGGTTTTCAAGGCTGACAGCCTGCTGTGCCGTCGCCTTTTTCTGCTCGCAGGCCTGGCCCAGAGCGACTTTCAGTTCCGTAAGCTCAACTGTGCTCTGCTGCAGCAGAGTTTTCTTTTCTGCAAGCATTTTTTCAAGCTGTTCGATTTGTTCGGTTCTCTGAACGTTGACGGCTTCGAGCTCGGCCAGCTGCTGTTTCGAGGCGTATTCGTTCTGGACGGTTTCGGAAATCTGTTTTTCGAGCTGCTGGATTTCGCCGGCAAGAACAGGCTGTTCGTCTGTAAGGCGTTTGATATTCTGCTCTATAACGTTCAGGTCGGATGTTATATTTGTTTTTTCTGTATTGGCTTCATATACGGAAGTTCTGAAATCCTTGCAGAGTCTTTCGAGGTGTTCATTCTGCCTGACATCGTTATCGAGTTTTTCTTCGAGCCGTTTTATATTCGCCGATATATCTTCAAGTTCCTGTTTTAGCTGAGCGAGCCTGCTTTTGCGGGAAATCAGACCGACAGCTTTTCCTATCGGCCCTGTGGATATACTGCCGTCTGAATTGATTATATCTCCTGCTGTGGTCACAAAGCTGTAGCCTTGCGCACAGAAGTGTGCCAGTTCAAGTGCCTTTTCGATTGATTCGACTATAATCGTTTTTCCAAGCAGATTCCAGGCCAGTGGTGCATATTGACAGTCAAAACTTACAAATTCAACCGCTCTGCCGCAGGTGCCGCCTGTTTGTGAAAAGTTCTGGCTGTCGGCGAAAGGTTCCGTCCTGTCTATGCAGATGAATTTAACTCTGCCCTGCGACTGGTTTAAAATTTCTTTATCGTTTATCAGCAAATTAGTATCGCTGATAATCACCGCATCGGTTTTGCCTTCGAGTGCCGCTTCGATTGCCGCAGCATATTCCGCCTGTGCCCTGATTACATCGGCAACGATGCCTTTGATAAAGGTTTTCCGTCTTTCGGCGGCAAGATTAAGTATTTCCCTGACAGCCTTGTTGATGCCCTGTTGTTTGCTTTCCATATCGGCAAGAACTGCCGTTTCACTTTGAACCGCGCTTCTCTGCTCCCGTGCTCTTGCAAGCTGCTCATTGACTTGTGCAGCGTCCTGGTCGATGTTCTTTATCTGCTGACGCTTGTCTTCGAGTTTGGCACCAAGTTCGGCGATAACTCTGTTAATATCGCCGAGCCTCGCCTGGTTCTGTGCCTTGGCGCCGAGTAATTGCTCAAGTTGTTGTTTGCTCTGAGAGGCTTTGCCGCTCAGCCGGTCTTTCTGACCGTGAAGATTGTTGCGGTAAACCGTTATGCTCTGGATTTCATTATGAAGCTGAGCGGTGCGTCTTACGATATCGATAACCCCTGACTTTTCGTCCCCCAGTTCGGTTTCGAGTTCGCCGCAGCTTATGTTGATGCTGCGGATGTCCTGCCCAAGTTTTTCAAGCTGTGCCGATTTATCGCTGATTGTCTTTTCAATCTGTTCGGCGCGGGTTTCACACTGTTTAAGCTGGTCTTCGAAATCCGCAACCTGTCGCTTTAACCGTTCACTCTGCTGCTGTTCCGTTGAACAGCGGCCTTGCAGCTCTTCGATTCTTTTATGCAGGAATTCTATCCGCTGCTGTTGCTGTTCGATTTTGCTTGTTATGGAAACGAGGGCATTATCGCAGCGGTTGATTTCGTTTTCCTTTTCAATGATTTCAGTAGCCAAACTGCTGACTCTGGCGTCTTTGTCTGCAACTTGGGCCGCAACTGAGGCAAACTGACTTTGCAGGTCGTTGAGAATTTTATCTTTTTCATCTGATTCTGTTTTTATCTGATGATACTGGGCAAGTGAAAAACTGACGCGGAGTTCTTTGAGTCTCTGGCTGTATTGCAGGTAGCTTCTTGCCTTGCCTGCCTGCAGTTTTATGCTGCGGAGCTGTTTTTGCACTTCGCCGACGATATCGGCAAGTCGCAGAAGGTTCTGTTCGGTTCGTTCGAGTTTGCGGAGCGTCTCTTTTTTTTGAGCCTTGTATTTGCTTATGCCGGCCGCCTCTTCGAAGATGACTCTCCGGTCGACTTTTGAAGCGGTAAGCAGCTGGGCAATCTGTCCCTGTTCGATAATCGAGTATGCTCGCACCCCGATGCCGGTGTCCATGAAAAGTTCGCGAATGTCCCTCAGGCGGCAGACCTTGTTGTTAATCAGGTATTCGCTCTCGCCGCTCCGGTACAGTCTGCGGCTTATGACGAGTTCATCCTGTTCAAGTCCGAGTAAAGATGCCTGTGAAAAATGCAGATTGACTTCAGCCATGCCCATCGGCTTTCTGGCCGCCGAACCGTTGAATATGACATCCGCCATCTGCCCTGACCGCAGGCTTTTGGTACTCTGTTCACCGAGCACCCATTTCAAAGCGTCAACCACATTGCTTTTGCCGCACCCATTAGGCCCCACAATGGCGGTTATCTGCTGGTTGAAGGAAAAATCTGTTTTGTCCGCAAAGCTCTTAAAGCCGTCCAGAATAATCTTTTCAAGTACCAAGGCTGCCTCCAAATAGTCGATAGTCGTTGGTATTTGGTGAATAAAACCCTGCCGTAAATGGCAGGGCTGAACAAATGCCAAATACCATATACTAAATACCAAATCCGCCTCTGGCGGATAAATACCAAATGCCGACTGCTATACTATATTATCGGTCTTGAGTTTAAAACTTCTTTCATATTTAAACAGGATATTTTGCGTAAGAGAGGGAAAATAATACAGGACGCAGCATATCTTCTATGTATATCCGGCTTATTGTGTTGATGTCAGTGCGGGACCCGGCATAAAAACTGCCTTTACCGCTCCTTTTTCACACATCTTCTTGAGTAGCTCAACTATTTGAGAATATGAGACGCCAAGACCCAGCCGTTCTTTTTTGTCTTGTGGGGCAGGTTCATCGCCGAGAATTTTAATTACATCGGCAAGTCTGAAACTGGTTTTCAAAGGCCCCATCAGTTCGCCGGTAACCGGATGTTTACGCATTATGGAAATTCGGTTTTCATCCGCGAGAGAGTTAATTATGATTTGGCCGTCGTCGGATTCAATGAATATGTCTTTTTCGCAGTCAATCGGTGCGCCGAAAAGAACAATTCTCGGCTCAGTCTTTCTTGAGACATAAACGGTTTTGGGGGCCAGCTCGAGCACCTCGTCTATGTAAAAATCCTGTGCTACAGCCGTTCGGACAATGGACGTATCATCGTATTTCTGCAGGAATTTGTAGGCGGTGTATCTTACGTTAAAATCTTCATCGCGGACCATTCTGCTCATAAGGGCGATACAATCGCGTTTTTGGCCGGCGTTTCCAACCGCCTCGATTGCAGTGAGGCGGACCGGCGAGGCCCTGTCCTGGGCAAATTCCCTCAGATACTTCAAAGCCCTGTCATCGCCGATATTAAGCAGGCATCTTGCTGCGCTGAATTTTGTTTGCAGGTCTTCGCTTTCGAGCAGCGGCAAAAGTCTGTCGACGGCCGGTTTGCCGATGGCTTCAAGGCCGGTTTCGTATTTTTCCTTTTCCGGCTCGGTTTTCAGCTTTTCAACAAGCGAATTTATCCGGCTGTCTTCAGCTACTGCGGTTGAACTAATATAAAGCGCCTTTACCAGTTCGATGAATCTTTCTTTTCTGTCCTTGAATTCTCCAGGCAGGGACAGATAAATTATGCTTTCAGAAGCGGCAGTTGCGGTATCTCTGCCGAATCGCCCATTTATGCGGTTTCGTATGGCCGCAGCGGCGCGAAAATCAGGCCTGAAAAGCGCCAGCAGAATCTGATGGTTTTGTATAACTTTGCCGCCGCCGAGCACGTAACCTATCCGCTGGTCGGGTTTTGGCTCTGCAATGTTGTCGATGTAAACTGCACCGGCTGCGAGAGCGAGTGTCTTTGAAGCCATAATGACTTCTTCGACTCGGCCGACGAGCTTTAGCTCGGTAGTGTAGAGTCTGCCGTCCGCCAGGGATGTTGTCTGTGTATTGGGCAGAGCCTTTACGCTGACGTCAAAGGCCTTCTGCTTTACGGCGCCGGCAGGTATGAAGCCTTCGACGAGCACAACAGCGGTATCCATGCTGTTTATCATCATATCAGGGTTGACTGTTTTCCCCTGGCCGACCTGGGCCAAAATGTACTGGTGCAGGTAATCCCTGATGGCAGGAGGACATTCAGCTGAGCCGGTATTGGAAAGGCCCACTACCAGTCCTATGCCCTTGACGGGTATGGGGTTAAAGGATACGAACTCGGCAAGGTCGCTGATGGTACTGTCGAGCTGTATTGGCTGAGCAGGTTCGATTTTTTTCTTTTTGCTTTTCGGCTGTTCGCCGCAGCCGGCAAGAAAAAGCATTAAAATCGCAACGATGAGGATATTGTAAATATTACGGGTTTTCATAGCACCACCTGAAATTAAAGACACTGCCGCTCAGGATGATATTGCTGATAAGGCGTGCAGTCAAGAAATTATATGGCTAACCGGCGTTGCCGAGACGCTGGCGCCAGTTACGAAGTGTAGTCAGATGGTTTCTCTCCTCCTGAATAATAGTCTTCAGAACAGCAGCATCAATGCCGCCAATAGGAGTCAGACTCGAATAATAGGCAGCAGAATCAACTTCCATTTGCATCGCCATTTCCAGAACCTTTATTATATCGCCGCCCAGCGCAACCTGACGGACTTCGTGAGCGGCGGGCAGGATTAGTTTGTAAAACTTTCCGGCAGTTGCTGTAAGCTGTTCTTCAGTCAGCCTCGGGCCGCGTTGCTCGGCGCCAAGTGAATTTCGCATACGCTCAAAAGGTCTGCAGGTGCTTCTGCTCATCGCCGGCAAGCTTGGCTGCAATAGCTGCTATCTCTGCATTGCCGCATCCGGCAGCCAAAGACTGGTAAAATGTCTGGCCCAGCCGCTCCATCTGGATTGCAACCTGCAGAGCATTATCTGCTGAATATGACATGATAAAGCTCCTTCACTTATTTATTTTAATTCTATTTGCGTATATTTCAGGCCGGCACTTTCCATAACGCGGATATTGTCAGGCCTCATCTTTATAATTACATAATGCGGCGAAGCAGGGTCGGGGATATGCTTTTTCAACTCCGGCAAGGCTTTGTAAAGCCAGAGTTTTTCGGCATTGTCGGTGCTGATGGAACAGGCACCTGCGATGCGGACGTGTTTGCCTGTCTTGTCACAGAAACAATATTCGGCATAAGGGACCTTTTTAAGCTGGGCTACCTTGTCGGAAGCGTCAAAAGTGGCACATAGTAATTCATTCCCTTTCCATTCGAAACCACCCATCGGCCTTGCGCCGACTATTCGGCCGTCAGTCGTGGCCAGAGTCCCCCAGCCAACCTGCTTCATAAATTTTTTTAATTCTTCAAAATTCATTTTAAGACTCCTTATAAAAAACAATTTACGTTTATTATACCTTTAAAGATTGGCGAGACAAGAGGAGGTTTTTAGTCAAAATGCGCAGGTAAAAACTCGTGCGCTTTGAAAAAATTAAAAATTTTAATTTTGAATTTTTAATTTTATAGATTAGTGTTTATTTGTCCCGATGTATCGGGATTTGTAGTTAATTTCTTCGTGTCGGAGCTTGTCCGCCGTAGCTGGTTTCTTCGTAGCTTTAGCGAAGTAGAATAGCAAAGGCGGATGCCTTTGTGGCTGCATGGACGGATCGATGAAAGGGATTTTGACTGATACGGTTCTGGTAGGCATAGACGAGGCGGGTCTGGGCCCGATTCTGGGGCCCTTGATTGTCTCGGCAGCCTGTTTTAGCGTACCGGCAGCCGATAGTCAGGCCGATATGTGGCAGCTTCTGGGCGAGAGCATATCGCCTGAAAAGAAACATCTGGCAGGCAGACTCCTGGTTTGCGACAGCAAAAAGGCATACACTCCTTCAACAGGAATAGCATTTCTCGAAAAAACGGTGCTTTCCTGCCTTCAATATCTCGGCAAAACGCCGGCATCGGTAACAGAGCTTATAGACCTGCTCTGTCCCGCCTGCAAAAACAGACTGGCAGAATACCCGTGGCACAAAGACCTTTCACGTCATGATATAAAATTTAACTATGATGATATTGCAATTTCGGCCGGGGCTCTCGGCAGAAACCTCGACAAAAACGGGATGGCCCTTATTACTCTGGCGAGCTTCTGCTTCGATGTAGCTTTCTACAACGATATGATTCAGAAGGTCAACAACAAGTCCACGGTGCTTTTTATGGCGGTTTGCAGTCTTGTTGATGAGATAATCAAAGGCACTCAGCACCGCAGTTTCCATTTCATAATAGACCGCCAGGGCGGCAGAACAAGATACACCCGGCAGTTGAGGACGATGTTTCCTGAGATGGAGCTTAAGGTTCTAAAGGAAGAAGACAGCGTAAGCAGTTACGAGCTTTACACATCCTACAAGAATGTAAAGATTGATTTCGCTGTAAAGGCCGATGCGATTTTTCTGCCGGTTTGTTTGGCTTCGATGGTGAGCAAATATCTGCGCGAGCAGCTTATGGGCTGCATTAACAGTTATTTTCTGGAGAAATGCCGGCAATTGAAGCCTACCGCAGGCTACTGGACGGACGGCAAAAGATTTATAAATGATTTAAAAACAATTGCTCCCGAAATTCAATACGACCCCAATCAGCTTATTCGCTGTCGATGATTTATAGCCACCAAGGCACAAAGACACAAAAAAATTAATCACTGATTTTACTGATTATTTTTTCTCACCTGCTCAACTGTTCAACTGCTCTGTGTCTTCGTCCAAGGAGGGCCAATCCGCCAAAAGTCAGCAAAACAATAGATGCAGGCTCAGGAACCCACACCGCGATACCCCACGGCCTCATCAAACCCGAGGCAAACGTTGACCTGTTTCCGCTCGAGTCGAATTTATAAATCGTCCCGTCGCCCTCGTCAACCACCACGTAGAGATAGCCGCTGCTGTCAAAGGCAAGACCATTAAGAGAGGGAATGATAGGCCAGGGGTTGTTCCAGCCCGAGGCGAAAAGAGTGCTGTTTCCGTTCGAATCGAACTTCACAATCGTCTCGCTTCCGGTTGTTGCGTAGAGATTGCCGCTGGCGTCAAACGCAAGGTCCGTAGCGCTGACCCCCGATGCAAAGATAGACTCATTTCCATTCGTATCAAACTTCTCAATTGTATTATTGTAAGTAATGGCCGCATAGAGATTGTCGCTGCCGTCGAAGGCAAGACCATACGGTTGGTTCGAGCACGAGACGAAGGTTGACCTGTTTCCGCTCGAGTCGAATTTCTCAATCGTGCCGTCACGGCTGCTTACGTAGAGATTGCCGTTTCTATCAAAAGCAATACCTGAAGACAGGTTGTTCATATCGGCAAAGGTAGATTGATTTCCGCTCGAATCAAATTTATAAATTCCCCCTGGCGTCCCCTGCCGGGCGGCCTTCGTAGTTGCGTAGAGATTACCGTTTCTATCAAAAGCGAAACCTGAAGGCAGGTTATTCAAAGAGGCAAAGGTGGATTGATTTCCGTTCGAATCGAATTTCTCAATCGTCCCATCACTCGACACGTAGATAGTATCAGCGTATGTGAAACTGCTGATTAGCAGGAATAACACAACGATAGGGAGGAACACTGCGCAAAGCGAATAACAGTTTGTCTTCATTTTCTCTTCCTCCAACCGAAAATCTTCTACTTTCCTCTTATGTAAATTATACGTGAATTATACCTGAATTGTCAAGAAAAAAGCCTTTAAATCCTTCTCATCAGGCCGACGACAACCCCTGCGATTTGGCAGTTCTGTGTGTAAATCGGCTCATAGGCCGGGTTTGAAGACTCAAGTCGGATTCTGTCGGTTTCCTTGTAGAATCTTTTTACTGTTGCGTTTTCGTTATCGACGATAGCGGCAACGATTTTGCCGTTTTGAGCGGTTTGGCTTCGTTTGCATACGACATAATCGCCGTCGAAGATGCCGTCGCCTGTCATACTGTCTCCCTGGACTTTCAGTGCGAAGGTATCTTCGCCTGAACCGAACTCTGTCTGTAAAGAAATGTATTCGGTGTTTTCGATTGCCTCTATTGGAGCGCCTGCTGCAATTCTGCCAAAAAGCGGAATACAATCAGCCGGTGCTGATTGGCGATCTTCGAGCGATGCCCGCCCTCCGTCGCTAAAGCTATGGAGGGTCTGCGACTCAAGCAACCTTTGAGCTTTCCGGGTAAGGCTCAAAGAGCGAGCCCTGCCGGACTGTGCTGAAAGAAGCCCTTTTTCTTTTAGGCCTGCGATGTGCTCGAACACCGTTGACCGGCTTGTGCCTAACAGGTCTGCCAGCTCCTGAAGCGTTATCGAATAGCATCGGCTCTTCTGAAAGTTTTCTACCTGTTTGAGCACCTGGAGCTGTCTGGGCGTCAGGTTCATCTGACTGGTTGAAATCAATTACATCCTCCAAATTTTCAGTTTTTTCAATATTAGTCAGGGCAAAACTGATTTCGTCAGTATTGCTGTTTTTTAACAGTTCGGCCGTTTTGACATTTCCTATGATTTTAGCGATGGTTTCGAGGACTTTGCCGATTGGGTTGGCCCCCACGCTTGCTGCGCAAGCAGCAGAGGGGGCGGGCCAGTCGACAACAAAATCCCCGCCGGGACCAAATCTGCAAACCGGCATATCCTTTTCATCAAAATATCTGTTAAATTTGTCCATTTTTTACTTTCACTTTTAGCCACGAAGGCACCAAGACACGAAGATAATTTTAATTATATCTCATTTTTTCTTAGTGCCTTTGTGTCTTGGTGGCTACATTCGGCAAGAGATGTTATCGGCAGGCAGCAGCAAAGAACCCTAACAAAAACCGAACAAATCCGAAAAATCTTAAAAAAGTTGTAAAAAATGCAAATTTTGAGCGTATATGAGGTTAATATGAGACTGAAAATTGAAGATTTAAGATTTAAAATTGAAGATTTATAAGAGGCACAAAGGCGCAAAGAATTAATACCAATGGCCAAATACCAGCAGCTATCGACTAACACCTGTTTTCTTATCTGACCAGGTGTCGAATCGGTGTCAAAGCAGCATTAGTGGTGCTGTAAAGCGGGTTTATGACAGGCACTTGACTTTTGGCATATTGCAGCATATACTTATTAGCTTTTTGGAGGTTTAAGCTGCAGGAGGCGGACATTGAAGGTCTAAGGAAGGAAAGGCCTGCCGACTACTGCTAAACAGAAATTATTCGGACGAGAAATTGGTTTTCAAAGTTAATGAGAATTGAGCACGGAATAATCAGCCGCGTACAACATGCCAACGATATAGTTGATGTGATTTGTGAACATGTCAATCTCGTCCGAAAGGGCAGAGAGATGGTGGGGCTGTGTCCGTTTCATGACGACCACAAGCCGAGCCTGAATGTCAATCCGGACAAGCAGATATTCAAATGCTTTGCCTGCAGCGCCGGCGGCGATGTAATTAAATTCGTCCAGATGCGCGAAGGATTAAGCTTTATGCGGGCGGTCGAAAGACTTGCCATAAGAGCAGGGATAAAAATCAGCTTTACAAAACAGATGTCGGACAGCACAGAGTCCGAGATTGACCCTGCTGATATAGAAAAAGTCAATCGCTGGGCGATGAAATTCTGGCGCAAAAATCTGCTCGAAAAGTCCACAGGAGATAAATGCCGCGATTATATAAACAGTCGGCAGATAACAGAAAAGACATCTGAGGAATTTTCATTAGGGTTTGCACCTGAACTGTGGGATGATTTTTTAAATGCCGCGAGAAAACAAAAGATACCCGAAAAGCTGATGCTTGCTGCTGGGTTGGTTGTAGCGGGTGAACAGGGTCATTTTTATGACAAGTTCCGCAATCGGCTGATGTTTCCGATTATAGACGCTTCCTTGCGGGTAGTAGGATTCGGAGGCAGAACGCTGGGCGATGACCCTGCAAAATATATGAATTCGCCGTCGTCAATTCTTTTTGACAAGAGCAACTGCGTCTATGGCCTTGACAAGGGGCGGCATGAAATTGTCTCCAGCGGGACGGTTGTGGTTGTTGAGGGTTATACCGATGTGATTATGGCGCACCAGTTCGGGTGCAAAAATGTTGTTGCCACGCTGGGCACGAGCTTGACGGCCGGCCATACGAGGCTGCTGCGGCGCTTCGCGAAGGATATCGTGCTGATTTTTGACAGTGATGCTGCAGGGACGACGGCGGCCGAAAGGGCGCTGGGAATATGCCTTGCTGAAAGGATTGATATTCGAGTTACCTGTGTGCCGCAGGGCAAAGACCCGTGCGATTTTGTGCTGTCGGCAGGCGGCGAAGCTTTTAAGCAGCTTATTGAAAATGCCGTTGAGGTCATGCAGTACCGCTGGAACAGGCTTTCGGAGAAGTTCGAAAAAAGCGACAATCTAACCGAGCGGCGGCGAACAATCGAAGAATTTCTTCGGACGATTTCGATAACACTGGCAGGCGGAACGGTTGATGCGATAACACAGGGCCTGATAATCAACAGGCTGGCGCGGATACTGCAGATTCGGCCGGAAGATATAAGGAGAGAAATTGAGCGTCGAAGCGTATCGTCGGGCAGGGCTGTGATAAATACAATCGATAATGCGAAGGTTGCAAAAATTGAATCAAGCAGCGGTTTCGGCCAAAAGGCCCAGGAAGAAATAATAGAGGTGGTTTTAAACGAGCCTCGTCTTTTTGAATCGGCTGCGAAGAAAGTCAAGACGGATGATTTTGATGTTCCTGTCCTGAAAGAAAGCTGGAAGCTTATTGAGCGAATATTAGCAGGGAACACAGAGTTTTCGCTGACCGATTTGCTCGCACAGACCGAATCAAAGGAAGTATCCAGTCTTGTTGTCAAATTGAGCGACAATGGTCAGGATGTTGAAACTCTCAAAAGACGTCTGGAAGGAGCGATAGGCGCACTTGAGGAATATAATAACAAAAAGCTCAGCCAAAAAGCAAAAGTTCTGGATGACGAACAGCTCAGGAAGATATCGTCTGTTAAGGCAAAGCCGGACAGGAGAAATCCGGGTCTGATGCCGATATAGATAAGTTGATAGTTTTGAATTTTTTAATCAAATAACTTTCAGAAGTTTCAGGGAATGGTGTTGTGACAAAGAAGAAAACAGAAAATAAGGCAAAAAAGGAGCAGAAGACGGCTGTAAAAAAGGCGGAAAAGAAAGTCGAAGCGATAGAATCTGCCGAGACTGTACAAAGCCAGCAGCAGCAACCACAGCAACAACCACAGCAGCCACAGCCGCCAGCGGCTGGGCAGCCCCAAAAACCCGGCGATATTATTGAGGAGAAAATCAAGCTCATTATCGAAAAGGCAAAAAAGAAGGGCTATATAACCTACGAGGAAATGAATAATGAGCTGCCTGACGAGTCGATTTCGCCCAATCGCCTTGAAAGTCTTATTATGACCCTCGATGAGATGGGAATAACCCTGCTCGACGAGGCTGAGCTCGAAAAGCAGCGGGAGGAAGAAGACGCCTTCGAGGTTGACGACGATGTGCTTGTCGATGAGGAGGCGGCAGAAGAAGAGAGCGAAGATTTGCTGCTTGAGACCGAACTGATTGAGGGAACCATCGGCAGGATAGACGACCCGGTGCGTATGTATCTTACGCAGATGGGCGAGATACCGCTGCTTACGCGGGAGCAGGAAATATCTCTGGCCCGCAAGATTGAGCTTACCCGGATGGTGTTTCGGCGAAAGGTGCTGGAAAGCGATTATTCCGCGTTGAATGCTATTGAGATTCTGCAGCAGGTCAGCGAAGGAACACTGCCGTTTGACAGGACGATGAAGATGAGCAGCGCTGAAAATCTTGTTCGCTCTGTTGTCAGGAGCAGACTGCCTGAAAATATGAAGACGGTCAACAAGCTGCTGGCCAGCAATGTGAAACTTTTTGCGGATTTTTTAAAGCAGCAGGACGAAGCAGCGAAGAAGAAAGTGATAAAGCAAATTCGGCGAAGTCGCCGAAAGGTTGCCACGCTGCTTGAGGAATTGAGCCTGCGAACAAGCAGAATACAGCCTATGATGAAGAAACTTGAGGGAATTCTGTCCAAAATGCGGCAGCTTGAGCAGTATATAGCGGCGGGGCCTAATGCCGATTACATCGAGGAAGATATCGATGCGATGAAACAGGAGTTCAACGGCTTGCAGGAAATGGTGCTTGAGATACCTGAGCAGCTTGAAAAGCGTCTGCGTGCCGTCAGAGCGGTCTTCGCACAGTATGAGGAGACAAAGAGGCTGCTTGCGAGCGGAAACTTAAGGCTTGTTGTGTCAATCGCCAAGAAATACCGCAACAGAGGACTCAGTTTTCTTGACATAATCCAGGAAGGCAATACTGGGCTGATGCGGGCAGTCGACAAGTATGAATACCGCAGGGGCTATAAGTTCAGCACTTATGCGACGTGGTGGATAAGGCAGGCTATTACACGAGCCATTGCCGACCATGCCCGGACTATCAGAATTCCCGTGCACATGATTGAAATGATGAGCAAACTGCGGACAGTAAGCAAAGAGCTTCTGCAGAAGTTAGGCAGAGAGCCGACAATTGAGGAAATTGCAACTGAAACGGCATTGAGCGTTTCAGAGGCCCGCAGGGTTCTGAAGATTTCGAAGCATCCGATAAGCCTTGACAGGCCGATAGGCGAAAGCGAGGACAGTTATTTCGGCGATTTTATTGAGGACGAGACGGCAGAATCGCCGGTACAGTCCGCCACGCATGAGATGCTCAAGGAGCGAATCGACGAGGTTTTAAAGACCCTGACCTACCGCGAGCGTGAGATTATCAAGCTGCGTTACGGCCTTGGCGACGGCTATACCTATACGCTTGAAGAGGTCGGCAGGATTTTCAAGGTAACCCGCGAACGCGTAAGGCAGGTCGAGGCAAAGGCGATAAGAAAAATTCAGCACCCGGTAAGATGCAGACGGCTGGAAGGATTTATGGACCATAAAGGTGTTGCATTATAAGGAATAAGCGGGTTAATATTGAATTTCAGACAGCACTCGTTAAGGGTTCGTAATAGTTTTCTGGTTCTGCGCCGATGGTGTTTATGAGTGTGCCGATTTTTTCGATTGTGCATTCGATTTTGTCGCCTGCCTTGAGGAAGTTTCCCGTTGCCATCGCTACGCCCTCAGGCGTTCCTGTCGCGATGATATCGCCCGGCTCAAGCGTCATTAAATGACTAAGGAATGATACTATTTCGTAAACATTAAAAATCATTTCCGATGTATTTGCATTCTGGCGGATTTCGCCGTTGACTTTTAGGGTCATTTGCAAATTCTGCGGATTTTCAATTTCATCAGCGGTAACAATGCAGGGGCCCATAGGTAAAAAGCCGTCAGCCCATTTGCCGTTAAGCCAATCGTAAAATTCATCCCACGGCCTTTTTTCTCTGCCGGCCTTAAAAGTCATACTGCGAGCTGAAATGTCATTTGCAATTGTAAAACCTGCGATATATTTTTTGGCATCTTGAGGGCTGACGCACTTTGCAACTTTGCCGATGACAACGGCAAGTTCGATTTCGTAATCAATTTCTCTGCTGTAAACCGGCCAGGGAATGGTGCTGTTCGGGTGATTTATAACGGTATCAGGTTTGAGAAAAGGCCGAGGTACGGTTGTTTTTCGAGGCGAAGCACTCAAACCCAGTTTCAATCCCGCTTCAATGATGTGTTTGGCATAATTGCCTGCGAGAGCGAGAATTTTGCCCGGATTAGGTATTGGTGCAAGCAATTCTATTTTATCAGGCTTGATAAATTTTTTGCACCTGGCGATAGTCGATTTAATTTTATTTAAGGTTTCGTCTCCGCCGGCAATTATGTGTTTTGTGCTCTGGAAGCCGTCCATTAAATTCACAATACCTTTGTCGGTCAGTGCGCCGCAGGAAATTTTTGAATCTTTTTTAAACGTAACCAGTTTCATCTTTTTAATTTACCTTAATTTAATAGTTTTTTCTTGCTTTTATGGGACTTTGGTCGTAATTATACTGATATATTGACTTAAGGGAAGAAGTTATGGCGATAAGGGAGTTGATTTCAAGGACCGGCAAATGGTTTTCGGCGAGGAAGGAAAGCCTGTATGAGCCTTTAAGGGAAACGCCGGTTTCCGACAGGACGGACAATTCTTCCGGCATTATCTCTCGCAGAGGCGAGCCTGTTGACCGCATAGAAACATTGCAGGTGATTCAACGTTCGTTTGAGCAGCTTGTCGAAAAACTGGGGGGAATAAACGAAAATATCGACCGGCAGATAAAGCAAAATGAAGAGCTCATACAGCGGATGGCTGAATTTCCGCAGCTTTTGCAGAATTTTCCGGAAAGCCTGAAAAATCAAAAGGCCGTTATCGATGCGATGATTGAGCAATTAAAAGTGCAGGCTCTTAAAAACCAGCAGTTTACAGAGGCGGTTGAAAAGATTCCTGTCGCTGCCGAGAAACAGACTAATGCTATTTCAGATATGGCGGTGCAGCTTGCAGCTTCCGCTGAGGTTGATGCACAGCTTGCCGCGGGCTTTGCGAAATTTAACAGCATAACTGATAAATTAAAAGATAATGTTGAGGGCCAGACCGACAGCATAATCCAGTTGAGCAGGACATTTTCCGCAAGCGACAGATACCTCAAATACATCTTAAATACGCAGCATAAGCGGTTTATGTGGGTTTTTATTGCTGCGTTGAGTGTTTGTGCATTTGCAATTGCAGTGCTGCTGATTGTAATTTTTCTGCTGAAGTAAAAATATTTTAAATTTCCTGTTGCAGACTTTTTTACACCCTGGTATTTTTTGTTTGTTCTTTTGAAAAAAAATATCTGATTGCAGGTCCGGCCTTTCAGGTCGGATATGTAAAAGGGAACACGGTGAAAATCCGTGGCGGTCGCGCCGCTGTAAGCGTCTGTCCTGATATAATTCAGGAGGCCGAAAGGAGTTGTCCCACTGTTCTTTTTGGATGGGAAGGGTTCTTTCGGCGAAGCGCAAGTCAGAAAACCTGCCTGTGATTGGTGATTTGTTGAGGGTTCTCGCGTAAGGAACGCCAGCAAATGCGCCCCTTAGGGGTGTTGTTTGTTTAGATATTTATAAGCCGCCGTTCCTTTTGTGGGAACGGCGGCTTTTTTATTGGCTTTTAATTATTCCCACAAAATCCTACGGTTTTTTATGAGAAAAGGAGAAGAAAAGTATGAGTACAAAGATTTTCACGATTTTGTCGGTAGTTTTAAGCATCGCTTTTATCGTAAATGCTTCAGTTGTAACTTTTGATGATAATCTGCTTTTGCCGGAGAGCCATTGGGGCGGTGCCGGCTCAGGTGAAACTGGTTTTAGCAGCGGCGGAGTCAACTTTTATCATAATGATGGAGGGTATTCATGGGACGGATTTATTTACTCAAACATGACCGATACGACCACAGCCGGTTACGAAAATCAATTTAGCGCTTATGCCGGCGGAGGTGTCAACGGTTCGAATAATTATGCTATATCGGCTCTCAGCCTTAATTGGACCGGCAGTTATGATGTTATCCCGACATCGATAAGTTTCGCAAACCCATGCGCAGTTTTTGGGGCTTATTTTACCAACACTACTTATGCTGCTTTAGATATGCTTGCAGGCAGTGGTTTCAGTAAGAAATTTGGCGGCGATACTGGCGGCGACGAAGACTGGTTTAAATTAACCGTTACCGGCAAAGACGCATCGGATTTGGTAACTGGTACAATTGATTTCTATCTTGCTGATTATCGTTTTGAAGACAGTGGTCAGGATTATATAGTCGATAGCTGGGAATATATTGACTTGCATTCACTGGGTACGATAAAGAGTCTCGAATTTGCCCTCAGTTCCAGTGATGTTGGAGACTGGGGGATGAATACGCCTGCATATTTTGCTATGGATAATCTTGTAATTCCGGAACCGGCGACTTTAATTTTGACGGGCTTGAGCGGATTATTGTTGTCTCGAAGGAGGAGAATATAAATGTTAAAAAAAACTGTTTTGGTTTTTGTCTTTTTCTGCCCTGTTTTGCTGGGCGGTCCTTATGCTCCGCCGGCAGGTCAGGCAGGCTCAACAGCTATTGATATGAATGACCCCAATATCGTTGCCTGGGCTAAGGCTGCCGTTATTGAGCGCGGTTATATTGACATCAGCAGGCCTGAATTGGGATATGTCAGCTTTGGTGATGGTACAAATTGTCTCGGTCATGCTCAGTGCGACATTTATAACGTGTATAGCGTGGTAAGTCTTGGTGATGGAGGAATGGCTACGCTCAGCTTTCAAAATCCAATAACAAATGGAGATGGATATGATTTCGCGGTTTTTGAAAACAGCTTCAGCGACAGCTTTTTAGAGCTTGGATTTGTTGAAGTCAGCAGCGATGGCAATAATTTCTTTTGTTTTGATGCTGTTTCGCTTACAGACCCTAATACTCAAGTCGGTACTTTCGGCAGTGTGGATGCGACTAATATCCATAATCTTGCCGGCAAATATAGAGCAGGTTACGGCACACCGTTTGACCTGCAGGAGCTTGCCGGTATCGAAGGTTTGGATGTTAATTCGATTACGCATGTAAGGATAATCGATGTGGTGGGCTGTATTCAGTCTGCTGATTTTAATAATGACGGATTTGTGAATTTTTCTGATTACAGCATACTAAATGCTGCGTATTTAAGTAAACCTCAGGATGCTCGATGGAATCAGCGATGCGATATCGCTGTTCCTTATAGGGTTATTGACATGGCTGATATCGAACAGTTTATGTTTGAATGGCTTGCTGAATGGTCAAGCATGGACTCTCTTGGCAATAAAATAAATGACCCCTGGCCGACCCCCTTTTCCACCGGCGGTTTCGACCTGGATGCGGTAGGCGTGATTCATCAAAAGCAGCCATAGGTTGAGAGTGATTTATGATTGCATCAAAAAAAGCATTTACGCTTGTAGAACTGCTGGTTGTTATGGCAATAATAGCCTTGCTTATGGGTATTTTGATACCTACCCTCGGTTCGGCACGTTCGCAGGGCAAAGCAGTTGTTTGTAGAAGCAATCTTTATCAGCTTGTGCTGGCAAGTACTGGTTATGCGATGGAAAACGATGGTTATTTCGTCTTGGCGGCGCTGGATATTTATACCACGAACAACCAGCGTTGGCATGGTGTACGTTGTAATAACAACAGTCCCTTTGACTCAAGCAAAAGCCCTATTTCCTCCTACCTCGTCGACGGCAAAATCAAACAATGCCCTCAAAAGGTTAACTTCAGAAAAGGAGACCCGTGGGAGTTTAACTATGAGGATGGATGCGGCGGATACGGCTATAATATGTTTTATGTAGGCTCAAGAATATGGGAGGGGGATAGCGATGAAAATTGTAAAAAGCCCGTCAGAAATGTTGAAGTTGCCTCGTCGGCCCAAACAGTAATGTTCGCTGATTGTGCAATGGCCAAAGCAGATAGAGGGAAGCCTTATTACTTGGAGTATTCATTTGCTGAACCGCTGTTTAACGGATGGGGCTATGCGTGGCCCTCGATACATTTCAGGCATAGGGGCAGGGCGAATGTCGGCTGGGCGGATGGACATACAAGTTCAGAGACAATGACTGATTTTAATATAGTTATTTATGATGGGATTAATTCATCCGATGTGATGCTTGGCTGGTTCGGGCCGCTTGACAACAGCTTGTTCGATTTGAAGTAAAAATAAGACTCGACCTGGTATGCGCCGAGTCCGGAGATTGGCAGGTTTGCAAATAACGTACAATTCTGAATCTTCTTTATTTTTCTGCGGCGATTTTTATAATTGCTTCTGTGAAAAGGATTATAAATTCGGCTGGAAATTTTTTTAAGAACCTGCGGCAGATTGCCTGGCGGAATTACTGCCGCCTCTGCGATGCCGCTATTTGTGAAGATGACGAATATTTCTGCTCCGACTGCTGGCAGAGGCTGGGATTTTGTATTGTTGATTCATACTGTCTCCGTTGCGGCAAAGAGTTAAGCGTTTTTGCAAAGCTGCCGGACGGTTGTGCCGACTGTCGCGGGCAAAATCTCGATTTTGATTCGATTGCCTGTGCAGGCGTTTATCGGGAACCGTTAAGGAACCTGATTATTAAATTTAAATTGTCTGACCGCACGTATCTTCTCGAACCTCTTTTGAATCTTGCACGGGATGCGATTCTTCGCTCGGATTTTTCCGACTCTGTGGATTTTATTGTGCCAGTACCGCTGCATTGGCGAAGGAGATTTCAGCGGGGTTTCAATCAGTCAGCGCTCATCGCCAAAGGCCTAAACTTCGGCAATGCGAGGTTCAACACCGACCTTGTTCGCATCCGTTATACCCAACAGCAGACTGAGCTTACAACAGCAGCAGCAAGGAGAAAAAATGTCAAAGGCGCTTTTGCCGTCAGGAAAGGGCATAATTTTAAAGGCAAAAATATCTGTCTTGTTGATGACGTCAAAACGACCGGAGCAACACTGAATGAATGTGCGAAGACCTTGAAAGAGGCAGGGGCGAACAAGGTTTTTGCGTTTGTGTTGGCTGTTGCAGGACAACACGAGTAGGGTATAGGGGTTAGGGTATAGGAAAAAACATCCGCCATAAAACGGATTCCACACTTTTTACTTTTGACTTTTTACCTTTTACCTTTTACTTTTTCATTATGTTCAAAGGATTCAGACAGACAGTTTTGCTTACGATTGTCAGCCGCATAACAGGTTTGCTTCGCGATATGGTTTTTGCGTTCTTTTTTGGTGCGACTGAGCTGATGGACAGCTGGGTAATCGCATTTATGATACCCAATCTTGCGCGAGGCATTTTCGGAGAAGGGGCGGCATCAAGTTCTCTGATTCCTGTTTACAGCGAGGAACTTGTCGGAGACCGCCAATCCGCCGAGCGGCTTGCTTCAACAGTATTAACCGCTGTTTTTGTAATGCTTGCAAGTCTTGTTCTGGGCGGAGAGATACTGGTCTGGGTATGGTATTTTTTCTTTTCGCCGATGTCCGCGACGGCGCTTAAACTTTCGCTTACAGGCATAATGCTGCCTTATATGATTCTGATATGCCTTGAAGCTATTGCAGGCGGTGTGCTGAACGCCCATCGGCATTTTGCCCTTCCCGCCTTTGCGCCGATAATTCTAAATGTTGTAATGATAGTTTCGTTGTATTTCGGCAGTTGGATATTCTTAAACAACCTCGACGAACAGGTGCATTTTCAGGCCTGTTCAGTGATAGCCGCCGGATTTCTGCAGTTCGGCAGTCAGTTGATACCTCTTAAGATTATGGGTGTTCAAGTCAGGCCTGCCTGGCACATACGGTCTGAGGCATTCAGGAAGGTTATACTGCTTATGGGGCCGATGATTCTTGGCCTTGTCGCCACGCAGATAAATACACTGATGGACAAATTCATTGCCCTGTTGTTCTCAAGCTCTGTCGAAAAGGGTATGAGCTTTATGTTTTTCGGCAGAGAGATTGCGTATCCTATGTACGCAGGGACTGTTTCACGAATATTCTATGCTCAAAGACTGTATCAGTTTCCGTTTGGAGTGTTCGGCATCAGTTTAGCGACGGTAGTATTTCCGGTTATGAGCGCAGATGCGGCCAGAAGGGATACGGCGGCTCTGTGTGCGACAATCGCGAGAAGCATCAAGGGCGCGATATTTGCAGCTTTCCCTGCAACGGTCGGCCTGATTCTGATTCGAAAACCGTTGATAAGTCTTTTATTCCAGCGCGGCAGATTTACCGCAGAAGATATGGTTCTTACCGCTCCTATTGTGGTTTGTTATACAATAGGGCTGACCGGCTTTTTTATGCAGCAGATATGTGCGAAAGCTTATTATTCAACGCAGGACTCGCGCAAGCCGATGCGAACAACTCTGACAGCGGTAGTATTGAATTTGATACTTAACCTTGTATTGATTTGGCCGATGGGCGCTGCGGGACTTGCACTTTCAACAAGCCTGTGTTCATATCTTCAGGTAGGGATACTTTTAAAAGGCCTTGCAAAAAAATTCGGCAGAAAGATATTCGACGGCGTAATTATCGAACTTGTAAAAACTATAGTTAATACGTCAGTTATGTTTGTTATTACGTTTTTTATATTTAATCTGACTTATTCTTTGCCGCAAGTTGTACAGTTGCTGGCCGCGGTCTTTGTTGCAGCTTTTTTGTATCTGGCAGGAGCGGTACTTTTAAAAGTTGAGATGCTTTCGCTCATAACGGGCCGTAAGTTGTTAAAATAAAACAAGTTAAACCGAATGGGGGACAAATGTGTTTTCGACAGTTGTCTTTGTTGCATAAATACTTCATTTATAAACAGTTATAGCCGATATAAGGATTAAGGGACACTTTAAATAGATTTGGAAATGTTTAGTAAAAAAGCAGAAATTCTGATTTTGTTTATTCTTATAATTTTTTCCGCTGCCGGTGCTGGTGCAGCCGTCGAGGCTAATGCAGTTGCCGAGGCTAATATTGTTGCCGACGTTAATACGGCTGCTAAGGTTGATACAGTTGCCAGGACTGATACGGCTGCCAGGGCCGAGGCGGCTGCCGAGATTAATACGATTGTCGGCACCGGTATGGTTGCCGGGCAGGAAGAATTGCTTTCTCCTCTGACGGCAAAAACTTTTTATGATGTCGGCTATGAGCTTTATACAGCCAAAGATGCTAATTTTCTTTCAGCGAGGCAGGCGATTATATTTTTCGATGCCGCGGTTAATCTCGACAGCAGGGCAAATTATGTTCTGGCTGATATTATTGATATTGCATGGCAATATCCCGAAGAGAATTTTTCAGATGCCGTTAAACTGGCGCTTAATGAATATATCGACCACTCAACAGACCTTGAAGTTGCGTCAAAGGCGGTAGGGTATCTGCTTGAAAGACTCGACAGCAGAGAGGAGCGCGAAGAGCTGCTGACGAAACTAATTTATCGGTTCCAGCAGAAAAATGTCATGTTTGCATCAGACCTCTCGGCGCAGCTTGGGCTTCTGGTGGCTGAAACTGCCGATGCTGCCGAGGCTCAAAGATATCTTGCGCGGGCTTTTTTAGCGAACAAATACAACCGTCTTGCCTTTGCCAAGCTTGCCGAGCTTGCCGAGACAGGGGGACAACCGCTGCCTGACATTGTCTATCTTCAGAATCTCCGTTTCGCAGTAAGGGCCAACCCGCTTGATTTTGACTCTGCCTTGAGATTTGCGCAATATGTAGAAGTACTCGGACTTTATGAGCCTGCTTCGGCGGCATACCGATACTGTGTGGATTTATTCAGGTATCTTAACAAACAGAAATCTGTAGGACTGGACATTTACAGGCCGTGGATTCTTAACTGTTATAACGCCCGGCAGTACATCCAGTGTCGGCAGATACTTGAGCAGCTTCGCGACAAAGGTATCTTTGATGTACAGGTCGAAGCAATTGCTTCGGCAGCAGCTTTGCAGAGCGATGACAAACAGAATCAGAAAGCGATACTCGATAGGATAGAAGCACGTGCAGGTGAAATTCTTGCCGGCAGGCAGAAGGTCTCTGCATCGGAGCTTGAGGATTTCGCATGGTTTTTCGCTTTTTTAGTCGACGTCAATTCCGAGGAGGTTCTGACCTGGGCGACGAAGGCCTATGATGCCGAGCCGAATTCGGTCAGTGCTGCTTCGCTTTTTGCTTATGCACTTATAATAAGCGAACAGAGCGAACTTGCCGGGCCGCTGCTGGAAAAAATCGGTACCACGACACAGGCAGCGGGACTTGCCAAGGCGATGGTTCTTATGCAAAAGGAAGATGCAAATTCAGCAGCGGACCTGCTTAAGAAGGTGGTTGATACCCTGCCGGGAAGTTTTGAGGCACAAAAGGCAAAAGCAAAACTTAAAGAGCTCGGCTCTGAATATGAACCTGTGATTGATTCCGCAGCGTTTATAACGGCACTGCAGAGTGATTTTGGGCAGACGTTTTTCAGTCAGTTTATTGAACCTGAAAAGATGGTATCGCTGGAGTTCAAGGTAAAAGGTTCTGCGTTTTCTTACGGAAGTGAAATCACAGGCAATCTTGCGATAATAAATAATTATTCGGAGCCGATGGTCGTATGCCCCGATGCGATGCTCAAAGGCAATATAAGAATCGATGCGAAGATAGCCGGCGATTTGACCGAGCAGATGCCGGCTCTTATTGTTAAAACTGTCCGTCCGTCATACGAAATCAGGCCGGGCGATGCGTTGTTTATTCCGCTGCGGCTCGATACCGGCAGGATAAAATGTATTCTTGACTGTCACCCGCAGGCGGAACTGAACCTTGAATATACGGCCTACGTTGACCCGCAGGTAACTGCGGACGGCCGGATAAGAAACGCACTTGCAATAAAACCTGCACAGGTGATTCTAAGTCGTCGCAAACTTGATATCAGCACCCGCTATCTGCAGCAGAGGCTTGATGCGCTGAAGAAAGGACATCAGGGTCAGAAGACAAAATCCGCCCAGCTTTTTGCAGGCCTGCTTGCCGAACAGCAGAAGTTCAGACAAACCGGCCCTGCTTACAGATTTCTATATGCGGAGCCGCAGTTATTAAGTTCGGCACTTGCCAGGTGTCTGGCTGAAGATGACTGGATTTTAAAGGTGCAGACAATCGCTGCAATGTTAAGGCTGAAACTGGATTACCGGCTGACAGAAGCAGTATCGGCGGAATTAAATAATCCCAACTGGCCTGTAAGATTAATGGCTGTTTTTGCTCTTGCCAGAACTCAGGATGAAAAGTTTAAGCCTGTTTTGAGCTGGACAGCGAAAAATGACCCGCAGCCGCAGGTTCGGAAATTGGCCGCGCTCCTTTCAGGCAAAGTTGAAACGGCCCGTGGTGAGCTTGTCGAACCCAACACCAACGATATCAATCTGCCTAATCCGCCCCCGGCGGATTGATTTTCCCTGTGGCAATTTTTTAGTGCACTACACACGACACATGACGAATTGTTGCCTTTGCTTTCGGCCCCCCCCCGTCATATTGTTGTGGATTGACATCAGGTCGGGATTTGTTACACTAACCGTCAGGAAAACCGTCAGCCCCAGTATGTTGTGGATTGACATCAGGTCGGGATTTGTTACACTGCTTTCCAGGCAAAGGATTCAGCTTCGCCGGTTGTGGATTGACATCAGGTCGGGATTTGTTACACTTATGCGGCCGGCAGATATCGAAACGTCCGGGTTGTGGATTGACATCAGGTCGGGATTTGTTACACTCGATAAGAGCGGAGATGCCTGCAGAAGCACGTTGTGGATTGACATCAGGTCGGGATTTGTTACACTCTTTGCCATTCCGCATATTCCGTATGATGAGTTGTGGATTGACATCAGGTCGGGATTTGTTACACTTCGGGCAAGCCGACGTTCACGGACCATGCGGTTGTGGATTGACATCAGGTCGGGATTTGTTACACTGGAAAAGTTGTCCTATAGCTATAACATCTAGTTGTGGATTGACATCAGGTCGGGATTTGTTACACTAACATATATTTGCGCCATTAGTCTATTCCCGTTGTGGATTGACATCAGGTCGGGATTTGTTACACTGCTCGTAATGGCCGAAGACTACGGCAAGGCGTTGTGGATTGACATCAGGTCGGGATTTGTTACACTCAGATGTTTGATATCATAAAGTGGGTCATTGTTGTGGATTGACATCAGGTCGGGATTTGTTACACTACCTGTTCCGCAACCTGAGCAATTGTAAGGACTTGTGGACCGAACAGCCTAAAATAATTCGAGCTGTTTGGGTGCTGGAGGTGTCGGTTTTCGCATTTTTCCCCAGAAAATCTGCATTTTTTCAAACTGTTTGTCAGTGATTGTAACAAGCCGAACCTCGCCATCCGGCGGCAAAAAAATCTGTATCCTGCGGTAATGAACATCGGCATTTTCCTCACTTGCACAGTGCCTTGCATATACTGAGTATTGTAGCATAGCAAAGCCGTCTTTTAAAAGGTTTTTTCGAAAATGCGTATAATCTTTTCGTGCCTTTTCCGTATCCGTCGGCAAATCAAACATCGCAAAAATCCACACTGCCCTGTACCCGCTTATTATCATAAATCAATATTTGTTTAGCCGCCGCCGGCACGGCAGCGCGTCATTCCCGCGAAAGCGGGAATCCAGTTCCTTTTTATTTCTGCGGAATCCGTGAAATCCGCGGTTAAATTTTTGGTAATTCAATTTCCTTCTGTTCTCCGCAAAAGCATCTTACAAGCGATGCCGCTGTCCGATGAAGCCCGACCATTAGCGGCCCTTTATAATCTGCAATTTCAACCTCATCATAAAGCACCTCAAGCAGTCTTGCTTTTATCGTCTGCGTTAATTCCTCCCAGTCTCCGCCTTCAACAATTTCCTTAACTTTCGCCTCAACAAATCCTCTGAAAGGCTCGACCAAATCATCTGCAAGGCAAAACGCGTTATACCTGTTTCGATGATGAAGTCCGACAGAAGGCAATAATCCTGCGCTGCAAATCGCACGCGCCACCGCCGCCCGCATTACCATATAACCGTAATTCAATAGATTATTCGGCGGCTTCCCTTCAGCATCTCTTCTGAATTCCAAACCTTGAATATAGGCACTCCAGAATAATTTGCTTGCCCTCGCCTCGATATTAGAAGGGTCGCCGCTGCGAACCTGACTTATCAATGCTGTTAATGCTTTGTAAGTTTGCGTTTCGTCTTTGATAAGTTTTGCCTGATGTCTGATTTTCGCGCGTACTATCTGCTGCCAGAGTTTCTTTTTGAGCGGCTCTTTTGCGTTTATCTGTTTTGCGTATCTTTCGGTTTGGATTGTATTGGCTTCTATCGGCAAAAGCATCCCGGCTGGCAAATGATTGCTGTCACAAAGCACCACAGCCGCGCCGCATTTTAATAATTCAGTAAAAACACAGTGTGTATAATTTGTCGCTTGATTATCGACTAAAAGTACGCCAATGTCTTCACAGGGTATTGAGCTTGTATCTTTACCGTCCTGCTTAATAACTAACTGGCCGTATTTTATTGATAGAGATGTCCTTTCCCGCGAAATCTCTATTATCTTTTTAATCAAACTTAATCTCTAATTAGTTCCTTAACTTCGCCAAGCGGACTTATCCACACTTTAACAGGTGGTTGCCCTTCTTCAATGCCGAGATGTTGAATATCGGAAGGCTTTAAACCGCCTGTTTTGCTGCCCGTTTTTTTGACTTCTTCTCTCGCTTTGGCTTTTTCTGTTTCTTTGTCTCTTCCTGCATCATAGTGAGGGGTAAAGTGTATTGTGCCGGTGCCATCTATCTTAAAAACAACAAAATACCCCGGCACTTTGGTTTCGGGATGTCGCATATAAACCATCTCGCCGATTGATAAGGACATAACAAATTTGCCATTTTGGGAATCATCACGATTAATTGCAGGCAGAGGTTTTAGCCCGCTTGATTTTGGCGGATTTACTCTTTTTGCGGCATCAAAATTTCTAATAACCTCACCGGTCCATTTTTCTTTTTCATTTTCTCTGATTTCTATGTGATGGTTATTCTGTGGCTCGTATGCCCTAATTGCTTTTTGGTGAGGGTCATATTCCATTTTACCGGTGCTTAAATTCCACTGCTTTCGTGGAATTGTTATTACAGTTGGAGACCGCAAAAGAGTAAATTGGCGGATAGGGACTCCGCTTTTTAGAAACAGGCCTTTTTCTTTGACAAGTTTTTTTATTTCTTTTTCGCTGAAATTGTCGGGGTCTAACCCTTCAGTTCTCAGGCATTCTCTTATTTCTTCTCTAAACCATCTATCACGAATTACACCGGATTTCCCGGGTTTTACATCCGGCAGTTTAAGCATTTCTAATCTTATAGATTTTCGTTCCCGCTTTGATGAGCAGTTTTTCAGTTTTTCCCGCAGTTCATCCCAACCTTTAAGCACTTGTAAATGGTTTGGGGTCAGTTCAATAGCAAATTTGCGTAAGGTAAATTGTTCGGTCAAATTTCCATCCTTATCAAGTATTGGGCCGTATTGTGTATCATTATGGAAAGCCCCAACTATTTTTCGGGCGGCGGGCCTGTGAGAAACTACCAAATTTCTCCATTCATTCATAACCTGCGCACGGAAACTTTCGACATTTCCCCATGGTGGGCTTATCAGTGGTCTCTCCGCAAGTTTTTTGCCCTCTTCTTCGGCTTTCTCAAGTTTTTGGAATAGCAGCGAAATTTGTTGCACTCTATCCGGCCCTGAGAGCGCTATAGCAACAGCGTCTAAGGCGTGATGCCTATGGTCAGAACGGTTTTTTTCAAAAGGTTCTCCCTTTTTGCTGTCTGGGAAAAGCTGCCAATCTCTGCGCAAAAGTGCTGTATATCGCCCGCTTGTTGTAAAAACTCTTTTGATTCCATCTCTTTCTCCATTATAAAGAACATCTCGAAGCCAGTTAACAACTTGTTTTGCGGCGTATGCTGCATCTGTAAGTTGCGAAGCTACGAATTCGTCTAAATCTGGCGCATCTTTATGAAGATTATCCCACTTTACTAGATTTTTTTCCTTGAGATGCCTTAACCTCTGTTCAAACTTCTGAAACCGTTCTTCGGTGAACCACTCTTTTGGGGTTTTGTTCCCTTTCCCACGGTTACAGCCAGTATGGCAAAGTAATAAATTACTCAGAAAGCTATTTCCTCCACGACTCTCTGGTATTATGTGGTCGATTTCAACCCCATTTCCTTCTGCCGCAGTTTTTTCGCTGATAGCGTTGATTCCGTTACCACAATATGCACATTGCTCTTTCTGCTCTCGACAAAGTAATACCCTTTTAACGGCCTTTTCCTGCTGATTTTTGGTTTTTTGTTCCAAACCAAATTCTTCCATTATTTTTCTTTTTTCTTCTTCACGCTCTCGATTTTCAGATAGTTTTTTATTTCTCACAACCGCTGATTGTCTGGCTTCTCTTACCAGTTCAACTATTACTCTGTCAGGTTTACAACCGAATTTTCTTATATGTTCCTGGATGTGCCGCTTTACTTCATGGATTGCCTTGCGGACAACAGGATTACTTAGCATTGCCGGCGCAGGCGGTAGTAAATCAGGATGTTTTTGTTGAAATCTCCGCATTGCATGATTACCACTGCCTCCTTTGAAACTATACCGTCTTCTTTGCTCATTCGTTGCTCCATTTGTCGCATCTTCTGCGAAAAGATTTCTTGCCTCATTAACCGTAAATCCGTCACGCATATATGGAAGCAAATTTTTTATAGCTCTCCTGGAATACTCCAGCCGATCTTCTGCTTTTGGCCGTTTTGTCCACGCTTCTATAAACTTTTCAGCCTGTTTCTCATCAAAGCCCCACCATTTTTTACAGCCTTCCGCTAAATACTTTTTGTCTTTTTCAGAGGTCGGGTCAAACTTTAATATGGCTTTATTTACTGAGTCTTTTTGTGCCGATGTAAGCTTCTCCCAATTCGATTCACTAATTGCACTAGAGATTATTTCACGATAAAACCACCATGTGTTTAATTTTCTCTTTGGGTCAGCGTCTAAACTCAACGTATAAAGGGTTTTATTTTCTCCTTTATGAAGCCCTAATGCTTTTCTTGCTGTTGCAGCGGTAACGGTCTTTTGATCTTTTAGAACCTCAAAAACCTTTGGTTTTTCCTCGTTATTCAACGGTCTCGAAACTTCACCTGGCGGAGTTATCCTTATATTGTTTAATGTCTCAAGGACAAGATAATCCTGAGCGTACATATCAGCCTTGGGGCATTTAAGGTCAGTAGGTTCCAAATCGCACCTTCCCATAGTTCCCATATCCCAGTATGTTTTACGCTGACCAAATAATATTCCTTTATATCTCCACGTTGCATCGCTCGAATTGTCATCAAGTTTTTTTCTGACAGGGTCAGTTAACTGATTTGCAAGTTCACCATTAAAAGATTTCTGTTTTTTCCACAGAGTATCAAATTCATTCCAGAGCAGGTCTCGGTCTGCACAAAATTCATATGTGGGTTCTTTGGCAGCGTTTGTCCGATTGCGAATTGCCTGTCCCACTTTTATAACATTGCCGTTTGCGTCTTTTTTCTGAAGAGGTGTTTTTCTTTCTTCGTAAAGCACTGCCATCAATTCCCCAAAGGTTCTTGCATTGCGATTTTTCATTTCCTCTTTCGCATGGTCGATTGCCCCTTTGATTTTCTTTGCCTCTTTGTCTTTTGTCTCTGTATTTTTGCTGTTCTCTTGTTCCTCTTTTTCAGTATTTTCTGGTTGTTCCGGCTCCTCGTTAAATCCATACGCTCCTCGTCGTTGCACAAGGTGCAATAGAACACGACCGAATTCACGAGGCGTAAGCTCTCCGTCAAGGCCTTTTTTTCTCAAAGACCATGGGTTTAATTTCATCTCTGTATCAGTGGGCGTCCAACTCAACTCCGCTAAGAATTTTCGCATTTGCCATTTCCTTTCGGCACGGCGTTCAATGCTTCTGCGTTGGCCACGATAGGTTCGTCTTGCTTGGTTTTTAGGTGCGCCGCGTTTGTCTTCTGATTCCTCTACCCCCGCAGGAAACACACCTACGCCCATTTTTATTATTCGCTCGTCTGTGTCAACTCCTGCTGAACCGACCGAATTTGTACCAATATCTAATCCCAACAATTTCATAAAACTCTCCTAATTTTATGTAAAAATTCTCTTGCAATATTTATCAGAAACCCTATAATGCCGCTTGTGTAACTAATCCCGGCTTGCGTTTTTTCACAACAAGACGAAAAATTCGCAGGCACCGCCGAAAGGCGACCGCTGTAGCCCGTGCAAACCACGGTTCTACAGCTTTTTTATATCTGCAATTTAGACACCTCATTAGAAAATGTTATTGTAATAAATACCTCAAAATTTAGAGGTATTTTTTTCTCCACTGTGGTCTGGCCGCAGGAATTTTACCAAAGGAACCTCGAATTGTCCACATAACAAATTTTGCGCAAGTCGTAGTTGCAAAAAACGCTCGAAATTCGTAAAAACTCCTCATTTCTTGGTAATTTTAGGGTAAAAAAACGAAAAAAACGAAAAAATTGAAAATTTCCACCCTCATTTTTAGCGTAATTTTAAAAACTTGCGCAAATGTCAAAAAAACTTGCGCAAATTTTCGAGAAAATCGTTCATAACTCCTTTATTTTCGTGGTAGTTTTTATCATAAGTCTTTATTTTATGTAGTCGATTTTGCCTGCCCTGAGCGCCTGTGGTGAGCGTAGTCGAACCATGTCGAATGGGCCATAAGTCCTTATTTTTTATTAACTGTTTGTGTTGTAAATCCTTATTTCTTGTCGTCGATTTTTTGAAAATTTTGAATTTTGGTAATTCGAATTTGTTTCCACCGTAAGGTGTCCTGTGGAGGATTTCGATATTCGGATTTCGGATTTCGGATCTATCTTCTTTACGTCCTGAATATGTAATTTTGACTTTAAACCTTTGTTAATATAGGGTTATGAATAAGCTAAATTTATTTTTTATTTGGATTTTGCCGAATTTTTTGTTGTCAAATTGGCTTGACTTTTGTATTATTTCCGCCTCAAATTGTGTAATTTGTAAAACGTTGCGTTTATGTTGTTTTTGAAAGGGATTTTTTATGCCGGCAAAAGTAAATGAAGACAAATGCACCGGTTGTGAGGCGTGTATTGATGCCTGCCCGGCTGAAGCGATAAAAATGGTTGATGGCAAGGCGGTAGTAGATGTCGACACTTGCGTTGACTGTGGTGTTTGTGTTGACGAGTGCCCTGTTGAAGCGATAGAGATGGAGTAATCCCGGCGGTACAATCGCGAAAACTGCGTTGGGTGATTGAATTTATATCTTCGGCCCCATCGTCTAGGCCGGTCCAGGACACCGGGTTTTCAACCCGGCAACAGGGGTTCGAATCCCCTTGGGGCTAGATTATAAAAACAGACGTCTTTTTAAGGCGTCTGTTTTTATAAATTCAAAATTCAAAAATAAAAATTGTGGAATCCCGATAAATCGGGATAACGGTTTTATTATTTTTCTGATTTACCTTGCGGCAGAAAGGGACATGATTTCTCTTGCTACGATGTCGGCGATGATAAGCTGTTGAGGCGAAGCGGGAGCAGAAGGCATTGAATTTACAGGCATTTTTTGAGGCTGAGCTTCCTGCTGCAAATTGCCGTCTGAATTGTTGTTTTGCAGAGGGGATTTTCTTTTAAGTCCTGCTACTTTTCTTTGTTGAGCAAGAATCTGACTGCCGAGGTCAAGCGAAGGCATTTCGCTTGAGCGGTCCTGCTGCTGGGGACGGCTTATTTTTTCGACCATTCGACTTACAAACTCTTTTCGGGCTGCAGCGGGCTCCGCCCCGACGAGTGAGCCGGTGTTCTGAACAGGCGGATGTGCCTGTGCGGCTTTGTTTTTTAAAATATCCTCAAAGACAGGCATGACACGTGGAGCTGATTTTGAATTTTTCGGCTGGGATGATTCGTTCTGCTGCCCGACAGCCTTTAAGAAGTCCTGTTTGCATCTTGCAATATCTTGCTCAATCCGGTTGTTGTAACTATCGTTTTGCATAAATCCATCCTTGTTCTATTATTCTATCATTAGCCGGTTGTTTTGCAAGAGAAAATCCGGCTACGGAGGATGGAATAATGAATAATGAATATCGAAGTTAAAAACAGTGTAAATTCGTGTCCCCAAAGAGGTTACTCCGGGCCAAGCGAAAATTGCGTAAACGGCATAAGCGGAAAATCCCGCAGCAAAGCTGTCAAATCATCGAGGCTAACTTCTTTAATCCGCTGTATTTCATCTTCAATGGGCCGATACTGCTTTAGATAGACCCAGTTAAAACCCAGCTCAATTAGTCTTCCCATTGGGATTTCGTTTTTGATTGTAATTGACGACAGAACCTTGTTTTTTGCTTTCTGGAGTTCGGGGGCGGAGATTTTTTCCTTCTGCAGCGATTTGAAAATATCTTCAACAATCTGCATGACTTTTGAGCCGTTTTCTTCGGCGGTTCGAATATAGCTGTAATATGCTCCCACGCCATCCATTGCTTCGCAGTGCATGGTGGCAGTTTCAGCGACGGCAGTATCGACAAGCTGCCAGAAGAATCTTGAGCCTGTATCGTCACCTATGATTTTTGCAAGCAGTGCAGCGGCATAGCTTCTCTGGTCCTGATAGGAAACAGTCGGACTCATCAGGCAGATGTGCCGGCAGGTCAGATTTTTTCTTTTCTGGTGTTCTTTTTTTGCAGTTCCTGCGAAATACTCTTTTTTTCTGTCGGCATATTTGGGCTGCCAGTCGGCGCAGCCAGCCTGGATGCAATCGCAGATTTTTTCAAAGTCGAAGTTTCCTGCCACTGCAGCGGTTACGTTATTGGGAGTGTATCTGCTGCCGAAATATTCTCTCATCTGTTCGCTTGTCAGAGCCTTTACGCTCTCAACCGAGCCGAGAACACTTTTACCGCAGGGATGCGAGCCGAAATGCAGAGCTCTGCAATTTTCTCTGACATCGAAATCCGGCAGGTCTTTGTACATAGCGATTTCCTCGAGGATGACGTTTTTTTCCATATTGAAATCATCATCTCTTATTGCCGGTCGCATAAGCTGACACCACAGTTTTGCAGCTTCGTAAAGTTGCTGGGGAAGGGTCGCAGAGTAGTAAACGGTGTTTTCCTCAGTAGTATGGGCATTGTATTGTGCGCCGAGGTCGTCAAAACAGCGGTTGACATCGTGGGCTGAAAGGCTGTCAGCGCCTTTAAAGAGCATATGTTCGAGGTAATGGCTTGTGCCGTTAATTTTGTCGGTTTCATCTCTCGCGCCGGTTCTGACAAAGAAACCTACCGCTGCGGATTGAGCGTCTTTATTAACTTCCGCGATGATGTCGAGGCCGTTTGCAAGTTTTTTGTGTTTGAATTCCATGTTATTGGGGTTTTATCTTTGCTGGTCCTATTGTTATAGAACAGAATTTTTCAAATGTATTATTTTTCAGATATTTAAGAACACTCTGGATGCTGATTTTTTCTATCTGCTGTTTTATTTCATCAAGGCTTCTGACTTTGCCGAGCATATAGTAATCCATCGCGGCTGCCTGTGCTCTCGCTATAGTCGATTCGCTTTGCATTATAAGGCTGCTTTTGAGTCCGATTTTTGCTCTTTTGAGTTCATCTTCGCTTAGCACGTCGGCAAGTTTTTTGAATTCGGTTATTATTACATCATAGGTTTGTTGTGCCTTATCCGGCGTTGTTCCGGCGTAACAGCCGATGCCTGCCATTTCCTTAAGGCTGTGATAGCTTGCGCCGACGGCGTAACAAAGACCTCTTTTTTCTCTGACCTCTGTGAAAAGCCTTGAGCTCGTGCCGTCTGAAAGGATGGCAACAGCAACTCTTGCGTTGTAATAATCCGCACTTTGAGGTGTTACGGTCGGGGTCATAATGCCGATGTGCACCTGAGCTCCGTCATATTGCTGATGGTGATAGACAAGAGATTGTTTTTTGGGATTTATATTTTTTGTTTTTTTGGGTTTTTCAGAGCCGAAGAGTTTTTCGAACAACGAGCAAAGGCTTTTAAAATCATATTTTCCTGCAACGGCGAAGATAATTTCAGAGATATTGAAATTTTCAGAAATTATCTGTTTACACATTTGTGCTGTCAGGTTCTGCAAATCCTTCTGGCAGCCGAGCGGGCTTCTTCCCAGCGGGTCGGGATAGAAATGTTCCCGCAGCAGGAGCATGGTTTTATGCATTGGGTCATCCTGGAGGCTTGACAGTTCGTGTAATGCGAGTTGTCTTGAGAAATCAAACTGTTCGCCGTTAAGAGCGGGATTAAGAATTATATCTGCGTAAAGCTCGACAGCTTTAAGAAGATTATCCGCTCCGAGAGCCGCTGATAAATTGATATGTTTTGATTTGACGCTGCTGCCGCGGTGCAGCCCAAGGCCGTCGAGCATATCGGTAAGTTCTCTGCTTGTCCTGCCGCCTGCGCCTCTGAAAATCCAGTCACAGATTACGGCAGGCGCGCCGCAGCAGTCGTCAGGCACAACAGAGGCTCCTGCCGGCAGCAGAAAATCAAACGCAGCCGACTGTACGCCGGCCATCGGTATGCCCAGTATCGTCATCCCATTGGCAAGTTTGTATATGTCGATTTTTTCAGCCATAACAGATAAAGTTTAAACGCTCTGGCGTTCGATTTTAGCGCCGACGGCGTTGAGTTTTTCTTCGATTTTTTCATAGCCTCTGTCGATGTGATAGACGCGGTTTACGGTTGTTTGGCCATAAGCGGCAAGGGCTGCAAGGACAAGAGCGGCTGAGGCGCGCAAATCGGAAGCCATTACCGGAGCGGCAATAAGTTTTTCAACGCCGCTGACTATTATGTGAGGGCCTTCTTTTCTTAAGTTCGCAGCCATTCTGCTGAGTTCCGCCACGTGCATAAATCTGTCGGGGAAGATTTTTTCAGTTATTACACTGTTTCCTTTTGCAAGGCACAAACAGGCCATAAACTGGGCCTGCAGGTCGGTCGGAAAGCCCGGATAAGGAAGCGTTGTGATATCGGTCGGCTGGATGTGGCCATTCGATGAAACTTCGCAGCCGTCCTGGTTTTCTTCGACGGCAACGTTCATACTTCTGAGTTTATCGATTACTGCCATCAGATGTTCAGGTCTGCAGTTTTTTAATTTCAGTTTTCCCTTAGTTATCGCAGCAGCAGCCATAAAAGTACCGGCTTCGATTCTGTCCGGTATCACGGTATATTCAACCGGGTTTAAATGTTTTACGCCGTGGATTATCAGTTGAGGCGAGCCGATGCCGGAAATTTTAGCACCCATTTTGACAAGACAGTTTGCAAGGTCGGTTATTTCCGGCTCGCAGGCAGCGGATTCGATGACAGTTTTTCCTTTTGCCAGAACGGCGGCCGACAGGACATTTGCAGTTGCAAGAACACTCGAACCGAACGGCCCGCCTAAAAATATATTTGCTCCTTTAAGACCGCTGTTTGCATGAGCGACTATGTATCCGTTTTTGAGTTCGATTTTTGCGCCCAGTTCCTGCAGACCCCGCAGGTGAATATCAACGGGCCTGTAGCCGATCGCGCATCCGCCGGGCATTGAAACCTCGGCTCTGCCGCAGCGTGCAAGCAGAGGGCCGAGGACGCAGACGCCGGCCCGCATCTTACGGACAATTTCATAATCGCCGAACGGTCTGTCGATGGATGCAGAATCGATTGAAACAGTGTTGCTGTCAACAGCTGTTTTGCAGCCCATATTTTCTATAAGTTTGCACATTACTGATATATCGCTGAGGTTCGGAATGCCGAACAGGGTATTTTTGCCCGGTGCGAGGATTGTTGCGGCCATTGTGGGCAGGGCGGCATTTTTTGAGCCGCTGATTGTAACTGTGCCGTTCAAGCTGACAGGGCCTGTAATTTTAAATATATCAAGAGCCATATTAAAAATCCTTGAAAAGAAAGAGATAATCTAATACAAAAAAGCAGTTTATGCAACTGTAGGCGGAGGTGTTTTGTGTTTTTTGTGGAAATTTTATTATCGGCTGATTCAGCGAACCGGCGTTTTGTTGCTGATTATGCGTCTATTTTTATGATTATTTCGGCCCTGGCCGGTTTGGCATTGTTTATTTACTGGGCGGTAAAAAACAGGTTTGGCAGAGGCACCCTCGAGCGGGCGATTTTTCGGCAGAATTTTATGCCTTATTATCTGCCTTTTGCGGTTATTTTCGGCTGGCTCGGCCTTTATCTGGTTATTTCGAATCTGGCTGAGAATCTTACGGCCCAGTTGCCCGACTGGCAGCAAAAACTTGCTGTTTATTCGAGTTTTGTCCTGATTGAAATTGTTATTATTATATTTATTTTCATCTCAGCCAGAAGATATTTTGAGGGCGGCTTGAGCGGTTTTGGTCTGAGTTTGAAGGGTATCTTTAAGGATATTGTTTCTGCTGCGGCGATGTTTGTTGCGGTCTGGCCGCTGGTCTTGGCGGCGATTTTTTTGATTATAAGAATCGGCAGGATTATTGAGGGGCCGGATTTTCAGATGCAGCAGAACGAAGGACTGGCCGTTATTCTTGAAAACAAGCAATGGAGTCTGCGGCTTTTGATGATTTTCTTTGCGACAATTTTAACGCCGATTTTTGAGGAGCTGATTTTCAGAGGTCTTTTGCAGACTTATTTGCGCGATCTTGATTACAGTCCCTGGCAGAGCATATTTATTGCTTCGATAATTTTTTCAATTCTTCATCCGCTGATGCACCTGCCGGCGTTGCTGATTTTGTCTGTCTGTATGGGCTATGCCTATGAAAGAAGCGGCTCGCTGCTGCGGCCGATTTTTATACACCTGTTTTTCAATGCTGCCACAATAGCATTTGCGTTATTAGGATGAAGTGCTATTTGAGGCCGAGGACATCAGCCATTGAGTATCGGGCTGGTTTTTTGCCGACAAGCCACTGTGCTGCTCTGATTGCTCCCGCAGCAAAGGTATCTCTGCTATGTGCGCTGTGCGAAATGGTTACGGTTTCGCCGAGCGAGCCGAACATAATAGAATGTTCGCCTACGGTATCGCCCAGTCTAATTGCCTGTATGCCTATTGTGCCTTTTTTTCGCAGGGCCTCTTTACCTTTTCTGCTGATATCGAGACAGTCTGGAAATTTTTTATTAGTTTGCGCTGCTATTCTTTCAGCGAGCGTCATAGCAGAGCCGCTGGGCGAATCTTTTTTGAAGCGGTGATGAGCTTCGATGATTTCGATATCGTATTCATCGCCAAGTTTCGCTGCGACTTGTCCGACAAGTTCAAAAAGCAGATTCATACCAATGCTCATATTTGTTGCCTGGATGACGGGGATTTTTTTTGCAGCCTCATCGATTTTTTTAATTTGTTCGGCAGACAGGCCGGTAGTACCTGATACGAGGGCGCAATTTTGTTTAAGACAGTATTCGACTGTGCTGTCAAAAGCGGCAGGTGCGGAAAAGTCAATTACCACATCCGCCTTTGGCGGAAAATCCGGGCTGATTTTGACATTGATTGAACCGATTCCGGCCGGAAGTCCTGCATCTTTGCCGATTTCGGGACAGTTTCTGTCTTCAACCGCTCCGATTATATCAAATTGCTTTGATTCGACAGCGAGAGCGATAATTCGTCCGCCCATTCTGCCGGCAGTGCCAACGACGACCAATTTTGGTTTCATCTTACGTCCTTTCAAGACATTTGACGTAAGTATAAGCTAAAAAGGAGCTTTTGACAAGCAGTGAGTTTCTACAGCAGGGGCGGTATCCCTATTTTTTCGGCTCGACTGAGCTCGCCGAAGTCGGCTCTGCAAACTGCCGGAAGTATTTAATGCATACATTGCGCCAGAGTTCAGCGTTTTTCTGCTGTTCTTTCAGCCGTTTGCTGACGTGCTCATATCGCTGAGGGTCGATTTTGCCGTGCAAGGTCTCCCAGATACTGCGCATTTTCTCCACATATTTAACTCCCGCGTCGTAGCGGTATTGAAGCTCGTCCCAGAGTGTTCGGTCGGACTGCAGCCGATAGTCCCACGGTACATGGTGAAACCAAAGCAGAAACTTCTCAGGGCAGGTTTCTATTTTGTCTAACTGCTCTCGGAGCGGACTGTGATACAGGCTGACGGTATTGCTGCCGGCGCTGCTGCGGTCGAACCCCAGGCCATTGGCATCAGCCCGGTGGTAGTAAACGGAGCTCCAGTCTGTCCGTCTCGTTGAGTTAAAGGCAGGATTAGGCCCATAATGATGACCTTCCTGCATAATGTGGTGCAGACCCAGCGGTGTCATATAATCGACGCACGCTTCCCAGGAACCGAGCATCATAGTTTTGATTGCATCCAGAACAACCGGGTCATTAGACCATGTCATCCTTATCCATTCATCGCAGATGGATTCGGCGCTTAACTGGTAATCCCATGCGAGGCGCCCGAAGGCGTACCAGTTAGCCTGTGCGAAGTGGTGGCCGCACCAGTTACGGTCCGAGCCGGTATTGGCAACGCCGACTATGGCTGAGGTGGTATAGCCGTACAAAGAGCCGTCTACAATCCTGGCAACCGTCGAGCCTGTTCCTTTGGCGTATGTATCTGAGTCCAGTATCTCCTTCCACATCGGAGCCAGATAAACCAGATGAACGGCTTGGCCGAGATATTCCTGTGTGATTTGGAGTTCAAGTGCCAGAGGCGTCTTTGACATCGCACCAAACAGAGGGTGGAACGGCTCTCGCGGCTGGAAATCGATGGGGCCGTTCTTGACCTCCACAAAAACATTGGGGCGAAAGCTGCCGTCCAGAGGCACAAACTCCTTATATGCACACTTGAATCTGTCTGTATCGATTGTTGTGCCATAGACAAAAGCTCGCCACAACACTACCCCGCGGTAGGGTCTCAGTGCCTCAGCCAGCATATTGGCGCCATCGTCGTGATTTGCCCCGTAGTCCTGCGGGCCGGGCTGTCCTTCTGAACTTGCCTTAATTTGGAATCCGCCGAAATCCGGTATCATACTGTAAATCTCGTCGGCCTTTTTCTTCCACCATTGGGCCACTGCCGGGTCTCGCGGATCGCTTGTTGCCAGGCCTCCGAGCTCCGTAGGGGCACTGAAAACAGCTGTCAAATACACTCGGATACCGTATGGTCTTAATACATCAGCTAAAGCTGCCATTTTGGCTATGTATTTGGTGGTCAAACTTTCGGCCTGAGCATTGACGTTGTTTAGGATAGCGCCGTTGATGCCGACCGACGCACAAGCTCGAGCATAATCGTGGTACCGTGAGTCGATTTTCGCCGGCAGCTGGCCCCATTTCCATAGCGAATGTCCTGCATAGCCCCGTTCAATTGTGCCGTCAATATTATCCCAGTGGCTGAGCAGCCGATGTCGAATGCGCGGGCAGCTTAAGATATCAATATCTTGAATGTCTTGCTGTGTCCGGAGAATTCTTAAGAAGTGAAACGTGCCGGTCAAAACGGCAATGTCAGTGTTGGCTGTGATTACAATCCATTTGTTTTCGCCAGTCTGATGAAGCCGGATTAGGAAACCTTCATCGTCCAGTTGATGGCGGTCAGCTTGTGATATGTCCACATTTATTTTTTTGAGGTCGTTGACTGTCCCTATCACCACCGCGTTGCCGGTCGGTTTATTTGGTCCGATTGGAATTTCCTGGTCGAGTATTGCCGGCAGTGCCCGCTCAAACTCATTTTTGATAATGTCGAATGTTGCGCCTTTGCCGAGGATTGCCACGCCGCCGACTGCCCGGCGGTATTGTGCCAATCGGTTCGGGTTGTCCACCTTGCGATATCGCAACCACAACTCGTATCCGTCCTCGCGTTTGTTTGTCATAATCTTTTTCTTTCCTGTGCTATGGTTCTCATCGCATAGCTGCGATATAAAATAGCAATGATTGTTAGTTTTTCCGACAGCGATGTCAAGGACGGCCAACCACTTTATTAGCAGGCATAGACAAATCACTCTCCCTGTAATAATAAAGTTTCTGCCGTTCAGTTTCATACTATGGTTTTATCTTTAAATAGTGAATATCCAGTTTTCGGAAGTTAACGTAAGTATATAATGGGAATAAGGTTTTGGCAAGTCTTGTTTAGTGTAATAAGACTTGCATTGTTTGAGAAAAGGTATATAATGTTGTGCTTTACATTTTAAGGTGAAAAGAAATGAAAAAGGACATACATCCTAAATATCAGACGGTAAAGGTCAAATGCGGCTGCGGGAATACTTTTGAGACCCGCAGCACGGTAAAGGAAATCCACGCTGAAATATGCTCGATGTGCCATCCTTTTTATACCGGCAAGCACAAGTTTGTCGATACGGCGGGGCGAATCGAGCGTTTCCAGAAGAAATACGGCCAAAGCTATATCGAAAAGACACAGAAGGACGAAAAGGCACAAAAGAAGGAAAAATAGATTTTTTTGTTTACAAATTACGCTGTTGGGCTTAATCAAACAAATTATGCACCGGCAGCGTAATTTTTTTATATCTTTTGAGCAGACCTTATGAATGAAACAGATTCAGCAGTTGTAAAAAAACTTGAGGAACTTGAAGGCCGATATGCTGAAATTGAGGCCCAGCTTCACGACCCCGCTGTTTCCACAGATTCGGCAAGACTTATTCCACTTACAAAGGAACAAGGCAAACTCAAACCTGTTGTAACAAAATACCGCGGCTATAAAAAACTGCTTGCGGAAATCGAGCAGGCACAGGCGATTTTGAACGACGGCGGGGCGGAAGAGGAATTTAAACAGCTTGCCGCTGAGGATTTGGCGGGGCTTGAGGAGAAGAAGACACGGCTTTTTGAGCAGATAAAGGATTCTCTTATAATGTCTGACGATGCGGCGGTAGGCTCGGTCATAATGGAGATACGGGCCGGTACAGGCGGCGATGAAGCGGCGCTGTTTGCCCGCGATTTGTACGATATGTATACTCACTATGCGGACAAGCAGAAATGGAAGGTTGAGCTGCTTGATTTCAGCGCAAATGAGCTTGGCGGTTTTCGCGAGGTTATATTCAACGTAAAAGGCCCCGGCGTATGGGCTCATCTTGGCTATGAAGGCGGAGGGCATCGTGTTCAGCGGGTGCCGGAGACTGAAACGCAGGGCAGGATACATACATCTGCGGTTACGGTTGCCGTTCTGCCTGAGCCGGAGGAGCTGGCGATTAAAATAAATCCAGATGATGTTGTCGAACATGTCAGCCGCTCAGGCGGTCCCGGCGGCCAGAGCGTCAACAAGCTCAACAGTGCGGTCAGGCTCGAACATATACCCACAGGCATAACGGTAAATATGCGCGAGGATAGAAGCCAGCACAAAAACAGGTCAAAGGCCTGGCGGCTGCTGCGAAGCAGGGTTTATGAGCATTTTCAGAGCATCGAAAGTGCGCATCGCGACAAGACTCGAAAGACAATGATAGGCTCAGGCGACCGCTCCGAAAAAATAAGGACTTATAATTTTCCGCAGAACCGTATTACCGACCATCGGATAAATCTGTCGCTTTACAATCTCGAGAGAATTATGGCCGGCGATATGGACGAGTTGATATCCGGCCTGATTGAATACGATAAAAAACTTCGGCTTGAAAGTTTGTGATGGTGCTTTCTGCTGCTGAATCTGTCTGTATAAAGCGATGCCGACTGGTTTGTGAAAAAGTATCGGTGCAGGTTGGGCTACAGAAGCTGGTGCGGTATTTTTCATCTCTTTCTAATTCATCTATTCTCGGCGGGGCTGATTTAAATCCTGTCAGGAATCGCTATAGTTATTTTGCTGCTGAACCTGTTGAAGTTTTTGAGTTCTTTGGAGATGAGGAAAGACCATTTGAAAAATTAAGGACTGTTCTAAAAAAATATTGTCTTGATGACAGTATAGAGGGACTGGAGGGTATTTTCACAGGCGGCTGGATTGGCTTTTTCAGTTATGACCTTAACAGGTTTATTGAGGATATACCTACCATCACTGCCGACGAGTTGAGATTGCCTTTAATCAGACTCCTGTTTTATGATAAGGTTATCTGTTTCGACCATCTGAGAAACTGTTTTTATCTTTTTGCAGTTGGACTGCCGGATGACGAAAAAAGCGGCGAAGAAAAAATTACACAGCTTATGGAAATCTTAAATCAGGCAGCAGACAGCGAAGATACGATACTTTTGAAACCTTGCGATGATTTTGACATCAGCCAGTTTCAGTCCAATATGACAAAGGATTATTATCTCGATGCGATTGCGAAGATAAAAAGATATATTTATGACGGCGAAGTTTATCAGATAAATTTCTCCCAGTGTTTCAAAGCTGAGTTTCATTCAGATGCTTTCAAACTTTTTCTATGGCAAAACAAATTCAATCCCAGCCCATATTCAGCGTATATCGATGCGGGAGATTATAAAATCGTAAGCGCTTCGCCTGAACTTTTTATTAACATAACTGATGGTTTAATTAGAACCTGCCCCATTAAAGGCACAAGACCGCGAACGCACAACAAATCTATCGATGAAAAAAATTACAATGACCTTGTTGAAAGCGAAAAGGAAAAAGCGGAGCTGGATATGATAATCGACCTTGAGCGAAACGACCTCGGCAGGATTTGTTCTTACGGCACTATTAAAGTTGTAAAAAGACGTGATATAGAGGCCTTTGCGACGGTTTTTCACGCAGTTGCAACAATACAGGGCCGATTGCGGCAGAGGGTTGATTTTGCTGATTGTTTGGCGGCGATATTTCCGGGCGGGTCGATTACCGGCGCTCCGAAAATTAGTGCGATGAAGATAATTAATGAGCTTGAGCCGACTGCTCGCGGCATTTATACAGGCTCTGTCGGCTGGATAGATTTGAAGGGCAATGCGTGCTTGAATATAGCCATAAGAACAATTATCATACGCGACGGTTTTGCCTTTGCCCAGACCGGTGGCGGAATCGTTGCCGATTCTGACCCGCAGGCCGAATGGGCTGAAACGCTTGTAAAAGCAAAGGCCTTGCTTGGCGGCATAAAAGCAGTTGAAGGAAAATAATGGCACAGAAGGTTTTTTTAAATGACGGGATTGTTGATTCTTCGCGAGTCTTTATAAGTCATTCTGACGGCGGATTTTTGTATGGTGCGGGATTGTTCGAGACGATGCGAGCTTCAAACGGCGTGGTTTTTGTCCTCGATGAGCATTTAGACAGACTTTTTGCCAGTAGCGAAAAGTTTAAAATCAATGTTCGAGGCGATAAAAAATTTATTGCTGATGCGGTGTATCAGACGCTTAATGCCAACGGCCTTAAAGATGCCCGCCTGCGCCTGACCGCCACAAGCGGACCGATGAATGCGGAAGAAAGCCAGCCGACTTTACTTATCACGGCCGTCAATTTCGAGCCTTATCCGAAAAATTATTACGATAAGGGCGTGATGGTTATCTTAAGTTCATACCGTCAAAATCCTGCCGATGTGCTGGCCGGCCATAAAACGACGAGTTATTTTTCCAGACTATTTGTTTTAGGTGCGGCACATCAAAAGCGTGCTGCTGAGGCGTTGTGGTTTACAACTGAAGGTCTTCTTGCCGAAGGATGCGTAAGCAATGTATTTCTCGTGAAGGATTCGGCCCTTTTTACGCCTTCGCTGGATACAGGCATACTGCCGGGTATTGCAAGAAAGAATATTCTCAGCCTTGCCGACAAAAATTCCATAAAAGTTGAGGAAAAGGAGCTTACTATTGACGACCTGCTCGGCGCTGATGAAGTTTTTATTACAAATGTTATAATGCAGGTTATGCCGGTGATAAAAATTGAGGCTCACGATATTGCCGACGCCAGGCCGGGAGCAATGACAAAAAGAATATCCGCACTTTTTACGGAATCTTTCAATCAATATTGTTTAGGCAATAAAGGGAATAAAAAATAATGAAGGTTAGAGACGTTATAACTCAGATTGAAAGGATTGCTCCTCCGGCTCTTGCCCAGCAGTGGGATAACACGGGTTTGCTTGTCGGAGATAGTGGTTCAGCAGTGAAAAAAATCCTGCTGACAATTGATATAACGCACGAGGTGGTAAAAGAGGTTAAGCAGACCGGCTGTAATTTTATATTAAGTTATCATCCGGTTATCTGGGACGGCCTAAAGAAAATCACCCCCGAAGACTCTGGTTCAGTTGTTTATGAGCTTATCCGTTCGGGAATTTCTGTTTATTCGATGCATACTGCACTCGACGCAGTATCAGGCGGAATAAACGACGGGCTTGCAGAAATTGTCGGGATAAAGAATCCTGAGCCGATAGGCGATTTTGTAGAGAGTCCACAAAATCAGAATTACAAACTCGTTGTTTTTGTTCCTGCCGATTCACTTGAAAAAGTTGCCGAGGCAGTTTTCAGAGCCGGTGCCGGCTGGATAGGCAATTACAGCCATTGCAGTTTCCGTACAGCCGGAGAGGGAACTTTCTTGCCGCTTGAAGGAGCTAAACCTGCAATCGGCAAAAAGGGCAGGCTTGAAAAAGTCGATGAAATCAGATTTGAGTCGATAGTACGTGGTGAAAAAGTTGCAGACGTTGTAAGAGCGATGAGAAGTGCACATCCGTATGAGATGCCTGCCTTTGATATTATAAAATTGTATGATTTCGAGGACAAAATCGGTCTTGGCAGGATAGGTTTCCTCGAAAGAAAAGTGCAGTTAAGTACAATACTTAAGAAGATAAAATCTGCTACCGGCGCCAGAGTTGCAGGAATTGTTGGAAACAGAAATCGGAAGGTGGAAAAGGCTGCTGTTTGTGCCGGCTCATGCGGCAAACTTATATTAAATGTTATTTCTGAAAAGTGCGATCTCTACGTAACAGGTGAGATAAAACATCATCAGGCCCTTGCTGCTCAGGAGGCGAACGTTACAGTTGTATGTCTGAGTCATACAGTTTCAGAAAGATTTATACTTAAAAAAATTGCAAAAGAGTTAGAAAAAAGCTTAAAAGATGTTAAAATCATCATCAGCAAAAAAGACAAAGACCCCTTTGAATGGACGAAGGTATGAGCGAAGAATTTCAGCGTGAAACGGATTTGACGAATGTTCATGACGAGCAGCAGCCGGAGCAGGGCATTGAAGAGGCTGCCGTTGTCGAAGAGACCGGCACACAGCAGATAACTGCCGAGTCTGTGATTGAAGCGATACTTTTTGCTTCTGACGAGCCGTTGTCTGCTGAACGGCTCATCGGCATTGCCGAACTTGCTGGCGGTGTAAAGCAGATTCAAAAATGTGTTGAGACGCTTAATGAGCAGTACCGCCAAAGCAGCCGGGCGTTCAGAATAGAGGAGATTGCCGGCGGCTATCAGATGATGACGCTGCCCGAATATAATAGCTGGCTCAAAAAACTTTTGCGCGAGCGTAGCGACCACAAATTAAGTCCTGCCGCATTAGAGACCATTGCCATCATTGCCTACAAACAGCCTGTAATAAGGGCTGATGTTGAGGTGATTCGAGGCGTTGCCTGCGGCGAGCTGATTCGCTCGCTGATGTATAAAGGCCTTGTCAAGATTGTCGGCAAAGCCGAAATCCTCGGCAGACCGCTTCTTTACGGCACAACAAGAAAATTTCTCGAAGTATTCGGGTTAAATGACCTAAAAGACCTTCCAAAGGCAGAGGAGCTTAAACAGCCGGAACAATAAATATGCATTGATTTTTAGGGCGTTTTCTGCTATAATTTTTCACGTGGAAGCGAGGTAGTGAAGAAGGTGTCTGTATATAGGCATGGTCTGATAACATTGCTGTTGTTAGCGGTTTTTTGCGGCAGCGTTTACGGATTGGCCGGTTCGACCGGAACAGGCGGCTCCAATGCCCGCGTGGTTCACGAACTTGGCATAACCGGCAGTGGGGTAAATATCGGGGTTGTTGAGATCCTTGGATTGACGACTTTTTCAAGAATAGGTTTGATATTCTATTGGAATATAAGGCTCAGCAGCATAGCTGAGCAAGGACACGCAATGTTATATGGGAAATCCCGGCTGATACAATACTTTTTTTACAGATCATAAAAAGGAGGGTGTGGTTTGATGAAGCCTGGGCATGGCTATAACGCTTGGCACTGCATATGCTTATGTGTATTGGTGCTGCTGACACCGACTACGGGTCTAAGCATTATTCTGCACGAGGGCGGAGAGCCAAACTTACTGACCTGGGCAGATAAGCCGGCAAATGCCGTCGTGGGAAGATGGAGTGTTAACGCCTCATTTGTGGTCGTTTCCCCTAAATGGATTCTTACCACTCGCCACCAGGGTACCAGCCCGGCAACAGTAGATGTTAATGGTGTTACCTACAATTGTATCTATAACACCACTTACTGGATCGGCGGCCCAGCCGGCGATGTCGACATTCGTCTCATCCGTCTCAAAATACCGATGGCTCAGACCCTAATCTTGCCTATGCGGCCCCATACACAACTACCGACGAGATAAATAATCCAATTGTTATTGGCGGTTACGGACGAGGACGAGAAACAACTCTCTATGGCGGCTTTCCACTCTGGGTCTATGGGTATACCTGGGGTACAGGAGGTAATTACAACAATAATACGCAGCGATGGTGTACGAATATTATAGATGGAAATGATGTAGTCACCGGCACATGGACATCTGAAGTAATTACTGCTCATTTTAATGATCCTGGCGATACTCTATACGAAGGAATTCCTGCCGAGTATGATTCCGGCGGCGGATGGTTCATAAAAGTCGGGACCGTCTGGGAGACAGCCGGTCTTACGCGCGGAGCAGAAGGACATGGTGCCCCCTGGCCGGCTGAGGGAGAAAGCTGGTATCGCAACCCGTCAGACCCTAAACAATATGCACATCCTGACTATATGGATGCCGTGCGCATAAGTTCATACGCCGTATGGATTCAAACAATAACCACTGCTGACTGCAATGGGCCGGGGCCGGTGCAGGGAGACCTCAACAGCGATTGCAAGGTTGATATGCTCGACCTTGTCGAGATTGCCAATCAGTGGTTACGGACGGATTGTGGGAGTGAAAATAATTTCTGCAACGGCGCAGACTTTGAACTTGACGGCGATGTGGACATGATTGATTTTGCTTTTTTTGCCCAGAATTGGCTTGTAGATAAATCACTGTAACAGGTAGCATAATTTTAATCATCGAGTGTCCGCCATCTGTTCAGCACTTCAGACCTTTATCAGATTATATCTAACTGGCTCGAGGTTAATGCAGATATCAATATTGTCGCTGACGAAATGGTGAATTGGCTGGATTTTGCTGAGTTTGCCGACAACTGGCTTAAAATTGAACCGAAATATTACAACCCATAGAGGAGAGATTAAACAATTTTAAGCAGGCAAAGAGGATGCTTTGGGTCGGGAAATGCCCGCCTAAACTGCTAAAGAGGCTTAAATTATCTGAAAAAAAGTAAATATAAAAAATATTTTGTTGCTATAGAAAGTCAGTGATAGTATTATCGTACTGATGAATATGCGCGTAATAGGCTGATGAAATGGCTGAGGTGTGGATCTTATTGCTATCTGTTCATGAGGCGACCTGCCGTTAAAGTCATCTCTTATTTTGCAGCGTTATTTAACAAAATTGGCGTATAGTGTTCTGAATCTTTAAGGATTCAGAAGTGTTGGCCGAGTTTTCGGCAAAAGTTTTTAATTTTTATTTTGAGGGTTTTTGAGATGAACATTTATGTAGGTAATTTGGCAAGAGAGGTGACGGAAGAGCAGTTGCGGCAGGCCTTTGAGGCATACGGCCAGATTGGGGCTGTAAGCATTATAAAGGATAAGTTCAGCGGCGAATCGAGAGGTTTCGGTTTTGTCGAGATGCCGTCGAAGGATGAGGCACAGGCGGCCCTTGACGGGTTGAATGGCAAAGACCTGAGCGGCAGGGAAATGAAGGTCAATGAAGCTCACGAACGCGGCAGCAGAGGCGGTGGCGGTGGCAGCAGCAGAGGCCCCCGAAGGGGCGGTTTTGGCGGCGGCGGCGGCAGAGGTCCTCGCAGCGGCGGCAGCCGTTACTAACAAGTAGAAAATCAATCTATTCGCCCGGGTCTGAAACAAAACCCGGGCGAATATTTCTTTCATACCATGTTAGGTTTATAATATCATAACAAGGCAGTGTTGTACTATGCTCGTTATGAGTGAAGGGGGCTTATAGTCTGTGGGGCAGGCAAATTCTCAATATTTCCCTATCGTCACGATTTTCTCAAAAAGCGAAGAATTTCGATAACAAGCATAAAAAGCCAGCCGATTTGCAGGACGAAGAACGCGATGATTTGCACCCACTCTGCGCGGTGTTTCGCCGAGACGGTGAAGTTTTCAACAACTAACGAATATGTATCTTCCAACGATTCGAGTTTGCTGCGGATGGTTCTTCTCCACTCGTCGATTTTGAATTTTGCCGCAGCCAGTTCATAAAACCTCGCCGAGTACCAGTCGCCGATGAGTTTTATATCGCGTTCCAGCCGCTGCAGTTCCGAAATGGAGACCATTCGTATTTCCATGGTCTCTTTCATTTTTTGGGTCAGCTCTTTGCCTCGCAGGTGTCTTGTGCCGACCGGAATGTTGTGTACCAGCTCTGCCATTCTCGATAGTCTGCCGTCAAGCTGATGGTCGAGAATTCTGCATCTCAGAAGCTGCAGATTCGCAAGCGTCAGCAGTTCCAAATCTTCTTCGATATCGCCGTTTGGGTCAAAAAGAAACGCACCGTCCCAGTCTATCATCGACATATCATTATTGCCGTATTTTATCCTGCTGCCTAATGTGTACTGCACCTCCTGCGGGTCGAGGTCCAGCATTTCTGATTTCAGAAGCGAGACAATGACGTCTCGATGTTTGAGAAACTGTTCCGGGTCTCCCTGATAATTGGTAACGGCAAAGACCGAGTACTCTTCGCTGAACAGCAAATCTCCGCCGTATTCTTTGAGGATACGATATGAATGCTCATAAGATTGCTTTTCGAGTGAAAAGATACCCTCCTTATGAAATATGTTTTCTACATCTATTGTTGTTTGAATAAGGAGCACGTCGGGCTGGTACCCTCGCAGGTGAAATGTTACGTTTTGGCCGCCGATTGTGAAATTTTCCTGTCCGACGGTTACCTGTCTTGGCACAGCGGCTTTGTAATACACCGGCGAACTCTTGATGACAGTGGGATTAAACACTTCGCCGGTCAGTTGTCGCGAAACTTTTCCTAATACGAGCGTAATAAGTTGTTGCTTAATTTCAGCCATAGCCGGAATTGTAACTGTTTTTTTTGTTTTAGGCCAGAGGATTTATCTTCGCCGTTTATGGCAAGATTTGTCAGACGCTTGGAATGCAAAACATCAATTATCCGGGATAATCAGCTAACGCAGCAGCATTTCTTTGACAATGAACGGCACAACAAGCAGGAGATTATGAACTTCGGCAACTATGCTGGGAATGAGGTATCTATTAATGTTTGTCTCCTTTATGCTCAAACTCCTTAACTTAGGAAGCCATCTGGGAACCTGGTGGGCATAATTCAGATAGGCACTTCCATACTTTTGGTATAGGCGGTTTTCTTCGAATCGTACGACGAAAGTATAGACTATCGCACAATAAAGTATCTGAACAGGGACAAACCAGAACAACTCGGCAAGCATACAAGTCGCAACAAGCATAATTGTATTTGCGATGTAGAGCGGGTTTCGAACATAAGCGTATGGGCCGGTCGTTGTTAGTATTTTCTTCATTTTGAGACGATGATGAATGTGCGTTTGTGCCCAGATTCTCAGTGCCAATCCTAACGCAAAAGTTGCCCCACCCAATCCAAAACTAAGCCAATTTTCTTCAATTTCGTCCCAGGTGCATAAAACGATAAAGACAATTGGCGGTATCATTAGAAATCCGCGGAACTTAAAAATATTTTTCATTGTGATTTTATTTTGTGTCTTTTTCATATCAAAGTATTCCAAACTCCCCGAGTAGGGCTCGAACCTACGACCTAGCGGTTAACAGCCGCTCGCTCTACCAATTGAGCTATCGGGGAATAGCTTTAGAAACAGAGAAATTCTCCAGATTTTTACCGTTTTGTCAAGTGCAACTATACTTTTTTACAGCGGCAAAAAAGAGGGCTGATACTGGACAAACCGTTAAATTTAAGGTATTATGTTACGTTTTCCAGCCTGAATTAGGTCTTTAATGTATTTCAGCAGTTGTGAAGTTTGTTTAAAAATATGTTTAAATTGCTATAATATCAGCCATGGCAGTTGACAGGCTCGAACTGGACGGTTTTACAATAATTAAGAAGCTCGGCACAGGTGCCCGAAGCACGATTTTTCTTGCGCTCGATGAGGAAAACGGCAGTACAGTCGCTCTTAAACGCTCTATCTATGAAAAGCCGGAAGATGGCCGAATATTCGAGCAGATAACAAATGAATACAAAGTTTCGAGGATAGTCCAGCACCCATATTTACGCAAATGCAATAAGCTGATTAAAATTCGTAAGATGCTCAAGGTCAAGGAGTTATTGCTTTCGATGGAGATGTTTGAAGGCGAAACTCTTGAAAAATTCAAAAGCCTTAGTCTTGGCGATGTGCTGCTGGTGTTTCGTATGATTGCCGACGGCCTTAATGCTATGCATCAGCAGGGTTATATCCATTGCGATATCAAGCCGAACAACATTCTTATAAACGAATCCGGTGCTATCAGGATAATCGACCTCGGTCAAGGCTGCAAAATCGGCACCATAAAGCCGAGGATTCAGGGTACGCCTGATTACATTGCGCCGGAGCAGGTTAAAAGGAAGCATCTCGACCAGCGAACGGATGTCTTTAATCTCGGAGCGACTATGTACTGGGCTCTTACCGGCAAAAATGTTCTGACGCTGATACCGCAGTCAAACGATATTTCAGCGACACTCGGTCAGCGTAATTTTCCCGCACCGCACCAGCTTCATCGCAGAATTCCGCTCGGCGTCTCAAAGCTCGTAACCGACTGTGTCAAAGAAGAGCCGGAAAAACGCCCCAGTTCAATGGCCGAGGTGATTTCAAGGCTTGACCTTCTGATTCACAGTATTTTCGCCAAAAAACTCCGGAATCAGTAATGGCAAAGGACTTTATAGAACTGCTGCAGGCCGGCATCGGGGCTAATCAGAACGACCGGTATCGGCAGCATAATCTGATAGTTGTGCCGGATACGGGGAATATGGTTATTGCCGGTGATATTCACGGTCATCGGCGCAATTTCGAACGAATCATTTCTTATGCAAATCTTGAAAAAAATCCCGACAGACATCTCGTTCTGCAGGAAATCATACACGGCGGACCGGAAGATGAGCAGGGAGGGTGTCTTTCGTTCGAACTGCTGGCCGATGCCGCAAAGCTCAAGATAGATTACCCCGACAGAGTGCATTTCATCCTCGCAAATCATGATACTGCCTTTATAAACAACAGCGAGGTAATGAAAAACGGGAAAGAAATGAACGCAGCGATGCGTGCTGCGATGCAAAGACGTTTCGGCAGCCGGACAAAAGATGTGGAAAGTGCGATAGAAAGATTTCTTTTTTCGCAGCCTCTGGCGGTCAGATGTCCCAACCGGATATGGATTTCGCATTCGCTGCCTTCCGACAGGATGATTGAAAAGTTTGACTTTTCAATTTTTCACAGGAAGCTGAAAATCAGCGACATTGTAAAACCCAATTCGGCGTATCTGCTGACCTGGGGCAGAGGACAAAGCAGCAAGACCCTTGAATTTCTTGCACAACAGCTCGATGTCGATTTGTTTGTGCTGGGCCATCAGATACAGGAAACCGGATGGATGAGTAATGATGAAAATCTGATTATAATAGACTCGCAGCACAATCACGGCCATCTGCTGCATATCGACCTGAGTTCCCGGTACACAATCGAAAAATTAACAGGCTCTCTTATACCGCTTGCAGGTATTTACTGAAAGTTCGGCAGATATGACATTTCTGTATGCAATAGCAATAGCTTCCATTCTGATACAGGTCTTATTCGTTTTTCAGATTTTTCAACACTACAGATATGTTCTGAAGAAATTTGCCAGAAAACATACTTCTTACCATCCCAAAGTCACATTGATTATGCCGTGCAAGGGAATTGATACAGCTTTTGATGAGAATATCGGTTCGTTTTACCGGCTTGATTATGATAATTATGAATTAATGTTTGTAGTCGAAAGTTCCGAAGATGCGGCTTATAACCGTCTGCTCAGTCTTAAAGATAAATTCAAAGACCGAACAAAAGCATTTAAGACAAGTGTTCTTGTCGCAGGCATAGCAAAAGACGGCAGCCAGAAGCTGCATAATCTGCTTTATGCGTGCAGAAATGCTGAAAAAGATATTGAGGTTTTTGCATTTGCCGATTCCGATGCCTGCGTCCGCAGCGATTGGCTCAGCCATCTTGTCTATCCGCTGCGAAAGGAGAAAAACGGCGTGGCCAGCGGCTATCGCTGGTATGTGCCGCTGAAAAATAATTTCGCAACACTGGCTCTGTCTGCGATGAATGCCAAGGTTGCTCAGCTTCTCGGGCCGACAATATTCAACTGCGCCTGGGGCGGCTCGATGGCGGTGCGTGTCGATGTCTTCCGAAGACTTGGAATTGATAAAATCTGGCAAAATGCAGCCAGCGACGATTTGACGCTGAGCAGAGAGGTTAAAAAGGCGAAACTTAAAGTCATCTTTGTGCCTGCATGTCTTGTCGCTTCTTTTGAACAGACCGATTGGCGCAGTCTTTTTGAGTTTGTAAGACGCCAGTTTGTTATTACAAGGGTCACTGTGCCGGGAACATGGTGGTTCGGATTTTTCAGCAGTGTGTTTTCTGTTTTCGGGTTATGGGGTTTTGCGGGATTGGCAATTTTTTCATACCTTGCCGGCTCAGAATACCGGCATGTCTTTCTGGCGGCGGCAATCGTCTTTCTTGCAGGACAGATAACAGGGGCCTTTTTAAGACAGAGAATGATTTTCAGACTTCTTGAAGCAGAAGCTGCAAAAATGAAAATAGCGGCACTGGCAGATATTATCGCCAGTCCATTATGGTCGCTGATTCTATTTTTCTGTATAGCCAGTTCGGCTTTTGGCAGGATAATTACCTGGCGGGGCGTCAGATATAAGCTTACAGGCCCGACAGAAGTGGTCAGGCTGTAGGGGAAAATGCGAAGCACGAAATCCGAAACAAGTCCGAGTCACTGAAGTTCAAATTTTGTTTCTGTCAGGCTTGCTGTTGGTTGTTTTCGCGGCCGATGAGGTAAACGCGGTTTTTGCCGCTGCGTTTTGCTTCCAGCAGGGCTTTGTCGGCCTGGGCGAAAAGCTCCTCCACCGTTGAACCGTCCCGCGGGAAAGTTGCCAAGCCGCCGCTTATGGCTAATATGCCTTTGCCTTCTGCGCCAAGCGCAGGAAGGTCGGTTTTGTTAAGCTCCCTTCTGAATCTTTCACAGATGTTTATTACCTGCGTGGGATGTTCGCTTTCGATACGCCTTCTTTCTGTTTTCGGGTCTGCATCCAGAACGATTGATTTGCCGGAAGGCAGATTCCAGAAGACAACGGCAAATTCGTCTCCGCCTATTCTGCCGACAACATCCTGTTTTCTGCAGCACTTCTGCATTAAAACGGCGGCCTGTTTCAGGATGCTGTCGCCGACCAGATGACCGTAAAGGTCATTATACTGCTTGAAGTTATCTATATCGAAAATGAGCAGCGTAACCTGCAGAGATTCCCGGCTGGCACGAGCGGTAATCTGCCGCAGAAATTCCCTGACAAATCTCCTGTTCCTGACACCGGTCAGCTCATCTTCCATTACAAGTTTTTCAAGTATTTCGATGCGCTGCCGCTGCTGCTGTATCAGCTCTGTATCAGGCAGGTTTTCTGTCGCCCGTTTTTCGTCAGATTTTTTTGCCGTGAAACTGACAGGCAGGATATAGTAATCGTCGGCAAGTTTTGCTCCGTTAAAAGCAGAGGCTGAAAATTCGATGGCTTTCGGCTCCTGCCACATTTGAGCCAGCAGGAGAATTTTTGATTTGGGGTTTATTTTTCTAAGTGTCTTGAGGGCCGAGGCAAGATTTTCATCAAAGTCATCCGGGATTACCGCTATGATGTCGAATTGATTTGTTGATGCAGCAACGATGGCATCGGGCATATTTGGACGGGTATGGAACTGTATGGAAGCACAATCAGATGTGTCAACGGCCGCTTTTTCAACACGACCTATCAGCAGTATTTTTTCATCCTTATTGTAACTATCTATTGTTATTCTGCTTTGCATTTTTTCGTCTATGTACCCTCACATAGCGTAACACTGTATTATACTAAAAATCCGGGGCAAAGTCAAATTAGGCAAAATGGGCGGATTTGTAAACCCGCCTCAGGGGGGTATCCCGCACCTATTTGACTCAGAGGGCCATCTGTTCGGTCTGATAACGGCTGGAAGAATTGCATCGAAGGAATAGAAATGTTTGTCTGGTTCAAATAGGTGTGGGATGTCAGTGAACGGGCATAGCGGAGAGTTTTTCACGGGCCTGTTCTGCGAAGATGCTGTCGGGATGGTCTTTGAGGAAATTTTCAAGGCCGGCCCTTGCTTCAGTCAGGTATCTTTCTTTTTCCGTATCGCTCAGACTGTGTTCTTTCCAGATGGCCAGCTTCAGACAGGCCTGCTCGAATTTTGCCTGTATGCCGCCGTCGGTACCTGCGTAATTCTTTGCAAGCTGGCCGAGACGCTGCTCTCTTAAAACGGAATCCGGGGTAAGCATGATTTGTGAAAGTAATATATTGTCGGCGATGGGACTTTTATCTCCTGCCTGTGCCAGGAGATTGTCAAGGTGCAGTCTGAAAAGCTGGTCGTGAGGGTTGAGCAGGATAAACTGTGCGAGCAGATGAGCGGTTTTGTCGTCGCTGCCGAGACTTTCGCTGCTGATTAAATTGCGCAGATACTGGAGTTTTCTTTTGATTTTTTTGAGTTCAAATTCCGTGATGACGGTTGTCTGAGGCTTTCGGAAGATTCTTTCGGTTTCATCTGCTGACGGGCCGGTTGTTCTGGTTGATTCGTTCTTAATCATGGAAAGAGCCTGGTCTATAAGCTGACGGGCAGAGGAGAATTGTTCCATGCCGGCAAGATGGACGGCTCTTCGCCAGCTGGCTTCGACAGATTCTATGCTGTAGGGATATTCGAAAAAGAGTTTATGCCAGATAGGCAGGCTTTCCCTGTGTGGGTAGTCATTATAAAAATGCAATACTTCCTTTTCGACGAGGATATTCAGCTCCGGCGAGAGCTCGCTCAGCATGGCTTTGTAGTAAAGCGCTATCGGCATGCGCTTTGTTCTGACTTTGCTTTTTAAAAGTGCTCTGTGAATAAAGGCGGGCTTAAACCACTGCTTCTGAGGATTTATAAACCCTTCGTATTGTTCCAGAAGCTGCTGTTTTTTTTCCTGGTATTTCAGTTCAGCCGGGACATTAAACCATTCCGGCCAACGGTCATGTATGAGCCTGTTTTGAATTTCCTTTTTTAATGCCGTCCTTAAGGCTATAGTTTCCACAGGATAGAAAGGCGGCTGGAAATAACTTCTGCTTTCACGACTTGTTATGGTACGGTCGAGAGCGCCCGTTATGCTGTGGTCCTGAAATTCCGGTATTGTCTCCGGATTGTTCTTTGCGACATAAAGCTGATAGTCAAGCTCGGCAAGACTGATTGTGCTCTGAAAAACAATCACGGCTGCAGCGAGGAAACAAGCGGCAATACTCCATATCAGGCCCGGCCTGTAACGGGTAAAATGACCTATCACCAGAACAACGGCAGCGATTGCCAGAGCATTAAACAGGCCGTAGAACCACGGCGCGAAAGACAGTGCCCATCGGACGCTGTCAGTATTTTTTGCTCCGCCGAAAAGAGCAAAATATAGAAATGCAGGTGAAGTGCACAGGACGACGGCGATGTATCGCGACCTGAAACGTAAAGGTCTCAATGCCGCGGCAAAGGCCCCAATCAGGACACAAATCGCAAGCCCCGGCAGACCTGCTATGAAAGACAATACCAGCACGAACAGAATACTGTATTTGAAACTCATAAGCTGCGAAGCGAGAATCGGCACTGCAATAAAAATTCCGACGAGAAGTCCCAGTACAAATATCTGGGCGGGATATTCAAAAATGCTTAAGGGGGGCAGGACAAGTTTCTCGAGATAAAAGGGACCCCAGAAGGAAATAAGCTGGCCGGTCAGAAGCTTGGCCCAGAAAACGGCGGCGGCATAATACACACAAACCGCAAGGAAATAACAACTGTTTACGTTTGCGTGACTGTAGTGCAGGGTAGGGCCGGCGGTTATAAGTGATTTTGAAACAGATTTTACCGTCTTGTGATTTTCCGAATTTGCCATACAAGTATTATAATCTGTATCTGTGCTGAACAACAGGCAAATTATTTTGCTATTCGAATTCAAAATCAAAAATTCAAAATGCAAAATTAAAGTTCAAAATTCAAAATTAAGAAACTATCTCTCAGTGAGCTTCAAAATTTTGCATTTTTAATTTTCATTTTTTCAGATTGACCTTATCATCTCGGTAATCTTCATCAGTCTGCTTATATTGTCGCGTTCGGCCTCGGCGAGTTTGTCGTATATAAATCGAATCGTCTGCTGCAGTTCAGGGATGACGACGTGCTCAAGGACGTTTACTCTGCGTCTTGTCTTCTGCAGTTCGTCGGCCAAAAGCCGTGCCTGTTTTTCCTTTTCGGCAAGCTCAATGAGTCTGTCAAAAACTTTCTCCAGCCCTGTAAGAGCGATGTCAAGTTCGCCGCTGGTTGTTGAAAAGCCGTAGCTGATTATTTCGCCTTCAATTTCCTTGGCAAATTTCGGCACCTTTACGCTCATTATAGTAGCAAAGCTTAAACATAAGCTGAATTTCTTGGTGGGAACTTCCATCGCCGATTTTATGTTTTCAGGCTCCATCGTTGCTCTTGCGAGACAGAAACGCCTTGAAGTCTCAATGAGTTCTTTTTCAACTTCCTTTCTCAGTGAGCCGAGCTGTCTGGATATCTGTATCAACTGCCTTGAGATTTCATCTCTTTTTTCGCTCAGAAGTCTGTGTCCTCTTGCCGCAAGCGCAACGCGTCTGCGCAGCAAAAGCAGTTCCATTCTTGTTGCATTGATGTTTGTCTGCATATTCAGTTATTTCCTGAATTTCGGCATATATTTCCTGAGAAACTCGACACGAATTCGCTTCAGCTGGGTATCCTCAAACATACTTAACAGTTCCCAGCCGAGGTCAAGAGTCTGCTCGACAGTTCTATTATCGTAGTAGCCTTGCGAAATATATCGTTTTTCAAATTCGTCTGCATAGGTTATATATTTTCTGTCTTCGTCCGACAGTGCAGCCTGGCCGAGAATCGTAGCGAGCTCCTGACATTCCTTGCCTCGTGCATAAGCTGCATAAAGTTGATTGTATAAATCAGCGTGGTCTTCGCGTGTTTTACCTTTGCCGATGCCCTTGTCCTTAAGTCTCGAAAGGCTGGGCAGGACATCAACCGGCGGGGCTATGGCCTTGCGGTGCAGCGAACGCGAAAGGATTATCTGGCCTTCGGTGATATATCCGGTCAGGTCAGGCACGGGATGAGTCTTATCGTCTTCGGGCATTGACAGAACCGGCACAAGAGTTATCGAGCCTTTTTTGTTTTTGATTCTTCCGGCACGTTCGTAAATAGTCGCAAGGTCGGTATAGAGATAGCCCGGATAGCCTCGTCTGCCGGGCACTTCCTTTCGTGCGGCACTTATCTGCCGCAGGGCCTCGCAGTAATTGGTCATGTCGTTAAGGATAACAAGAACGTGCATGTCCCTGTCGAATGCGAGATATTCAGCTGCTGTAAGAGCGACTCTTGGAGTCGCGATTCGCTCGATTGCGGGGTCATTGGCAAGATTGATAAACATTACCGCTCTTTCGATTGCGCCGCTGTTTGCCAGGTCGTCGATAAAGAACTGTGCAGCTTCAAATGTTATGCCCATCGCGGCAAAGACAACTGCAAACTGTTCATCTTTGCCCAGAACCGTTGCCTGTCTGGCCAATTGAGCGGTTATTTCGTCGTGTGGCAGTCCGGCTCCGCTGAAAATCGGCAGCTTCTGGCCGCGAACCAGGGGATTCAAGCCGTCAATCGTTGATATGCCCGTCTGGATGAATTCATTCGGGTAGTCTCTGCTGTAAGGATTAATAGGATTGCCGTTTATGTTGAGGAGTTTTTCAGCGATTATTTCGGGTCCGCCGTCCTTCGGCTGTCCCGTTCCGTTAAAAACCCTGCCGAGAATGTCCGGTGAGACGGCAAACTGCTGTGGTTTTCCCAGCAGCCTTACTGTGACGGAATCCACGTCGATGCCTTCAGTGCCTTCAAAGACCTGTATGAGGACCTTGTCCCTTTCGACCTGCAGGATCTGGGCATGACGTATTGAGCCGTCGCCGAGCTCTATCTCGACTATCTCGCCGTAACGCGCGCCGTCAACAGATTCGACCAGCATCAAAGGACCGCTTATGCTTTTTACTGTCCGATATTCCTTAAGCATCTCTTACTCCTGTAAGTTTTTAACCGCTCTGCAAAGCCCCGAATTGTTCATCTATCCTGCTTCGTATTTTCGTTATGTTTTCCATCTGGTTTTCCGGCACAAACTTGGCTCGTGCGATGTCCTCACATACGCCAAGTTTGAAAATTACTTCTGTATCAATGCCTTTTTCGACAGCCTCAAGGCCTTTCTTGTGGAAATAAAGTATGGCTTTGAGAATCTCAAACTGCTTTTCCATTGAGGTATATGTGTCGATTTCGTGGAAGGCATTCTGATGAAGATAATCTTCGCGGATACTCTTTGCTGTCTGGAGTGCCATTCTGTCAGCCGGGCTTATCGCCTCAGAGCCGACAAGTCTTACGATTTCGACAAGCTGTGCCTCCTGCTCCAGAAGACTCATCGCCTCCTGAGCAAGGTCCGCCATTTCCTGTCCCTTTTCCTTGTCTTCAAAACAGCCGGACAGATACTGTTTATAGAACGAATAACTTGTCAGCCAGTCGATGGCGGGAAAATGCCTCTGATAAGCGAGTCTGCCTACAAGCGACCAGAAGACCTTGACGACGCGCAGCGTGGCCTGCACAACTGAATCCGACAAATCGCCGCCGGGCGGACTTACCGCTCCGATTATCGAAAGAGAAGCCTGTCGGGTGGGCTTTCCGAGGCATTCGACTCTGCCGGCACGTTCGTAAAACGATGCGATTCTTGCGGCAAGATAAGCAGGATAACCTTCCTCAGCAGGCATTTCCTCAAGCCTTGTTGAAATCTCCCTCATTGCTTCAGCCCATCGGCTTGTGGAATCTGCCATAAGCGCTACAGTGCAACCCATATCGCGGAAATACTCGGCTATTGTTATGCCTGTGTAGACCGAAGCCTCTCTTGCTGCTACGGGCATATCGGAAGTGTTGGCAATAAGAACCGAGCGTTTCATCAAAGGCTGACCGCTGTGGGGGTCCGCCAGTTGCGGAAATTCCATCAGCACATCGGTCATTTCATTACCGCGTTCACCGCAGCCGACATAAACAACGACGTCGGCATCAACCCATTTTGAAAGCTGATGCTGCACTACGGTCTTTCCTGAACCGAAGGGACCGGGCACACAAGCTGTGCCGCCTTTGGCTATCGGGAAAAATGTATCTATCACTCGTTGACCTGTCGGCAGAATTGAGTTGGGGACAAGTCTTTGTTTTACCGTCCGACCCTGCCGAACAGGCCATTTCTGCATCATTCTGATTTCATGCTTGTGCCCATCGGGTGATGTAACTGTTGCGATTTTCTGTTCAACGGTAAAATCGCCTTCGGTAAGCCCTGCGATTTTGCCGCTTATGCCGGCGGGTATCATAATTTTATGCAAAAGAATCGGTGTTTCCTGAACCTGGCCGATTATATCGCCGCTGGAAACTTCAGCGCCATTTTCAATGACAGGCTTGAAATGCCATTTCTTTTCTCTATTGAGCCCCGGAAGCTGACTGCCGCGGAGGATATGGTCGCCCTGCACTTTATATAACTGGTCGAGCGGCCTTTGAATGCCGTCATAAATGCTTTCTATCAGACCCGGCCCCAATTCGACGCTCAAAGGAGCTCCGGTATCAACGACAGGTTCACCCGGCCCTATGCTGACGGTGTCTTCATAGACCTGAATGCTTGCCGTATCGTCCTTGAGCGCCACGATTTCTCCGATAAGGTTGTGCCTGCTGACTCTGACAACGTCGTACATTCTTGAGCCGAGCATTCCTTCGGCTACAACAACGGGTCCTGCAACTTTAACTATTGTTCCTGTTCTAATCTCTGCCATAGTCTATCCTGTTATAGAAAGATTCTAAGTATCCTGTAAAATATTTATTCCTGTGGCGATTTTTAAAAGTCTGCTGAGTTTTTCGACTGCATAACCCTTTGATTCGGTCGTGAACGGCACAACAAGAATGCAGGGCACAGGTTTTGTGCTGAACCGGCGGAAGACTTCTTCTGCGGCAGGTGCGATATTTTCCGCAACTACTACAAGCGCGTATTTTTCGTCAGCAATTTTTTCAGCGGTTTGAACTATCACCTCGTCATTGTCGTCGACGGGGAAACAATCCATGCCGAGCGCAGAATAAGGCATAACAAAATCAGCACTGCCTAATATCGCAACTTTACCTTCCATAACTTAAAACTCAAAACTATACTACAATTCTGTCAAGTATTGCTTTTGGCTCGATATCAGCTTTTTTGCAGGCAAGAACCGTTCTTACCATTCTTATTTCATGCTCTTTTCTCAGCAGATAGGCTGCTATCGGCTGATGGCCGGCGGTTATCTGGTCCGTGCTTTTAAGAAATCCAATCAGATGCTGGTCAGACGCTGCTTCAAGCTTTAAGAATGAATTATTGCTTTGCATGAAACCTGCGCCCGCCTCGAGTATGTGATAATAAGGCGTAGCAGCAAAAGTCTGTGCCAGACTTTCAAAGCCGATATCAACGGCCTGATTAAGCCTGGCCGGGTCGATATATCCGCCGGGCATAAAGACGTCTCTGTCCTGCATTTCGGTAAATTTCAGCCTCATCATGGTGCGAATATTGTTGAGGTCTATATACATCTTCATAAGCTCAATCAGAAAGATACTTTCAATCCGAATTGCATTTTCAAGCTGAAATTCCGCTTCAGCCTTGTCTATTGCTATGTCGATGTCGCGGACGTTTTTGTTTTTATAATAGCCCAGCACACCCGCTTCTATCGCTTTTTGCAGATAGTTCGGCAGAGCGGTGTAATCCTCCTGTTCAAAAACCAGCTCGTACTGGTCAACAGGTATATTGCCCTGGTCGCAGTAATCGCTGCCGAGAGGCTTTTCGAGCACAAGTCTGCGGATTGCAAGTCTCATATTTGCAAAATCCGACCTTGCCCGCAGGAATTCAATTATCTTATCATTGTGCAGCAGTTGCCGGATGAGTTTTCTTGCTTCTCTGCGTCTGTCGCACAGCAGATTTTCAATTTCTTCATTTGTTGCAGAAGCTGAAAGGGCGTAATCAGTCCCGCTCAGAAGTTCAACTGTTTCTTTGAAGCCGCTGCTGTTTGCAAGTTCAGTAAAAAAGATTGAACCAAAAAGTTTTTCCGACAGCGTTTTTACCTGTGCTGTTTCAAAGGTATATCGCCAGTCCTCCGGACCAATCGGCGGGTACAGGCTGAAGTATAAAACGTTTTGTTGCTGCATAAAATTCATATATGATTTTAAACAAATAATTGAGCGGCTAATTCGGTTTCAAGCTTTTCCTTCGCTGCTGCAAGCAGAATCGCCAGACTGCCGTTTACTCTTGCTCTGCCTTTTTGCAGGATAAACCCTGCCTTGATGTCGGCTTTTGAGTCTGCAATTTTCAGATTGCCTCTTGAGTTTTGAGAAAGTTTCGCGTTTAACCGTTCGACAAAGGCGGCATCGATTCTTTTTTCGTTTTTGTCGATGATGATTTCCTCGTCGCCTGTATTTACCGCTGAAAGTATCAGTTTTTCCATAAGCTGCTGATAATCTTTGGCACTCATGTTTTTGATTTTTTCTGCTGCTGCTGCAAAAGTCTCATCAAGCAGGTCTTTTCTGGTCCGAAGCAGTTTTTTGGCGATTTCCATTCTTGCCCAGGCAAGGGTCCGGGACTTTGCTTCTTCCATAGCCTGATTTACAAGTCGCCGGGTTTCTTCGTTGAAATTATCAAGCTCTGTCTGAAGTTTTTGTCTTTCCTGCCGGACTTTTTCGTCGGCCTGTTCTTTTATTTTGTCAGTCTGGCTCTGTGCTTCAGACAGAATCTTTTCTGTTACCTGTTTCGAGTCCATTTCGTAATACCGCTAAAAAATAATTTTTAATTAACCTGTTGTTGCGATTCTGACAGCCTGCCAGTTAACGCCGAACAGCAGCATAAGTACCGTAGTCAAAAGTCCGAGCAAGGCATAAAGCTCAACCATAACGCCATAAACGACGCCGGCCTTGAATGCCATTTCAGGTCTTTTTGCCGCCATAACGATGCCGCCGGCACAAACGTTTCCCTGATGAATTGCGCTTATAAGACCTACCACGCCGACCGGCAGACAGGCTGCAAATACAGTCAGACCCTGCCAGAGGTTTAATGAGACAGTAAATTCCTTTGAGAAGAATCCCATGTAGTTCATAACCATCATTGCGCTGGCAAGAGCGTAAAAGCCCTGTGTGCCGGGCAGCACAACCATTATGAAATTCAAGCCGAATCTTTCCGGCTTTTCGGTAAGGACGCCGGCCGAAGCTCTGCCGGTAATGCCTATTCCGATAGACGAGCCGGAGCCGGCAAGAAACACCGCAGACGCTGCTCCCAAAATTGCCAACATGTTACCCAGTCCAGTAAGTTCCATAGTCAGCCCTCTCTTAAAAATGTTTTATCTTTTCACTTTATCTGTTTTTATATACACATATTTATATTGCTTTATCAGAGGCGCAAATTCTCTGCCGCCGCCAACGAAAAACTTGGGAAAGTATTCCACAAACTGCAGTCGCAGCGAGTGCACAAATGACCCAATCCCCGACATTACGGCATTAAAGGTGTGGCCGAGGACCAACAGCACAATCGCAAGAACAATCCCGACATAAGGCACTTCACTTACGGTTCTGGCAATGATATTAATCGCCATTGCAACACCCCCTGAAGCGATGCCCAGCGCCATCAGCCGCAGATAACTTAAAATATCCCCCAGATAAAAAACCGTGCTGAAAAGCTGATAAGCGCCCATCGCCAGCCTGCTGGAAACGGGCCCTTCTCTCTGACTGAAAAGCAGAATGATAATTGCAGGGACTATCGCAACCCTGGCGGCAATTGAGCCTGAAGAGGCAGATATTGCTCCCATTTTGCCGGCTCCGAAAACCGCAAGTGAATTTACCAATACAAGCCAGACAAGCTTATCACAAATCGCAGCGGCAAATTCCTTTCTTCTCAGACAATCCACAAAGCCGATGAAAAGACCTGTCATTATCTGCAGATACCCCAGAGCAATTGAAATGGCAAAAAATTTCATCGGGTCCTGCAATGGGTCGAACCATGTTGTTTTGTCAATAAAATTAACAAGCCAGTTGATTTTCCATGCGACAGCAAGCTCCCGCAGACCTGTGCCGAACCAGCCGCCAGTCATTGCGCCTGCTGCGATAGTCAGAATCGAACACAAAATCAGCAGCCATAAGAGTCCTTTGCCGCCCTGCATTTTTTTAATAAGAAATACAGAGGCGGCGATAATCATAATGCCATATCCCACGTCGGAAAGACAAAGAGCGAAAAAGATTGCAAAAAACGGTGCCAAAAGCCAGGTTGGGTCGACTTCAGAATGTCGAGGCATTCCGTAAAGGCGGGTTATTACCTCAAATGGTTTGAAGACCGTTGCGTTTTCTATTTCAACCGGGACATCCTCGTTTTCTGCCGGCCTAATCAGAGAAAGACTTGTGCCTTTGAATTTTGCGAGAATGTTCTGAAGCTTTTTGAGGTCGCGTTTTTTCACCCAGCCTTCCAGCAGAACCGTTTGTTCTGTTTTAGGCACAGCAAGTCTCGTCCGCTCTCTGTCGAGAAGGTTTCTGTAATGGTCGGCAAGGATTTGAAGTTTAAGGCGATTTTTGCCTAACTGTTTTGCCTGTTTTTCAAGGGTTTCTATCTGTTGATGAGTCTGCTTAAGCTGTATTTGGGTATTTTTAATCAGCTCTGCCGGCGTCCCTTTAAAGGATGATAAATTTACCGCTTCGAATTCGATGCTTCTGAGGGCTTTGTAAACTTCAGCAGAATTTTCCTTCAGAGTGGCAACTGCACAGGCAATCAGATTATCTTTTGTGCCGACTTTTTCAACTGCTACCCTGAAGTCCTTTATCTTCTCCTGTATGAGGGTGAAATTTTTTTCCGGAATAAGCCCTAAAATTACGGCGCCTTTTTCAAGCTTTTCCAAGTCCGCAAGGTCGATATCAAGTTTTTTCCACGGCAGGAGCATATTAAGTTGTCCCTGCAGATGCTCATGCCGGTCGCCCAGCTTGTGGAGTTGATTTGCAAGTTCGCCGCATCTTTCCAGCATCTCCAAAGCCTGGTCTGTGCGAATTACTGCTGTATATTCTTTTTCGCTGACGACTACGCGGGGTGCAAGTGTCTCGGCGAGAGTCGCTTTCGGGGCATATTGTTTCAGGAATTCAACTGCCGAATCAATTTTTGTGCTCAACTCTTCAACCTGTTTCGGCCGTTCGATTTCTGTATGTAATTCCGGCCATTCTTTGCTGACGATAGCCTGCTCGGCGTCGAGTATCTGCATGATACCTGAGCTTTGAAGCGATTCGAGAGCATCGGCTGCTTCAGTGCGGAAACTTGCGATAAGAACTTTTTGCATTTGAGCTATTGACATTGTATATCCGGCGAAAATTTTATTTTGGTTTTTCAGTCAGTCGGTTGCGCAAAAAGTCAACTATTTTCTCTGCTGCAGAATTCATACGCTTTTCAGCAGTGTTTTTAAGCACTTGCTGCTGCTGTTTTGCTTTTTCCGTCAGCTCCTGTGCCTGCTGCTGACCGGCGGCCAGGCCCTGGTTTTTTGCCTTTTCGACCGCTTCCTTTCGCTGCCGATAAGCCTGTTCGAGCTGCTCAGTGTGCTCTTTTTTTATGTTTCCAGCCGTTTGAACAGCATATTTCTGCGCATCTTCTATCAGTCTTTTTGCCTTGTTTTCAGCTTCTTTAATCTGTTTTATCAGCTCCATTTTAAGCCTGTGTCCTAATTTGAGTTACTTTATCCCTGAAAAAGCATTGAGTATAAATATTATCGTTTAAATTTCCAGAAAATAATCCCGCACCTATTTGCACTGTTGTTGGGTAGATAAAAGCTGATTGGAAGCAGTTTTACCAGCAGATTTAAAGTTCGCTGACCCAATGCAAATAGGTGCGGGATGGGTTATCGGGCTGTATGGTTTTTAAAATGGCGGCATAGAACTTGCCGCAAAGTGCATGGGAAATTGATATTTAGACTATACCTCTACAGGTTTATGCTTGATGGCCGACTGTTTTTCTTCCTGTTCACCGGGCTTGAAACTTAGAGGTTCTGCAAACTGCAGTGCGACTTTTTTCATGTAGGGACTGATATCCTCGATTCTGCACACGAAACCGCTTCTTATGCAGTTTTCAAGGTCAAATGAATCGTCCTGACCATAACGTGGCACGCTGAATCTTGTCGTTATATATTGTCCTTCGTAAGGGCAGGAGTCGGCATAGCATGTAAAAGCTGCTCCGCTGCTGGAAAGGTCAAACATCTGTCCCTGCGACAAAACGTCATTAAAATCCTCGGCAAACCAGACAGGCCAGTGATAGTTCAAACGTTTCTCCCTGCGTCGCTCCGCTGTTTGTTCGTTCATCTCTGTCTCCCTTTAATTTGACAGTTAAAATTCGTCAAAAATCAGATGGGCCTTAACAGCGGCAGAAGCGAAAATTATCTTTTTTTTCAGGGGGCTGAATAATATTTCAAAAACACTGTTTTGCCTGCAGTGAAATGTTGCGGCAGGAAATTCATATATGGGGAATGTCCTATAATTAAATGTTTTTACAAAGTATCAAGGCCAAAATATTTGGTTTTTTCTTGACCTGATAGTGTGGTTTTTGTTATAATTAATATAGCTGGGTTTGGCGCAGATGCAAAATCTAATTTAAAGTGCAAACGCCGGCTAAAAGGGGCCAGATGGTCTGGCCCCTTTTTTTGCGCTTATTTAAAGCTGTTTTACAAGTTCTGCGAACATATTTCCCCTCTGCACAAAGTTTACAAACATATCGTAACTTGCACAGGCAGGACTCAATAATACAACATCGCCGCTGCTCGAAACCTCCTGAGCTTTCTTGACTGCATCGGCAAGCGAACCAGCCCTGTAAATCGGCGCAAATTTACCGGTCTTTCTAACCGATTGTTCAATCTTATCCGCAGTTTGTCCTATCAAAATCAATGCCTTGAGCTTATCTGAAATTGCCTCTGCCATTTTGTCAAAATCCAGACCCTTATCGTAGCCGCCTGCTATGAGGATTTTCGGTTCATCGAAAGCCTCAACACCAACAACCGTGCTTTCCGGCGTTGTCGCAATTGAATCATTGTAATATCTTACGCCGGCAACTGTTCCGACAAGCTGAAGTCTGTGCGGAAGCGATACAAAACTTCCTGTCGGCTCTGTCAACTGCTTATCCTTTAGGCCAAAATGATGAGCTATCGTTACTGCTGCGGCGAGATTTTCCCTGTTTGCTTTGCCGGGCAGCTTGAAAGCTTTTGTTAATTTGCTGTCGAGCTTTTCTCTGTCAAATAAATAACATTTGCGGGCAGTTTTGCTGTATTTTTCGTACCATTCAAGGCATTTTTCATCATACGCGTTTAATACAGCAACGTCGCCGCTCTTCTGGAAGCGGAAGATATTCTCCTTTGCATTGCAGTAATTTTCCATCGTCTTGTGTCTGTCTAAGTGGTTGGGGGCGATATTGGTAACACAGCCGACAGGCGGCGATTTTTTTATGCGGGCAAGCTGCTCAAGCTGAAAACTTGAAATCTCCAGCACAATCAGGTCATTTTTTTGGATACTGTCAAGATTTTCAAGCAGGGGCAGATTGCCGATATTGCCGCTGAGCCAGACTTCGCCGTATTTTTTCCTGCCGCCGCCTTCGGCATTTTTAAGCAGATGTGCCGTGAGGGCGGCAGTCGTGCTTTTACCGTTTGAGCCGGTGATTGCGACAATCTTCGCAGGGCACAGCTGAAAGAAAATTTCCATCTGGGAGGTTATAAACTTGTTTTTGCTTTTAGCTGCTTCTATATATTGATTTGCTTCATCTACTGCCGGGTTGACAATAATGACATCAGCTTCTGCAAAATCCTCTAATTTGTGGCCTGCGATGTGGAACTCGATGTTTTTGAGTCCCTGGAGTTCTTTTATTGATTCGGCCAGTTTCCTTTCATCGGCCTTGTCGGTTACGATAACTTTCTTTGCGAATCGGGCAGCGAATTTTGCAGAATCAACGCCGCCGCCAAATACCCCAAGACCCATTACAAGAACGGATTTACCTTTGAGAAAATCGACATTCATCTTTTTACTGTGCCGCACGGGCAAGTTCAATCTTTGCGTCGATTACAGCCTGTTCTATACACTTTTCCCAGTTATCACCGAGCTGCTGTTTGTATTTTTCGTTTTCGTATGCGTAGATTATGGACCTCGAGGCGTTGATAAGAGCGCCGCTGCCGTCAGGCTTGCAGAATCTGATACAATCGGCGACGGTCGCGCCCTGTGAGCCGAAGCCAGGTACGAGGAAAATGATTTTGCCGTATTTTTTACGAAGTGCGGTTGTCTGCTGACCGTTTGTGCCGCCGACAACCATTCCGATATTACTATAACCGCTTTTACCAATCCTCTGCGACTGGTTTGCAATCTCTGCAACAACCTCGGCAAGTTTTTCATACATCTTTGTGCCGCTTGAATCGGCAAAATCCTGCAAAACCTTCGCCGATGGGTTGCTTGCATGGACCCAGACGAAAACCCCTTTGCCCTGCTGGTTTGCGATATCTGCAAAAGGCAAAATTCCTTCAGAGCCTGCAAAGCCGTTTATAGTAATCGCGTCAGGCGCAAGCATGTCTTCCAGACCTGCAAGTTCCGGGTTCTGGAGGTGAGCCTTTGCATAGCTTTCGGCAGTATGGCCGATATCGCCGCGTTTGACATCGCCGATTATTTCAAGGCCAAGCTCATTTGCCTCGCTGACAAGCGCATAATAGCATTCAACGCCTTCCCATAAGTATCTTTCGAAGAAGGCAATGTTTAATTTAACCGCAGGAACAAGCGGGGCAACAATCCGCAAAATCTTCGTGCAGAATTCAAATATTGCATCAACTGCCGCAGCAGCGTCATTTTCATCGTCCATACTTTTCCTCTGACGTATTGCAGCAGGCAGCCGGCCGTAAACAGGGTCAAGTCCGACGGTCAAAGCGGTTTTTTTGCTTTTAACAGCCTGACAAAGTCGGTCTGCAAAATGACTTGCCATTGTAGTTCTTTCCGATAATATACTATCCTGATTTTATGTTTATATTGTACAGAATAAGACACTATAAACACAAAAATTGCTTTGGCAAGAAAGTAATGGAAAATTATTTCAATTATGAGAAAATAAAACAAAGTTTCAAAAACCGCAAAGTCAGAAGAATCATTATTCTGTCGGCCGGTTTGATAACTTTGTTGCTTGTGCTCTGGTTTGTCGGACTTTTCAGAACTCCGCGGCACTACAGGTCTGTAAAAGTTATCGCCGATGGAAACATAAGTCAGTATCTCAGCAATTATATCCTGCCGCAGCTTCACAACAAGTCACAATATGGTCAGCCGTTTGACCTCATTCTTTCCGAGCAGGGCATCAACGATGTGATAGCAAGACATGTTGACGCCAATAGTCTGCAGCAGGCGAATCTGTCGGACTTAAGCGTTGCTTTCAAACAGGACAGGGTATTGTTAACAGGCAGAACGGTTTATTGCGGAATTGATTTTATTGTAACGCTTGTTTTAAAACCGGGCATAGACAAAAAAGGGCGATTTTTTCTCAGTGTTTCAAAAGTTCAGGCGGGCAACAGCCGTGTTCCGTTTGTTGCCGAAACTTTGAAAGGGAAGATTCTTGAGGGACTTGATGGCTTTCCGAACAGTTCAGACGCTGCCGATTTTGCTAAAACACTATTTAATAACGGTAGAATAGAGCCGGTATTTTCAATTAACCATAAAAAGCTTCATATTGAAAAGATAACAGTTCAGGACGAGAAGCTTACAATTCGTTTTTTGCCTGAACAGAATAAATAATTATCTGGCCGTGATGAGTATGACAGAGGAATATTTAAAACCGCAGTTTGAATTTGCAAACGGTGCTTTATTTGCGAGAGCGCCTGCGAAAATCAACCTTTATCTTCTGGTTGCAGATAAAAGACCTGATGGTTTTCACAACATAGAGACGCTGATGACAAAGATTACATTTTACGATGAGTTGTTTTTTGAGGCCGACAGAGCGGAAGGAATCGAACTTATTTGTAATGGTCTTTGGTCTCCAGCCGGCAAAGATAATCTTGTCTATAAGGCGTGTGATATTTTTTATGAGACCGTTAGTAGAAAGCCTTCGATTAAAATAACCCTTACAAAAAATATCCCGGCTGGTTCAGGTCTTGGCGGGGCAAGCAGCGATGCAGCCGCGACTCTTTTGGCCTTGAATAGGCTGTATCAGGAGCCGGTTGCCGCGAACAAATTGTTCTCTATGGCGGCAGAGCTTGGCAGCGATGTGCCGTTTTTTTTGAATGGTCCCCAGGCCTTATGCAGCGGCAGGGGAGAAAAAATCTCAAAACTGGACAATATTTTCTCTTTTTTGGCCCTTGTGATATTACCGGATTTAAGTGTTTCTACTAAAATGGTTTATGATAATTTTAAGGTTGATTTATCGCTGTTTGAAGCCCTAAAAGAGCAAATAAAACCGCTTCTTTTGAAAAACAGAGTTGATTTAGTGCTAAAAATGTGCGCAAATATGCTTGCCAAAACGTGTTTTGCACTAAATAATAAACTGGCTCTATTAAAGACTGAAATAGAAAATATATGTCAGCTTCCGACATTGTTAAGCGGAAGCGGGTCAGCCTTATTTGTGGTCCTTGCTGACAAAGACCACCGTAAAGCGACAATTTTACAGCGCGAAATAGAAGGTTCGCTTGACTGCAATAGTATTATAGTTTTCAACAACCCATGGTAGTTTTGTGAGGCGCTTGTTATGGAAATTACTGAAGTAAGAGTAAAGCTTATCAACAACAAGGACGAAAGGCTGAAAGCATTTTGTTCGATGACTCTGGACAATGACTTTGTAATCCGCGACGTCAAGGTCATCCAGGGCACCAACGGCTACTTTGTTGCAATGCCCTCAAGGAAGATGAGCGACCACTGCCCCAAATGCGGCGGCAAGAATCATCTCAGAGCAAGGTTCTGCAACAACTGCGGCGCATCGTTGGGTGAGGACAGGGCAAGAAAGGACGTCAAGGGCAGAATGAAATTACATGCCGATATAGCTCATCCAATCAATGCCCAGTGCAGACAGACTATTCAGGACAAAATTGTCCAGGCTTACGAGGCAGAAGTCGAAAAATCAGTAGAGCCGGGCTACAAACCTGTTGATTTTGACGAGCCTGACGATGATGTTCCTGAAGATATGACCGAACAGTCTTAAGTTTTTTGCTTGTTATTAAGTTTTTGATTTAGTGGCTTTTTAAAACACATTTGTGTTTGAATGAGGGAATAGTCGTGTATAGAAGGGCTGCAACCAATATTATCCTCAATCAAATACCGGGAAAATCAAGAATGTTAAGGCTCGATTAATAATTCTTCAAGCATTTTGTCTATTGTTGCGTCAAGTTTTTCGTCGAGTTTATATTGTCCCTTGCAGATTTGCCTTCGAATACTTAAGACCTTCTCGAATCTGACCTCGGGCAATTCTACCATTTTTTCAAGTAACTGACCGAGAGGCGTTTTGGCACCGGCTTGGAGGAGTTCTTCAGTTTTGCAGTCATCTTTGAAGCCCAGAGTCTGGTAAAGATTTACCTGCGGTCTGCTAATACGAGTTTGAGCTTTAGCTTGATTCATGGCTTTTTACCTTTTCTATCTGGTTTTAGCCTGGGAAATCCCGTTTTCCCGCTAAAACTCAAGGCTCGAAGGTTTTATTTCCTGTCGAACCCCTATATGTTGTGTTCCCGCTAATCCCTTGCGGATGAATATCAGAACTTCTAATATTGATATCGACAGTGTGGAAATGAAAACTTTAAAAAAGTTTACGGTTTTCTTTTGAGGTATTTTGGCAAACTTGGCGACTCAGGAAATGGCTTATTGGCCTTGTTATTGCTGTATTTTGCCTTTTTTCGACTTTCAACTATTCATATATAATTTGGATGTTCTAAGGTAAAATTGGCAAGATACAATATATTGTGGTAATGTAGGTTATAAGACGAATCAGGTTAAAATTAATTGGGTGATATGGTTAGCATACCTAAGTTTTTATGAATGCAGAAGTTGTATGGAATTGGATTGCTTTAAGTGAAAAATGGGTTTAAAGAGCTTGACAAAATGGTGTTAGGTATTATTTATTACGGTTCTTTGGTTATTTTCGGGGCCGTAGCTCAATTGGCTAGAGCATCGGACTGTCGATCCGAAGGTTGTGGGTTCGAGCCCCATCGGCCTCGCTTTAACTTGTACACCAATGAGCACTTATGCTTAATGGTCTTTTTACTTCACTTTCAAAAACCCAATTTGCGTCAGTCGCCAATTGTAATTTGCTTGTGAGTTGTTATTGCATGTTCACTTGGAGCTATTGTTGTTAAGCAAAAATGCTGCATTATAGTGTTTGTCTTAGAGATGCTTATAAGAACAATGTCAGACAAAAAAGTTAATGATGTGATATTTCTAAATGATTACCTTTGTACATGAGTATCGGATTGTCAATCTGAAGGTTGAGGGTTTGAGCCCTTCGGGAAAGCTGTATCGCTTGCAGACTTTAATGACGCTCCGGCTCTTTTGGTTATTTTTATGTGTAACCATTGCTCGTTTGTCAAGCATATTATAAACAGGCTTGTAGAACTCGTAAAAGAGTACCAGCAAAAAGGCGTTGCTGTAGTAGGCATCAATTCGAACGATGTTGAAAGTTTTCTTGAAGACAGACCCGATATGATAACAAAAGTGGCTAGGAAAAAAGGATTCACATTTCCATATCTGTATGATGAGAGCCAAAATATTGCCATGATATATCATGCTGCCTGCACGCCTGATTTTTTCTTATTCGATGGCGACAGAAAACTGGTTTATCGCGGTCAAATGGATGACAGCAGGCCGGGCAACGGCATTCCAATAACAGGCAGGGATTTAAAGGCGGCTTTAGATGCGGTGCTTAAAGGTGAAAAAGTATCCGCCATACAAAAACCAAGTATGGGCTGTAATATAAAGTGGAAAGACGATAATACACCGGAGTATATCATTTGAGCACTGAGAAATATAACGACAGAATATAAATTATTAATTAAAGGAGAATGAAAATGGCTGTTACACAGGAAAAATTAGTAGAGTTGTTAAATAAGGATCTTGAGTTGGAGTATTCTGCGGCAATTCAATATATAAACCACTCTGCAGTAATGACAGGCGCTGCTTACGGGGACATAATAAAGGAACTTAAGATTCACGCCAATGAAGAGATTAGTCACGCGATTATTCTTTCCGATCCTGTTTAACACTTTTAAATTTTTGTCTGAAAGACTCCATATATAGATAAAACACGGGGGTTATATAAAGTGTAAGAGTCTGTGAAAATAACAGGCCGCCGACAACAGCAAGTCCTAAAGGTCTTCTTGATTCTGCGCCGGCTCCAAACCCCATCGCAATCGGCAAGCCAGCCATCAAAGCGGCCATTGTAGTCATCATAATAGGACGAAATCTTATCAGACAGGCCTCAAAAATAGCATCGTGCGGATTTTTTCCTTCCGTTCGCTGGGCTTCAATGGCAAAGTCAATCATCATAATGCCATTTTTCTTGACCAAACCAACAAGCATAATTATCCCGACAAAAGCATATATAGAGAGCTCTGTCCTGAAGATTAACAGAGTAAGCAATGCGCCAAACCCGGCAAAAGGAAGGGCAGAAAGAATTGTAATAGGATGGATTAAGCTTTCGTACAAAATGCCAAGAACAAGATAAATGACAAGAATCGCCAGAACCAGCAATAATCCAAGTCCCTGCAAAGAAGAACGGAATGCCGCAGCGGTTCCCTGGAAACTTGTATTAATCGTTGCCGGCAAATTATCCTTTGCCAGCCGGTCGATGGCATTAACGGCGTCGCCCAGCGATACACCAGGTTTTAAGTTGAAAGATATTGTAACAGCAGGTAATTGCCCCTGATGGTTAATTGTAAGAGGGCCTACGCCGGTAGTAAAGTTTGCCACGGCGTTCAACGGAATAAGCTGACCGGTTGTATCCGAGCGGATGTAAAGCAAACTTAAAACGGAAGGGTCAAGCTGATATTCAGGAAGCAATTCGGTAATGACCAGATATTGATTATCAGGCGCAAGTATGGTCGAAACCTGGCCGGAGCTGTAAGCATAAGATAAAGCTGTTTCAATCTGCTCTGCGGTAATGCCGAGGGTTGCGGCTTTGTCTCTTTGAATATTGATATTAACTTTGGGATTTTTTATTTGTAAATCACTTGTAATATCCTGAAAACCGGGCAGCTCCTGAATTTTCTGCTCCATTATAGCTGCATATTTATATAATTCCTCGGTATCGGGAGATTGAAGCGTGTACTGGTATTGGCTTTTTGCCATGCGGCCGCCTAACTGAATAGTGGGCGGGTTTTGCAAATAAACTTTGATACCCGGCACAGTGCCCAGACTTTGCCGCCACTGTTGAATCAACTGGTCGACAGAATATTTGCGTTCTGATTTAGGCTTAAGACGAATAAAGACCATACCGGTGTTACTTCCCGAGCTTCCACGGGAACCGGCGCTGGACATAAACGAATCGATTTCCGGCATGGCCTGTAAAACAGTGTTAACGGCCTTTTGGTGCTCGAACATAGATTTATAGGAAATTCCCTGCGGACCTTCAGTAGAACCAAAAATCTGTGAACAGTCTTCGCTCGGCAAAAACCCCTTTGGAAGCCAGATAAACAACAGGAAGGTACCAGCCAGAATAATCGCCGAGAATAACATTGAACTTCGTTTATTTACGAGCACCCACCGAAGTGTCCGTTCATAAAAGCCAAGCATCCGCTTGTAAATTCGCTCGGAATATTCATACGCTCTGCCATGATGTATATCTTTCGGCGAACGGAGAAATCGACTCGCAAGCATAGGGGTAAGCGTGAGTGCGACAAAACCAGACACCAGAACGGCCGTACCGATAGTAACAGCAAATTCACGGAAAAGCCTTCCTACCAGCCCCCCCATAAAAAGAATCGGAATAAATACAGCAGATAGGGAGACGGTCATACTTATGATGGTAAAACTGATTTCTTTTGCGCCATCAATAGATGCTTTCAACTTGGCCTTTCCCATTTCCATATGCCGCACAATATTTTCAAGCATAACAATAGCGTCATCGACAACAAAACCGACCGACAAAGTCAGGGCCATCAAAGACAAATTATCCAGACTATAATCAAGCAGGTACATAATCACGAATGTTCCGACTATTGCCATCGGCAGGGCAAGACTTGGAATAACCGTGGCGGAAACATTACGCAGGAACAGAAAAATGACCAGAACAACCAGAACGAGAGTAAGTAACAGAGTAAATTGAACATCATTGACTGAATCTTTAATTGGAATGGAACGGTCAATCAAAACTTTCACAGAAACTGAAGCCGGCAGTTTTTCGCTGAAAGTAGGCAGCAGTTCCTTGACAGCGTTTGCGACTTCAACGGTGTTTGTTCCAGGCTGTCGCTGAATCGCAAGAATTATCGACCTTTTCTGAGAATTACTGTCAACATACCAGGCTGCAACTTTATCATTTTCGACGCTGTCCATAACGTGCGCAATTTTGTCAAGACGAACAGGCGAACCATTTCGATAAGCGACAATTAAAGGGCGATAAGCTTGGGCGTCGTTGAGCTGGCCGGAAGCTTCAATCGTGAACGCACGATGAGGACCATACAGAACCCCTGTGGGCAGATTAACATTGCCTCTTTGAATAGCGGCAACCGCCTCGTTGATGCCCATACCTTGGCTGGACAAAATCATTGGGTCAAATTGGATTCTTACGGCATACTTTTGTGAGCCGTGTACCTGCACCTGGGCAACTCCGCTGACCATTGAAATTCTCTGGGCCATTAAAGTTTGCCCGTATTCATCCAGCGAGGACAAAGGCAGAGTAGGACTCGTAAGCGCGATGAGCAAAATCGGCTGGTCGGCGGGATTTACCTTCTGATAACTGGGCGGGCTGGGCATATCCTGCGGTAATCGCCGCAGAGTCTGCGCAATAGCGGCCTGTACATCCTGAGCAGCGGCGTCTATATCCCGATTAAGATTGAACTGAAGAATTATCTGGGTGCTTCCCAAAGCGCTGGCCGAAGTCATAGAGTCGATGCCCGCGATAGTTGAAAACTGCTTTTCCAAAGGAGTCGCAACGGCGGCGGCCATCGTCTCGGGACTTGCACCGGGCAATGAAGCGGAAACCTGAATGGTTGGAAAATCAACATTCGGTAAATCACTGACGGGAAGCAGACGAAAAGCCGCAATGCCGAAAATCAGTATGCCCGACATGACAAGAGTTGTCATAATCGGCCGATTAATAAACAAAGATGTAAAATTCATAGACTCACTTCCTCACTTCTTACCAGATGTTTTTACCTGTACTTTTGCGCCGGGTACCAATCGAAGCTGTCCATCGGTGACAATTATTTCTTTGGCCTTTATCCCTTCGACAACTGTCTGCCCGTCCAGAGCTCTTTTTGCAACGACAGGTCTGAACTCTACAGTCTGGTCAGGTTTAACTACATAAACGAATTGCCCGCTCTGGCTGTTCTGTATGGCCTCAGAAGGTACCAGCACCGCATCTTTTTCGACACTGAGCACGAGCCTTACGTGGACGAATTGCCCGGGCCAGAAATAACGGTCGGTGTTTGGTAGTGTGGCTCGGAGTTTAACCGTGCTGGTTTCCTGCTGGACGGCATTGTCCAGAAAAGTCAGGGTTCCCTCTCGAGCATTGGCATCAGATTTATCAGGGAGCCGCACATAAGTTTTCAGCTCGCCCTTTGCCATCTCCTGACGGACCGATTCAAGCTCCTGCTCAGTAATTGTAAAGTCGGCATATATCGGGTCCAGTCGTTGGATGACCAGGAGAGTAGAGCCACTATTGGTATTGGTGTTATAGGCTATCACCACGTTGCCGACATCTACCTGCCGCTGGCCGGCCCGGCCGTCAATAGGTGAACGTATAAAGCAGTAGTCCAGGTTCACTTGGGCCGTCTGTATTGCGGCCTGGTCAGCCTGCACCCGTGCCTCCCCAACCGCCACAGCATTCTGTCTGATGTCATAACCTTCCTTGGAGAGGGCGCCCGTTGGAAGAAGCTCCTTGGCACGCTCGAACTCTGATTTGGCCAAGGCAAGCGATGCCGTGCTCTGCGCCAAACTTGCCTGGGCTTGTTTGAGCGCCGCCTCGTAAGGGCGTGGGTCGATAGTAAACAGCAGGTCGCCTTTTTTCAGGTCAGCGCCGTCAGTGAAATGTATTTCAGTGATTTGGCCGGAAACCTGAGGACGAATCGACACCATCTCCCGCGCAGTGCAAGAGCCTATCTCATCGATATATATAGGGACATCCTGCGAAACAGCCTCAGATACGGTTACCCATACAGGCAACCGCTCAGCTGTTGCTTGTTTTTTCTTGCAGCCGGAAAGTGTCAATCCAACCAACAGCAATACGATTGCCAGGCGGGTAATCCGGCCGGATACTTGATTTCCTGAACCCAACAGATTCATATTAGAATCCCATAAGAAATAATTTATACATTGCGTCTGTTTTTTATTTTCTCCAAAGCTAATGCGGTTTGTCAGGTGAATTGGGTTCACCCTTAACTTGAACAATGACATTTGGGTCTTCATCTTCCCAGCCGCCGCCAAGGGCTTTGTAAAGCGATACCATATCAGTGGACAAGTTGCGGGTGCTCTGCACAAAAGAATCCTCGGAA
>JBGOWI010000090.1:0-3156 GCA_041478555.1 Phycisphaerae bacterium
CAAAGAGATTCTGGGGAATAATCTGCCCGGCCGGCTGACAATCACAGGCGAGATAACGGACTTCAAACTCCACCACAGCGGGCATTGTTATTTTTTGTTGAAAGACGAAAACGCGGTGCTGCCCTGTGTTATGTGGAAGAGCAATTTCAGCAAGTTAAAGTTCAGGCCGGAAAATGGTATGGCGGTTCTGGGAACGGGGTTTATCGATGTTTATGAACCGCAGGGAAAATATCAATTCTATGTTGAAAGAATGGAGCCGGCCGGCATCGGAGCACTGCAACTGGCTTTTGAGCAGATGGTCAGACGGCTCGAAGCACAGGGACTTTTTGATGATAAGCATAAAAAAGCTCTACCGCCTTATCCGGGAAGAATCGGGATACTGACCAGCGAATCGGGTGCGGCGATAGAGGATATTAAGGACAGCATCTGGAACCGCTGGCCTTGTGTGAAATTATTTTTATATCCTGTGCCGGTGCAGGGTGAAGGGGCGGCGGCGGAGATTGCAGCAGGTATCAGAGACATAAATAGGCGAAATAAGAAATTGAGACTTGATATTTTGATTGTCGGCCGAGGCGGCGGGTCGATGGAAGATTTGTGGGCCTTCAATGAAGAGGTTTTGGCCAGGGCGATTTTCGATTCGAAAATACCTGTCATAAGTGCAGTCGGCCATGAGGTCGATGTGACAATTGCTGATTTTGTTGCTGATGCACGCGCCTCGACGCCGACAAAGGCAGGCGTAATAGCTGTGCCGGACATCAAGGAAGTATTGGAACAAATAGATTCTGCATATAAACGTATTCGGCTTAACACGGCGTCCACACTTAAATTATCCGCACAGAAACTCGAGACAATCCTTGCTGCTACGATGTTTCGCAGTCCGCTTGTCATAATTCAAAATAGAGAGCAAATGCTCGATGAACTCGAAAGCGGTCTGGCGGAGTCGGCTAAATCGCTTGTGCTTAATATCCGAAAAATCCTGCAATCATATTTTGAGCAGATTTTGAAAATCGAACCTTACCGAATCCTGGCTGACAGGAAAATCTTACTAAACAACGTGAGCAGCAGGATGAATGAAAGGATTGGCCAGGTTTTCTCCGGTCTAAAAATCCGGCTCGAAACACAGGCGGCGAAATTGTCTGCCTGTAATCCCAAAAGCGTCCTCAACCGCGGTTACAGCATAACAAAAAACGCTGTTACCGGAAAAGTTGTTAAAGTTTCGGCAGATGTAAATGTCGGCGATTTGCTTATAACAGAACTCAAAAGTGAAAATCTGATTGAAAGCAGGGTTACAAAAAAGTAAAATAGCCACTTCTATAACCAACTTTTAAGGAACAGCAAAATGACAAGAAAAAGCTCGACAAGCCTCACAATCACTCACAGTATTTTACCGCTGCTGGTCTGTCTCATCCTGTTGGCCGGATTGGTTGCCCCGGCAAACGCAGGTTGGGAGCAAGTTCCCAAAATCCTGAGCAGAATTAAAGCCCCTACTTTCCCTGACAGGGATTTCAATATTACCGATTACGGTGCAGTTGGGGATGGAAATACAAACTGCACCGAGGCTTTCAAGAAAGCGATATCAGCCGCCAGTAAAGCCGGCGGCGGAAGAGTTGTGGTGCCGGCCGGCTCATTTCTGACCGGTGCGATTCATCTGAAAAGCAATGTTAACCTTTATGTCTCAGAAGGTGCCGTTATCAAGTTTTCGACCGACCCTAATGCATATCTGCCGGCCGTTTACACCCGCTGGGAAGGCGTTGAGTGTATGAACTACTCGCCGTTAATCTACGCCTACAAAGAAAAGAATATCGCCATAACAGGCAAGGGAACACTTGATGGACAGGGCCAGACCTGGTGGAGGTGGAAAGCTCTGCCTACCGACCGAAATGCTCTTCTCAAGCAGGGTCAGGACGGCGTGCCGGTTAAAGAAAGACAGTTCGGCGGCAAAACGTTAAGACCGAATATGATTGAGCCGTATCTGTGCAAGAATATCCTCATAGAAGGAATCACAATCAGAAACGGTCCTTTCTGGCATATTCATCCGGTGCTTTCACAGAATATCACAGTCAGAAACGTAAGGGTCGATGGCATGGGCCCGAATAATGACGGCTGCGACCCTGAATCGTGCAAAGATGTCCTCATCGAAGGCTGCTATTTCAATACGGGAGATGACTGTATCGCAATAAAGTCAGGCAGAAACAACGACGGCAGACGGGTAAATGTACCAAGTGAAAACATCGTTATCAGGAACTGTCAAATGAAAGCCGGACACGGCGGAGTAGTCATCGGCAGTGAAATGACAGGAGGCGTCAGAAATGTTTTTGCAGAAAATTGTTTTATGGACGACCCGAATCTGGACAGGGCATTAAGACTCAAGACCAACTCTCTCCGCGGCGGTTTTATAGAAAATGTCTATATGAGAAATGTCACTGTCGGCCAGGTAAAAGAATCGATACTGCATATTTTTTATTTTTACGGAGAAGGCGATGTTGGCAAATTCGCGCCGGTTGTTCGGAATGTCAATGTGGAAAATGTTACCTGCAAAAAAAGCAAATATGCACTTTTCCTCAAAGGCTACGAGCGTTCGCCGATAACCGATGTCCGCCTGAAAAACTGTACGTTCGATAACGTACAGGACCCCAACCTGTCTGTAATTAGCTGCGTTAAGAATCTGGTTATGGAAAATGTGAGGATTAACGGCAAATCTGTTAAAACAGAAGAAGAGTAAATTTCAGGCAGAAAAATACAAAGACTATGTATATAATAAAGACCGGGATTTGTTAAGTAAAGGTTATATATTTATGGCTGAAAAGAAAGAAAATAGCGATATAAGCAAACTATCGTTCGAACAGGCAATAAAAAAACTGACCGATATCGTAAGCAAAATCGAACAAGGCCAGATTTCGCTTGAACAGAGCCTGGCGCAGTACGAGCAGGGGATGGAGCTTATAAAACACTGCCGGGCCATCCTGCAGAAAGCTGAAAAGAAAATCGAAGAAATATCGAAGGAAAAGGATTAACCGCAGAGAGCGCAAAGACCGCTGAGAAAAGTAAATTTAAAAACAAAAAATATAACTCTGCGAACTCGGCGGCCTCTGCGGTAAAAAATCGAAGAGTGACATTTGCGAGCGTGGCGGAACTGGCAGACGCGCAAGGTTTAGG
>JBGOWI010000016.1:0-40937 GCA_041478555.1 Phycisphaerae bacterium
CAAAGGACTTTTACGAAAGAATCGGCGGAAAAATGGAAAAGATGAAGAAGGATATGCCGGCTGTGACAACAGGATTCGGCTCGCTTTTCAGCAAGATTATGACTGACGGAGCTTTGAGCCTGCTGGAAAAAGAACTTGTAGCACTCGGAATCGCTGTCGCTCTTAAATGCACGCCCTGCATCAGGGCGCATGTCAAGAAATGCCTCGAAGCAGGAGCAGGCAAAGAACAAATTCTCGAAGCGGCAGCAGTTGCCGTGGTGATGGGCGGGGGGCCGGCATATATGCATGTGCCGGAGGTTATCGACGCACTGGAAGCACTGGGGAAGTAAGAGAAATTTAAGATTTAAAATTGAAGATTTAAGAGTTTTAACCGGGGTTATTTTGCAACTGATTGCAAAAATTCCATCTCCCGGTCGGTAAACGGCTGACCCTTTATCTGCTGAACCTTGTCAATCGTCTGCTGCAAATTAAAGCCCCCGGACTTTAACATCCATACCGCCGCAAGATATGAAACTCTTTTTTTGCCGCTGCTGTCGTGCAAGAGTACGGGCAAATTGGTGCTTTGGCTCATTATTTCCAGGAACTTTCGGGATTCTTCTGTGTCAGGAATGCTATCGCCGGGACTATTTTTTTCTATCGGAAGCTCTATATATTTTACGCCGTTGCTCTTCATCCAGACAATCTCCTCATTATGCCAGTTTTGGTCATGATGCTCATCGGCACTGCGCAGGTTTACAAACGCGGCGATATGATACCTGTACAAAAGGCGAGTATAATCCATACCTCTGGGCTGGCCGCTTGTGTAAAGCACCCCGGGTTTTACCACCTGAAAATTTTTTATGTGAAAATGCCTCACTAAACCGACGACAAACAGGATTATTACTGCCAGCCAGAACCAGACTAAAAAAGCATTTTTCTTATTTTTCACTTTTCTACCTGCTGTTCTTTGTATAAATGTTTCTGACCGCATAGATTTTTCGGTCGGTAGCCTCGAAATATACCCTGCTAATCATTTCGCCGATAAGACCTGTTGAGATAAAAATCATACCTATCAGCAGCAGGATTATACCGGCAGTGCTTAACGGGCCGTGAGCGACAAAAATCGGGACATTAAAATAAAACTTATCGAAAAGGACATAAGCGAAAATTAGACAAGCAGCAACAACACAGTAAAACGCAGCCTTGCCAAAAAAGTGAAGAGGTCTGGTTATATAACCCAGAAGAAAACGAAGCGTAATCAAATCAAACACAACCCGAAATGTTCGCGAAATGCCGTAATTGCTTTTGCCTGAAGGACGCTCAATGTTTGTTATGGGTATCTCGATTACTTTGGCGCCGCTGAAAGAAACAAGAGCCGGTATGAAACGGTGCATCTCGCCGTATAGCCGGACATCCTGAATTATCTGACGACGATAAGCCTTGAAGGTTGTGCCGAAATCGTGAATGTCAACGCCGCTGACCTTCGATGCAAGCCAGTTAGCCGCACGGCTGGGAATCTTACGCATAATGAGATTGTCAACCCGCTTTTCGCGCCAGCCGCTGACAACGTCATAGCCTTCGTCGATTTTTTCCAGAAAGGCAGGTATCTCTTCAGGCAGATGCTGCAGGTCGCCGTCCATACTGATAATAATTTCGCCGCGAGCATGGTCAAAACCGGCGGCAAGGGCAGGAGTCTGGCCGAAATTCCTACGCAATTGCACAACGACAACATGCTCGTCCTCCTGGACAATGGCCTTGAGTTTTTCAAGCGTTGAATCGCTGCTGCCGTCTTCGACGAGGACAAGCTCGTAACTTTCATTTGTCTGCTGCATTACCCTTGTAAGACGCTGATAGAGTTCTTGCACCACCGCCTGCTCGTTATACAAAGGCACAACAACCGAATATTTGACGCCTGTTTGGGTCATTCTTTATCCTTGTCAACCCCCACACCAATGTAACAAGTTTTGAATATTTTCTTTTTGATAAATATTTCGTTTTCATTTTTTTTCCTTAAATGCTTTCCCCTGCACCTATACATTGGTGTGGGGGTCAATATTACCATAATGCACAAGCTCAATACCAGCCCGTGCGAGAATCTGTTTTGTCGAAGGAGCACAGAGCCATTTAAGCTCAATTTTGCGCTGCTCGACCAGCCGAGTTTTGCCCAGACCTTCCGGATAACCCGGATGTGTCATTACCTCGGCCACTCCGACGAACTGCGTTCTGCCGATTTCAGACCAGAAGGCATCGTCTATCCTGCCGGTATGGGCTATGCCGAAAAAAACATCGTTTTTTATGAACTGTCTGTTAAGCTTCTGACAGTTAAGAGCCATCTGCCTTGCCAAAAAGGAGCGGGCTTTGTCCATAAAATCGACCTTCGGCCAATCGCCGAAGCAGACAGTAGCCGGCTCCCACGGCCAGCGAATCGCGCCAATGCCAAAGTCGGCAGCCAGAGAACATACTATTCTATACACCGGAGGAAAACAATGGAAGTGTTTATGTGAGTCCAGGTGAGTCGGCTTAGTGCCTCTGTCGAAAACAAACGCTATCTGAGCGGCAAGCTCAACTTCAACGGCCTTTAGGATTTTTTTGTTCGTAAGGATTTTGAACGCAAGTTTATAGGCGGAGTATTTGAATTCGCCGCCATCGTTAAGCAGCGGTTCAACGGCGCTGTCCGAAGAGAGCGGTTTTCCGTCCGTGACATTTAAGTGGACGCCGACGCCGAGGGTTGGTGTCTTTTTGGCCAGCTCTATTGCTTCATCCGATGCAGGCATGTTTGCCATAATGGTAGCGCTGGTAAGAACGCCGGTGCTGTGAGCTTCAGCGACGGCTCTGTTGACGCCTTCGCAAAGTCCGAAATCATCAGCATTTATTATCAGTTTTGCAGACATAAAGGGTTTACCCCGTGAGATATAACCCCATTAGATATAAAATTATCTAACCCATTATATACGAAATTATCTAACGGGTTCAAACGGGGCAAAGTTTACCCATCTGCGGCGGGTCAATCTCACGGGGTAAAGTTTACGCTTGTCTGCCTGCAAGGTCAATTAAAATGAATCCCGTTAGAGACAGGCCGCACTTAGCGGCCGTCCCCCTTAGGGGTGTCTCTAACGGGATGAATCAGGCTGAATCCCGCACCTTCTAAATATTGATTTTATCAAATAATATATTTTTAAAAAAAGAAGGTGCGGGACTATTTTTGTTGCAAAAAGGGGTGATTTGACGAAAATGGAGTAGGAAATAATATGGTTTTTATTATTCACAGATACCTTTTTCGAGAACTTGTCAGGGTCTTTGTGCTGGCGACACTGGCTCTGACGGTAATCCTGAGTCTGGGAAGCTTACTTAGGCCCATTCAGGAATATGGGGTCGGCCCAAAACAGGTGATGGACCTGCTGTGCTACTTTATGCCCATTACGTTGACGTTCGTTCTGCCGGTGGCGGCACTGTTTGCAACCTCGTTCGTTTACGGAAGATTCGCTGCTGATAACGAATTCGACGCATGCAAAGCGAGCGGAATCAGCCCTGCGATGCTCGTTTATCCGGGGCTTATACTGGCAATCATAGTCGCTATTGCAAATCTAATCCTGAGCTTCCATGTTATGCCGGCTTATGTCCACCTCGCCGAAAAAGCCATTAAAGCTGACGCCAAACAGATTCTTTTCAGGAATATATACAGGCAGGGATATTACTGTCTGCCGGGAAACGAATTCAGGATTTACGCTGATGCTGCCGACCCGGAAAGCTCCAGCCTGTTCGGCGTCGTTATTATGGACACCACCAAAGGTAAAAACAAAAAACTAATCACCGCTGAGGCTGCAACCGTAAATTTCGACAGCACCAAAAGGTCAAACGAAGTAAAGGTATTTGCCAGGAACGCCTTTCAGTTCGATGAGCACGGCGGAGCCTTCTTCAAGGTGATTTCGGTGATGGGAGAATTTGAATCATTGATGAAAGACAGTGTCAAATTTCAGAAAATTGAACAGATGAACGCCATCGAGGCCTCGCCCATTAGCTATTATCCGGTCGCACTGTGTGCGTGGAGTGCATACGAGAGGCTGACTATCGAGATGCTGGCCGAAGAAATAAAAAATACCATAAGTGCGGATAAAGATAATTTCTACCAGCTTTACAATAACGAAAAACAGCTGCGCCTGACGGCAAAGGATTGTCTGCTTTCTCCCGCTGGCGACCAGATAGAACTTGCAGGCGATGTTGTGCTCTTCGAATACGACAGAAGCAGCGGAGAACTTATAAAAAGCTACCGGGGGCAGAAACTCTATATACAGCTTTCGGCGGAGACGGAAACCAGGCCAAGCACGATACTTATCGTTACGTTTCCAAATGCCATCTGGCTCGACCACGGCATTGAATACATAAAACCAAGATATACTGCACAGGATATCGTTCTGCCGAACTCCGTATCGGCGAAACTCGGAGAAGATATTATAGATACCGCAAGAAAGCATCGATATATCTTGCGGCCTTCGGCACAACTTACAGGGCTTATAAAAGAACTCAACAGAAAAATCAGAGTAACGCTTTTTGAAATCAAGGCGGAAATTCATTCAAGACTGATTTTCGGCATCGGCTGCATTACGCTCATACTCATCGGTATCGGTCTGGGTATCAGATTCAGGGGAGGACATCTGCTTACCGCTTTCGGCATAAGCTCAATCCCTGCTGCGGCACTGATTGTATTTATTATGATGGGAAAAAATATAACGCAAAACCAGCGCTCTGTAATAGGAGCTGACCTTGGCGTCAGCTTTATGTGGGCAGGATTGGCGATTCTAACCGTTTTTGCCCTTGTGCTTTACAGGAAAATGCTCAAAAATTAAAAAAGTAAAATGAAAACACTTGATAGATATGTAACGAAAAATTTTCTGACAGGTTATGTGATTGCATTTGCCGTGCTGATGGGGCTTCGCATAATGATAGACCTGTTTGTGAATCTCGATGAATTTACAGAGCAGGCGGAGCTTACCACCGCACAGGTACTGTCCAATATCATATTTTACTACAGCAGGCACAGCTTTTTGTACTTCAGGGATTTTGCAGGTATGATAACCGTTGTCGCAGCGGTGTTCTCGCTGGGAAAAATGACAAAAAACAACGAACTTGTCGCAATTATGGCTTCGGGAGTAAGCCTCAAGCGCGTAATCGCGCCAATCCTGTTTCTTGCACTGGCTTTTACCGGTGTGCAGGTAATGGACCAGGAATTTTTCATTCCGCCAATGGCGGATAAACTTGTCCGCGCACACGACGCAGTCGATGCAACACTCTTTTACGATATGTGGTTCATCAGCGACGCAAATGCAAATCTGTTCAGCTCGCCGCAGTTCAAGGTTAAAGATGCGACCATTATCATGCCGACAATAATCACGCGCTCAAGAAAACAGGGTTCGGGATTGTTCGACGTTACAGGCATCATCAAGGCTGATTCGGCATATTACGACCTCGATACGAGGTCGTGGATTCTCGATAACGGGGTGTTTCTAAAGGTCTCAAGAGAACTGGCAGACAGACCATACGAAACAATAAAGTCTTTCCCAAGCGACCTTACGCCGAAAGATATTCCGGTCAGACGAAAATCAGCTCATATGGATTTGCTTAGCTCATACGACCTTGTCAGACTTGCTCGGCAGAATCCAAAAGACCTTGCAAGACTCTATGCACAGAAAAACTTCCGACTCACAGACCCAATAATTAATCTGGTTATGCTCATGATATCTCTGCCAGTCCTTGTTTGCAGGGACCCGAAAACTCTTAAATCCGCTGTCTTTATCAGCTTTGTTCTGACAGGACTATGCTATATAATAGCCTTCGTGTCTAAAATCCTTGCCTCGGAAGTGATAATCGCCGGCAGGGCGCTGCCGGAATTGTGGGCATGGCTGCCAATTTTCATATTTTTGCCGATAGCATTTATCGAACTGGATTCGATGAAAACGTAAAAAGGGAAAAGGAAGCGAGTTGTAAAAAATGGAAGAATTTAAGATAGAACCTGCACAAAGGGTAAAAAGACTGCCGCCTTACCTTTTCGGCAAGCTAAACGCTCTTAAACTGGCCAAAAGGCAGCAGCAAATCGATATCATCGACCTTGGTATGGGAAACCCGTCTGACCCTACTCCACAGGTCATTATTGATAAACTGTGTGAAGCCGTACAGGACCCGCGTAATCAGAGGTATAGCGCAAGCAGAGGAATCTTCAACCTGCGAAAAGAAGTCGCCTTAAAATACGCCAGAAAATGGAATGTCGAGCTCGACCCCAATAACGAAGTTCTCGCCTGCATCGGTTCAAAAGAAGGCTTCAGCCATATGTGTCTTGCTATGCTCGGCCCCGGCGATACCGCAATTGTGGCAGACCCTGCGTTTCCAATACATATATACGCTGTAGCGCTTGCCGGCGCTAACGTCGTTACCGTGCCGCTGGGAAATACCCAGGAGTCTTTGAAGAACATTCAAGAGACTTGCGAGAAACTCTATCCGCGCCCAAAAATGATGATACTGAACTTCCCGCATAATCCCACTGCAATGACCGTTGATGATATCGGATATTTCGAAACCGTTGTTGACATTGCCAGGAAATTCAATATAGCGGTTATCCACGATTTTGCTTATGGAGAGACCTGCTTTGACGGCTATAAGGCACCGAGCTTTCTATCGGCAAAAGGAGCAAAAGATGTCGGCGTCGAATTTTCCACGATGAGCAAGGCTTATAATATGGCAGGCTGGCGAATCGGATTCGCTGCAGGAAACAAGGAAATGATAGATGCGCTTGCGACAATAAAGGGTTATTACGATTATGGAATTTTCCAGGCTGTTCAGATTGCAAGCATTATCGCGATGCGGCAATGCGATAAAGACACCGACGAGCAGAACAAAAAATACCAGTTTCGCAGGGACGTTGTCTGTGATTGCCTGTCGAAAATCGGCTGGCAGGTTGAAAAGCCGCGGGCATCAATGTTTGTATGGGCAAGAGTGCCTGATGAGCAGTTAAAAGGCAAAGGCACTATCGATTTTGCGATGGATTTGGTCGAGCACGCAAACGTCGTTGTTTCACCGGGCAGGGCGTTCGGCGAAAACGGCGAAGGCTATATGAGAATCGCTCTTGTCGAAAACGAAAATCGTCTCCGTCAGGCCATCCGCAATATCAAAAGATTTGTGCAAAAAGGATGACTTTAGCAGGTAAAAGTCCTTTATTATGGATGGATATGATGTTCCTTGGTCGCCCCAGATTTTAAATTTTTTTTAATCCTCATACTGTTCACTGTTCACTTTTGGCTGTGTATTGCCAAAGCCTTCATTTTTACCGGACAAACGGCGTCTTTGTGTTAAAATAGGCAAAATTTACTTGACTTTTGGCACTTTTTTTGCTTTAATAACATTAAGTGAAAAACTTTCTTAAGTGGGGTATTAGTGCCATCTTCTTTGAGTAAGCTACTGTCGATTTCGTTACACATTTTATTGCCATGGCTGCAGAGTTTTTTCCTGTTTTCGGCTCGACTGAGCTCGCCGAAGTCTGCGGCAAAAACCTAATGGGGTAAGAACGCTAATTGTGACAGAGAGACTCCGCGCGCGTTGATAAGCGATGGGTAGATGAGGTTAGATTTGTGAAAAATATAGGGGCAAAAACAATTTTTCTTCTTGCCTGTGCGGTTGTTTTTGCAGCCTGTGCAGATGCTTCGCTCTATAGCGACCCGGCAGCAATGACAGGATACACAGGCAGAACATCAATAAATGTCATACAGTCAGGTGTCGAGTTGAAAGCTGATGTCGAATACGCAGTCTATGCACCAGGAACATATTCAGGCAACGACCTTACGAGCGGCAATGAATACATATACGCATATCAGATTTTCAACAGCCTTAAATCCGATGTCGCTGTCGATTTCTTTTCGGTTGGAATCATCAGCCCAGCGACAGTCAGCACCATTTACACCGATGATACGTATGGTTACAACCCCGGGACCGGCGTCGAACCACTGCTTTCAAAAATCTTCGCTCAAAGCGCGGGCTTCGTATTTGCAGGTCAGAATCTTAACCCCAGACAATGGTCGAGCGTTCTGATATTCAGTTCGGTTCATTCGCCGACAATCGGATTTGGAGCCGTCAGCGGCGGGGGATTGTGCGGTATGGGAAGTCTTCCGACGCCGGCAATTTTGCCGGAACCAGCAACAATCGTGATGATTATGCCGGCATTATTGGCATTAAGGAATAAAAACAAAAATACTGCGGGGTCAAAAAAACCTGCGAAAAAATAATGGGGACAAAATGAAACCTCTGGGCCTGACAATCTGCTGCATCCTTGCATTGGGTATGGCATGTTTTGCACGGAGTAATTATGCAGTGCTCGTGGAGGAAAGTCCTGTCGGTGCGGGAGAAATCAAGCCCGGTTCGGGTGTTCATACATTCAGCGTAAATGAAACAGTAACACTAACAACCGTTGCCAAAGCCGGATGGCATTTTATTTACTGGCTGGGAGACGTCAGCGACCCGACGGCAAACTGCACAATGCTGGCGGTTGACGGACCAAAGATAGTTATAGCGGTTTTTGAACGGGATAAGTATGAGCTGCCCGGCGACAGTGCGGCAGTAAGCTCAGGACCGGAGAACCTTATAAGACGCGTTGACATTATCGGCGGTTCAGGAGGAGGGGGTGGAGGAGGCGGAAAAAGCGATGACTCAGCAACATCGTCGCCATCACCAGAGCTACCATCGTCGCCACCACCAGAGCCTGTGCCGGAACCGCATACTCTCATAATCATGGCGGCAGGGGCTTATATAGGCTGTAAAAAAAGATTCTTCGGAATACCACGGATAAATCAATACCACCGGCATCGAGGGCCTGGTCCCCGGAATCCTTAATGTAAAAAGGTGGAGCCCTGTTATTGCTTGCAGGGGAGAAGATGAAGGGCCGGCAGCAGACAAGAGCTGCCGGCTGATTTTTTTATTCGCCCATAATGGTCTTTTCGAGTGTCTCGTTGGCAGCGATATCAGGTTCATCCTGAACCGGATTGGTCGGGAGATAAACAGTAAAAGTTGTTCCCTTTTCAGGTTCGCTTTCAACTAAAATCCGTCCGCCATGCTGGCTAATAATCTGAGCCACAATAGGTAAACCAAGACCTGTACCATATATTTCCTTGCCGGGCCTTTTAACACGGTAAAATCTTTCGAATATCTTCGGTAAATCCTCTTTCGGTATACCCATCCCTGTGTCGGATATGGTAATGACGATTTCATTCTGCTGGCGTATGACTTCGAGAGAAACCCTGCCGCCCTCGGGGGTGAATTTTATCGCATTGCTTAAAATATTTGTCAACACCTGGATTATGTGGTTGCGGTCGAAGACAACCTGGCCGGTGTCTGAAGCAATATCGACAACCAGGTTTATTTTGTTCTTCTTTGCGGCAAGAGACATTGTATCGGCAACCTCGCGGATTGTATCGGCTATATTGTGGGAGGCAAGGTCGATTTTTGTTCTGCCGGTCTCCAGTTTCTGAAAGTCAAGCACTTCGTTAATCAGAAGGCTCAAACGGTCAATGTTCCTTTTGGCAATTTCCAAAAAGTATTTCTGTTTTTTCTTTACTCTGCCTGCAATGCCGTCAAGGACAGTATTTATGCCTTCCTTAATCGCTGTCAGAGGGGTTCGAAGCTCGTGCGAAACCATCGAGATAAACTGAGACTTCATTTCCATCATTTCCAGAAGCTTTTCCTCAGCAAGTTTCCTGTCGGTAATGTCGTTAAGACATACCACCGCATATCTTTTATCCTCGATTATAACCAGCTCAATACTCATCGAAAACCAGGGCTTTTCCTGCCTGTTCTGGAAGCGGATATTGCTCTGAAATTCAAATTTATACAGGGGTTGTGAGGTTTCAAAGACCTTCTGTATGTTTTGTCTTAAAGGACAGCTCTGACAGTTACAGCCGAGACCGCAGGCTTTTCTTTCCATTGTTATCGTAGGGCAGCCGAACGCCTCGCCAATGGACCTGTCTATAATTTCAGTATAGTCTTTGGCGGTCATTTTGCGAAAAGTATCGTTTACCCTTATGAGGACTAAATTTTCGTCGACAAGCAAAAGGCCAACAGGAATAGCATCGAAAATCGCTTCGAGGTTTTTTCTCTTACACTCGATAAGACCTTCTATGGATACTTCGGATGTTTTTTGAGTGTCAGTATTGTGCTGATTCATTTTTTATAGAGTATTTCCGAAATCTTTTCAGTCAGCTCGGTAAAATCAAATGGCTTTGTTATATAATCGACTATACCAAATGAACTTGCCGCCGCTATGTCACGGGCTTCACAGACAGCCGTGACCATAATGACAGGGGTATTCTTAAGCTCGGGATTTTCTCTCAACTGTGCCAGCATCTCAAGGCCGTTCATCACAGGCATATTGTTGTCCAGAAGTATCAAATCGGGCTTTTCAGATGCCGCAATTTCAAGACCTTCACGACTGTTCAATGCGGTAAGAACGTTAAATTTCTTCCATTTCAGACGAGCTTGGATTGTACTCAGAAGGTCTGCCTCGTCGTCAACAACCAGAATCGTTGCATTTGCTGTTTTCTTCTTTGTCTTAAACAAACCGAACATAGAGTATCCTTCAAGAAAACTTATCCGGTTCGATTATCGACAACGACGAAGCGGAAAATTACCGAAAAGCAGCCCGGCACAATTTAAATCGAGAGCGCAAGAGTTTTTGACTCCCGGCTTTACATTATCGGTCTTTTCCTGATGCTCGAAAACACAGGGTATGGTTAAGAGACAAGGGGTTTTTGACGATTTGGGATATACGCTCAAACTCTATAGAGACAAACTATGACGACTAACAAAACAGGCAATACAACATTAGAAGCAATAAAGCGTCTCGGTGTCCTTGACGAAGCCGGGCTCAATGAGCTTGAAAGGCTGTCCGCCAAGAGCGGGAAAAGCATAATTAGTCTGCTTAAGGAAAATAATCTCGTCAGCGATGAGCAGCTCGGCAGAATTATTGCAGCAGACCAGAAAATAGAATTTGTAATACTCAGCCCGGATATGGTTGACCCCATAGCGGCTCATCTGATTCCTTACGAACTGTCCAGCGAACATAACCTGATAGGGCTTCGGGCAGAGGGTGATAAGTTGTATGTCGCGATGAGTTCGCCGATGAATCTTGCTGCAAGAGACCAGATTGAAATGAGAACGGGCTGTAAGGTTGTTCCGCAGGCTGCTACGCCGAATGCCATTAAAGCTGCCATAAGATATCATTTCAACGTGCAGAATGTTACAAAGCAGACTATCGCCTCGATGAGGTTGAAAAAACAACAGCAGCAGGAAAAACAACAGACCAGCATATTGGACAAACTCCAGGACAGCGACGACCCCATAAGCAGCCTCGTTTCTTCCATAATAAGCGGGGCAATCGACTCAAGAGCAAGCGACATCCATATCGAACCTCAGGAAAGAGACTTGACTGTCCGATACAGGGTTGACGGCATCCTGAGAAAAGAGCTCGACATCCCCACAACTGCACAGGCGGAGATAATCAGCCATATAAAAATTCTTGCGAACATGGATATATCAGAAAAACGACTGCCGCAGGACGGACATATAACAACAATACACCAGGACAGGGAATTTGATTTGAGAGTCTCATCGCTGCCCTCTGTTATAGGTGAAAAAATTGTTATAAGAATTCTCGATAAGAGCAGCAATCGATGGAACCTTGATGATATAGCCACAAGCGAACGGGATAACAAAAAGTTCCGAAGTCTGATTGAAAATCCTTATGGAATGATACTCCTGACAGGGCCTACCGGGAGCGGTAAGACCACGACCCTTTATTCACTTCTGCAGCTTCTGAATACAGGCAGAAATAATATCGTTACTGTTGAGGACCCTGTCGAGTACGGACTTGCAGGTATAACGCAGGTGCAGGTCAATCCCAAAGCAGGCCTTATATTTGCTTCGGCACTGAGAAGCATACTGAGACAGGACCCCGATATTATTCTTATCGGGGAAATCAGAGACCTCGAGACCGCTGAAATCGCCGTCAGCGCCGCTATGACAGGGCATCTCGTACTCTCGACACTTCATACAAATGATGCCGCAGGAGCTATATCACGCTTTGTAAACCTCGGAATACCGCCGTTTATGCTCGCCTCATCTCTTTTGGGGGTAGTGGCACAAAGACTTGTAAGAATCTCCTGCAGCCGGTGCAAAGAAACTTACGCCGCAACTGAAGAGCACAAAAAAATTCTCACAGGTGCCGGTCAGAAATCCAAAGAACTTTTACTTGCAAGAAACACCGGCTGTGACAACTGTGGAAAAACAGGTTATATGGGAAGAAAGGCTATATATGAAATTCTGACCGTATCCGGACAGATACGAAAAATGATAATCGAAGGCAGAAGCGATACCGAAATTAAGGAACAAGCGATAAAAGAGGGAATGAAAACCTTAAAGACAAGCGGTATCGAAGAGGTTGTTTCACAGACTACCACCATTGAAGAATTGTGGCGAGTGATTGATATGCAGGTGGAATAATGGCAGTTTGTGAATATACAGCTCAAGATGAAGCAGGGGAGATTTTCAGAGGCATGTACGAAGATGTCAGCGGGATATCAGCGCTGAAGCAGGAACTATCCAAAATCGGCTACAATCTTGTGCATGCAAAGAGAAAGAGAGTAATCAAGCCCGGCAGTATGAGAGTAAACCGAGCCGACGTCGTTGCGTTCGCATACAAATTTGCCGGCATGTGTGGAGCAGGACTCACAATTGTGCAGTGCCTCGATACGCTTGAAAAACAGACTGATAATAGGTCGTTGAGATTTATTATCAGCGATATAAGAAAGAACATAGAGAGCGGGTCATCCCTGACGAATGCGTTTGACAAGTATCGCCATGTGTTTTCAGATTTCTTTCTGGGAATGATTGAGGCGGGAGAATCCGGCGGGAAACTCGCTGAAAACCTTGAAATGAGCGCGAAATATCTTGAGAAGAAGGCGGATTTGGCAAATAAGCTCAGCGGTGCTCTCACCTATCCGGTTATTGTCGTCATTGTGTGTTTTGCAATAGTCACGGCACTGGTGATTTTTGTCATACCCGTATTTTCAAAGATATATCGGCAGCTCGGCGTACCTCTGCCGGGCCCCACACAGCTGCTGGTTATCCTCAGCATCATTGTAAGAAAGTGGTGGCTGTTTTTGATTTTGCTGGTGGATATCATGCCGATTGTCTACAGGTACATACGAAAAAATAGATTCGTCAAGAGCGGGTGGGACCATTTTAAGTTTGTAATGCCGATATTCGGCAAGCTTAACAGACTGGTGGCCGTGTCGTATTTTATCAGAAGTTTTGCCATGCTGATTTCAACCGGCGTGCCGATAATAAGGGCCTTTCAGGTAGCAAGTCTTGTTGCAAACAATGAAAAAATGTCGCAGATAAGTCTCGATGTGCAAAAGTCGGTACAGGCGGGAAACGGCGTGGCTGAGTCGTTCGAAAAACACGAAATCTTCCCGCCGATTATTATTCAGCTTGCCGACTCCGGAGAGCAGGCAGGTGTGCTGGGACAGATGCTCAACAAAGGCGTCGATTTTCTCGAAAAGGATATTGAGCGAATGGTTAACTCGCTGCTTATAAAACTTGAACCTGTTCTTACACTGAGCATGGGCGCTGTTATAGGACTTATACTGCTTGCCATATATCTGCCAATGTTCGATTATATGACTCATTTAAAGTAAGGCATGATTTTGTTAAAGCGGCACGGTTTTAGTGCCGAATCGTTATTATACTTTAAAGGGCAGGGTCGACTTATAGATTTTCGGTTTCGGAAAGGAGATAACAATGAATCTGCGGAAAGGTTTTACGCTGATTGAGCTGCTGATTGTGGTGCTGATTCTTGGTGCATTGGCTGCGATAGCTATACCGAGAATTACGGAAAGCGCCTCAACCGCAAAGGAAAATGCCTGCGCCACCAACGTCGACCTGATGAATTCGCAGATTGAACTGTGGGCTGCAAAACATGACGGCTCGTATCCGGCGACACTCGCTACTATTACAGGCAGCGCGGATTACTTTCCAGAAGGCGCTCCGGTGTGTCCATTTGGGACGGCATATACAATGGGCGCGGACAATCGAGTGGTCAACCACAGCCACTAATCTGCGATTTGCAGCGATACGATTCAAGACAAAAAACTGGTCCGTTATAGATAGCAAAAGGGATGGCGCAGAGCCGTCCCTTTGTTTTTCAAGGGAAAATTATGACAGCCAAAAAAAGTGGCGTTACACTTGTTGAACTGTTAATCGTTGTGCTCATCATCGGCGTGATGACGTTTGTCGCTGTGCCGAGAATGGGATTTTCAATCATCAGCGGCGGCAAGGCCCAGACAACGTCGCAGAAAATCGCAGCCGCGATACGATATACCAGAAGCCTTGCCATAGCAAATGCCGCTGACACGCCTCAAGGCTTCATTCTTAATATGACAGGTGCGCCAAGCTATACCACATATCAGATTGTAAACCTTAAACCACCAACACAAGTCGTCGAAACAGGCTCGATAGACCAGAGCGTATCCTGCACCGGCGCAAATGATTTCAGGTTTGGGCCGCTGGGAAACAGATTGACGGATACAGACAGCCTGACCGTAAGCGCCGGCAGCAAAACGTTCAGTGTAACAGTCGTTTCAGCGACCGGGATGGTGAAATGCGAACAACAGTAGCAAAAAGCGGATTTGCCCCGTTAGAGACAGGCCGCTCTCGGCGGCCGTCAGGTGTCTTTGACACCTTGTCTCTAACGGGGTTTACTCTGCCGGAAGTCGTTGTGGCTGCGGCACTATTGCTGATTGCCATTGTGCCGATTCTAAAAGCTCTTACTCAGGCAAATCTCAACTCCGTCATCATCGAAAGAAGAACTCAGAGTCTCTGCCTTGCTCAGGGAAAACTAAATCAGATAAAGGCAAGGTCAATTTACAATTTCGATAATAATTTCAGCGAAAGCAACACAGCTTTGGGCAATTCGTATTTTTGCAATGTCAGCCAGACAACCGTAAGCAGCAATCTTAAGGCGATTAGTGTTTCGGTAGGATTGGACCTTAACGGCAACGGTGCGCTGACAAGCGATGAAGTGGAAGTATCACTGCAGACGCAAATCGCAAGAAGATGGTGAATCGGTCGTTAGTCGATAAAAATTGAGTTCACACAGGTCAGAGAAATCTTTTTGGGCAAATCGTCAATCGCTTCCTTGGTGCGGATAGTTACAGTTTTGGGCTCATCCGTAAGCAAATCAAAAAAATTATCACTCAAATCAGCGTCAAAGGGCAAATCAATATGGAGGTCTTTTACCGCGCAGGCAGGCGTTAATTTCAAAAGCCGGTTGTAATCATCAAGCCGCTCACTTTGCATGACGATTTTCGCGGCCGGCCAGTTAATGTATTTATCAGGCAGATAAAAGAAACTATTCTGTGCAATTACAGTTTTGTCATTTTCCAGTAGAAGGCAGAGAAAACAGTCGCTTTTTCTTTGCGTCCGGACAAAAGACTGCGGCAGGGAAAAAGACATTATGGCAGCAGGACTCAGTGTTACAGGTCTTTTGAATTCGTCTATTATCCTGAAATTCATATCGCTCAGCTGACAGGCGAAAAGACCCGTAAAAGGTTCGACCGAATGATTTATTATTGAAGCTGTCAGGGAAGTGATTGTTTTTTCAAGCGGCAGCCGGCTGCTGTCATATTGGGCGGATATTGTTATAAGAACCGGTGCAAAAAACCTTTTTGCATAATAGTAAAGTGCCTTCGGACAGCCCTGATAATCAACGCAGGACCAGCTTATCGCCGGACAGCAGTCGTTGAACTGCCAGAAAAGAACGCCGCTGTTAACGTCTGAATTTGAACGGAGATGCTCGACGTTTTTGCGGACGGCTCGTGCCTGCGTCAGTTGTGAAAGATAAATAAATTCGCTGATGTTCTTCGGAGGACGGAAGAGTTCATTCAGGTAATAGTGCAGACGAGCAGAACCGTTCGGCTGGTAGTTATGCCTTTCCAGCTCATTTGATGCAGGATGTAATTTCTCGGCAGGCAAGAAATCTTCCAGAGTTTTTCTGCAGGGCAGTGACTGAAAACCAAATTCAGCGACAAAACGGGGAGTTTTCTGCGGACTGGTGAGAAAATTATCCGTAGGCTCAAGGCCGGACCATACGTGCCACTGGTGAACTGTGCCGGTTGACGAGTCATTGGGATTTTTGGCAGGGCCCAGTGGTGTTGAGGGAATGTAATCCCTGTCAGGGTCAAGCTCATGCACAAGCTGTGGAAGAATCTTATGATAAATATCCCGGCCGTAGAATTTTTTACCTTTTCCCAGAGAACCTTTGGAGTGCATCCAGTCAATCTCATTGTTGCCGCACCAGAGGACAAGCGATGGATGATTGCGAAGTCTGTTTATGTTCGCAGCAGCTTCGGTTTTTATCATCTGGCCGAACCACGAACGGTCGGGATAATAAGCACAGGCAAATGGAAAATCCTGCCAGACCATGATGCCCAGCCGGTCGCAGAGATTATAAAAGACTTCAGTTTCATAGATTCCGCCGCCCCAGATGCGCAGCATGTTAGTGTTGGCTTCTTTTGCCGTTGCCAGTAATTTTTCGTAGTCAGCTTCGGTGGCTGAACCAATGAACAGCGATACCGGTATCCACGATGCACCTCGAACATAAACGGGACGATTGTTCACTATGAACTCGAATGAACTACCAATATCATCGGGCGACTGGTTGAGATGTACCGTTCTTATGCCGAATTTTTTTGATGATGTTTCGAGAAGTCGATTTTTGCTGGAAAGCTCAGCCTTGAGGGTATAAAGCGGCTGAGAACCGTAAGAAGCCGGCCACCAAAAAGATACAGGTTTTACCTTTAATACCGTAGAGATATTGTTTACGGTGCTAAAGTCCAGTTCAGTATGAGCGGTGATGCTGCCGGCAGGGTTAAAAACTGTAAGCCTGCAGATTGTTGAAGACTGGTTGATAGATTTTTCAATCTGGACAGAAACCTTTATATCAGCACTGCGGGGGTCGGCTTCAACGGTTCTTATGTGAATGTCCCGCAGGCAGGCAGAACTGAAGCCTTCGATACGGACCGGCTGCCAGATGCCGCAGCCGGGCAGGGCAGGTGCCCAGTCCCAGCCGAATTGACATTGTGCTTTGCGGACATACGGCCTGCACGGAAGAGAGCAATTATCACGATTGAGTATGCCAAAACGCCTCATCAGACGATTGCCTTCCGCCAGCGGTGAATCGCATTTTATCAGCAGACGATTGTTTTTCTTCAGCAGCGCCTTTACGTCAAAGCGATATGGGCAAAACATGTTATCGGTTCTCGCGATGAGTTTGTCGTTGAGCCAGATTTGACAGAAAGTGTCAAGACCGTCAAAGACAAGTTCTATCTTGTCGAATTCGAGAAATTCGGCGCCAATGTCAAAAATCTTTTGAAATATCCATGATTTTTCGCTGGGCCAGAGAAAATTCTTGGGGTTTGAATTCAAATCCGAAAGTTTAATAAGACCTGCCTTGACAAGACAGGTGTAAATCGACGAGGGGACGCAGCAGTCAAGCCAGTTCTCCTCATCCAAATCACGCATCCTCCGGGCCCAAGCCGGATATTCCTTGAATTGCCATTTGCCCGTAAGGTCTAAAATCTGCTTTGCCATAGGCAGGATTTTAGCACAAAAAAAATTCAGAAGCCAGCGATAAGAAACCAGAGGCAGGAGACAAGGGGCAAGAATTATAGGACTTTTCAGATTGTATAAACAACAAGTTGGTAGTCGTGTCGATAAGTCCCATAAAAGCAAAATTTACTATTGGTCAATTCAGATTTTTCGTGTTTTCATCTTTTGCCTGGAGACACCGAATTTGGGTTAGCACAAACAGCTTGTAAGCCGATATTTTTAAAGAGTTAAAGTGCAGACAGAGTACGCAATGTGCAAGAGAAAAAACAAATACGGTTTTAGTCTCGTTGAGATGATGGTCGCGTTCGCCATAATCGTAATCATTTTTGCGGCGATTGTGCCGCAGTTCAGAGCTATACGAAACAGCTGGGCGAGCGCTGAAGCAGGGGCCGCAATCATCCAGAACGGAAGAGTGCTTGCAGAACACATTACCAGAAATCTTTCATCTGCAAAACGGATTGTCGCCATCAGCATCGCAGCCAATCCCAGCGGATTTATAACTTTTAATGATAATAACGGCATTCAGAAACGTTATATGCTCGCAGGCGGATATGTTGTTTTCGGTACTGTCGGCAGCGAAGAACAGCTTGCAGGACCGGTCGATGGATTTCAGATTAGCTGCTATTCGCTGAATGACTTTGCAAATCCCACGACCGATGCAAATGCCGTTCGGCTTGTGCGGGTTGAGACGGAATTTACAAATGACGATGCCCTCGGCACAGATAAAACGTTCAGTTCAGAAGTCTTCATACAGGCAAATGCACAGGAACAGAGCGTAATTGACATAATGGTAAAATCCGGTCAGTCCAACACGGTTTTCGATTATGTTGCCGGCGATAACGGCTGTAACGCTGTTATCGAGATTGACAACTGGGACAATCCTTCGGTTGTTCACGGCCTTTTGTGCTTTAAGGATATTATCGGCGATGCAAACGGTCAGGTGCCTCTGGGTACTGCAATTACTCAGGCCAAAATCAAACTGTGGTATGTAAATCACAACAGTAACAATGACGTCTACTTTTACCGGATGACACGTTCGTGGGATGAAACATCAACGTGGAACAGTATCGGCGGAGGCGTTTTGCCGGGCACAAATTGCGATGCCGCAAGCGTTGTTACAGCGAATTTTGGAAGTTCCGCCCCAAGAGACGTTGAAGTTGATGTTACGGATATTGTTCAGGGCTGGATTAACGGCGATTATGCGAATTACGGTTTTGGCATAATCAACAGTTCAAACAATAACCTCCAGTTTGCCGCCGCCGAAAATACCACAGGCAGCGGTGCTCATACGCCCATACTTAAGGTTAGATATCAGCCGTTCTCCGTGGTTGGAGTCATAGGGTCGTGGGTAACAGGTACAACTCATGCAAAAGAAGGCGGTACCAATCGTGCATTGGTTTTTCTTGCACACGCCAGGCCCGGTAGCAGCGTAACTTTAACTGCCGTGTCATACGGCGGACAATCAATGACAAAAATTATCGACCGTACCGGAGGTACCGGTTCTAACCGAACATACGCTGCGGCATTTATCCTCAACGAGGCCGGTGTCAGTGCCGCAGGCAGCGGTAACTTCAATCTCACATGGAGCGGAGTGGTGCCTACCAGCGTTGCATACTCCAGCGTATTCCTGCAGAATGTTAATCAAACAACTCTTACAGGAGCCAGCGCCAGTAGTACGGCCAATAATGCTAATGTAACAACTTCAGCACTGGCTACAAACAGTGGGGATATGGTTATTGAAGCAGCGGCTTGTAATAGCACAGGCAGTTATACGGTGAACAACGGTTTTACAAAAGCTCTTGAACTTGGAATTTCTAACGCCGATGGTGTGGATGGATACAAATCCGCAACAGGCGCCAATGAAACGCCGAGCGTAACGCACAACCCCAGCGGTCGTCAGGTACTTCTTGGATTTGTAGTCAAGGCGATGGAAAAAACTTTCGGCGGCGAAACGATACCGATTTTGCCATGAAGCGATATGAGAGACGAATTTGAAAAAAATGGTTCTGTGCTGATTGTTGTGGTTTTTGCCATAGCACTACTGACCGCTTTTGTTGCTGGAATGCTCCAGTTGAATGTCGAGCAGATACAGCTTATGCGAAACGAGATTTACGCGGCACAGGCGCTTGCAATTGCAGAAGCGGGAATTGCCGATGCATTCAGCCGGCTGCGCAGCGATTCGAGCTGGAACGATGGCTTCAATGGCAAAAGTTTCGGCGGCGGCTCATATACTGTTATGGTAGCAGGCTTGCCGCCGGACACTAACGTTATCTCGACAGGCACCTCACCACAGGGTTTCGTTGCCAGAATGGAAGCAGAAATTACCATCAGCGGCACAAGTCCTTATGTGATACGGATTGACAATTTGAGGATAAACGAATGAAGACAAGAAGCAAAACAGCTTTCGGCATAGATATTTGTAAAGACGCTGTCAGTTTCACAGAACTGCAGAAGAACGGCCGGCAGATAAAAATCGTACGCTGCGGAAATGCTCCTCTTGACCAGTCAATAGTCAGCAATGGGGTCGTACAGGACCCCGCGGCACTGGCGGAGGTGCTGAAACAATTGAAAATCGCAGGAGCGTTCAAACGCAGTGATACAACACTGACCATCTGTGCCGAGCCGGTCCTTTTGCAGATACTGAATCTGCCCAATTCGGCGCCCGGCGAAGCAAGAAAATTCATCCAGAATGAGGTCAGACAATATGCGGTTCTGCCATTGGAAAATATTGAAATGGATTATTGCGGATTAAGGTCTTCCAATACTCAGACAAAGCGAGTGCTTGTCGGAGCGGCACAGACCGAGCATTTAAGCATGACGGTAAAGGCAATTGAGAAAGACAATATAAATGTCTTGGCAATTGAACCGGCTGTTGCGGCTTTTATCAGGATATGTTACGACAGGATAATCAAACCGCAAAAAGAAAAAAATATTATGCTTCTGCTCGTTCGGGATGACACCCTGAATCTGTGCGTCTTTGAAAAACAGAGACTTGAGTTTCTCAGAACAAAGAAATTTGAGGCTGATATCGTCAGCTCACAGCAGCGAAGTAACTGGCTCAGATGCGAAATTGAGTCGGTAATCCAGTTTCATGAGCTTGAAAAAGAAACAAAGACGCAAGGCTGGCAGATATTTGTTGCCTGCTGTCCGGAAAACAAATACAGCACTCAAATCGCCGGCGAAATTAAGAGCCAAACTCTGCGACAGGATGTTGAGATTGCGGCATTTGAAAACAGCTTAACGGATGTGGTAATAGACGGAAATGATAACAAAGAGATTCCGCCCGTAGCTGCAGGAGCGGCTATGAGACTGCTCGATGAAAACAAAAGCATAATTAAACTGAACCTGCTGCCGAAAGAAATCGTCTCTATTAAAAAAGCAAGAAAAGAAATGCTCATAATCGTAAATGTTGCTGTCTGTCTTCTTGTCCTGCTGTTCCTGCGAATCGCTTTTCTGATCAGAAAGTCGGTAGAAGTCAATCGCGATATTTGTGCAACAAAACAAAAGCGTCTCGAGGTCAACATGCTCGGACTGGTTGAATCAAAAAGAAACGTCAACGAGAAAGCCGAACTCGCTGAGAATAATCTTGCGACAGTCTTGAAAGTCGTCGAGGACAGGAGCTACCACAACTGGGCAAAACTCCTGGCTGAACTGGCAAACATTGTACCACAAACCGTGCTGATAAAAAATCTGCAGGGAAAAGGCGATAATATAATGGAAATTAACGGACTTGCAGTTAGTTTCGAAGCCGTTAATAACTTTGTTGGTCTTCTGGGACAAAGCAAAAGAATAAGTTCTGCTTCACTGATTTCAGCCAGCCAGGATACAAAGTTCGGCAACAGATTTATTGATTATTCGATAGTGTGTTCTCTTACGCAGTGAAGGAATAAAACATGATTCTCGATTACATCGGGTATACAGGCTGGTCAAGAAGGAACATGGGTTTCGCTGCGTGCGTGCTTGTTGCAATGGTCGCATTATATAACTGGTTCGTAACGCCGCATTCGCAATATCTCCTGGCAGCAGAAAAGTATGAAAATGTCGCTGAAAAAATCGAAAAGACCAACGAAATTATTAATATAGAACTCCAGCTAAGTCAGAAAAGACTTGACGAAATTTCAGAACAATTCCGACAGAAAAGACAAGAACTTTTTGAGATTGATGCTGCCAAAAGTTTTCTTGAAGACATTCAGTCAAAGGCTGAAAAAAATCAATGCTTCGTCGATTCGCTCAGGTTTTTGCCCGCAAAACAAATTGCAGTCGAAGATAACAATTCTGTTGATATACGACAGTATCAGGTGGATTTGAGCGTTATCGGTCAGTATCAGGATATTGTAAGACTGCTCGATTCTCTGCAGAATAGAAAACAGAAAGTATGGATTGATACGATAAATCTTCATCTCAAAGACCAGACGACCGGCCTGCTTGTATGCGATTTGTCTCTGAGCATATATGCGTTAAAGGTTAAGGAGGTTCAAAGCCATGTTGACGACAGTCAATAATAAAAAGACGGTAATTTTGGCAATAGTCCTTATAAGCTTTGCTTTTGCCGTTTATGCCGAAGATGATAATGAAATCGACATAGACAAAATAAAACAGGCAAATCCCTTTGCCCAGTTTGCAGGCAAGCAAATGCCAAATGCAAGGCCGGATGAGCCGAAACCGGAACTTTTTGTCGAGACCGTTACCCTCAAGTTCCTTGATGCAAAGAGTCTGAAAGTCTCCATCTCAAATATGTCCAGTACTTACGGCAGTATGGAACCGGACGGCAAAAGCAATTCCTTGATAATCTGCGACACAAATGAAAATCTTGAAAAAATACTTGCTCAGATTCACAAAATCGACCGCAAGCCGGAGCAGATTATGATTGAGGTTGTTTTGCTCGATGTGAAACTCAATGACGAAACTGAAATCGGCGTCAACTGGGACATGCTTAAAACCGACCATTACAGAGACGCCGTTTTCAGACAAAGTCTCGGGTTTACACCACGCGTTACCACTACAACCCCAGCAAGTGTCGGCGATACCACCACAATATTCAATACCACCGGCACAGGCTCTGATTTTTGGCTTATCTCCGGCGATATCAGAAACGTGATTCATGCGCTGCAGGAGAAAAACAACGTTGAAATCCTTGCGAGTCCCCGCGTAATGGTTGTAAGCGGCCAAACCGCTAATATCGAAGCTGTTGAAGAAATACCGTATCAGGAAGTGACTGACACGAGCCAGGGTGGAACCGCGGCTATGACAAGCACGCAATTCAAAAATGTTGGTGTTAAGCTTAATGTAGGAGCAACGCTGACGGACGACAGGTTCATTCTCTTGGATGTTGATGCCGAACAGAATGTTCAGACGGGTACAAGTACCGGTGTAACTGGCGTACCAATAGTTGATACCAGAAAGGTAAAAAGCAAGCTGCTGCTCGAAGACGGCCAGATACTTGTCGTTGGCGGCCTGCGGCGAAAACAAACACAAAAACAAACCGAGCAGCTTCCCATCCTTGGCGATATGCCGATAATAGGTTTTGCCTTCAAGTCCACAGATACCGTCCAGAACAATTCAGAACTGCTGGTAATTCTCTCGCCGCATATATATAAGGGCGAAAAACCAGCCGATGTCGAAATGGAAAAATTTAATGAAATTACACAAAGACCTCTTCTGACTATTCCAGAGGTCATAGAGAAAAAGCAGGAGGAGGAAAAAGAAAAAGCGAGAAAAGCGAAAGAAGCAGAAAAAGTAGAAAAAGCAAAAAAAGCAAAGGAAACGAAGAAAGCAGAAAAAGCGAATAAGAACGCTAAAACTGCAAAAAAGCAGAAGTCAGAAAAATAAGTTTTTCGTGATTTATTTTTCATAATTTAATAGTGTAATTGTCGATGGAATAATAGCAAAGTATTAGCAGAAGAAAGGCAGTTGTAATGAATCGTAAGACCAGCATCGTTCATGTTACTCACGAAGCTATCGGCAAAATCGGCGGCATCGGTGCCGTCCTTGACGGTATTCTCACCAGCAAAGCATATATTGAAAATACGGGAAGGACGATACTTGTAAGCACCCTTTTTTCCACCGAAGGACCAGTGCATAACCGGCTCGGCGCAGGGAGCGAAGTGCTTTACTCCAGCGCAGATGGACTGGCAAAGACCGGATACGCAGCCGGATTCAAAAATATCGAGAGACTTTTCAATGTTGATATCCTTTACGGAAGAAGACTCTTTGAAGATATACGCACAGGTGTAAAAAATATGCCGGAAGTCATTCTGATTGACGTCCGACAGATAAATGCCGCACCTATAAATAAGTTCAAGGGACAACTGTTCAACCACTTCGGGATTATGAGCCACCACTACGAGCATCTCTGGGAATATGAGGAATGGATAAGACTTGCACCGCCTGCCATGGCGGCATTGAAGGCGATAGGCGCCCCTAATGGGGACGGGGTTGCTATAATCGTTGCTCATGAATTTATGGGTATACCGACTGCTCTTGCGGCTGAAATGGATGACCAGTACGATTTCAAAACTGTTTTTTACGCCCATGAAGTTGCGTCTGTCAGAAAGATTGTCGAAGAAAGAAGCGGCAATGATACGATGTTCTACAATGTTATGAGGGCCGCTCAGGCCCAGGGCATCAGTCTGCCGGAAGTCTTCGGAGACCAGAGCGGATACTTCAAACATGCGCTGATAGAGGCGTCCAGGCACTGCGACAGTATCCTCGCTGTCGGCGATTACGTCGCAGACGAATTGAGATTTCTTGCCCCGGAATTTAAAACCGCAGACATCGAGCTGGCATACAACGGCATACCTGCCTATCACATCAGTCTCGAAGAGAAAAAACACTCAAAAGCAAAACTTGTGCAGTATTGTGAAAATCTGCTGGGATTCAGGCCTGATTATATTTTCACCCACGTAACAAGGCTGGTTCGGAGCAAAGGGCTGTGGCGCGATTTGAGGGTGCTCGAGCATATAGAAAAAGAACTCAGACCTTTACATAAAACTGCCGTCATGTTTCTGCTGAGCACAGAGGTCGGACCAAGAAGACCAAAAGATATCCTCAGGATGGAGGCTGAATATCAATGGCCGGTGGCGCATCGCGAAGGACTGCCGGATTTGAGCGGCGGTGAAGCAGCGTTTTATACCGCCGTGCAGGAGTTCAACACCAGGAGCAGAAATATAAAGATGGTTTTCGTTAACCAGTTCGGCTTTGACAGACAAAGATGCGGCCGTAGAATGCCCGAAGATATGGAGTTTATGGATATAAGAAAGGGAAGCGATGTCGAATTCGGACAGAGTATCTATGAGCCTTTCGGCATCGCACAGATTGAGCCTCTGAGCTTTGGAGGAATCTGTGTAGTCAGCAGTGCCTGCGGCTGTACAGGATTTATCAGGAGAATAAGCGGCTTCGAAGAAAAACGAAACGTAATAATTGCCGATTATACGGACCTCAACGGAATGGTATTCAACGACCTTGAAGATATGCTCAAAATTGATATTAACATCCGAAACAGGATTGAACGTTATGTAGGCGAAAAAATCGCTATGGAAATCTTTACACGGCTGCCGAAAAACGATGATGAAACTGTTGAAATGATAAATTCCGGCTACGACCTTGCGGAACATATGAGCTGGGATGCAGTTGTTGAAAACTACATCCTGAAGAGCTTTGCCAGTGTGGTAGAAAAACAAAAGGTAAAGGCTGTGGCGGAGCCGAAAGGAGGGTAGCGAAGTATTTAAACAGCCGGTTGACTTGCAGCCATGGACAAGTTAGATTGTTTTTGTGCAGCAAACCAGTAAAAAAACTATAATCGGAATAATGGGTGGCATCGCTTCAGGAAAAAGCACCGTTGCACAGGAGCTTGCCAAAAGGGGTTGTGCAGTCATTGACGCAGATGAAATGGCAAAACAGTTCCTCCGGAATAAGGAGGTAAAAAAACAGTTGCGCCGCAGGTTTGGCAGCCAGATTTTTGATGCTGGCGGCAGGGTTAACAGGAAAAAACTTGCTGAAAAGGTCTTTGCAGATGCCAAGGCTGTTAAGGCCGTAAATGCAATAATTCACCCAAGGGTCTTTGAAAGGACGCAAGAGCTTATAAAAAAATACCAGCAGCAGCCGTCTGTAAAGGCCATTGTTCTGGATATGCCCCTGCTGGCAGAGGTCGGATGGCATAAAAAATGTGATAAGCTCATTTTTGTCCGATGTGACGCGAAAATAAAGCTTAAAAGGGCGCAAAAAAAGGGCATTTTTGGGGAAAATGAGCTAAAAAAAAGAGAAAATTTCCAAATTTCTCTGGACAAAAAGGCCGGTATCGCTCAATATATAATAGAAAGTAATGACCTTTCAGAAATGATTAGACAGATCGGAAAGTTATTTCCCGCTTTAATTTCCAGAGAGTAGTTTTTGGCAGGTTCTTGATTGCAGGCTGCGGGAAACCAAAAAACACATAATAATTTGTAACGTTTTAAGAAAACAACCAAATCAGGTGGCAAATTCCGTATGGCTTGTCTGAATTTGTTCCTGTTACGTGTAACGTTTTTGCTGTCCCTGATTGTAGAAAGACTTTTATTAAGAGCGTAAAAATCGACATTTAAAAAGGAGTAAACATGGCTAAAACAACCTTAAAAGCAGATTCCAGGGAACCCAAAAAAAGAAGAAATCCAAAAAGAAACGACAGTAAAAACGAAGACGTCCAGCAACAGCAGACCGAAACCGCCCAGGAGAAAAACAATACCCCCGCTCCCGCTCCGGAAAAAACCGAACAGGCCGCTGTTGTTGAAAACGGCAAAGACGACAAAGGGAAAAAGGAAGATTTTGAGTCTACTCATGCCAAGTACGAGCGAATCAAGCGGGGCAATCTGCATATAACCGACCTGCAAAGAATGACTGTGGCTGAACTGCACGAGGTCTGCAAGAAAGAGAACGTGCAGGAATATACCGGAATGAAGAAGCAGGAGCTTATCTTCAAAATACTCAAGGAACGCATACAGTCGAACGGCCTGATGTACGGAGAAGGCGTTCTGGAAGTTCTGCCCGACGGCTATGGTTTCCTGAGGAACACGGAATATAACTACTTGTCTTCACCGGACGATATATATGTTTCGCCGTCACAGATTAAAAGATTCGGCCTGCGAACAGGCGCTATAGTAAGCGGACAGATTCGTCCGCCGAAAGAGTCGGAAAAATACTTTGCCCTGCTGAGAGTCGAGGCGATAAACTATCAGGAGCCGGACAGACTCTCCGAAAGAATCAACTTCAGCGACCTTACACCACTACATCCGGAACAGAGAATCATACTTGAGACGACTTCAGAAGAACTAAACATGCGAATAATTGACATGATTACACCGGTCGGAAAGGGTCAGCGAGGACTTATTGTTGCACCGCCGAGAACGGGAAAAACCATACTCCTGCAAAAAATCGCCAATTCGATAAGCACTAATGCTCCCGAAATAAAGTTAATTGTGCTGCTTATAGATGAACGGCCGGAAGAAGTTACGGAAATGGAGCGAAAAGTGGCCAAGGATGTCGAAGTTGTAAGTTCAACCTTCGATGAACCCGCTTCAAGACATTGTCAGGTGGCAGAAATGGTTATTGAAAAGGCAAAGAGAATGGTTGAATTCGGCGAGCATGTGGTAATCCTGCTCGATTCAATAACCAGGCTTGCAAGGGCATACAATACCGAAGTGCCGCATTCAGGAAAGATTCTTACAGGCGGCGTCGATGCAAATGCAATGCAGATGCCCAAGAAATTCTTCGGCGCTGCAAGAAACATCGAAGAAGGCGGCTCGCTGACGATATTTGCTACGGCGCTTGTCGATACAGGCTCAAAGATGGATGAGGTTATCTTCGAAGAGTTCAAAGCAACAGGAAATATGGAGCTTCATCTCGATAGAAAACTTGTCGACAGGAGAATCTGGCCGGCAATAGATATCAGCAAAAGCGGCACAAGAAGAGAAGAATTGCTTCTCGACGCAAAGGAGCTCGAGCTGGTCTACAGACTCAGACGTGTTCTTAGCGAGCTTAACCCCGTCGAAGCCGTTGAACTCCTCAAGAGCAGACTTGCCAAGTGCAGAACAAACGCAGAATTCCTGATGACGATGAAACTCGACTGAGAAGTGAACAGGTGAACAGTTAAGCCCCGATAGATGGGGTTCATCTGCTCTGACGTTGAGTGACTCTATCGCTCAAAAATCGCAGTTATTATAAGAATTATATTGCTGGCGTTGGAACATCTTTCCATGCTGTTTTTGGCTGGACTTTTTTTACATTTACTATTTCTCCAATCTCAGTATTAATATCTATAAAACCAACCGGAATTCTTGAAGTATTGAAGTTGAGCAAATTCTTTCCTACAAGACGATTGTTGGAGCCATTGCTCACTTCGACAATTATAACCCTTCTATAAGGACAGACGTCACATTGCAAATTAGGATTATCAATACCAAGCGGACAATGGTGTCTTCTTGCCGTTACAGGATCAACATTATGTATTTTAGCCATAAGAACAGCAGGAGGGCGTCTTAAATGTTCAAAGGGATGAAATACCCAATCTACGATAAGCCCCACGGTATGATGTTTTTTATGCAGTTGGTGTTCCTCGCCCGTGTCAGCTATCATTCCCTGCATAGTGTAGTCTACCGGCATTAGGTAGCCAAGATAATTATTTTCCTTTTTCAAAAATTCTATTGCGCCTGCCTTGCCGGATGCGGAAATAATATAATCAAGCGCCTTATCACTCCTTCCTGCATCTTCAGGCATAATAGGAAGGAGTGAAATGTTCTCCCGTGATTTAAAGTGGAAAGATTTCAAAGTAATATAGCGTAAAATAAAACCAGTGCTAATAACAACGGCTAAAACTGAAATAGCAAGGATAGATTTCCTGAGCGGAATAGGCCGAATGCACCGAAATGGAAAAACAAAAAACATCTCAACAGAACGGGGCAAAAACATTCCCGTAGTGTTCATATAGTTTATGTAAGAATCAGCATATTGGGAAACCATTCGTTTCTCTTCATCTTTCGCCAAGAAGTAATACACGATAAATATTACAGATAAAGTGACAAGTACAATAAATCGAGGCCACAATATCACCGTTCCGATACCCCATATTCCTAAAGCGAGATATTGAGGGTGGCGTATGAAACGGTAAAGCCCCTTGTCTGCTATACCCCATTTGAATATCTTTCCAAGATAAACCTGTAAAGCACAAACAATGAAAGTTAAAGAGCCGATAACGAATAGTATAGAACCCAAAATACGAATAAATTTAAGTGTTACCGTTGGAGGTAAAACCATATGAGGCAAGAAAAAATGTGTCAGCCATCTCGTAGCGGAACAAGCGTCTAACCAGTGAAAGATTGGATTAAATACAGAATAAAAGAAAAAAGCAAAAGGACTAATCATTATCATTACCTCAAAAGCCATAATAAAAAAAACTAGTACACCTCCTTTTGCGATGAGATTTTTTGTCCATTCTCTAATCGGTAAGTTTTTCATTGTGTTTCCATTTTTTTTGAATTTTTAAGTTTTTAGCATTTTCAACTATTATGATTTTATCAGCGAAATTAACAGCTTTCTGGTAAACCTCAAGATTTTCAAACATAAAAGACATTGAATCGTATCACCTGTTCTCCTGCTCTTGATTCGCCTTTGGCGAATCAAGAGCGGCTTTGAGTACGTCGTCGGCCTTTTTCACAAAAATAAACTTCATTCCTTTTTTCGCCTCGGCAGGCACTTCCACCATATCCTTTTTGTTTCTGAAAGGCAGGATGACGGTTTTTATGCCGGCCTGTTTTGCAGCAAGGATTTTTTCCTTCAACCCGCCAATCGGCAATATAAGCCCTTTAAGTGTAATTTCGCCTGTCATCGCAACTTCAGGTTTGGCAGGGGTTTGCGTCAAAAGTGAAACAAGTGAGCAGAACATCGCTACTCCGGCACTGGGGCCGTCTTTCGGGACGGCGCCGGCGGGAACGTGAATGTGGAAATCATGTTTTCCAAAATTGGTGGGATTGATTCCCAGCTTTTTGGAGTTTCCCTTTACGATTGAAAAGGCCGCCTGTGCGCTTTCCTTCATCACGTCGCCTATCTGGCCGGTAAGGATAAGCTCGCCTTTGCCGGGCATTGAGGCAGACTCGACAAAAAGAATTTCACCGCCGAAAGGTGTATAGGCAAGGCCGGTAGCTACGCCGGGGACCGCTGTCCGCATCGCAAGCTCCGGCAGATGTTTGACCGGGCCGAGAATTTTAAACAGATGTGCCTTTGTGATTACCACAGGATGTCTGCTGCCCTTGGCGATTTCGGTTGCGACTGAACGGCAAACGGCGGCGATGTTGCGTTCAAGATTACGGACGCCTGCCTCGGCGGTATAGCTGCGGATTATTTCTCTGACAGCCTCATCGGTTATTTTCAGATGAGTTTTTTTCAGGCCGTGCTCTGCAAACTGCCGCGGGATGAGATATTTCTTTGCAATGTTCAACTTTTCATTCTCGGTATAACCCGGCATCTCGATAATCTCCATTCTGTCCATCAGGGCAGGGGGGATTGGCTCGGTATAATTTGCCGTGCCGATGAACATCACGCTCGATAAATCGAATGGCTGGTCAAGATAATGGTCCGTAAAGGTATTGTTCTGTTCCGGGTCGAGGACTTCCAATAGCGCGCTTGCCGGGTCGCCCCTGAAATCGACGCCTATTTTGTCCATTTCGTCCAGCATAAAGACAGGATTCTTGCTGCTGCATTTTCGCAGCTCCTGCAGGATTCTGCCCGGCAGAGCCCCGATATAAGTTCTCCTGTGTCCTCTTATGTCTGCTTCGTCTCTCATACCGCCCAGCGAAATGCGGACGAATTTTCTGCCCATCGCGCGGGAGATGGATTTGCCGAGACTTGTTTTGCCCACGCCGGGCGGGCCGATGAAGCAGAGAATCGGACTTTTGCCGGATGGATTGAGCTTTCTTACCGCCAGAAATTCGAGGATTCGCTTTTTGATTTTTTCCAGGCCGTAATGGTCTTTGTTTAAAATCCTCTGGCCTTTTCTTATATCCAGCGAATCCGTGGTTTTTATATTCCACGGCAGTTCGCAGACCCAGTCCAAATATGTCCTGATTACGCCGAAATCCGGCGAGGCAACGTGGATTCTTGACAGATGCTCAAGTTCGCGCAAAGCCTCAGCTTCCACTTTTTCGGGCATCTTCGCCTTTTTTATCTTGTCTTTGAGCTCCTTGAGTTCGCTGGTTTTTTTGTCGTCCTCGCCGAGCTCGGTCTGGATTGCCTTTAACTGTTCCTGAAGAAAATATTCACGCTGATTCTTTTCCACTGCCTGCTTGACCTGACCCTGAATCTTGTGGCTCAGCTCCAGAACCTCAAGCTGGTTGGCAAGGGCGAGAGAAATTTTTTCAAGACGCTTCTGAGCGTTGACCTCTTCAAGTATCTGCTGCTTTTCAATAATGGGGACACTTAAATTTGCCGCCAGAAAATCCGCAAGGGCCGACGGCGTCTCGATATTTTCCAGCAGAATCGATGCCTCTTCAGGCACGTTGGGGCTTAAACTGATGACCTTGTTGGCTGTGTCGCGAACACTGACCATTAACGCCTTAAGCTTTTTGGTGATTTTTGTCTTTGCCGCGAGCGGCTCAATTCTGACCTTTATGTACGGGTTGGTCGCGACGAGCTCGATGATTTTGAACCTTATCAGGCCGTGAACAATAACGTTTAGCGTGCCCTGCGGCATTTTGATTACCTTCAGAATCGATGAAGCAGTGCCGACTCGGTAAAGGTCATTTATGCCGGGATTTTCGACGTCAGACTTTTTCTGGGTAATAAGGCCGATTATGGTTTCGTTTGCCCGACAGTTTTCAAGCAGTTTTCTGCTTTTTTCCCGGCCTATAGCCAGCGGGGCGACAGTGCCGGGGAATATCACGGCGTTTCGCACCGGCAAAATACCGATAACCTCCGGCAGTTCGATTTCCTTGGGACCCTCCGAGGAATCCGTATTTTCGCCTTCCAGAAAAGATTCTGCGCTTACTATGTCGACAAGTCTTAGCTTTTCCATAATTCTCAAACTATTTTATACCACATTGCCGTCAAAGTGAAGAGGCAAAAGAAAAATGGGAATAACGAATATTGAATAATGAATAGCGAATTATGAGGTTAAACAGCGTCTCGCAGGGCAAGGGGTTTGCCGAGAATCTCATAATATAATATTGCAGTTCGTAAATCCTGGGGCGCCGAAAAGGGGAGCTGATAAACAGTTTCTGAAACAGTCTGCTTGTCTGTCGAAACTTTAGTGGGTTTTGAGCCGATTTTGCTGGCAGGGACTTTTGAAGGGGCAGGTTCTGCGTAAACTTTTTGTGGCTCAGGCGCAGGAGGGGCAGGAGGTTTTTCAATTTTTTCGGCTCGACTGAGCTCGCCGAGGTCAGCAATCTGCGGCGTCTCAGCAAGGACATACCGCTGCTCTGCAGGCGGCTGGGGTATGCCGAAAGCCGCCCTGATTTGTGCAATCCTTTCTTCACGAAGCTGCTCGAGGGTTTTGTAGCTGCCATCGGCGGCAACATATCTTTTTTTTGGCTTGGCAGGTGTCGGACTATACTTGCTCTGGCCGGATTTTTGCTCTGCCGCCGCTTTTATGCTTCGGACTATAGTTTTTAAGACACTAAAGCCGATTATTACCGCTATGATAATAAACTGTACCCAGGCATTGTCGTCTCTGGCTGCAAGCAAATTTTCAAATAAAGAATACATCTGTTTTCAGCAAATCTTCAATCTTAAATTTTCAATCTTCAATTCTTTGTGTCTTAGTGCCTTTGTGGCTTACTCTTCTTTCTTTGGCAGTTTTGCAATCGAATCTCTCATAGTTGTATCAGCCACAATATTCTTCATTTTATAATAATCCATTATGCCCATATTGCCTTTCCTGAAGGCTTCGGCCATAGCAAGCGGCACTTCCGCCTCGGCAAGGACGACCTTGGCATGGTTTTCCTGAACCAGAGCCCTCATTTCCTGCTCACGTGCAACGGCCATTGCTCTTCTTTTTTCGGCTTCAGCCTGTGCCCGCACTAAGTCCGCCTTGGCTTGGTCGCCCTGAAGCTTTGCACCAATATTATCGCCGACGTCAATATCGGCAATATCAATCGAAAGAATCTCAAATGCTGTGCCGGCATCGAGACCTTTTGCAAGAACTTGTTTTGATATATTGTCCGGGTTTTCAAGCACGCTTTTATGGGATATTGCGCTGCCTATGGTTGTTACGATGCCTTCGCCGACACGGGCGACGATTGTCGCCTCGGTCGCACCGCCGATAAGACGCTGAAGGTTTGTTCGAACCGTTACGCGTGCCTTGGCCTTTAACTGTATGCCGTCCTGAGAGACAGCGTCAACCGTTTCCCGCCCCTTTGCAGGGTCGGGGCAGTCAATTACCTTGGGATTAACGGAAGTTTGAACCGCATCAAGAATATCTCTGCCGGCAAGGTCTATTGCTGTGGCGACCTTGAAAGATAAATTTAAATTTGCTCTATCGGCGGCAATAAGGGCTCGCACGACATTTTCAACGCGACCGCCGGCAAGATAGTGACTTTCGAGGTCGCGGCGGGTCAAATCCAGACCTGCCTGAATTGCCATAATTCGTGCGCTGACTATTCTGCCCGCGTTAACCTTTCGCAATGTCATTCCGATAAGTTCGCCAATCGAGACAGGCGCACCGGACAATTTTGCCTGAAGCCACAGCCGGCCGTATGCCAATACCAGCAAGCCGAAAATAAATAGGAGGACCAAAATAATTATCAGGAAGATACCCGATACTGCCTTTGGTAATTCAGCGAGAATAAAAAGATTTGCGTTTGTCATTTTAAAATCCTTTCATTAAGAATTTTCTACTTGTCTTACCGTAAGCTGCGTGCCTTCAACTTTTATAACTTCGACCGTTTTTCCCTTATCAACATAACCGCTTTCGGCGACACATTCAAGTCTTGTGCCGGAAAAATCGCACATCCCGACAGGACGCAGCGGCGTAATTACCACGGCCTTGCGGCCCAATAGAGCTTTAAGCTGCTCGGCGTCAGGTATCCCTTCGCCTTTTTGTCTTTTAGGCATATCGAGCAGCACGGTTTTGCCGAAACTGGTTTTCGGAAGGACTTTGTATGCAAAGACCAGCACCGCCGGAATCATAACCACAGCTACTATTACGCCTATCCAGCCGGCCGTTGGGCTGAGCTTGAAAAATATCGCTATACCGCCTGTAAGAGCGGCCAGCGAGCAAAGGGTAATCAGGCCGAAACTGGGAACAAAAACTTCCGCTACCAGCAGAACGGCACAAAGCAAAAACAGAAAAATCGCCAAAACTATCCACCAGAACATTAGTGTTTCCTTTAATCGGTTATTTGTTTTACCACGACCCGGTTGCCTTGAATCTGTATGATTTTTATTCTTCGGTCTTTTTCTATAAGGTCGCCTTCGGTAACGACATCGACAACGCCGTTTCCGAATCTTGCCTGGCCTGCCGGCCTCAGTTTGGTAATTGCAATTCCCGTATCACCGGTTCTTATTTTGTCTGCCTTTTGAGGCGGAGCGGTCAAATCTATCTGCATCACAGGTCCCTTATCGGCAGGGGCAAGGACGAGACCTGCAAATGCACTGGTTTTGGGCAAAAATTTTGCGAGGAAATATGCAATGATAGCGAAACCTACAAAACCCAGTGTAAAACCCCAGGCGCCGTTTGACAAAATCTGCCATTGAACGTTGTCAAAATCATATCTTGGCCAGGGCAGTTCATTCGGCCTGTTGGGAACAAGAATTGCAAAAAGACTTAGGAGAATAAATAAAATGCCTAACACTCCTGCAATACCAAAACCGGGGATTACAAAAATTTCAAGCGCCAGCAGGATAACACCAATCGCAAAAACTGCAATTTCCCACCACGTTGCAAGACCCGTAAGATATCTGCTGCCGAAAATTATCGCAAAACATAAAACCGCGACAAGACCCGGCAGGGCCACGCCCGGCGTCTTTAATTCGATATAAACACCGAGCATTGCAATCATAAACAAAATTCCGCTGACTGTCGGATGATTGAGCATCCTGACAAGCTGTTCGGACCAGTTCGGTTCCAGCCGGATGATTGTCGGCGAAAACTTTACATTATCACGCCGTGCAAGAAATACAATTGCTTCGTTGATATCGTTTACCACCTCTCTGGCAATGCCGTATTCCTTTGCCCTTGCGGCGGTCAGAGTCAGAATTTCATTTTCGTTGTCGATAAGCTCCTTTGTTTTCAGGTCGTAAAGCTTGGCGTCTGTGGGCAGTTTTTCGTCCTCGCAAAATTCATAGAGGCCTGTTTTGATATTTTTTATTCGCCACACTTTTTTGTGTCTGCTTACCATCGCTTCAAGCAGAACCGGCGGGTATTTGTTCGCCTCAGCGGCTCTTTTGAATGTTGCACGGATAAAACTTTCCGCTTTTTCTCTCTCGACACCTTCGAGTTTGTCGCCCATCTGAATCGGGGCGCAGTCGCCGATGGTGGTGTTCTTCCTCATTATTATATCCTGGCAGGAAACGCTTATCATCGCTCCTGCGCTGATTGCCTCGGTATTGACGTAAGCGATTGTTCTTGCCTTCTGAGACAACTCAAGAATGAAATATTTTGATATGTCGTCTGCGCTTCCTACAAGGCCGCCGTAAGTGCCGATTTCAAAAATAAGATAGTTGGCGCCCATCGCAAGAGCGGTATTTACCCGGCGTTTTATCGAAGAATACAGACCGTCGTCAATTAAGCCGGTGCAGGATATAACGGCAGCTTTTGCTTCGGGCAGGTCAGCAGGGATATTGGGTTCGATAGCACTCGTCGCGGCGAAGGCCGCAGCCGCAGCCGGAAAAGCCGGAAAAGCCGGAAAAGAAACCACACATAACAAAAAAATGAGAGCCTTTGTTCGCATAACAGGATTTTAGCCGCAAGGAGACAATCAAACAAGAAAAATTATCAGGCAAGTTTTCTTAAAATTTCGACGCCTTTTTTTATCCTGTCGTTTGTCGTCGTATAGCAGAGCCTGAAATGGGTGTCCTTTTCGCTGAAAACGCAGCCCGGAATAATCAGCACATTATTCTTTATCGCCTTTTCGACAAATTCGGTCCCTGTACCTTGCGGGGATTTGACAAAGGCGTAGAATGCACCGCCAGGCTTTACCAGTTCAAATTTGTCCTTCAGACCGTCATACATAATATCTCGCTTGGTTTTGTAGCCTGCTATGAGGTCGCTTACGTCATAGTCCAAAGCGGCAATTGCCGCCTGCTGAAACGGCGATGGCGCACAGACAAAAGTGTACTGCTGAATCTTTGTCATCTCTTCGACTATCGGCTTTAGATGCTGCGGCGTCGCTACATAAGCAAGCCGCCAGCCGGTCATAGCAAAGGATTTGCTGAAACCCTTCATAAGAATTGTATTAGGATAAATTGACGCAATGCTCTCAAAAACGGTGTCATAACAGAATTTGTCGTATATTTCATCGGACAGAATGAGAATGTCTTTTTTGGCGGCGATTTCAGCAAGGGCTTTAAGTTCGTTCAGTGAATAAACCGCACCGGTAGGATTACACGGCGAATTTACTACAATGATTTTTGTCCTGTCCGTGATTTTGCCGGCAATTTTTTCCGGATGCAGTCCAAAATCGGGATAAGTATCAATGAAAACGCATTTTCCGCCCAACAGATTTACAAGATGTTTGTACATTACAAAGTAAGGGTCGCCAATTATCACCTCATCGCCGGGGTTGATAAGACTCATAAACGATAGTAGCAGTGCGCCGCTTACGCCGCTTGCTACGAGCACTGAAGGATTTTTCCAGCTCGCCGCGGCAAAGCAATGCGAAGCCGGGCCGAATTGAGCGGTGATTCTCTGGGCGATTTTTGCACATAATACCGGCTCGCCGCTTGTTTGAGTGTATTTGTTTTTGCCCTGCTTTATTGCCTCGATGGCGATTTGCTTTAGCGGTTCAGGGACGTCAAAATCAGGCTGGCCGATTGAAAAATTAATCGGGTCTTTCATCGAGGCGGCAAGATTGAAAATCTTTCTTATACCGCTTGCGTCAATAAGAGCTGTTCTATCTGCAAGATATTTTTTCACCGCGGCAGCAACCGTTATTCAATTTATGGCAAAGACCATTAACCTATCTCCTGCCGCCGCCAGGCTTGCCCTGGCCAGTCGACTTGCTTGCGGGAGCAGCTTTGCTTGGGGCTGCAGCGGCAGTCTTGCCGCCGGCAGGGGCAGCGGCCTTGCTTGTGGGAGCAGCGGCTTTGCCCTGTATTCCAGCTGGCTGTGCAGTAGCGGCCTGGTCCAATACAGCTGCTTCGCCGCCTTCTGCTTTAGCTTCAGCTTTCTTCTTGACGACGGATATTTTTCTGTTTGCAACCTTCGGAAGACTGAAAAGACTGTCGCCTTCCTGCCAACGCTCTTCTTCCTTAAGACGCTCCACTCTCTCGGCGCGGGTAAGAACATTACGATGTCGTACGAGTGCACCTTTTAATTTTAATGAACGGTCAACTGACATATACTAACTCCTGTAAATCTAATTTAACTTCATACCATAAGCGTCCTGAAACGGCTTTGTGCCGAACGGCTCAAAACCGGAGCCGGCCGGTGGTTTGTAATTGGCGCCTATGGAAATAATCTTTTTCTTCATTTCAAAACCGTCGCTGCCTGCTTTTTCAGGGCTATCGAAGCGTTCCTGCGTAACAAGCAGCCAGCGAGAACCTTTCCTTATAATCTCCGTTGCTATGCCGAACCCTGCGAAATACTGTTTTACCGGTTCCAGATGGCTGCTTAAATCATGGCTCGTAATAACAATAACATGGTCGCCCATCGGCTCAACCATTTTCGGCCGGACCCGTTCGGCTGCCGCTGTGGTTTTGGTCTCAGCCACGCTGCTCTGCGGGATAACTTTTTCCACTGACACAGCGTTTTGGGGAGCCTTTTTTGTCTCGGCTTTCTTCAATGAATATATCTGACCTAATCTGAAAAAGACCAGAAGTATTGCCGCCAGGGCCAGCAGGCCTATCATTATTACTTGCCATGAGAAGCACAACTCTATCCTGTCGGGATATAATCTTATCGCCTTGGGTCTTGTACTCCAGCCGAGGCCGGCTTTTGAAACCAGTTCGGCCTTTTCCATGGCCGGTTCGACCTTCGGCTCGACCGAGCTCGCTGAGGTCTGGCCGATAGACGATAAAGCCTTTTGTTGAGCGGATTTAAAGCGCGCTTTGTTAACCAGTTCGTAAAGTGCGATTCGTCCGGAACTCTTTGCCATCTTTCGGACCTCTAAAGGCGAAACTCGTTAAATACCAAATACTAAATACTAAATACCAAACAAACCGTTTCGTTTCAACTGGAAAAATCTTAAAAATAGGGTTTAGGGTATAGGGTTTAGCCCCCACCCCGGAGTTTATCCGCCGCAAGTTCACTGAAGGCGGAGTGGGGGTTTAGCTGCCCCGATTGCCAAGACTGTCTTTTTCTATCCCCTATCCCCTATCCCCTAATTTCAGAAATTTTCTTGACAAAAAAACCAAAGTAAACTATTTAGACGTGTTTAAAATCCGGATTAACGGCCATTTTTTTGCCGCAAATGGCGATTTTACTCGCCGTAAATGGATATAAAGAGCAATTTTACCCGGTCATTCCGGTCTCGGAACCGGGAGGAGGGCTTTGGTCTTTGTTGTTTTTTCTTATTGGACTTTTGGAGATATTAATAATGCTGCCGGTAAAAAAAACGAGCAAAAGCAGGACAAGAACTCGCAGAAGCCATCACAGGCTAAAGGCGGTAAACTATTCTATATGCAAAAAATGTGAAAGCCCAAAACTGCCGCATGCTGCCTGTGATAACTGCGGATATCTCAATCCCAAAATCACGCTCAAGCTTGCCAAAAAAGAGGAGACGAGCTGACGATGAGGATAGCTATTGACGCCATGGGCGGCGACTTTGCTCCGGACGAAATTCTGGCCGGTGCTACTGAGTCGATACAATATCTCGATAAAGATGACAGTTTAATCCTTGTCGGCCCGGCCGAAGTTATTGAAACCAAGCTCGGAACAAAAAATCTCAATAAGTACGCCAATGTTCTCAAAATTGTAAATGCCCCGGAAGTCATCGAGATGGATGAATCGCCCATCGATGCCCTGAGAAAAAAACGGCACAGCTCCATATCGGTCATGGTTAAACTCGCTGCAGAGGGCCAGGCTGATGGCGTCATCTCTGCGGGAAACACAGGTGCCTGCGTTGCTGCCTGCCAGATGAGAATGCGAAACATCGAAGGCGTAAACAGACCGGGAATCGCCGTCGTGTTTCCGACATTCGAAGGGCCTGTTACCATGTGCGATGTCGGCGCTAATATCGCCTGCAAGCCCGTTAACTTTTATCAGTACGCTATAATGGCATGTATGTATTCAAAATATCTTCTCGGTATCGAAAATCCACGCGTCGGAATTATGAGCATCGGTGAAGAAGACGCCAAGGGAAACGAAATTGTAAAAAAAGCAAGAGAGCTTATAAAAAGCGACCCCAAAATAAATTTTATCGGCAATATCGAGGGATGCGATATATTCAAAGGTAAATGTGATGTCGCAATATGCGATGGGTTTGTGGGAAATGTAGTGCTTAAGCTCGTAGAAGGGCTGATTGATGGACTCTTCAAGGTTATAAAGCACGAGATAATGCAGGAGTCGATGAGACTTGCATTGAAGTTCAAACCCATAATGATGCGGATGTATCAGAAGTATGATTACAATGAATATGGCGGCGCACTGCTTTTAGGCATAAACGGAACATCTGTTATCTGTCATGGTTCCAGCAAAAGCAGGACGATAAAAAATGCCATTATGGCCTGCCGAAAATTTCACAATCAGAAAATTAACGAAAAAGTAAGGGATTATCTGTCTACAACCCCCCTGCTTCCCTCCTCTCTTGCTTCGCAAGAAGCAGAGGAGGGAGAGGGGGTCAGAGGCACAGATGAGTAGTGCAAAAACAAGTTCGGGTTGTGCCTTTCGGGCGATTATCGCAGGCACTGGTTCGTGCATACCCGAAAAGCAGCTTACAAACGAAGACCTCACAAAAATGGTTGATACCAGCGATGAGTGGATTACTACGCGGACAGGCATAAAGGTCCGCCATATAGCGGCCGAAAATCAGACAACTGCGTCTCTGGCAACCGAGGCTGCAAAAAAAGCCCTCCGGCAGGCCAATGTTTCCGCTGAAGATATAGAACTGATTATCGTAGCGACGGCAACACCTGAGATGGTTTTTCCTGCAACAGCCTGTTTTGTGCAGGAGCAGCTCGGTGCAAAAAAGGCGTGGGCATTCGATATCTCAGCGGCCTGCAGCGGGTTTGTTTACGCTTTAAGTATTGCTCAGCATTTTGTAATAGCCGGCAGATATGACAATGTCCTTGTCATCGGGGCGGAGACCTTGAGCAAAATCACCGATTACAAGGACAGGAAAAGCTGCATCCTTTTCGGCGACGGTGCAGGTGCGGCTTTGGTAAAAAGGGGCGATATTAACGGCTCGAGAGGAATCTTCTACAGCACTTCCGGCTCCGACGGAACGGGCTGGCCTTCGCTTAACTGCCCGGCTTACGGAAGCAGATACCCGGCCGGTAAACCTCTGGAAAACCCGAATTTTATCTATGTGCAAATCAACGGTAAGGAAGTTTATCAGCTCGCAGTGAGAAAAATAATTGAAACCATTGAAGATTGCCTGACGAACTGCCGGCTTTCAGCCGACGATATAAAATTATTTATCCCTCATCAGATGAATGCAAGAATTATTGAGTCCGTCGCGAAAAGACTCCAATTGCCTGATGAAAAGGTATTTCTAAATATCGACAAATACGGCAACACCTCGGCAGCCTCGATACCTATCGCTCTGGATGAGTGTATCAGGCAGGGCAAAATTAAAAAAGGAGATATTGTCCTGCTCGTGGCCTTCGGCGGCGGACTGACCTGGGGTGCAAACGTAATTGAATTCTGAGAGATTTTTTCAGGCAGGAAAATGGCAGGAAAAATCGCTTATATATTTCCCGGCCAGGGCGCTCAGACAGTGGGCATGGGAAAGGATTTTTATGACGCCGAGCCGCTGGCTAAACAGCTTTTCGACAGAGCAGATAATATAGCAGGCTTCAACCTTGCAAAAATCTGTTTTGAAGGACCGGAGGATGAGCTTAACTCAACGACTATTTCACAGCCGGCCATTTTTGTAACTTCAGTGGCTATCCTCGAAGTCCTCAAGGCAAAAAACGCAATTGAA
>JBGOWI010000088.1:0-4478 GCA_041478555.1 Phycisphaerae bacterium
CAAAGACTCTTTAAAAATGAACACCAAAGACAGGTTGCAATTTGGAGTTATATTGCCTACTAAAATAAACAAGTAAAACGGCCTGCAACGAAAAACAAACGCGTTTGAGCATCGGATTGTCAATCCGAGATTCTAGAGTAGTTTTTGATGATCAATGACCATCGGATATATAAAATGTTGACCTTTTCTAAGATTTTTTTAAGTCTTTGAAATTACAAATCTTATGAACTTGCAATTTTCGAGATTTTACACGATACTTGGCGTTTTGGTTGTATTTTGGTTGTATGTCATTTTCTCATTTTTTACAGCTGCGAGGTCATTAAAATTTCGGCGATTGCGGCTGAAAGAAGATTTTGATACTATCGCGGCATTGAAAAGCTTGGCTGCGTAGCCAAGCGTTTAATATGGGAAATGTCTGATTCAATGTGCTTGGAATAATAAATGGAAACGTATTATGAAAAGCGGTTCCAAAAGAAACCTTCTGCATAGTTATAAAATATTGCTCGCCCCCCGATGGCGAAGACTTGTTGTCATATTTATTGTTTACCTGATAAAGGCATCGCCGGCGTGGCTGCTTCCAATAGTAACCGCTGTTATGATCGACCTTGCCGCCGGAAACGACCCTAATAGAGTAAGTAAACTCATTTATTATTTTATTTTCATCATTTTGCTCACTCTTCAGAATATTCCCACTCATATTCTTTATTCGAGAATGCTAAGCTCCGTTATGAGAGGCATAAGTCTTCATCTCAGAACAGACCTCTGCAGGCAGCTTCAAAGGCTCTCTCTGCTCTATCATCACAAATCAAACATCGGAAAACTTCACTCCAAAGTAATAAGGGACATTGAAATTGTCGAACAGACGCCTCGAATTCTCGCTGAGCAGATTTTCGGCTTTCTCTGTCAGGTTTCGATTGCTGTTATCGCCATAGCTGTTCGCAAACCCATCGCGTTATTGTTTTTTCTTGTTGCCGTTCCTGTCACGGTAATAATCAGAAACATATTTTCACAAAAAATCAGAAAAAGCGCCAAAAGCTACCGTTACGCCATCGAAATGATGAGTTCGTCAATGAACGATATGCTGAATATGATTCCGATTACCCGCGCTCATGGTCTTGAAGAGTTTGAAGTAAACCAGATAGACTCAAAAATCTCCGCAGTTTTTCGAAGAGGTTTATATTTCGATACTCTCAGTGCCGTCTTCGGCTCGTCGGCATGGGTAACGATGTCGGTAATTCATATAACTTTTATCGCAGGTTCTGTGTATGCCTGTATTAAAGGACACATCAGCGTCGGCGATATTGTGCTTTTTAATTCGATGTTCCTTGCCCTAACCGGCCAAATGCTCATTGTCATAGGAACGCTGCCGCAGCTCAGCCAGGCGGGAGAATCGATAGACTCTATTTATGAAGTGCTCGAATCGCCCGACCTTGAAGAGAACAGCGGCAAAAAACCTTTTGACAAAATCAGCGGCAAATTTGAATTTATAAACGTCAATTATCAATATCCCGAAACCACCAGACACGCGCTGAAAGATTTTACCCTTACTGTCGAGCAGGGTCAGTCCATAGCTTTTGTCGGCCCAAGCGGTTCGGGCAAATCCACCGTCCTTTCGCTTGTCCTGGGCTTTATCAGACCAAACAGCGGCAAACTGCTCATCGACGGCAAAGATATTATGGAAATGGACCTCAGAACTTACCGCAAATTCGTCGGAGTCGTTACGCAGGATACGATTTTCTTTTCTGGAAGTGTCTATGAAAACGTTGCTTATGGCGACAAGGACACCAAACCCCAGGAAGTAATTGACGTTTTAAAAGCGGCCGATGCCTGGGGTTTCGTCGAAGCTCTGCCCGACGGCATCTACACAAATATAGGCTCAGATGGCCTGAAACTCTCAGGCGGCCAAATGCAGCGACTCGCTATCGCTAGGGCAATTATCAGAGACCCCAAAATTATTATCCTCGATGAAGCCACCAGTTCGCTCGATATCGAATCTGAAGAGAGGGTCAGGCTCGCCCTTGAGCGGCTTATGAAAAACAGAACAACTTTCGTTGTCGCTCACAGGGTTTCGATAACAAGAAATGTTGACCGCATTGTCATTCTCAAAAACGGCCGTATAATCGAACAAGGCGCCCCTGCCGCATTGCTGGAAAAAGATAATTTCTATTCAAACACCGTCCGCAAGAGCAATAGTTAACTTGTCCTAGAAAAACAACAAGCTCAGGCCACCGGAACAGATGGCAAAAATGACTTGTCGCAAAACTTATCGTTTTTTGCCGAACAGAGGGGAATTTCAGCGAACCCACAAAAACAGAAAAAACCGCGTTGAAGGCATCAAAAACGCGGTTTTTCAAACGAGGCCGAAGGGGCTCGAACCCTCAACCTGCTACCTGCACGTTTACCATTTCGTATTCTCTCCTTATTTTAACAACGGTCAAACACTCTAACTCGGTTCACCATACATCAATTAAAATCATTTTCATTTCGACCATATAGAGATCTCGTCTTTGAGCAATAGTTGAAATAGCCTCAGTTTTAGTGTATCCTCTTCTAAAATGTCAAATTGGAAAGTGTACAGCGATGTCAAATAATAAAAATCGATATAGTGAAATGAAATATAACCATTGCGGCCAGAGCGGACTTTTGCTTCCAGCGATATCGCTCGGATTATGGCATAATTTCGGCGGTGTAGATGTTTTGGAAAACAGCCGGGCTATGATTGTCAGGGCGTTTGATTTGGGTATTACGCATTTTGACCTTGCAAATAATTATGGCCCGCCTGCCGGTTCAGCGGAAGAAACTTTTGGGGCAATTCTTAAGACTGATTTGGCACGGCATCGCGATGAACTGATAATATCTACAAAAGCAGGTTATTGGATGTGGGATGGGCCTTACGGAACAGGAGGGTCGAGAAAATATCTTTTGGCAAGTCTTGACCAATCTTTAAAACGTATGGGACTTGATTATGTGGATATATTTTATTCTCATTGTTATGACCCTGCTACCCCAATGGAAGAAACAATGTCTGCGCTGGACCAAGCCGTCCGGCAGGGCAAGGCTTTATATGTAGGTATATCATCTTATAAGCCGCAGCAGACTTTACAGGCATCAGAAATCCTTAAGGAAAAGCAAAATCGCTGCCTGATTCATCAGCCAAGCTATTCAATGCTTAATAGATGGATAGAAGATGGATTGCTGGATGTGCTGAGCAGTGAAGGAATCGGCTGTATAGCTTTTTGTCCGCTTGCTCAGGGACTTTTGACCGATAAATATCTGGAGGGAATTCCGCAGGATTCTCGTGCGGCCAAGCCTCACGGTTTTCTTAAAAGCAGTGAGATTACAGAGAAAATCCGGAAAAAGATAATTTCTTTAAATAAAATCGCTGCCGGCAGAAACCAGACACTTGCGCAAATGGCTTTGGCGTGGGTATTGAGGGATAAACGGGTAACATCGGCATTGATTGGAGCAAGCAGGGTAGAGCAAATCGAGGAAAATGTCGCGGTTCTTAAAAATCTCCCGTTCACATCGGAAGAATTGGCTCAAATAGACGCTGTCTTGAAATAAAAGGTTGTAAGCGGAGCGATTCAACTTAAGTTACCTGAAAATTTTATAGGTGAGAAATTCAGAATGGCTTGCTTTGCGTATACGCCGGATACTCCAATTCATATTGGTACAATAAATGGGGGTAAGGTCAGTACCATATCAAATATGGCGACTCTAAAATCTTTATTTAATTTTCTATACCCCCAGTTTTACATTGAATCTGGGTGTTATTGGCAGTTTTTACCTCTACCTTATTTTTGGTTATTTCTATAGTGAACTTTTTACCCTTAACCTGGATGTTAAACTTCATCCTCTTCCATTTTTCCGGTAATTTCGGTCTAACTAATGGGGTATCATTACTGAGTTCAAGCCCCGCAAAACCAAATAAAGCTGCCAGCCATGTTCCTCCATTTGCAGCCAGGTGCGTCCCCCCTATATATAGAGTCCCCACATACTGTTTATAGTCACCGGTAAGGTCAATTGTAGCCATTTTCATAAAATATTTATATGCCGAGGCTATTTTCCCCAGATGGGCGGCCAGCATTGCATGCATACAGGAGCTCAAACTGGAACCATGCTCCGTTCTCGGTTCATAATACTCCCAGTTAGCCTTTTTTACCTCATATGAATACTCTTCTTTAAATTGATTTAACAGCAGGACAGTATCAGCCTGTTTAATTATCTGTGTAGTTGTTGCCAAACCATTGGGCCCGCCAAGGTACTCATTGGGTTTAATAATCCTTGCTTTTAATTCCTTCAGACTTATATCCTCCAGTGCAAGGTAGGCATCAAACTGTTCTATAATGCCGTTCCCCTGTAATGGGTGTGGTATATATATGTTTTGCTGCAAATCTTTTATTTTTTCGATATCATTTTGAAAATCAATTCGACTTATCAGATTTTTATAAACTTTTTTAAATTTATTCTTTAACAAA
>JBGOWI010000053.1:0-15767 GCA_041478555.1 Phycisphaerae bacterium
ACTCGAAGCACGAAATCCGAAATACGAAACAATATCAAATGTCAAAATTTCAAATTCTCAAAACAACGACTTTCTGCCTTCACAAAACCGTTTTGAATTTTGGTAATTAGAATTTCTAATTTGTTTCGGATTTCGGATTTTTCTTCTATGTACCTGCTTCCGTATGAAGGGAGAAACTTGCGCCTTTTTATCGAATTTTCGTCAAAAATTTTGGAGGCCGAGTTTATAAGTTCTTGTCGGCTATGGAGAAAAAATTTTTAATTTTTTCAAAGCGCGCAAGTTTTTTCTTGCGCGTTTGGTAAAAAATAGCCGCCAAAACAGGCAAGAATTAACCACAGATTTCACGGATTTTTTCCTGCGAGATTATTAAATCTTATATCTTCAATCTTAAATTAAAAAAATCCCCACTGCAAAAAATTACGAAGTATCTATACTCGTATGCAGTATACTGCCATATAGTATACTGCAATGCAGCATAGTGAAAATCAGTGCCATTGGTGCTGTTGAAAAAACATTCGCGTCGTTTTTCGTTTAGTCGTTGCTGGCACGGCGATGTTTCTTAGCTTTAAGGCGCGACCGCGCAGCGGTAAAATTCAAAGCGATGTGCCGACGGCAAGTTCACTTGCAAGTAAGGCACGCGGTTCGAATTTAATGGTGTTTGCAGAACACCGCCTTAAAGCAAATATCTCTGTGCCGCTCGGTGAACTCTGTGGCCAAAAAAATCGGTGTTAATCTGTGTTAATCCGTGTCTAAAAAATTTGTGTTAATTCGTGTTCATTCGTGGTTCATTGCGTTTACGTTAGCCGCAGGACGATGGACGTAACGAGTTGCGCAACCGCAACCGATGGACGGTTATTGGATGTTCGACGTTCCTTTCCCTATCCCCTACACCCTATGCCCTAATCCTCTTGAAATCTCGCACAAGGCAGGGTAAAGTTTGACGCTGCGGGCCCGTAGCTCAGTCCGGTAGAGCAGTGGACTCATAATCCATTGGTCCAAGGTCCGAATCCTTGCGGGCCCATTGGCTTGGGAAATTCGAAGCACGAAATCCTAAATCCGAAACAAATCCAAAATCCAAATAAATAAAAACGCCTACCGTCGCCAAAATACTGCTGTTTTGAGCATTTGAATTTTGGTTATTTGAATTTGCCTGCCCCGTGAGATGCGTCAATTAGCTACTTGGAGATGCTGTTAGCTATCTAACTGGGGTTTCGTATTTAGTGCTTCGGATTTCGGATTTTTTAGCTCTTTTGTAAGAAAGGCTTTACCAAGTCGAGAAATACCAGTATATCTGTCTTTCAGGACTGATATTGCCGATATTATCGGAAGTTGCCAAATAACAATAAAAGAGTCTTTAATTCCTGTATAAAATAGGCAAAGTCTGGTGCGGAAAATAAGAAAATTTTAAAAAATCTCTTTTAATAATTGTTTTTTCCGGGGGTTCGAATATACTCATAAATTCGTTTTTGGCGAAATCTTTACAGGGAATCCCTTTGCATTTTTCGGCAAAGGAAGATAAGCTTGTCCTCGCGCAGCCTGCCCTCGAGTAGTCGGGGGGCGGGAATTTAAGCGTTTTCAGTGTTGTTATCAGCGTTTGATTAATATCGTAAGACGAAGTTTAGCCGTCTGTGGCGTAACGGCTGACAAGGAAGATATATATAAATATTTTAATTACTTCGTGAACTTCGTGTCGGAGCCTGCCCCTGCGAAGGCAGGGGTGGTGAAAATATTTGTCCGCCGTGGGCGGATTCGCTGCTGTAGCTCAGCTGGTAGAGCGCATCCTTGGTAAGGATGAGGTCATGAGTTCAATTCTCATCAGCAGCTGGGTTTGATGTCTTTAAGACCTGCCCGTTGCGATGCGGTCCGACTTCGGCTGCGGCCTTCGCCGCGACGAGTCGCACCGCGGCAAACTGGTGCGGGCTTATTATCAGTTAAAAGCCGAGTATGTCGGTTTGTTAAAATAAAAAGTTAGGGTATTCAAAAAATATCTAAGGACAAGTTGGAGGTTAGCACAATATGGTTAAGGCAGTATTTGAAAGGACAAAACCGCACGTTAACGTTGGCACTATCGGACACGTTGACCACGGAAAGACGACTTTAACTTCAGCAATGACCAAAGTTATGGAGCTTAAAGGCCTGTGCAAGTTCAGGTCGTATGACGAAATTGCCAAGGCCTCCGAAGCGCAAGGCCGCCGAGACCCGACGAAAATTCTGACAATTTCAACCGCACACGTTGAATACATCACCGAAAACCGTCACTACGCTCACATCGACTGCCCGGGACACGCTGACTATGTTAAGAACATGATAACCGGCGCCGCTCAAATGGATGGAGCAGTCCTGGTCGTCAGTGCTGCTGACGGCCCTATGCCGCAAACAAGGGAGCACATTCTGCTGGCGAAACAGGTTAACGTACCCCAAATTATCGTTTTTCTGAACAAAATAGACCTGGTTGACGACCCTGAACTGATAGATTTGGTCGAGCTGGAGATTCGTGACCTGTTGGTTCGGTATGGGTTCCCGGGCCGTCCGCCACTGCCGAGCGATCCGGCGTCCGTCAAGGAAATGTTGAAGAAATACCAGTTTCCAAAAGACCAGACTCCGATTATCCGCGGCACAGCAATTACGGCAATGAAGGCTGCCAAACTTGACGACCCTTCCTGCAAGCCGATTGATGAATTGCTTAAGGTAATGGATGAGTATATCCCGATTCCACTGCGCGAAGTTGATAAGCCGTTCCTGATGCCTGTCGAAGACGTCTTCAGTATAAAAGGACGCGGCATAGTAGGAACAGGAAGGGTTGAACGCGGCAAGGTCCACGTCGGTGATGAAATCGCAATCATCGGCCTTAACAAAGAGACCCGCAAGTCGGTCGTTACCGGCGTTGAAATGTTCAACAAAACACTCAGTGAAGGACAAGCCGGCGATAATATCGGCGTCCTGCTTAGAGGCGTTGAAAAAGACGAACTGGAACGCGGACAGGTTATTGCTGCTCCGGGTTCGATTACCCCTCATACCAAATTTGAGGCTGAGGTCTATGTGCTTACCAAAGACGAAGGCGGACGACATTCGCCATTCTTCGCCGGTTATAAGCCGCAGTTCTATTTCAGAACAACCGACGTTACCGGCGCCGTCATAGCAATCAAAAGCCGGGAAGGAAAAGTCGCTGAGATGTGTCTGCCGGGCGATAACATCGAAATGGAAGTCGAAATCATCTCGCCTATAGCTATGGAAGATGGCCTCAGGTTCGCCATACGTGAAGGCGGAAGGACCGTTGGAGCCGGCGTTGTTACGAAGATTCTGAAATAACGGCCACCGAGCCGGGCGGCGATGATTTTACTAAAATTGCCGCTGGGCTGATTTTTACGTGGATATAAAATGGCTAAGGCGAAAAAAAGAGAAGATGTTTGGCTGGAGTGTTCTGAGTGCGGTAGCAGAAATTATCGCACCAGTATAAATGTCGTACAGGGGACTCCAAAAATCGAGCTTAAAAAGTTCTGCAAAAATGAGCGAAAACATACTGTTCATAAAATAAGACGCAAATAGGCGGATGCGGCGAGGCGAAAAAGACGTTGAGGAACACAAATGTTTGAGAATAGGCCAGTAGCTCAATTGGCAGAGCATCGGTCTCCAAAACCGAAGGTTGGGGGTTCAATTCCTCCCTGGCCTGCTGATTGCCGGAAGGAAGCAAGGAAGTAAGAAGCAAGAAGTAAGAAAAAGTTATCCGCCGAAAGGCGGTTTCCTTAATTTTGATTTTTGATTTTTAAATTTTGAATTATCAGATGAGGGTTTGAATGCTGATTGAAAAATATAAGTGGGGTCAGGGGAAAAATACGCGGCTGTACAGCACTGTTGCGATAGCGGTAATTGCGGCAATCGGCTGCTGGACACTTTATCAAAAACTGGCAGCGGCGATAAATGTTAGCGAAGCAATCGGATTATGGATAAGCGTTACTGTGCCGCTGGGACTCTTTGCTCTGGTCGCACTTGGGCTCTATTGGCTTGTCAACAAGCCGAAAGTGGCGGATTTTCTGATTGCGGCAGAAGGCGAACTGAAGAAGGTCAGCTTCAGCTCAAGACGTGAAATAGCGGTTTCCACCTTTGTCGTTATCATAGTGGTATTCCTGACGGCGGCGATGCTGGGACTGGCGGATTTCTGCTTCAATCTGTTTTTCGCAAATGTCTTAGGGATATAGGTATTCTGCCTCCATGCTTTCTTGCCAGCCTCCGCGTCTCTCGACGCGAGTCGAGGCGGCAGGCGAAAGCAAGAATGGAGGAGGGTTGTTAAGCTGTCGGAATGAGTGAATTTTTATGCGATGGTATGTTTTAAGAGTAGCCTCCAACAGGGAGGAGCAGGTTAAAGAAGCTCTTGCGAGAAAGGTTACGCTCGAAGGCCTGGAGGACGTTATCGGCAGAATCGTCGTGCCGGTCGAACAGGTCAAGCGCATTCGCGGCGGAAAACAAAAAGTCTTCAAACGCAAGCTTTATCCGGGTTACGTTTTTATGGAGATTGAGCCGGGCGAAGACGGGAAAATAAGCGAAAAGGCGTGGTTTCTGATAAAGGAAACCATCGGGGTCGGCGATTTCGTCGGCACAGAAGGTCTGCCCGTTCCTATGAGCGACAGCGACGTTGCAAAAGTGCTCATCGAGGTCGAAAGGGCCACGCAACAGGCTGCCGTGAATATAAAGGTCGATTTCGCAAAAGGAGATGTCGTAAAAATCAGAGAGGGAGCCTTTGAAAACTTCGAAGGAGCCGTAGACTCAATCGATGCCGAACGCGGTGTTGTCAGAGTCATTGTTACAATTTTCGGAAGAAGCACTCCGCTCGATATCGAATACTGGCAGATTGAAAAGATATAAAGTAAAAAAGTAAAAAGGCAAAAGGTAAAACCCCCACACCAATGAGTTGGTGGAAGGGGGAAAATGTATTGTTGTAAGGGAAAAATGAAAATGAAATCTTTATCAAAAAGACAGTTTACATTGGTGTGGGGGTAAAGATGGCAAAGGGAGTAATGACAAAGATAAAATTGCAAGCGCCCGGAGGACAGGCGACGCCGGCTCCGCCGATTGGACCTGCACTGGGACAGCACGGCGTCAATATCGGACAGTTTGTTCAGCAATTTAATGAGCGAACCAAAGACCTCAACGGCACCATTGTGCCTGTTGAGATAACCGTATATTCAGACAAAACGTTTGAGTTCATTGTAAAAAGTCCTCCTGCAGCGGTGCTGCTGAAACAGGAAGCGCAGCTTGCAAAGGGAAGCGGTGTGCCGAATAAGGAAAAAGTCGGAAAGGTTACCAAAGAGCAGATAAAGAAAATAGCTGAAAGGAAAATGAAAGACCTTAACGCCTTTGATGTTAACCAGGCCTGCAAAATTATCGAAGGCACAGCAAGGAGTATGGGAATTGAGATAATTTAACATTTAAAATTTAAAATTTAATATTTTTTTAGTTATCGGTTATCGGAAAGAAAAAAGAAGCAAGGAAGTAAAGAAGTAAAGAAAATTTCGGCCGAAGGCCGAGCCAAAGTTTTGAATTTTAATTTTTAAATTTCGCAGCTTACCACGGCTGAAAGAGTGGGAGCGAATACTCATTAAATTTCGCGGAGTAAAGATATGAGAAAAAGAAGCAAAAGATATACGGCTTCGGCAAAGGACCTGCCGAGCGGGCCGGTGAGCCTTACAGAGGCTGTGAAGAAAGTTAAATCTTTCCCGCCGGCCAAATTCGACCAGAGCATCGATTGCGTCATATGGCTCGGAATAGACCCCAAGCAGTCCGACCAGATTGTTCGAGGCGCTGTTTCACTGCCGCACGGCGTCGGAAAAAGCAAAAAAGTTATCGCCTTCTGTGAAGATTCCGATGTTGATGCCGCAAAACAAGCAGGTGCGCTCGATGCGGGATGCGATTCGCTAATTAAGAAAATTACCGACGGCTGGACGGACTTTGATGTCGCTATTGCCTCGCCAAGAGTAATGGGAAAGGTCAGCAGACTCGGGAAGTTACTCGGGCCGCAAGGGAAGATGCCTTCGCCGAAAAACGGAACGGTTACTCAGGACATTCTTACGGCCATTAAAGAATTTGCGGCAGGAAAAGTGGAATTCAAAAACGATGCCGGCGGAAATGTGCATATTGTTGTCGGCAGGCAAAGCTTCGATGAAGACAGGCTTGCTGACAATATCCGGGCATTTATGGCGCTGATAAAGAAGATAAAACCCGCAAAGGCCAAGGGAACCTACATCAAAAAGATGGCTATATCGGCAAGCATGAGTCCGGCTGTCCAGATTGATGCAGCGGAATTTTAGACAGACCCGCCTTCCATCCTCCGTCCGCCAAGGCGGACTACGGAGGACAGGTCGCCAAGGTTTCCGTCTTCGCTAAAGCTACGACGGACAAGACGGCGGGCAAGAGTTCGACAGGTGATGATATGAGTAAATACGTAAAACAGATTCTTACAAAGGAGCTGGCGAACAGATTCGCAGGCGTTAACGAATTTCTCATTGTTGACTTGACGGGAATTGATGGGGCGGCAAACAACCGGCTGCGAGGGAGACTGCGTCAAAAAGGGATTAAACTGACAATGGTCAGAAACGCCATGATGAGACATGCCATGGCTGCAATGGAGAAAACCGGCGCAGTTGAGCTCTTTGCCAGGGACTCATGCACCGTTGCATACGGCGGCAACAGCATCGTCGATGTGGCGAAGGAAATCAGGGCTGTCAACATTGGAAAGACAGCAATAAAATTCAAGGGCGCTTACATTGACGGAACGGCTCTCGATGCAGCGGCGGCCGCAGGGCTTGTAAATATGAAAAACAGAGTCGAACTGCAGGGCGAGGTCGTTATGCTTGCAAATTCGCCGGCCAGGCGGCTGGCAGGAGCTGTCGCTGCACCGGCCGGAATCATCGCAGGTTGTATAAAAGTGATTGCTGAAAAAAGAGAGAAAGAAGCAGCGTAATTTAAAATTTAAAATTTAAAATTGAAAATTAAATAACTTGCTTTAGCGGGTGTCCCCCACGCTTTCTTGCGAAAGCAATTGTGGGGGTTAAACAGGACAGCGTAGTCCGGGCTGCCGCAAAGCGTCCCCCTCTGCTTCTTGCCCACCGCCCCGATTCGCCCCTTCTCTTGCTTCGCAAGAAGCAGATGGGGCGGGGGCAGGCGAAGCAAGAGAGGGGGGATAAAATTGTTTATAGGAGTGATAAAATGGCAGACGAATCAGTAAAAGAGTTTAGTTCAGAGATAAAGACACTGGGAGACAAGATTGTCAAATTGACACTCATGCAGGCAAAGGAACTCGGCGATTACCTGAAGGAGGTTCACGGCATTGAACCTGCCGGCGGCGCCGTTATGATGGCAGGGCCTGCAGGAGGCGCGGCAGGCGGACAGGCCGCTGCGGTTGAAGAAAAGACCACCTTCGATGTTATACTCAAGGAGTTCGGAGACAAGAAGATTCAGGTCATAAAGGAAGTAAGAGCTCTTACAGCTCTGGGACTAAAAGAGGCAAAAGACCTCGTGGACGGCGCACCAAAGCCTGTAAAGCAGGGCGTCAGCAAAGACGAAGCAGAAGCTGCCAAAAAGCAGCTTGAGTCGGCAGGAGCTGTTGTTGAAATAAAATAAAAATAACAAACCCCGTCCGTAAAGGGCGGGGTTAAATACGCCGCTGTCCGCCTTTCGCTAAGGCTTCGTCGCGACAAGTGCCGGCAGCGGCTAAACAGAAATAATTTAACATATTTTTCAGGGAGTGTGTGATGGGCGCAAGAATTGTAAGAGATTTCGGGAAAATCGCAGATGCAATTGGCATCCCGAATCTTATCGAAGTTCAGCTGAATAGTTACGAAAGATTTCTGCAGGCCGAAGTCCCACCACAGAAAAGAAAGAGTATCGGACTTGAAGCGCTCTTTAAGGAAATTTTCCCCATCGAGAGTTACGACAAGACCATGAGTCTTGAATACCTCGGATATGAGTTCGACAGGCCCAGATATTCGCCGAATGAATGCAGAGAGTTGAGACTGACTTACGGCTATCCTCTAAAGATAGCCTGCAGACTGAAACGAAGCGATGTGGACGACATTTCGGAACAGGTCGTATACATCGGAGAAATTCCAATTATGATAGGCGGCGGAGAGTTTATCATCAACGGCGCCGAACGCGTTATCGTCAACCAGCTGCACCGCTCGCCGGGCGTCGATTTTCTTATCGAAAGCAAAGAGGGCGACAGAGTCCTGCACGGCGGAAGAATTATACCGGAACGCGGAAGCTGGATAGAAATTTCCGTTACGAGAAAAGACGTTCTCATCGTCAGAATCGACCAGTCCAGCAAGATTCCCGCCACAATGTTCCTGCGTGCAATGGGAGAACAATACAGCGCTACCGAGGCGATTATAAGACTGTTCTTTGAAACGAAAACCATATCCGTCGACAAACTTGACCCCCTGATGTGGGCGGTCGAGCCGATAGTGGACCCCGGAACCGGCGAGATAATGGTAAAGGCCGGCACACAATTCGCTGACAAAGTGTCTTTAATACAACAAATCTCGCCCGAGTCCAAAACCCGAGTTACACAGAATAAAGTAACGAAGTATTTGGAGAACGAGCTGGAATTTAAGTATGCGTCTGTGAAGAATCCTTATGAAGACGATGACAATAAACTCAAATCTTTTTTAGAGTTTATTGAGAGCAGGCTTATGCTATTCTTCGGAGATTCTGAAAAAGACGACGAGAAAACAGCACACCTACCTAGATTTAATACTAAAAATGACGAAGTTCCGGAAAACGCAAAGAAGAAAATCAGTGAATTTGAAGTTCGATGGGAAAAGGAAGCTACCCAGGAACAAAAAGATATTCTGGAAGAATGCAAGAAAAAAATTGATGATAAAACGGTTTGGTATTCAGACCCAAGGGATGTTAAAGACCCAGAATTTAAAAAACCTGGACTTTACTTCTTCCGCGACAAAAATACTGGTTTGGTAAACCATGGATATATAGGGGTCGCGTTTACGCCAAAAAAAGGAATATATGGACGAATGGCGGGTAGCCATTATTCCGAGGCTCAATCAAATGATAGTTTACGTAAAGGAATCGAAGAGTTTCTGATAAAACAATTAGCCAAAGGCGAAAAAGAAGACGGCAAGGCAAAAAAGTCGAAGAAATCCGTTGCAGAGGTTGAGGTCATAATAAAAGTAGTCGACCCTCTCATATTAAATACACTTGCCGAGGATGACTGCGAAAGCCACCAGGAGGCTCTCCTGAAGCTTTACGCAAGACTGCGGCCCGGCAATCCGCCGAATATTGAAAAGGCGAAAACACTCTTCAATGAAAAGTTTTTCGACTGCAACAGATACAGACTCGGAAGAGTAGGCAGATTCAGACTGAACAGGAAATTCAAGCAGGAAATAAGTGAAAGCGAAATGACGCTCCGGCCGGAAGATTTTCTCAATACGATGAGATATATAGTCAGGCTGCGAAACAATCAGGGTGTTATTGACGATATCGACCATCTGGGAAACAGAAGGCTGCGGACGATTGACGAACTTGCTTCAGACGAAATCAGAAAGGGGCTTCTCAAACTCAGACGAACCGTTCAGGAGCGAATGAGTATGAAAGACCCGCAGCAGGTTATTCGGATAGCCGACCTTGTCAATTCGAAAAGCGTATCCAGCAGCGTTGAGTATTTCTTCGGCAGAGGTGAGCTGAGCCAGGTCGTCGACCAGACCAATGCGCTCAGCCAGCTTACCCATGAACGAAGACTTTCAGCTCTCGGGCCGGGAGGACTTAACCGAAAACGAGCCGGATTCGAAGTTCGAGACGTGCATATCAGCCATTACGGCAGAATATGTCCAATCGAAACGCCTGAAGGAACAAACATCGGACTGATTGCATCGCTGGCAATCTTTTCGAAAGTCGATGAGTACGGCTTTCTGCTGACGCCTTACCGAAAGGCTGAAAAAGGTAAAATCACCCCAGAGGTCGTCTACGTGAGAGCAGATGAAGAAATGGAGGCTACTTTCGCTCCGCCGGGAGCCATAAAGAGGGGCACCGATAAACTGCAGGAAGGGATAGTGCTTGCCAGAAAACAGGGAGAACTTACACAGGTTGACAGCAAGGAGGTGGATTATATCGATATATCGAGCAAACAGATTGTCGGCATCTCAGCTGCGCTTATTCCTTTCCTTGAACATGACGATGCCAACAGAGCCTTGATGGGCTCAAATATGATGCGTCAGGCTGTGCCGCTGTTAAAGACAGAACCATCCCTTGTGCTGACGGGAATGGAAGAACATGTTGCGAGAAACTCAAGTATGGTTGTCCGTGCCAGAAATGCAGGAACCATAACGGCTGTCGATGCAAAAAAGATTGTCATCGACGATACGGACATTTACGAACTTGAAAAATTTGTGGGCCTTAACGAAAGGACATGTCTCAATCAGGTGCCGATGGTTTCCGTCGGGCAAAAGGTCAAAAGGAACGATATCATCGCAGACGGCGGCGGAAGCGGAGAAGGCGTGCTGGCTCTGGGGAAAAACCTGCTCGTGGCTTTCATACCGTTCGACGGATTCAACTTCGAGGACGCTATTCTTATAAGCGAAGGACTGGTAAGAGACGATATCTTTACGAGCATCCATATCGATGACTTCAGCATCGAGGTCCGCGAGACCAAACTCGGAAGAGAGGAATTCACAAGAGATATACCAAACGTCGGCGAAAAGGCACTGAGAAATCTCGATGAAAGCGGAATCGTGCGCGAGGGCACGCGCGTTGACGCAGGAGATATACTTGTCGGAAAGGTTTCGCCAAAGAGCAAAACAGAACTTACGCCGGAAGAAAAACTGCTGCACGCAATCTTCGGCAGGGCCGGAGAAGATGTCAAGAACGACTCGCTCGAACTGCCCAGCGGCTACAACGGCGTGGTCATCAAAACAAGCCGATTCACCAGAAAAGGAGCCGGCAGCGATGAACAGAAAAAGGCATACAGACAAAAAGTCAAAGAATATGAAACCGAGATGAAACAACGACAGTGCACCCTCTTTAAACAGATGGTAAATGAAATATTCGAAAAGTTTGATATTTCCATTATTGACCCGTCAACCCGACAGAAGGTCGGCGCAAGCGATGTGGCAGAGGTCATTTCCGAGCAGATTGAGAACTTCGATATCACATGGGTAAAGCCGGCAAATGCACGTCAGCAGGCACAGCCTATCATTGATAAATATATGCCTAAGGTTGCAGAAATTGCTGAAGAGGCGAAGACAAAACTGGAAAGAATGAAACACGGCGACGAACTGCCCAGCGGTGTTCTTGAAATGGTCAAGGTCTATGTTGCCACCAAGCGCACGTTGTCTATCGGCGACAAAATGGCAGGACGTCACGGAAACAAGGGCGTTATCGCAAGAATTATGCCGGTTGAGGATATGCCGTATCTCGAGGATGGAACGCCCGTGGATATATGCCTCAACCCGCTCGGTGTGCCGAGCAGAATGAACGTTGGACAGATTCTGGAAACTCATCTCGGCTGGGCCGCAAAAGTAGTCGGCTTTGATGCCCTTACGCCTGTTTTTGCCGGCGCAACAGAAGAAGAAATAAAACAACTGCTGGTCGAATCAAACGAGCATGTATTAAAACGCAGCAAAGAACTGGCGCAGAGCAATACTGCACCGTCTGCAGATGAGATTTTTGCTCAAATCGGCGCAGATATGAAGGCGACGTTGTATGACGGGAGAACCGGAGAGCCTTTCGAACAGACCGTTACCATCGGTTACATATATATGATGAAACTGCACCATCTGGTAGACGACAAGATTCATGCGCGTTCCACAGGTCCTTACAGCCTTATCACCCAGCAGCCGCTGGGAGGAAAGGCAAGAACCGGCGGACAAAGATTCGGCGAAATGGAGGTCTGGGCTCTCGAGGCTTACGGCGCTGCTTATACGCTGCAGGAACTGCTTACTGTTAAAAGCGACGATATTGAAGGAAGAACCAAAATCTATGAGTCAATGGTCAAAGGCAAAAATACGCTCGAGGCCGGCACCCCAATTTCATTCGATGTGCTGTGCAGCGAGATACGAGGACTGGGACTTAATATCCAGCTTGAAAAGAAACGTGTAGGCAGCGCAAGGGCAAGGAGTCTGTAGTTTTGGCGAAAAACAAAAGCTTTAAAACGCTGAAAGTCAGGAGTGGGCTTAAATGAACGAAAGTATTTATGATAAGATAAATGATTACGGTTCGGTGAAAATAAGCCTTGCCAGCCCGAACGACATTCGCAGCTGGTCCTTCGGAGAGGTCAGGAAGCCTGAGACGATTAACTATCGCACCTACAGGCCGGAAAAGGACGGACTTTTCTGCGAACGTATCTTCGGGCCGGAAAGAGACTGGGAGTGTTCCTGCGGAAAATACAAGGGGACAAAATTCAAGGGCATCATCTGCGACCGATGCGGGGTAAAGGTAACGCACAGCAGGGTGCGAAGGAAGCGAATGGGACATATCAACCTTGCGGCGCCGGCGGTGCATATATGGTTCTTCAAGGCTATGCCGTCGAGACTGGGCTCGCTGCTTGCGATGAAAACCGTCGACCTTGAAAAGATTATCTACTTCCAGGATTATGTTGTTACAGACGCAGGGCAAAGCCCACTGAAGGTAAAACAGCTTCTCAACGAGGAAGAATATCGCGAAGCTGTCGCAAAGTATGGAAACTCCTTCAAGGCTGCCATGGGTGCTGAAGCTATCAGAAACCTGCTGACATCACTTGACCTGGGACATCTCGGTGGAGAACTTAAGGCCGCTATGGTCAAAACCAGCAGCAAACAGAAAATAAAAGACCTGACAAAAAGACTTAAAATCGTCAATGCTATAAAGGCCAGCCCAAACAAACCCGAATGGATGGTGCTCGATGTGGTGCCGGTTATTCCGCCGGATTTGCGGCCGCTGGTTATGCTCGAGAGCGGCAACTTCGCCACGAGCGACCTGAATGACCTGTATAGAAGAATCATCAATCGAAACAACAGACTCAAAAAACTCATGGATCTCAACGCTCCTGAGGTCATTATAAGAAACGAAAAGAGAATGCTGCAGCAGGCTGTCGATGCACTGTTTGATAACGGCCGATGCAGAAGACCGGTGCTCGGAAGCAACAATCGACCGTTAAAAAGCCTCGCGGATATGATTAGGGCAAGCAGGGGAGATTCCGCGAAAACCTGCTCGGGAAACGAGTCGATTATTCCGCACGTTCTGTTATTGTTGTCGGACCGCATCTAAAACTCCACCAGTGCGGTCTGCCCAAGAAGATAGCGCTTGAACTTTTCCAGCCGTTTATCATTCGTGAACTGAAAGAGCGAGGACTTGCGGATACCATCAAAAGCGCAAAGAAAATGCTCGAAAGACGCGAAGAGCGGGTCTGGGACATCCTCGAAAAGGTTATTCATCAGCACCCTGTGCTGCTGAACCGTGCTCCTACACTGCACAGAATGGGTATTCAGGCCTTCGAGCCAGTACTGGTCGAAGGAAATGCCATTATGCTGCATCCGCTGGTATGCAGGGGATTTAATGCCGACTTCGACGGCGACCAGATGGCAGTGCATCTGCCGCTGAGCATCGAAGCTCAGGTAGAGGCTCATACGCTGATAATGTCAACAAACAGTATCTTCTCACCTGCCAACGGCACGCCAATCGTAGGCCCCTCACAGGATATAGTGCTCGGCAATTATTATATAACCGTTGAGCACATAGGGGAAAAAGGCGAGGGTATGATTTTCAGAAATACCGCTGAGGCAATAACAGCCTACGAAATGGGAAAAGTTACCATACATGCAAAGGTAAAGGTCGGACTGCCAAAAGGCAGAAAAATCAGTTCCGAAGAAGGTATAACAGAAAGCACAGGCATAATAGAGACAACGCCGGGAAGATGTATTTTCAACGAGATACTGCCAAAAGAGCTGCCATTTTACAACTGTATCATGAATCAGAAAATGCTCAAGACAGTCATTAACGACTGTTTTGAACTCTCAGACGGCAGAACAAGTCTCGGACTACTCGATGATATAAAAGAGCTCGGATTTAAATATGCCACACTTGCAGGTTTAAGCTTCGGTCTTGCCGATTTGAGAGTACCGCCTGAAAAACAGGGTATCATCGACCGAACCCAGAGAATCGTCGACCGTATTCAGAAAAACTACAACGACGGCGTGCTGACCGAGGGCGAAAGATACAACCAGATTATCGATGCCTGGACTCATGCACGTGTTGCCGTTACCAACGCCATGATGCAGGGCCTGAAAAACGATACACGAGGCGGGATGCCTTATCTTAATCCGATTTACCTCATGAGCGATTCGGGCGCAAGAGGAAGCATCGACCAGATACAGCAGCTTGCCGGCATGAGAGCTCTTATGGCAAAACCAAGCGGTGAAATTATCGAAACGCCCATCAAATCAAACTTCCGCGAAGGGCTTAGCGTGCTGGAGTATTTCAGCTCGACACACGGAGCGCGAAAAGGCCTTGCTGATACCGCTCTGAAGACCGCTGATTCGGGCTACCTGACAAGGAAACTTGCAGATGTTGCTCAGAATGTTATCGTCAATGAAATCGACTGCGGCACATTGCAGGGCATAACAAAAACCACTCTCTACAAAGGAGAACAGGTTGATATCCCGCTCAAAGAGCTTATCGTCGGGAGAACGGCACGAGATAATGTCAGAAACCCGATAACCGATGAAATGATTGTGCGTGAAAATGGAGTTATCACGCCCGAAGCAGCGGAAAAGATTGAATCGCTCGGACTTGAATCAATCCGCATCAGAAGCCCGCTTACCTGCGACAGCCCATTAGGCATTTGTGCCAAGTGCTACGGCTGGGATATGAGCACCGGCAGACTCGTAGAAGAAGGAATGGCTGTCGGCATCATTGCGGCGCAATCCATCGGTGAGCCGGGAACTCAGCTTACAATGCGCACGTTCCATACCGGCGGAATCGCCTCGCGAGAAATTCTCGAAAGCGACCAGAAGGCCACTCAGGCAGGCATTGTTGAATTTCGTGATTTGAACGAAGTGCCCGAGCCCGGCAGCCTGATACCGGAACAGGAACGGGACAAGGCAGATATTCTCAGCCAGACAGCACGACCTGCAAAATCCAAGTGGGTTGTTCTTAAACGAAACGGCGAAATGGCCATATTTGATGACAAAGGGCGCGAACTCGACAAGTTCAAAGTGCCTTACGGCGCAAGCGTTCAGGTAGATAATAAACAGCGAGTCGAGCGGGGGCAGCGGCTGTTCAGCTGGGACCCCCATATGGTTCCGATTCTGGCCGAAATTGGCGGCACCATCCGTTTTGTTGACGTAGTGGACGGCGAAACGATGAAAATCGAAGAAGAGCGCAAGGGTCAGCGGGGAAGACCTGTCATCATCGAGCATAAAGGCGACAAGCATCCGCAGGTTATTATCGAAGATGAGAGCGGGAAAATTCTCGATGTTCACTATCTGCCGGCAAAGGCAAGAATCGAGCTCAAGGAGGGCGATAAAGTTCAGGCGGGACAGCTCCTTGCCAGGCAACCGAGAGGGCAGGGCGGCACACAGGATATTACCGGAGGTCTGCCCAGAGTTACGGAAATTTTTGAGGCAAGAAAACCAAAAGAACCTGCGGCTATGGCTGAAATCAGCGGCAGAGTCGAACTAAAAAGCGACAAAAGACGCGGCAAGATGACCATTATCATCCGAAGCGAAAAAATGGAAAAGGAACATCATGTGCCTCGCGACAGACACCTCAATGTGCACGCAGGTGATAAC
>JBGOWI010000032.1:0-26446 GCA_041478555.1 Phycisphaerae bacterium
ATATAATTCCTGCTGTTTAACGCTCAAATCGGTGATAGTAGCCGCTCCGGCATCATTTATTGAATGCGTACCGGCAAAGACCTTCAAATTTCGCAAATCTGTGTGAAAACTCAGGCCTATGCTATTAACATCCGGCTTCTCGCGTACCACCCCACATGGATCCACATACGAATCCCAATATACTTGTGTGTAGAATCCCTGGCTTTCATCATTGACCGTGGCAAACATAGTAGCTGTATTACTGTCAACCATATGATAGGTTATTTTGACGTGATAGATGCCGTTGGTATCAACATTGACTCCGGAAATAGTACGAGGCGTTATTGAAGTCCACTGATACGACCCACGGTCAAACCACATATTATAAAAACGTCCAAGCGGATTATTTCCATCAGTCAACCCCACTGGTGAACAGACATCATCCGGGCCATACGCGTCATACAATGATTCCCACTCGCCATCGTTGGAATTCTTTAGCGCAAACTTTTCGCTCGTATCTACCTCGCAACTATCTTGGTGATCACCAACAAGCATTTCAATACAGCCGTAGGTAGAGTCCGGACCGTTAAAATTCCCCTCATTCATCATACTGCTGGTAAGACCAACTTTGGTGTAATACGTCCAATCACCGCTAACACCACCGGTATTTATGGTAAATGAAAGTTCAACATCACCAACAACGAGGTCAAAAGTGTCAGCTGCAGCAAAACCAAGGCTGTTATAATCAAGAGAAATGGGGGCATAGGTAACTGTAATTTCAGATAATGCTGCGGAATTTAGAAAAAAACACCCCACTACGCTTGCAAAGACTAACCAGCGAATTTCATTCTTCCTGTCCATAAAATTCACAGAGGAACCTTGTCTATCAGACAGCCTGCCTGATAAATTTCAAACTCAAACATCTGCATTGTCTCGTTTCCCCAATAATTATAATATAATTCATATTTTAAGTCAAGTTATACATACACATTTTCGGACCTATACCCAGCCAAGCCAAAGACAAATTAAATAGTTTTGGCGACATAGTTAAGCCTGAATACATATTTTGATTCAATATATCTTCATTCTTACTTAACTCTTAAAACCACCTCGACCACAAAATCACGACAAATAGCTGGATAAGAGCCCTAATGGGTCTGCCCCTCAGGAAAAATAGCGGAAATGGCTCTACATTCCCAATATTGCGCTGCGCACACCGCTCAAAAACAAAATCGTTACAAAAGGTATAATCAAAATAAACCGAAAAAAAACATAGAAGCTCTTGGCAGACGAAATCCCTTAAAAAAACCAATTCCCAGCAAAGCGAGACAAGCCCCCATCGAATCAAGGTTGATGCAAATACAACGCCCCCGCTTGTAACAATCAGCCCTATCCCGCGCCATAAAGATATCATAATAGCTATTACAGCCAACATAACTATGGCAATAACAGCACTTGGGCCAAACGTTTCCGAAAAACTCCGAAGTCTACCAAAAAAATTAAATTCAAATGAGCCCATTGTAATCTACAATTATCAGTTTCTAAGTAGCTGAGTAGTCATATTAACATTGATTAGTGACCTTATTTTCCTACTCCCGAAAAACCCAGGCCTACAAGAATACCAATAATATCGGTATAATCATCAAGACCCTTTTTGTGCCTTTCCCAAATTTTAAGAACAGAATCCATATCAAAAAATCTTTCCACTAAAACCGGAGGATTCTCAACTAACCTGTCCATTATTTCCCGCATTTTAGGATTATAAGCCCATAACTGGTTCATTTGTGGCCATGAACCATGACTCCGATACTCCTGTGATTTTGTTAATTGGTACCACTTCAGACGAATATGAGAAATTTTACTTCGGGCTCGAAGTGCGGTTTTATGAAAAGAGTTTGGTAGAAACGCAGGCAACCAACTATTCGAGTAAGACAAAAACGCTAATCTCTTATTCTTTTGCCAAAGCGCAACACGTACAATTGCACCACTCTGCTTGACCGAAACGGGAATCCTGAAGAATAGGTCGTATAAGTGATTGTCAACTATGTTTATTACAGCCTTGAATTTTCTAACATAGCTTATCATCTGATAAGCGTAACTGCAATAAATAGCTCCAAACTGTACCAGTTGAAAGGCCTCAACTATATTTGTACAAGCAGAAAGAATCCGCTCTATTTCCATCCGGAATACCTCTTCAAATGCCTCACGAGATGTCCCCAATATCCCCGGACGAATTACCTCTTTAAGTTGACGCATAAATTTGTATTCTTCCTCATCTAATTGCATAATCAATGAAATTGCTTTTCCCGCATCCTTAACGTCCTGCGTACTTGTCCAAAGCTCTTCCGGAACATCATGTCCTTTAAAAAAAGTGTCAAACCAAAGGCCTCCCAATACACAATCTATTTCCTGCCAAGCTCCTTCCTGATGTTCCAACTGAATAAAGGGTGCATACCATCGCCAAAGCCCCACACAATGTCTTGCCGATTTTTCAACGGTATTGGCATACCAATCTTTATCACGAATTATCGGAATGTGCTGCAAACCACAAATCTTGGCAATCTTTGCGGCTATTTTTACCTCTCTGTTGTAAAAATCTGCTGTCGTAAAACATTTTGTCCCCGGCGGACAATACGAGGCTACTAATCGGGAATCAATCCCTCCGCTAAGCATCAGTCCCGGTGATTTAAAATGTTCTAACTGTTTTTCTACCGTTTTGCCAACAAGCTTATTAAATTCGGCCGCCCAGTAACTGACACTGTGATTAAACTCAGGTTCAAACCTGGGACTGAACCATTCTACACTTTTTGAATTACCCAAACCATCAAAACATATTGCCGTGCCTTGGCGAACAACTTTGATAGACTCAAGCAATGTCCTATCACTAATCGGCCTCCTTCTGGTCAAAAATGACCATAAAGCGGCCATATCTATATTCTGCTTTACCAACGGAATTAAATACTCATTACACGGAGAAAACGCAATTCCTCCATCCTTCAGTTTTGCCATCCACAAAGGATTTGTACATATACGATCTGTAGAGACTAAACTCCTTCCTGAATTCACATCGTGTATAAAAAGATTGAACGAGCCGTTTAGTCGCTTGAGAAAGTTAACTCCTTCTAATCTCCAAATATTAAGACTGGCTTCCAACAAATCCTTTGAGCTTTCTGTATAGCCCGGCGGCAGGTCCTCCCAGTATCCATTACCCAAAAACCAGCCGTATGGCTTGATAATCATTTCCGCAAACACTCGCGAAGGCCAAAAGGCTATTACTTGATCTTGATTTCGGATAATCTGCGGTGGTTTATTACCCCACTCTCCAAGAACCGGTTGAACATTTTTTTCAATGTATTCAATCCCCGCTCCTTTTGGGCCAAAAACTACTAACATGATATCCTCCACAAAAACCGGCTAATAAAACAATCTATTCCAGATAAGTATTCGTACTTTGCATTTCAGCTCTAAGTTTTTCCTGGCTTCGAAACTTGTTGATAAGCAACCGCATATCTTCTCGCCGAATAAAAAGCATCTGACCTAATGTAACTCCGGATTTTCTCAGGAAAAGACACGTAAACATAAAAAATTCCACGAAACAGGCACACAATGTTCCAACCGCAGCTCCTAAAATGCCGAATGTTGGAATAAAAAATAAATTTAAAATAATATTTAGTATAGCCATCAAAAGAACTAAAATAGATAAAATTTTTGTTTTCTCCCTTAATTCAAGGGGTTTGTAAAAATATTGGGTTAGTCCAAAACAAAAAATTCCTGCTGATACCCACGGAAGAACAATATAACCCGCCTGAAAACTATTACCCAACAAAATGTTAACAATACCTTTAGACAAAGCTGCTATACCAAATATAGCAGGTGTTAAGAATATAAAGTATAAAGTAAAAATTTTACCTAAAACTAAACTTGTTTCTTTCTCTCCATTTTTTGTAAATGTTTCCATAATAATCGGATAGGTAGCTAAAAGTAGAATTGCAGCAGGCAACTGAATAGCTCCACTAGCTAAGTTATAACTCACTGAATATATGCCAACATCATCTGTATTTAAAAAATATTTAAGCATATAACGGTCTCCTACCGCCAAAATATAAGATGCCCCAAAGAAAGATACCGCCATAAAGCGTCAATGCCAAACCAACCAATACTAATAGCAGATCTATGTCCATATTTATATTTCCAGATAATTTTTAGAATTCAAATTACTGCGTTATGACCTGATGGCCATAAAAAAATATTGTAAATTCGCCCTGAAGCTTGTTAAAATCCCATTTCCACACTTTACTATCAGAGAAATGAATACTAGCTCATATAAATGTTTATTATATTGAATCGTCATCATATTCGTTGCAGACACCCTTTTCATTATGAATAGAACATTAATGCCTTTTTTTCAGATATTCATCGAGCAGCGTCTCCAGTACCTCACGAGGAGATTCACACTGTACCATAATAAACGCACACAAAGTCGAATATTGCGAATGAAAAAGTGACGAAAATATTTTGTATTTATTCAACCTCGCCCATACTCTATTGTACCCAAACAGGCATCTTAGATAAGAATAACTATTCGAATCACAATACTGTCTCCATTTCATTTCCATAATATCATGGTTTTGTATTTCTTCCACCTTAAGTTCCATAGACCGAAGAAATTCTTCTTTCTTCTCTCCTACCATTTTTTTGGCCCCAACGAAACCACGGGACTGCTCATAAGGTATGATCTCGAACGAAAGACTTCCTTTTTCGGAAATTAATAACTTGACCAAATAACCTTCATACCACGTCGGCAAGGTATGACAAGAAAGAGATTCAAATATAAAATTCCCCTGCCCATATATAATCGGGCAATTTTTGTAAATCTCAAAAGGTGAGACGCAATGAGAATGAGAGCAAATTACGGCACTGGCCCCCATTTCTATCATAAATCGACACCGCTTCATCATGTTGGGGGTGGGATATGGATAATATTCAACCCCACCATGGTACAGGACAATAAGATAATCAAACGTACCTCGATAAGATTGAAGCATATGAACATAATCCATCATGTCCAAGGGGTTAGCTCCGGCAGCAAACGGCCGTGCAATCGAAAACTCATGCTCAGCCACGGCATAAAAACCAATCCTTTTGCCTTTGATTTCCCGAATCAAGGGCCTCTGCGCTTCCTCCAGGTTTTTACCTGCGCCAACACATGAAATCCCCACCTCATTGCACTTGTCAATGGTGGTCAACAATCCCTCGCAGCCATGATCAAAAATGTGATTGTTGGCAAGAGAAACAACCTGAATGCCGGATTGGAAGAGTCCTTTGACACAACCTGTTTGGGCAGATAATGCCGGACCTGATTTTAAAATTGGATTCGACTTCGTGATCAGCGGACTCTCTAAATTGACAACCGTCAAATCAGAATTTTTCAAATCATCCAACAGGTCATGAAATATATTCACGGCATCGCCTGAACAGAAATATTCCTCTACCCTGCCCATGGGGCAAACATCTCCGCCAATTATCAATGTAATATTTTCTTTTGCAGCATCCATTTTTTTATCAGACTCCAACTTTGAAAACAGCTTGTTCATTTGCCGGTACCAATGCCTGAGTGTTTTTTTTTCACCAGACAACCTATCCAAAGAATATAAAAGACATTCAGTAAACAACCAACTACAGAGAATAATATAATTGTCCCTTTTGCAGATAATAACAGCCCCCCTGCGACCAAAGCAGACGTTCTTGAAAGCAAAATCACAAACTCATAAAAGAACAAATTCCGCTGCTGCCGTAATATTGCCGCAAACAGAGAGGAAGGTAGATTACAAAATAACACCATCACCCATAAAATCAGCCATCTTGCGTAGACACCCGCCTCATACCATTTCGAGCCAAATATCAAGGCAAAAATAGATGGAGCCCAGATTGAAAGAATAATGGCAGGAATTATTGCCATTGCAAAAAGCCCGCCAGTAGTTTTTATATACAGGGGATATAACTTTCCGCCATGATTATAGGTTTCACTGGCTTTTTGAAATAGAACCTGTCGTAATGCAACCAGCACAAAACCCATTGGTGCCTGCAAAATGCGAACTCCAAACGCATACGCGCCTGCAACAGCTACTCCGTAATAATATCCTAATAACAATACCGGTAAGGCATTCGAAAGGGCATTCATCATATTTTGCGTTGCAGAATAGACGGGAAAATCACGGTATTCAACGGCTAATCTGCCTATCCGCTTCCAGGCCAGAGAACTCTTTAATAAGACCTTATCCGTACAAAAAACCTGACGCGCCAGATTCAGGCTGGCCATCCCGTCAGCCGCGACAGAACTGGCGATTAGTCCGCCGCCTCCGTGACGAAACAAACCTGATACAATTTGCAATGTGCCGACAGCCCCGGCACGTATCATCTGTGAGGAAGCCGTCTTCTTAAACGCCTTTCTTCGAATGCACCAGGCCTGAAACGACTGATTGATGCCGCTGACGAAGACACCAAGGGGTAGAAACCACAGGAGCCATTTGGAATCCGGCGCCTTTAGGAGCCCCAGCAGCCAATCCGAAAAAACGTATGCCGAGAGCAGCCCGACCAGCGTGATGACAAAAACGGAGAGCATGGAAACCGCAAAGACATTGGCGGCATCTTCATCCTGTTTCGGCAGCATAATGGCCTGTGAATATTGCAGCGCAACACCTGCCGCAATTACGGTTAAAACCGAATAAAATGAACCAAAGACCCCAAAGTCGGATGGCGAAAATAACCGACCAATGATCGGGGTCAGCGTAAAACCAATGACCTGCGCCACGGCTGTGCCAGACATAACAACCGACATATTTCTGACAAAGTGGCTACTCTTAAGGTAATGGATTAATTTCAGCATCTGCACACAAACAAGGGGAACTTAAATATTTCATAAGTACAAAACGCAGAGCAGGTTGCCCTGCTCTGCACCGCTTCTGAGTTGCTGTTTACAGCACCACCATAACAGTATTCGACGGTTCGCCGTCGCCGGTTTTGTTGACTGCGATAATTCTATACTCCAGTTCCTTGCCACGGGGCTGCTCAACCAGCGTCGCTTCGGTAACAATCGCTGTTACTATATCCTGCCAGTTTCCATTATTGCGCAATCGTCGCTGGATTTTATACGCCCTTGGTTTTCCGCCATCGGCGGGGGCTTTCCAGTCCAGAAAAACCCAACCATCACCCTGCTTTGGTGTTTCCAATAAACGCGATTGCCCAGGTAAGGTCAAAGCAACAGCGTTTTTTTGACCGGACCAGCCGATGAGTTTCAGCTTAGCATCATCAAAATTGACTGCATTTTCAGCATAACGAATATTAGATTTTAAGGCTTCAATCAAATCCTCTAAAGCTTCATCCTTCGCAGTTGTTGCTATTTCCGCATGAGCCTTTTTTGCCAGCGAAGTTTCAAGCCTGTTCTTATACACCAATGACTTTGTCCTCAGAACTATCGGATGAATCGGCGGTTTGGGGTAGTACATGGGACGATTAGCTAATAGACCTCGCCACAAGTTTTCAGCAAATGCAATAATATCAGGTTCTTTTGTCGGGAGTCTTGTCATTACTCTAAAACAAACTTTGTTATAAATACACTCTGTCCCTGTCGGTTGCGCACAAAAACATATACGTTTATATCGGCAATTGGTTTTTAGGCATTCAAACTATTATTTCAAAAATGACACTATTACTTCCACAACACAGTCTTTCATCTGGTCGGTAAGTTCAGGATATATCGGCAGAGCCAGAACTTCTTTTGCAGCCTTTTCAGATTCAGGAAAATCGCCCTTTTTGTAACCGAGATACTCGAAACATTTCTGCAAATGCAGCGGCACAGGATAATAAATCTCACAGCCTATCTTCTGCTTTTTCAAATGTTCAATTATTTTATCACGATTTGGTATTCTTATTACATACTGATTATAAATTGTTTGGCAGTCAGAACTGATATAAGGTGTTCTGATAATAGTGCCGGCAAATTTCTTATTGTAATATTCAGCGTTTTTCCTCCTCGCTGCCGACCATTCATTCAAATAAGGCAATTTTACCAAAAGCGCCGCAGCCTGTATCGGGTCAAGCCTGAAATTGCCGCCGATAAATTTATGATAATACTTCGGCTCACTGCCGTGATTACGCATAATGAAAAGTATGTGATAGAGCTTTTCGTCATTGGTTACAACCATACCGCCGTCTCCAATGCCGCCTAAATTCTTGCTGGGGAAGAAACTGAAACAGCCGCATGTGCCTATGCTGCCGGCTTTCTTGCCTTTGTAAGTACTGCTGATGGATTGAGCGGCATCTTCAATAACATAAAGATTATGCCTTTTCGCAATATCCATAATCGCATCCATATCGGCCATCTGGCCGTAAAGATGCACAGGCATAATGGCCTTTGTCTTTTTGGTTATTGCCTTTTCAATCAGTGAAGGATTTATATTGTAAGTTTTAGGGTCGATATCTACAAAAACAGGTTTTGCGCCGACTCTCACGATACAGCCTGCCGTGGCAAAAAACGTAAAAGGCGTCGTAATTACCTCATCACCTCCGCCGATACCGAGACTCATAAGACTTATAAGCAGCGCATCGGTGCCGCTGGAAACGCCGACCGCAAATTTACAATCGCTGATTGCCGCTATTTGTCTTTCAAGCTCCGCAACTTTAGGTCCGCCGATGCAGATTTGACTGTCGAGAACCTCTCCTACAGCCGCCAACACGTCTTTTTTAATCTTCGCATACTGTACTTTCAAATCCAGCAATGGTACCTGCATCAAAAAACTCCATAAATTACATTTTATTTCTAAACATTCGATAACTTTTTTTACCAATGGTCAAATTCTGAGGTAAAGGTTCGTTTTCATCGAGGTCGAGACACCTCAAGATTCCCTTCTGGACTTCTTTATATTTATAGCCGCTTTCTGCACAGACCATAATTCCATTTTTATCCGGCGGCGGCAGCTTTATTCCATGTCTGCTCATCCAGCCAATCTGTTTAGCAGGCACACCGGCCATTAGTGCGTAATCAGGTACACTTTTGGCTACAACGGCACCTGCAGCAATAAAACAATACCTGCCGAGTTCTATGCCGCAGACTATTGTTGCATTTGCCCCGATTGTTGCGCCTTTTTTAATAACCGTTTTTTCGTAAACGCTGTGGCGATTTACCTGTGAACGAGGATTTAATACATTTGTAAGTACACAACTGGGACCTAGGAATACATCGTCTTCAATAATTGTGCCGGTATATATCGAAACGTTGTTCTGGACTTTGACGTTATTGCCAATAATAACATCATTAGCAACGTGGGCGTTCTGTCCAAAAATGCAGTTTTCGCCGATTGTGCATTTCATTATATGGCTGAAATGCCAGATTTTCGTACCTTTGCCGATTTTGGCGCCGTCATCAACAAAACTACTCGAATGTACAAAATAATCTTTTGCCATTATTCGCCTTACAGTTTGATAGATTTTAGGATTGCATGATACTCGCCCTTAAGACCGACAGGCTCGGCATTTCGTATATCCGAGGCTATTTGTACCGAAGTTATCACATCTCTTGTACTAAAACCCTCGCCTGCAAGTATCTTTTTGTAGCTTTCCGTATGCAAATCACCGAAACCTTCGGAAAATTCCACTTCCTGACCATCAATCGTTATAGACCGATACGTCATCGGCTTGCCCGGCTGCGGCTGCACCGGTAAATCGCCTCTTTCGAGCGACAAAAACCAGCGAATCCGCGCCTTTTGAAGTTCGAGAAAACCGGCAGCCCTTTTCGGCTGACTCAGATTGACAACATTTTTCTTGACATCTCCAAAAATCCAGGCAAGCATATCGAAAAAGTGTATGCCGATATTTGTTGCTATGCCGCCGGATTTTTCAATACTGCCCTTCCATGAAACCAGATACCAGCGGCCGCGCGATGTGATATAGGTAAGGTCTATGTCATGAATCCTGTCTTTGCCGGCAGAATCAATTTTCTTTTTAAGCTCAATTATTGCAGGATGCAGCCGAAGTTGCAGAATCGTATTTATCCTTCCTTTACTTTCTTTTTCAATCTCTTCAAGAGCATCAATATTCCAGGGATTTAAAACCAGCGGCTTTTCGCATATCGCACTTGCTCCAATTCTCAGCGCAAACCTTACATGAGCATCATGGAGGTAATTCGGCGAGCATATTGAGACGTAATCAACAGAATGCCTTTCACCAGCCCGCTTTAACTTTTCCAGATGTCTGTCGAATCTTTCAAACTCGGTGAAAAAATCCGCATCCGGAAAATAAGAATCCAGCACGCCAACCGAATCACTTTTGTCCAGCGCCGCAACGAGAATATTGCCGGTATCCTTAACGGCTTTTAAATGCCTCGGAGCGATATAACCTGCAACACCGATTAATGCAAATTTTTTCATAGTAATCTCTTTCAAGCTAATACTTTTTCTGCCTCACCCACTCAACAAACCTTTTCAGTCCGACAGCAATATCAGTATCAGGATTGTATCCCAGTATCATTTTAGCTTTTGTTATATCTGCATAAGTTTTTTCAACATCGCCCGGCGGAACAGGTTTGTGCTCAACAACCGCCTTTTTGCCGAGCGATTTTTCAATTTCTTCAACCAACTTATCCAGCCTCACAGGCCTTGATTCGCCAAGATTATAAATCTCGAAACCAGCGCATTTCTCTATTGCCGCGACCGTGCCGTCGATAATGTCATCAATATATGTAAAGTCCCGCATCATCGAGCCGTCGCCGAATACTGGTATTGGTTTGCCCTGTTCAATCAGTTTTGCAAATTTATGAATCGCCAAATCCGGCCGCTGTCTCGGACCATAAACCGTAAATAAACGAAGGCACGTAACATCGATATGATAAAGATGCGAATAGGTATGACAGATTAACTCACCGGCCTTTTTAGTCGCAGCATAAGGCGATATCGGATAATCAACATTATCCGTTTCGGAAAACGGAACCTTTTTGTTATTTCCATATACGCTCGAACTGGATGCAAAGATAAACTTCTTTATCCCGTATTTCCTCGCAGCTTCCAGCAAGACCATTGTTCCATTGATATTACAATCCGCATAGCCGAGCGGGTCGGCTATCGAAGGTCTTACCCCCGCCTTCGCCGCCAGATGAACAATCACATCCACCTTATCGCCGCATATCGACTCGACACAATTCGTGTCTCTTATATCACCTTCGATAAGTTTAAACTTATCTGATTGTATCAGAGTCTTTATATTCGACTCTTTGATTTTCCTGTCGTAGAAAGGGTCGAAGTTATCCAGTCCCACAACAGTATGACCATCAGCAATTAATCTTTCGCAAAGGTGTGAACCAATAAAGCCGGCAGCTCCCGTAATCAAAAATTTCTTACTCACGACCTGCCTATACAATAATACTCAAATCCCATTTTTTTCATATACGCCGGCTCGTAAAGGTTTCGACCGTCAAAAATAACAGGCTTTCTAAGTTTTTCCTTTATCGAGTCAAAATCAGGAGTTCTGAACTGCTGCCAGTCTGTAAATATAACCAGCGCATCGGCGCCATTAAGTATTTTGTAATCATTCTGGCCTGTTTCAATATCACTATTCAAGGCTGCTTTTGCCATTTCCATTGCTTCCGGGTCAAAGGCTCTGATTTTCATTCCCGACTGCAGAAATTTCCTTATACACCAAACGGCCGGCGATTCACGAACATCATCCGTTTTAGCCTTAAATGCAAGCCCCCAGACCGCAAGGATAGTCTCACTTTCCCTGCCTTTGAAATAATTCAATATTTTGTCAGCAAATCTTTCATGCTGAGTATAGTTTGCCTGCTGGACTGCTTCGGCAATCGTCATCCGACAATTATTTTTTCTGCCCATATAAATAAGTGCTCTGACATCTTTCGGGAAACAGCTTCCGCCGTAACCGACACCCGCAAAAAGGAAAGAATTGCCGATACGGGGGTCTGACCCTACGCCGGCTCTAACCTTTTCAATGTCCGCCCCGAATTTATCGCACAATCCGGAAAGCTCATTCATAAATGAAATTCTCGTCGCAAGCATCACATTAGACGCATACTTGGTTAACTCGGCACTGGCGGGGTCCATAAAGATTATCCTGCTGCCTTTGCGCATAAAAGGCGCATATAGTTGTTTCATTACTGCCTGAACTTCAGGATTATCGGTACCGATGATAACTCTGTCCGGCTTGGCAAAATCCTGAACTGCCGAGCCTTCCTTCAAAAATTCCGGATTGCTCACATAGTCAAACGGCACATTCGTTTTGCTTTTAATCAGCTCAATTACCTTCCGATAAGTCCCAACTGGAACCGTGCTTTTTGTGACAATAATCTTATAATCTTTCATGTATTCAGCTATCTGTTCACACACGTCGAGAACCGCCGAAATATCAGCCGAACCATCATCAGCACTGGGAGTCCCCACGCCCAGAATAATCAGTTTTGAATCATCAACTGCTGCCTTTAAATCGGTCGTAAATGAAAGTCTTCCTGCCTTTTCGTTATCCTCGACAATATCAGCAAGTCCCGGCTCATAAATTGGAATAACGCCTTTTTTGAGGTCTTCGATTTTTTTCTCATCGTTGTCAACACAAATTATGTGATTGCCGCTTTCGGCAAGACAACCGGCAGCTACAAGGCCGACGTAACCAATTCCTACAATAGATATTTTCATCACAATCCCGTAAAACTATGTTATATTCTTTTTATACCACTCAACTGTCTGCTTCAGACCGGTATCAAAATCTGTTTTCGCCTCGAAGCCGAATAATTTCTTTGCCTTGCTTGTATCAAGACATCTTCTCGGCTGACCGTCAGGTTTGCTGCTGTCCCAGCGAATTCTGCCTTTAAAGCCGGTCAGCCGAACAATTTTCTCAACCAAATCCTTTATAGTTATCTCAAATCCTGCACCGATATTAACCGGTTCAGAACCATTATAAAATTCTGTCGCGAGCAAAATTCCTTCGGCTGCATCCGCTGCGTAAATAAATTCCCGCGACACGCTGCCGGTGCCCCAGCATTCAATATAATCAGCTCCTGCTTCGACCGCGTCGACGCATTTTTTTATCAATGCCGGGATAACATGACTTGACTGCGGATTAAAATTGTCTCCCGGCCCATATAAATTGACCGGCAGAAGAAATATCGAATTAAACCCGTATTCAGCACGATATGCCTGCGATTGAACCAGAAGCATTTTCTTGGCAAGCCCATAAGGAGCATTTGTTTCTTCCGGATAGCCGTTCCAGATGTCATCTTCCTTAAACGGCACGGGAGTAAACTTCGGATACGCACAAACCGTGCCGATAGCAACAAACTTTTCGATTCCTCGCAGCCGTCCCTGCTCAATAAGCTGTACACCCATCATAAGGTTGTCATAAAAAAACTTTCCCGGATGCTCTCTGTTTGCACCGATACCGCCTACAATAGCAGCAAGATGAATCACAATGTCAGGTTTCATCGTGTCATACATTCTCTTGATACCCCCAAGCTGCACAAGGTCGTACTCTTCAATCAGCGGCACAAAAATATTTTTGCAGCCTCGTTTTTTTAGCCCCTCAACAACATATCTCCCCAGAAAACCTGCGCCGCCGGTAACAACTATCCGCCTTTTTTCAAAAAAGCTGCTCATCTGCCTCTCTTACTATTCGCCTGATGTTCCGCAATCACTTTTTCCTGACGGGCAAGCTCCATATCGGCATCAGCCATTATTCTGGCGAGTTCTTTAAACCCCACCTTCGGACTCCAGCCTAATACTCTTTTTGCCTTCGAAGGGTCGCCGAGCAGCACATCAACTTCCGTCGGCCTGTAATACTTTGGGTCAATTTCAACATACTCTTTCCAGTCAAGCTCCAGATAGCCGAACACCTCGTCAAGAAATTCCTTCACTGAATGATTTTCGCCTGTGGCTATCACATAATCATCGGGCTTGTTCTGCTGCAGCATGAGCCACATAGATTCGACATAATCACCTGCATAGCCCCAGTCACGTTTGGCGTCCAGGTTGCCAAGATAAACTTTGTCCTGTAAACCAAGTTTTATCCTTGCAGCAGCTCTTGTAATTTTTCTCGTAACAAAAGTTTCACCTCTCCGCGGCGATTCGTGATTAAACAATATCCCGTTGCAGGCAAAAATATTGTATGCCTCCCTGTAATTGATTGTCTGCCAGAAAGAATACACTTTCGCGCAGCCGTAGGGGCTCCTCGGATAAAATGGTGTTTTTTCCGTCTGTGGCGTTTCGACCGCTTTGCCGTACATCTCGCTGCTGGAAGCCTGATAGAACTTCGGCGGTTCTTTCACCTTTATTATCGCCTCAAGCAGCCGCAGCGTACCAAGTGCATCGACATTAACCGTATAAATCGGCTGGTCGAAACTGACCCTGACATGGCTTTGTGCGGCAAGATTGTAAACCTCGTCAGGCTCAATCTCATTCAAAATTCCCGAAATATTGCTGCCGTCGGTCAAATCACCATAGATAAGCTTGAGTCTCGGCCCTTCGTGCGGGTCTTTGTAAAGATGGTCTATCCTGCCGGTATGAAACGATGAGCTTCTGCGGATTATACCATAAACTTCATAGCCTTTCTTAAGCAGAAATTCGGTTAAATATGACCCATCCTGGCCTGTGATACCTGTAATTAGTGCTTTTTTCATCTCTGTTTTTCCTTTGATTATTTCAACGCCTCAAGAACAGCTTCAACAACACAATCTTTCATCCGGTCGGTAAGTTCCGGATAAACAGGCAGAGCCAGAACCTCCTTGGCCGCCTTTTCAGATTCAGGGAAATCGCCCTTTTTAAATCCGAGATAACTGAAACATTCCTGCAGGTGCAGTGGCAGAGGATAATAAATCTCATAGCCGATATTCTGTTTCTTTAAGTGCTCTACTACCTGATCGCGTTTGGGCACTCTTATCACATATTGATAGCAAATAGTAACACAGTCAGGACTGATGAATGGCGTCTTAACAGCAGTGCCTGCCCCTAAGGGGCCGGCAAATCTTTTGTTGTAATACTCGGCATTTTTTCTTCTTGTCTGCGACCATTCATCCAGATACGGCAATTTAACCAGTATCGCCGCCGCCTGAACAGCATCCAGCCTGAAATTGCCGCCGATAAATTTATGATAGTACTTCGGCTCGCTGCCGTGATTGCGCATAATAAAAAGCTTATGGTACAGCTTTTCATCATTTGTAACGACCATTCCGCCGTCGCCGATGCCGCTTAAATTCTTGGTCGGGTAAAAACTAAAAGCGCCGCAGGTTCCTATGCTGCCTGCCTTTCTGCCCTTGTAAGTGCTGCTGATGGCTTGTGCCGCATCCTCAATAACAAAAAGATTATGCTTCCTGGCAATATCCATAATCGGGTCCATATCTGCCATTTGACCGTAAAGATGAACGGGTATAATAGCTTTTGTCTTTTTGGTTATTGCCTTTTCAATCAGCGAAGGATTTATATTGTAGGCCGCCGGGTCAATATCAACAAAAACAGGTCTTGCGCCAACACGGGCAATACATCCTGCGGTGGCAAAAAAAGTAAAAGGTGTCGTAATCACCTCATCGCCGCCGCCTATACCAAGACTCATAAGACTTACAAGCAGAGCATCGGTGCCGCTGGAAACTCCAACTGCAAATTTACAGTTGCTGATTTGCGCTATTTTATCTTCAAGCTCCTTGACCTTAGGTCCGCCGATACAAACCTGGCTCTCAAGAACTTCTCCTATTGCCGCCAGGACATCGTTTTTAATCTTCGCATACTGCGCTTTCAAATCAAGCAGTGGCACCTGCATCAAAAAACTCCGTAAACCATATCTTATGCTTTGACTATTTTATTTCGACCGCTTCTTACATTTGCCGTCGCATTACGGGTATCAACAACCATTTTCGCGTTCTTAACAATCCATTTATAATCGTAACAGCTGTGGTCGGTCGCTATCACGACAATATCACAGCCCCTGAGCATTTTGGCGCTTAGCGGTCTGCTTTTCATTTTTAGGTCATGTTCGCGCATTTTGTGCGTCATCGGAATATACGGGTCATTGTAATCGACTCTTGCGCCCTTTTGTCTCAGAAGCTCAATCAGCTCAATCGACGGCGATTCGCGCACGTCGTCGATATCCTTTTTGTATGCAAGACCCAGAACCAGAACTTTCGAGCCTTTCAGGCTTTTTCCTTTTTCATTCATCGCCTCCATAGTTCTCATAATCACGTAGTGCGGCATATTGGTGTTTATCTCTCCTGCCAGCTCAATGAACCGCGTCGGCATACCGTATTCCCTCGCCTTCCATGTCAGATAGAACGGGTCAATGGGTATGCAGTGTCCGCCCAGACCCGGGCCCGGGAAAAACTTCTGAAAACCAAACGGCTTTGTTCCCGCTGCCTCGATGACTTCCCAGACGTCAATTCCCATTCGGTCAAAAAGCTGCTTTAATTCATTGACCATCGCAATGTTGACGCATCGGTACATATTCTCGAGAATCTTGGCAGATTCGGCAACCTCGCAGGACTTTACCGGTACGAGCTCTTCAATGGCGTACTTATAGATATCGAGAGCTGCCCTGAGACTTTTTTTGTCATATCCGCCGACGATTTTCGGAATTGTTGCCGTACGGAACTGCTTATTGCCCGGGTCTTCACGTTCCGGCGAAAAAGCAAGATAAAAATCCTTACCTGCCTTCAAACCGCTTTTTTCAAGCATCGGTTTCATTAATTCCCGTGTCGTACCCGGATATGTCGTACTTTCCAGCACAACAAGCTGTCCTTTGCGCAAATATTTCGAAATCGTCTCGCAGGTAGCAACAACATATTGCATATCCGGCTCACGATTTTCCGTGAGCGGCGTCGGAACACAAATCAGTATCGCATCAGGCTTGCTCAGCTCGTTCATCTTCGTTGTCGTACGGAATCTGCCGCTCTTGACCATCCTGCCGACATCCTCCGAAGATACGTGTTTGAGAGGGCTTATGCCGCTGTTAATCTTTTTTACATGCTCAAGATTGATATCGAAGCCCAGCACCTTTGCACCACCCCCAACAAATTCGCGGGCCAAAGGCAGTCCCACATAACCCATCCCTACAATACCTACGAAAGGCACTCTCTTTCCTCTTTTCTTCGCCATTTACAAACCTTTCAAAAATCAGAGGTTTTCCCTGTACCAGTCAATCGCTTTTGTTATACCTTCTTCAAAGCTGATAAAAGGTTCATAACCTATTACTTCCTTCGCCCGAGTAATATCCGCAAGTGAATGTTTTATATCTCCCGGCCTTGGCGGTGCATAAACAGGCTTGATATTTTCTTTGCCCATAAGTTTTCTTATTACATTTACAACCGTATTTACAGTAACGGCACTTTTTGTGGAAATATTAACGGCTTCGCCATGTGCTTCTTTCATATTTGCCGCAAGCCAGTTTGCCTCTGTTACATTGTCGATATATGTAAATCCTCTTGACTGCTGGCCGTCGTCAAATATCGTAGGCGCCTTGTCTCGCAAAAGCGCCGAGACAAACAGCGGTATGGCCGCTGCATATTGACTTGTCGGGTCCTGTCTTGGCCCGAAGACATTATAATATCGCAGACTTATAGTCTGCAGACCGTAAGTTTCATAAAAAGCTTTGCAGTAAATTTCACCTGCAACCTTTGTTGCCCCATACGGACTTATCGGTACAAGCGGCAGACCTTCATGTTGCGGCAGAACTTTGCTTTGACCATAGACCGATGAGCTTGATGAAAAGATAAAACGCCTTGCCTTCGCATCACGCGCCGCAATCAGCATATTCACAATGCCATTTACATTGACATCATGGCTCGTCGCAGGGTCCTTAACCGACCTTGGCACAGAACCAAGCGCCGCCAGATGATAAACAACCTCTGCACCGGCTGCTGCTCGCCGGACCGTATCCATATCGCGAATATCGCCCTCAATAAGCTCAATTCGGCCGGTAACTTCAGCCAGATTCTCTCGTCTTCCAGTCTCAAAATTATCAAGAACCCGAACCTTTTGGCCTTTCTCGAGCAGAAACCTTACCATGTTGCTGCCGATAAAACCGGCTCCTCCAGTAATCAGCGATAAACCCATCCTAATCCAATCTCTCAAAGCAAAATAAGGATAGCAGTCTACTCATCTTTGCCCCGTGTGTCAGTAATTATTTCAATCGCTTCATCGAGTCCCACCTTCGGCTCATATCCGATTGCGCGCTTTATCTTTTCAAGACAGGCCAATCGCCTTTGCATATCGTCAAATCCCTGGCCGTATGCCTTGGAATAGGGAACGTATTCCTTGTGGCTTTTGCTGTGTGTCTTTTCGATAACCTTATCTGCAAGCCCTTCGATACTTATTTCCTCAGTTGAGCCGATATTAAAGACTTCGCCGTCGGCACTTTTCAGTTCCATAAGAGCCGCCATTGCCCTTATTACATCTCCGACATAAGTAAAACTTCTGCTCTGCTTTCCTGTGCCGTAAATCAACAGAGGCTCATTCTTCAATGCCCAGCCTATAAATCTCGGCACAACCATCCCGTATCTGCCGGTTTGCCTCGGCCCTATAGTATTAAAAAGCCTTACAATAACCACAGCCAGGCCGTACTGCCGCCTGTAAGCAAAAGCAAGAAATTCATCTATTGCCTTGCTGCAGGCATAAGACCAGCGGGAAAATTTTGTGCTGCCCAGAATTGTATCATCGTCCTCTTTGAAAGGTACCTGTTCGTTTTTGCCGTAAACTTCGCTGCTCGAAGTTATAAGAACCTTTTTGCAGAACTGGTTGGCTACCGAAAGCACCACTTCTGTACCGTGAATGTTGGTCTCTATGGTATGAACAGGCCTTTCAACTATCAGATTGACCCCGACAGCGGCGGCAAGATGATAAATACAATCGGCCTGTTCAACAACCTCTCTCATCAAATCTATATCACGGACAGAACCTTCAATAAACTTAAACCTGCCCTGAGCGCAGCCGAAGGGATTACTGTTTGAAAGCAGGTGTTGAATATTGGCAATGCTGCCTGTGCTCAAATCATCAACAACAACGACCTTTTGTCCACAGGCCAAGAGGTATTCACACAGATGTGAACCGATAAATCCCGCCCCCCCTGTTACTATTGATGTAGTAGTCAAAATTCCTGAATTCTTAAATCTTCAATTTTAAATCTTAAATCCGCTTAGACTCCGTCCCCGTCGGCTCCGCCCCTCCGAGCTTGTCGAGGCAGGCCGAAAGGCAAATGAACGTAGCAACTAAGCCTGCCCTCGCGAAGGCGGGGGACACAAAGGCACGAAGTTTTGACTACGTATTTCGTCCGTCGGTTGCGCTGCTCGTTTCGTCTGTCATCTTACGTTTGACGCAACCGTGATGAGTTGCGCAAACGCAACCGTTTAACGTTTTTCTTTGTGTCTTGGTGCCTTCGTGGCTAATCATAAATATCGGCAAAAAAAGAAGATAGCTTTACCCCGTTAGAGTCAAAGCCTAAGGCTTGACGGCCATCGAAGATGGCCTGACTCTAACGGGGTTTACCACCACACACTTTTTACCCTTTTGTCGCCACAATACAAATAGGTGTGGGGGTTTACATAGTCGTCGGTAAAACGCCGGATACTACTATATTACTCTAAAACTAACAAGACTGTTCTTAAAAAGATATTATTTGTCTTCTTATTTGTAATTTAAATTCTTTTTTTTCTTGACTTTTGTTTAAAATATGGTAAAATACCGCCAAAGTTAAGCAAAAAGTTAACAGCATACAGTTAACAGTAAGCTGTAAACGGTAAACAGTACTCTAAAAGAAATGTCCAAATCTTATCTCAAAATCCCGATTCCCGATTGTTTCGAACGCCTCGGCGTATGGCTTTTGCTGCGCTACAGGGAAAAGCACTACGACTGCGCATTCAGGAAAATCGAGCTCACGCAGGGCAAATTCGCTATCGTTGACCCTGAGGATTTCGAAGAGTTGAATGCCCATAAATGGTATGCGGCAAAAAGTTTCAATGATACTTTTTACGCCGTTCGAATGCTCGGCCGCGAGAACGGCAAAAGAAAATTCATATCGATGCATCGTCAGATTATGCAGCCGCCGCCGGGTTTCGTCGTTGACCACAAATACGGCAATGGCCTCGACAACAGGAAAGAAAATCTCCGCATAGCTACTGAGGCTCAAAATCACTATAACAGCAGGAAAACATTAAAGAAAACCGGCTCAAAATACAAGGGCGTCTGTTACGACAAACAAAGAAATAAATATCGTGCGGATATCAAATGTAACGGCCATAGAAAATTTCTCGGCCATTTTAACAACGAAATCGACGCCGCAAAAGCCTACGACGAAGCTGCTAAGAGATTGCACGGCGATTTCGCCAAACTGAATTTTGAATGACGTTGTTTAGCCCCGCCTGCCCCGTGAGACTTGCCCCGTTAGATGCGTTAGTTAGCTACTTGGGATACTTTAGCTATCTAACTGGGGTGTTTACCCAGCAGCTATCTCATCGGGGCCAAACTGAATTTCGGTTAGTCCCGCACCAATTTGCTATTCAAGTATTTCTATTATCACTACGGTATAATGAATTGGTGCGGCGGTTAACCTTTGCTTTTTGCTTCATTAACCTTAACCGTGTAGCCGCCGCACTCTTTTCCATCCAGTGCGGCTATTGCTGCTTTAGCCTCTGCATCACTGCTCATCTCGACAAAACCGAACCCCTTGCTCTTGCCTGTCTGGCGGTCAATGACTATATAAGCCTTTTCAACCTTTCCAAATACTGAAAACAATGCTTCCAGGCTTGCCTGGTCTGCTTTAGGACCCATATTTCCAACATACACTTTTTTGCCCATAATTATTCTCCATTTGGATTTCTCGGAGCTCTAAAAAAAACCATTATACCTTAAATCTATGAAAAACCAAGGGAATAAATCTCACAGGGCAAAGGAGAAAGAAATTTAAAATTTAAGATTGAAAATTTTTAGCCACTAAGACTCAAAGAAAATTAACCGCGGATTTCACAGATGACACGGATTTATTTTTTAACCACCGAGCCACAGAGAACACCCCGATGAGATAGCCTAAGAAACACCCCTGTGAAGTAGCTTCGGCACTTCACAGGGCAAGTCTCACGGGGCAGGCGTCCCCTATTTATTACTATTTATTAATTTACTTTCGCAACTCAGGATACATCCATTTCCAAGATATTTCTTTAGCTTTGTAATTCTGCAACACTATTGCCTTTGCAGTTTGCATCGTGTTAAGCTTTATATTGTCAATGTTTTTTCTTAGCTCATCAATATTATCTTGACTTAAGCTAAAGGTGTATTTGTCCTTCTTGTATTTGAATCTATCGGGAGATTGAAAATCAAATACCACTGTATATTTTCCTGCTATCCAAATAAACTCAGAATGAATCAGTTTTACAAGCTCTGAAAATTCTTGCTCTGAAGCTAACGCATCTATGTCTTGCTCCGTCTTAAGCTTGCCAGCATTTCTTAAAAGTTGAAGTTTATTCTCGGCAGCTTGGAGCTTTTGTCCAAACTTTTCCTTAAACGATTTATATTGATATCTGACAAACGCTTGGGCAACATTTAAAGGTAACACTCTAACTACCAAAGGAAGGTATGTCTTTTTGACAGATGTAGGCTGACCTAATGGGTTTTGTATTTCACTTAGGTCTTCAGAAAGACCATCCCAATCAAAAGTGTATGATGCTCCACTTTCATGTTTAATACTAACGGAAAAATTATTGAGGGTGATACCTTTTTTTTCACTCAACAATGCAAGACTAACATTAAATATCGGCCCAAGACTAGTGTATCCTATTTCTGGTTTTGTATGGAGGTAGAGTGTAATTTTAGGTTTTGTTATGAATTGATACAACCATGTAAATATTTGTGGGGCCCAAGCAGCTGCACCAATTATTGCCACCCAATCTATCGCATTCATGATTTCACCTATCTTTCTATTTTTCTGGCAGTTTCTTTATTTGTTTTTGACTTTGATTCTTCCCTGTTGCCTCCTCAAGGTATCTTGCCGAATTATAGCCTTAAAAACATAAAAAACAATGAAAATTAAGCGTTTTAGGGAATACAATAATCCGAGAAATCCGTGAAATCTGTGGTTTTAAAATTGGGCGAAAAAACAATGAAAAAAAATATAGGGTTTAGGGGATAGGGGATCCAAAAAACTTGTCCTCTGCGTTGGAAAAAAGGCTGTTATCGTATTTGCTTTAAGGCGCCACTGCGAAGCTGTAAAAAATTCAAAGTGCAAATCCGGCTGAAGTTCACTTCAAGCAAGGATTCAGCTTTGAATTTAGTAGTCCCAATTTATCGGGACCGCCTTAAAGCAGTCCTTCGTGAACTTCGTGGTAACAAATTTAACCGTGTAAATCTGTGCCTGCCCCGTGAGATGTCCCTTGGACTATCTCATCGGGGTTAATCCGTGTCTAAAATAGTTATCAGCTATCGGCAAAAAATCCGTGAAATCTGCGCAATCAGCGGTTAAAATAAACATAAAATAAAATTCTCTGTGTTCTCTGTGTCCTCTGTGGCTAAATTATTCCGCTCTATAACTGCAGAACGTCCTGTCATTCTCCCAGACGGTTACGCAATCCAGTTCGAGAGGTTTTAATTTGCCTGCCAGACTCTTGAAAGCAAATTCTGCGATATTTTCCACTGTGGGATTGACTTTTTTGAAATGCTCAACATCAACATTGAGATTTTTATGGTCAACAATCTGTATAAACTGTTCATTTACTATTTTCTCAAAATCGCCCGCCTTCAGCGGCTCGCCGCCCGTCGATTTTTTGATTGTAACTTCAACGATATAATTATGGCCGTGGCCGCGGCGGTTGGCGCATTTGCCGAAAACCTTTTCATTTTCCTCGTCGCTGAATTTTTCGTTCCATAATGTATGGCTTGCTGCAAATTCAAATTTTTCGCTAATATAAAGCATATTGCCTCCATTTTCCTTTATTCCAAGTTTTCTTGCCGGCATAAGCTCAACAGCGAGACTATCTATTTTTGCCTGCACTGAGCGGCCTGTGGTGAGCGAACCTGTCCTGAGTGGCATCGAAGGAGTCGAACCAAGTCGAAGTGCCGGCTGAAAATCTTTTTCGATTGTCTGCCAGACTTTGCCCAGCAATTGCCCGATTTGCTCAAAACTTACACTTCGACTTCGCTCAGTACAGGTCTGTTCTTTTTGTCTGAATTTGTTTTTTATAAACTCATCAAAAATTCCAACGGCCTTGTCTCGAACAATCCTGTCGATATCAGCGACATTGACAACAAAGCCGGTGTCTTTATTTGTATCGCCTGTCAGTTCGACCCAGAGTGCAAAAAATAAAGCCAGCCCATCTGCGGTCGGCTTTGCACAATAAGAATTTGCCCCCTGCTGCATTGAATTGCTGAATGGGTTTATTGCAAATCTTATTTGTCTTGCAAGTTTATGCATCAGATATTGACACTTTTAAATTGAGGCAGATAAGGCTCATTTTTCCTGAGCATCATTTTCACCATCTTTCTTATCTCAGCAAGGCTGAGCACCGATGCCGAAAGCGGGTCATAGCAAATCGCCTGATAAACAAGTTCAGGATTGCCGGTAAGAGCCGCATCCACCGCCATTTCCTCACTTGCTGCCGTTATATTATTCAACGCTGCAAGTTGCGCAGGCAGAGAACCAATATACTGCGGACTAACTCGTCCTTTTTTCGCAACACACGGCACTTCGACACAACAGTCTTTCGGCAAATTCTCAATTAAACCGGTGTTGCGGACATTGCCGTTGAACTTGAACATACTCCCGCCGAGATAAGCATTGATTATCGACGATGCGTATTCATACCCCTTTTCCAGGGACATCGTTTTACTCTGAGCAACTAATTTTTTTACTTCCTTTTTCCAGGTTTTTTCACGTTGAATATATTCCTTGAGAATATAAGCGTACCGGCCGGGATTCCAGCCTGTGCCGTGTATACAGTATTTCTCAATCAAATCCGGCCTTTTACGAAACCACCAGTTATACTCCGAATTGTGTCCGCTGGACTCGGTTACATAATAACCCAGTGCCTTGAACATCTCATTGCGGACTATCTCCTCATTGTAAATTTCTTTCCGCTCTAGTGCCTTGCGAATCAGCGGATATGCGTCTTTGCCCTTCCAGTTATATTTAAGATACCAGCTCATATGATTGATGCCGGCGCAGACATAATCGATTTCCTTAATCGGAGCCCCTATCCATCGTGCGAGCATTTCAGCGGTTCCCTGAACGCTGTGGCAAAGTCCTGTAAAGAGCAGACCGGTTTTTTTCTGAACCGCTCTGCACAGCATTGCCATCGGATTGGTATAATTAAGGACAATTGCATCAGGGCATAATTTTTCAATATCTCTGCATATACCAAGCATTACGGGTATTGTTCTTAGTGCCCGGAAAATACCGGCAGCGCCGCGGCTGTCGCCGACATTAAAATCGACGCCGAATTTTTTGGGTATTTCGAGGTCATGCCGCCAGACATTAACGTCTCCTGTAAGAATCGTAATTACCACCGCATCGGCACCTCTGAGAGCGTCTTTGCGATTCATTGTCGCTTCAAGCTTCGCCCTGTTGCCATTTCGTTCTACCAGAGTATTTACAACCGTTCTGGCGAAATTGAGTCTTTCTCTGCTGATATCCATAAGAGATATCGTAGAATCCCCCAAAGACTTGAAACTGAGAATATCCCGCACCAGACTTCGGGTAAACTCCACGCTTCCTGCACCGATTAATGCTATCTTTGCCATTATAAGACCTTTTGGGTGAAGCTCCACGGGTTTACAGCCGTGGCATCTTCACATACTTCGGCGAAACCCGCCGAAGGCGAGGTCTCACCAACAGGTGGACCCGCCGAAGCATACCCTCCTTCCATCCTTCGTCCACCAAGACGGACTACGGAGGACAGGTCGCCAAGGCTGCGGAGGGTTACCCTTTTCGCATTCATCCACGGGTTTACACCCGTGGCTTTCTGCGAAGGCGGGTAAAAACAAATTCACGATGTAAAATAAGACTTTTCAGTCTCAGTCACTATGCATAAGACTCAGGACTTCAGCCCTGCTTCGCGGGTCCCTTTTAAATATGCCGCGAAGAGCACTTGTAACCATCACTGAGCCCGGCTTTTTTATCCCCCGTATCGTCATACAACTGTGTGCCGCCTCGAGCACAATTGCCACTCCCTGCGGTTTTAAATGTTCGTTAATAAAATCGGCAATCTGAGCCGTCAGGCGTTCCTGCACCTGAAGCCTTCTCGCAAAACAATCCACAATACGTGCAAGTTTGCTGACGCCGACCACATATTCAGCCGGCAGATATGCAACATGCGCCTTGCCGATAAAGGGCATAAGATGATGCTCACATATACTGTAAAATGGTATGTCCCGCAGCAACACAATCTCATCACATTTTTCCTTAAATACACTCTTTACACAGTCAGCCGGGTCCTCGCCGGCACCCGCAAGAAGTTCGACATACATATTTGCAACCCGTTTAGGCGTCAGCTTAATACCTTCTCTGTTTGTATCTTCTCCGACTGCCTCAAGAATTTCCTTCACCGCCTTTTCTATTTTTGCAGCATCTACCTTTACTCTTTTAGCCATTAAATCACCTCTTAACCTTTTGCTGAAAGATTCATAAGGAAATTACTCAGAAGTCTTACACCAAAACCTATGGAGCCTGCCTCAGCATATTTTTTCATCGGCTCTGATGCATCCATTTTGGGTGCGATATCGAGATGCGCCCATGTAACGCTCTGCACAAATTCACCTAAAAAGGCCGCACCCGTACATGCGCCGCCCCATTTTGAGCCGATATTTTTCAGGTCCGCAATTTTCCCCTTTATCTCTTCGATATATTCCGGTTCGTACGGAAGCTGCCAGACCGGCTCACCGCTTTCATCCGCCGCCTTTTTGAGTTTCTCCATAAGCTTTTCGTTATTACTTACAAGCCCTGCTTTATGCTTGCCGAGCGCGACAACGCACGCACCTGTAAGGGTAGCAATATCAATTACCGTTTTGCATTTTAAAAGTTTTGCCTGATGTAATCCGTCACAGAGAACAAGTCTACCCTCGGCATCAGTATTCAAAACTTCGACCGTTTTACCGCTGTAAGTAGTGATAATATCGCCCGGCAGATAGCTTGACCCGCCCGGTTTGTTTTCCGCTGCACATATTATACCGTAAACCTCAAGAGGCAGTTTTAACCTCGCTATCACCTCCATCGTCATAAGTACCGCGGCTCCGCCGGTCATATCCATCTTCATCTCGTGCATATCCTGAGCCGGTTTCAAACTGACTCCGCCGGAATCAAACGTTATCGCTTTTCCGACAAGGGCTATCGGTTCATCTTTGCCGGTTTTTTTGCCTCTCGGCGTGTATTTGAGAATTATCATTCGCGGCTTATGTATCGAACCGGCACCTACTGCGAGGATGCCGCCCATTTTCTTTTGGGCAAGTTTTTTCTCGTC
>JBGOWI010000043.1:0-18622 GCA_041478555.1 Phycisphaerae bacterium
AACGCCCTCGGCTAAAACCTGACCGAGCTTTTCAAAATCAATTTTTGCGGTTTCATTATGCAGAAAAACAGCAAGGCTTTTTGCTTTTACATTAACTGCTTCATAAGCGGCCTTTGCAGCGGCCTGCCTGATAGTATCCGGGGTTGCCTTTTGCTTTTCGCCAAGACCTATAAGCAAAAGCCTTTCAGCGGCAATTTTCCCATGAGTATAGAGGAATACACTGCTGCCCGCCGTACCCTTAAAATCTCCTATTTTTTTCAATCGAGTTATCGCACCATCGAGTTTTTTATCGAGCGCCTCGACAAAAAGAGATTTTTTAACATCGCTGAAAACCCCGACTGCGGCAACGTCGGCTTTTAATTTTGCGATATCGGCCTTTGCCGCTTTTACATCTATTTTTATTATCTGTCTTGCCATAAGGACTCCATAAGTAGAAAAATCCTAAATCCTAATATCTAAATCCTAAACAAATCCAAAATTAAAATTTCCAAATGCCTAAAACTGAAAGCCGTGAAGAAATATCAATTATGTCAATTGTAGCCGAAAAAGAGGTTTTGGCAAGTGGGTAAATAATATCAAAAAGCAAATATAAAAAAGCAAAATGACCCCGATGAGATAGCCTAAGCGTCATCTCACGAGGCAGGCATATTAAAAATCAAAAATTGGTAAACGTCCCCGGTTTAATTACCGAATTTATACTTTTCCTTCAGGGTTAGCAACAAAATCTGCGACGCTTGCAATCTCTAAAGCACACATTTTTCTGGCATCCTTATCTGGCGGCCAGTTAATAATATTTGCATGATTAGGATTACCGTCCACTGGTTGAGGCACAACATTAAGGCGTTGGGCAATGACATTAGAAGTTTCTACATCTGCTCTGCCATGAAGGGAACGAGGTGTACTCTCCACTATTTTTTTACCAATTTTCCATATAGCTTCTTCGGTTAGACCCAAGTGACGAGTAACTGAAAGCTCAGAATTTGGTGGGATAAAGGCATCCTGCTTAACAGTTTGGTCTTGCTTGTGAAGCCATTTTGAAGACGTGATATATCTGGCTAAAAGTTCGTCGGGAGCAACAGAACCAGTCATTATCAATTGCCTCCGGTGACCTGTAGAATTGTTCTTAGCAAGTCATCTGAAATACCCATCAGAGAATAATCTGCCCCATGCCGTCTGCTTGCGCCGATTAGAGCAGCCCAATACACCCAGTCATCAGGATTGATACTGATTGATACAACTTTATTTGGAGACCGATACCATTCCAAGGTTATGGAGCCATCAGGTTCGGCACCAATTTCAGGGGCTTCTATGCCTAAAGGAAATAAACTAAGAAATCTTCTCGTGCATTGCAAAACTTCTACAGAAATTGGTTTTGCCCGTTCGCCATCCCACCCCTCAGAAGAACATTCTTCAAAAACCTCATCTAATTGTTGGAACGTACCCTTTGCGGCGAATCCTAATGCATTCGATTTCTGCAACATATTAAGACAATCTTTTATTTGCTGACCAACAAAATCTGCGGTTTCACTTGCACAACCAGAAATAGGTGATGGCATTGTGATAGCGGTCATATTATTTAAGCCCCTGTATAATTTTATCTATTAAACTAGTAAAAAATACTTTGTTCTTCACCCAACGCATTTCTTCCAAGCATTCTTTTATACGCAGTTCATTATATTTAAACGGATTCTGCATAAAGACATCTATATCCAAAATCAAACCAATTTCCCCCGGAATATTCTGAACGGTTTGAACGGTTTTAATTAAATTCACCCTATATTCCGTTCCAGGAACCTGCATCACATCATGATGAAGATAGCCAGTAAGCGTCCAATCCAATTCTTTTAACGGCTCTGGCGGATATTTATAATAATCCGCGAGTTCAATCTTTTCTTGTTTTATGGCTATACGATTTATGAAACGTAAACCGATTCTCGTGACTTCTTTTGGTTTTAACAATTCGCAATAGATCGTCCAGAGACGCAACGCTTCCCGACTAAATTTACCCCAATCGGCATACGGATTTAACCGGCTAAAGACAAACGCCCCCTTGTTGAACTGAGCAATATGAAGGTTGTCATTGGAACGGAATTTTAAACCAACGCACCCAACATCTTCAAATGCAGGTTTTCCCGGTTGCCCGGGTGGCACAATTTGGACTCTCGCTTCACGTAATGTTTCAACTATTGGAAAATCTGGAATGCGTTTCTTTAATTCGCTCTGCAAACTGGTTTCATCCCACTTTACAGATGGAACAACGCGAATCTCAAGGGCAGCTTCAACAATTGGAGCTTTGAGTAAATGTGGAAATTTTTCGGTTAAATCTATTGATATTGCCATTATTATATTATTCTCAATTGAAAAATTCCGTAATTTTGTCAATCAGAAAACGGTTCATATATGTTCATATCCTATAAATACTCTATATGAAAAGTTATAAGTTGTCAACAGGCAAAATAACTAAACTGGAGCAGTTACATAATTTTAATACGTGATAAGCGTCAGGTTGTTCGCATCAAAGCGGTTCTTGCAATTGATAGGACAAGTTTCACGGGAATGACAAAGGAGATTGCTTCCCCCCGTCTTCACGGGGGTCGCAATGACCATTGCCGTATCGGCAACGGCTAAACAACCCCGTCATTAAAATGACGAGGCTAAACAATTATTTTTTTCTTCCAACGCCTGGTAAACCGCCTCTGCAATTACAAGATGGCCGGTTAAGTTCGGATGCACCGGCTCAGGACAGAAGACGTCAGCCTCATGGAATTTCAGCAGCTTTGCAAAGATTTCGTGCGTCCTGACAAGCCGGGTCTTGTATTTTTGACTCATTGCCCGCACAACATCTATATATTTCGGCAGCGTTTTGAGAACATCACTGCTCTTTTCGGTGCTGATATAAAACGGTTCTATAAGCAATATACTGCATTTCGGCAGGGCTTTCTTTGTCTTTGCGAGAATATCATCATATACCAATCCAAATTTCTCGGGACTATCCTTAGATGCACCCTGCAGGAAACTATTGGTATCGTTTATTCCTATTTTCACCGACAGCCAGTCGGGCTTGTGCCGCAGAACGTCGTCAGTCCATCTGCCCTGTAAATCAGGAATGAGATTGCCGTTTATTCCCATGTTAATTACATTTACTCGTTTTTCCGGTTCGCGGATGGCCAGAAAATCGCTGAAAAGTTTCACATAACCATTTCCGAGCGGTTTGTTTTCAGCCCTTCTGCCGCAGTCTGTGATACTGTCGCCGATAAACAAAATCGTTTCGCCGTTCTTAATTTTTAAGGCCATAAAAACTTTCTTTAATTATTTTCTGTTTTAATACCGCTCACTAACGTTCGCGGCTCTGAACGCCGCCGTGCCGGCGGCGGCTAAACAACCCCCCACCACGGGGGTGGGGGCTAACCTATTTATTTTTGTGTTTCTTCTCTGCCCTGAACTGCAGGTAACTGTCGATAAAATCTTCGATATCGCCGTCAAGGACGGCATCGACATTGCCTGTCTGGAAATCAGTTCGATGGTCTTTAACAAGCTGGTAAGGCTGAAGGACATAGCTTCTAATCTGGTAGCCCCAGGCGATTTCGCCTTTGCTGCTGTAGATTTTGGCAAGCTCCGCATCGCGTTTCTGCTGCTCGAGCATATATAATCTGCTCTTTAACATTTTCATTGCTTCTGCTCTGTTTCGATGCTGACTTCGGTCGTTCTGGCACTGCACCACAACACCTGTGGGTATATGCACAATTCTTACTGCGGAGCTTACTTTGTTGACGTGCTGGCCGCCTGCACCGCCTGCGCGATAATAATCTATTTTGAGGTCATCTTCTTTTATCTCAATATCAACGTCCTCAGTTTCAGGTAAACAATCAACGGCTGCGAAACTTGTATGCCTTCTTTTATTGGCGTCAAAGGGGCTTATCCGCACTAATCTGTGAACGCCGGTTTCGCAGGAAAGTTTGCCGAAGGCAAATGGGCCGCTTACCTTCAATGTAATCGAACGCAGGCCCGCCTCCTCGCCCGGCGTCAAATCCAGCTGGTCGAAACTAAATTTATTCTGCTGAAAATATCGGGTGTACATTCTCAAAAGCATACTTGCCCAGTCGCAGCTTTCGGTGCCGCCGGCACCGGCATGAATGCTGAAAAAGCAGTTCTTCATATCGTCAGGGCCGCTGAGTGTGCCGGAAAGCTCTATCTGAGCGCATTTCTTCTCAAGTTCCCTGAGGTCTTTTTCCACCTCCGAGAGCGCTTGTTCGTCATTTTCGCCAACCGCCATATCAAAAAGTTCTGAAAGGTTTGCAGCTTCCGACTCAACTTGAATTGCCGGCTCAATCAACGTCTTTAACGCACTTATTTTTGAGACAACCGCTTTTGCCTTATCCTGATTATCCCAGAAGCCCGGACGGGATATTTGCTCTTGTAGCTTTAGTCTTTCAGCCTGTTTGCCTGCAATGTCAAAGCCAGTCCCGGATTTTTGCTATCCGGGCCCGCAAATCCTCAATTCCCGCCTTGACCAATGATATTTCCATAATTTTTCCTTTATAACAAATCAAAGCAGCTTTTGCAACCAAATCGTAAAAATCAACCTCTCTTGTGAGCCATATCACATCGCCCGCAGAGACTTGCTGTTATAAGCCGCTCGACAAAAAGTTCGGTGCCGAAGCCTGTCTTTATAATACTGTCTTTAGTTTTAACCTCGACGATTTGGCAGCTTGTACCTGCTTTTTTTGCCAGCTGTCGCACGAGAGCAACGAGCTCCCTGACCGCATAGTCGCTTGCACTTTTAAAATCCACGAACTGGTCGTGTCCTGCAAGGCCTTCTATCCGCCAAAGCCCCTGCTGCGGTTTAACTCTTACATGTCTGCATATCATTACCCGGCTTGTTACCGCACCGATTGCACTGGCAACATCGGCATTTTCCGGAATAACTGCCTCAGTCTTGAGCCATTTGGCGGCCTGCGGCACAAAATATCCTGCGGGCGCCCCAATTCCTATCACCGGAAGATTCAAATTTTTGAATATCTCTGCTGCAAGTTTTCTGACAACCTCATCCAAAACCTGTCTGACAAAATCCTGTTTATCCATCGAATAAATTCTGCAGAACAATTCGCACAGCATTTGTGCAGCGTATCTATCCCAGCGAACAAAATCACCTTTGATATGAAGCACATCTGTGGGTGTAAGGCCGCTTATGATTATCATATTATGCTCAATCAGTCTGCCCAGAGGTAAATGTTTATGTTCACAGCCTGTTATTGCAGCAAGCTCATCAAGAGACATGGGCCTTTTTTTAATCGCATCGATAATTTTCTGCTCCTGCCCGGTTAGTTCAATAGACTCTCTGTGTCCGCTGAGAGCAATTAGTTGTATCGGTGAACTATCGTGGCGGTAATTTGAGCTTTTTCCGCTGAGCCGGTTGATTGCCTCCTGGGTCCCGGCAAAATTCGCACCCAATCGGCTTACCGGTACCACACTCTGCGGTCCTATTTTTATTTTACCCTGTTCGAGGCGGATGAAACTATCGCCGCCCAGACCCGTCGAACGCATATCCAGCGCTTTCACATGAGTTTTGAACGACCCGATAACAGCGCCGTCCTCGCATACCTTTACAAATCCATCCTTAATTGCTGCGGTATCTGTCGTGGTGCCGCCGATATCAACAACTATTGCATTTTTGAGTTTCGTTAAGGTCTTCGCCCCTGCAACACTGGCTGCCGGCCCTGAAAGCGTCGTTTCCACGGGCCTTTGCCTTGCAAGTTCAACACTTATCAGAGAACCATCACCCTTGACGACAACAATCGGAGCAGAGATTCCTTCCGTGCGCAACGCCTTTTCCACTTGTCCCAGAAACTTCTCAAGCAAAGGTATAATCCCCGCATTTAAAACAGCTGTTACCGCCCTTGTTTTGAAATTCAACAGCTCCGAAAGTTCATGGCCGCAGGTTACGCTTAATCCGAAACTTTCGCGCAGTATCTGCTTTACCTTTAATTCATGCTCCGGATTAACCGCCCCTGCAAAGCCGGAAACAGCAAATGCCCTGACCTGATGTTCCTCTATCATCTGCCGTCCAATACGCCGCACTTCCTGAGGAACAATATCGCTGAGCACTTTTCCGTCGATATCCAGCCTGCCGGAAATAATGGCTGTCGGATTATGCTCGATTTCATTCGCCTCAAACAAACCATAAGGCGGCATCAGTAAAAGCCCGACCTTTACGCCGGAATCTTCGACTATCGAATTGGTGGCAAGGGTCGTTGAGACTGAAACCAGAGTTACTTTATTTAAAAGCCGCCTGTCAAGAGCAGCCAGTGCTTCCTGAATACCTGCGGTAAAATCCCATCGGGTAGTCAGAGCCTTGTTTTTGGCGAAAACCTGCTCTTTGAGGAAATCATAAATAACCACATCCGTATAAGTCCCGCCGGTATCGATTCCGAGGCCGTATCTGACATCGCCTGTCTCGGTAGAATCCTGCCCGAAATACTCTATTCTTTCCAGACCATCTGCCTGATATCCTTCGATACTCTCCGCTGCCTCGAGCCTGCCGGCTGACACATTAAATACCGTACCAAAACCTGCCGGAACAACCAGAACCTCGTCATCGCTCTTTTCCGCCGTCAATATTTTCCCGAGCAGTCTTGTGCTGCCGGCGACTTTCCCATATTTCCAGCCGAACCTTTCAGCCGTGCTCTTTGCATACTCTTCAATTCCTTCGGCTCTGCCAGGTGCGGTGTCGATAAAGACGGCTCTGGTATAATTCTTCTGCCAGCTCGACATAAACTCTTCAATCATCCGCGTATCTTCAGTGTTGTATGAACCGCTGCATTTTTGTGCCGGGTTAAATCCAATCTGACATTTTTGCTGGCCGTTCGGCTGAACATTTTTCTCAAACCAGCCGGCGGTAAAATAATACGTTCCGGGACATTTTTTAAACTGCTCTTTATACGCCTTATCTGAGCCGAGAAAAAGCGATATGCAGTCGTGCACCTGAGGGATAACCAGCGGCACACTTTTGGATAGTAAGCCCGCTGTGCCCAGACCACATATACCATATCCGATTACAATCCTGCTGTAGCCGCCGGTTTGCGACACCCTGTCTATAACCTGCTGAATCTGACGCCGAAGTTCGGCAGGATTCTCATGAAGACCTGACTGGAGAAACTCAAAATCGACCTTGATTTTGGCATTTTGCGCAATCTGCTGCAAATCCAGACTCAATACCCCGCAGGCTATCACATATATCTTTTCGCTTTTCTGGGCCAAATCAACTCCATCATAAGCCGTTAAAAAACAATAAAAAATTGCCAAAAAACCACTGACATGATAAACTAACTGCCGCAAATTAGGGCATAAAAAAATGAAAAAAGCAAGACTTGGCAATTCAGAGCTTCAAATAACAAAGGTTGGACTCGGCACCTGGGCTATCGGCGGTCCATGGGAGTTCGGCTGGGGCCCGCAGGACGACAATGACTCGATAAAGGCTATTCTCGAATCATTCGATGCGGGTGTCAACTGGCTGGACACCGCACCTATTTACGGCCTCGGCCACAGTGAAGAAATTATTGCAAAGGCTCTCAAACAAATCAGCCACAAACCCATTATCGCCACCAAGTGCGGTCTTGTCTGGAACGACAAAAATCAAAGAATCAGTTGCCTCAAGACCAAAAGTATTATTGCCGAATGCGACGCCTCATTAAAACGCCTCGGTATCGAAACAATAGACCTTTATCAAATGCACTGGCCGACCCCCGAGGAAGACATAGAAGAAGGTTACGGCGCAATGGCAAAATGCATCAAGGCCGGCAAAGTTCGCTATCTGGGCGTATCAAACTTTGTTGTCGAACAGTTAAAACGGATAATCAAAATTCATCCTCTTGCTTCACTTCAGCCGCCATATAGTATGTTTAGGCGCGATATTGAAGCGGAGATTTTGCCTTTTTGTGCAGAGAATAATATCGGCGTGATAGTTTATAGTCCGCTTCATAAGGGCATGCTTACAGGCAAATTCACCGTTAAATCGGTTACGGCTCTGCCGCCTGATGATGTTCGACAGATGAGCCCGGACTTTAAGATGCCGAGGCTGGAAATCAATCTCAAAATTATTGAAGAATTAAAATCTATCGCAAAGCGAAACGGCATTACCCTGGCTCAACTTGCGATTAGCTGGACTTTAAGAAGGCCTGAGGTTATCGCGGCAATTGTCGGTGCCCGCAGAGCAGGCCAGATTAAGGAAACCGCTCCCGCTTCTGATATAACTCTCTCCGCCGATGATATAAATGAAATCGAAGACCTCCTGAAAGAAAGAAATAAGAAACTTAAAACTTAAGATTTTTAAGAGAACCAAAAATGGCGAAAAATAACAATATTTACACAAGCCCGCTGGTTGAGCGGAACGCCTCAAAACAGATGTCTGAGCTTTTTGGCGAACAGACGAAGTTCTCAATCTGGCGGCGGCTCTGGCTGGAGCTTGCAAAGGGTCAAAAGAAGCTCGGCCTGAATATCAAACAGGCCCAGATTAGCCAGATGGCAAAACATCTCGATGATATCAACTTCGACAAGGCCGCCCAGTACGAGAAAAAATTCCGCCACGACGTAATGGCTCACATTCACGTTTTCAGTGATGTTGCGCCGAAAGCGGCGCCGATAATTCACCTCGGCGCAACAAGCTGCTATGTGGGCGATAATGCTGACCTGATAATAATGCGAAACGCAATGCAGATTATCGCAGGCAAACTCGCAAGTCTTATCGATTCTCTGAGCAGCTTTGCGAAAAAATACCGCACATTGGCGACGCTTGGCTTTACACATTTCCAGCCGGCACAACTTACCACTGTCGGCAAACGCGCCGCTTTGTGGTGCAACGATTTTGTCATGGACCTTGCCGAGGTCGAACACCGTATAAATAATCTGCCATTCAGGGGCGTAAAGGGCGCTACCGGCACACAGGCCTCGTTTCTCGAACTATTCGGCGGCAATCACAATAAGGTTAAGCAACTCGATAAACTTGTCGCAAAGGCATTCGGCTTTGAAAAAACCTGTCCTGTTACAGGCCAGACATATTCGCGAAAAATAGATTCGCTTGTAATAACTACCCTCGCACAAATAGCCCAGTCGGCGCACAAATTCTGCAACGATATTCGTCTGCTGGCCAATTTAAAGGAAATTGAAGAGCCTTTTGAAAAATCCCAGATAGGCTCAAGTGCAATGGCATATAAAAGAAATCCAATGCGATGCGAACGCGCGACCGCACTCGCAAGGTTCTTAATCAGTCTTTCAACCAGCCCTCAAATGACAGCCTCTGAGCAATGGCTTGAAAGAACGCTCGATGATTCGGCCAACCGCAGAATAGTAATACCGGAAGCATTCCTTGCTGCAGATGGTATTCTTGAAATCTTAATCAATGTATCAAGCGGCCTTGTGGTTTATCCCAATGTAATTTCAGCGCATATCGCGGCAGAACTGCCCTTTATGGCAACTGAAAATATCTTAATGGCGGCAGTCGAGGCAGGCGGCAACAGACAAAAACTTCACGAGAAGATAAGAGTTCACTCACATGCTGCAACCGAGCAGGTCAAAAAATTCGGCAAAGCCAACAACCTTATTGAAAGACTCAAAAAGGACTCTGCTTTCGCAAAGGTGGATTTCAAAAAAGTCCTCACTCCCGCCGACTACATCGGCAGAGCACCGCAGCAGGTCGATGAATTCATAATAAAAAACGTAAAACCTGCATTGAAAAAATATCGTGGAAAAATCCGTAAAAAAACAGAGCTAAACGTTTAAGAGGCAGCTGTAACCTATGACCAAACAAGAACTTGCAAAACGCATCAAAGAAACTGCTTACCTTGAAGGAGACTTTATTCTTCGCAGCGGAAAACGAAGCAAATATTATTTCGACAAATATCTCTTTGAGACTCAGCCGGATATTTTAAAAACCCTCGGAGCAGAATTTGCAAAATATGTAACAAGCGATGTTACCTTAATTGCGGGCGCTGAGCTTGGCGGCGTTGCACTGGCTGCTGCCACTGCGATGCAGACCGGCAAAAATTGGATTATCGTCCGCAACAGTAAAAAGAACTATGGCACAAGTAAGATGATTGAAGGGGTATTAAATAAAAATGATGTTGTGCTTTTGGTTGAGGATATTGCGACAACCGGCGGTCAGGTTCTTGAGGCTGCAAAGATTATTACTGAATCCGGTGCGAAAGTAAAAAAAATAGTCGCCGTTATCGACCGCAAACAGGGCGCAGGCGAAAATATAACTTCTGCCGGCTACAAATTTGAAAGCATCTTTACAAAAGAAGACCTCGGTATAAAAGATTAGAAGACATTATGGGGTGCGGCTATAGTGAATTATTTTGTCGTCCGGCCGGGTTGCTGCTTTGGTGGAATATTTTTCAGCCCTTGTTGTGCCTGGGCGTGCTGCGGATTGATTCTGAGTGCTTCGAGATATTCGGCGGTCGCCTCTTCAGACCGGCCCAGCCGAACTAAAACATCGCCGAGAACGCAATGCGTATTGGCATCTACCGGCTGGAGCTGCAATACCTGACGATACTCTTTGGCGGCCTCCTCAAGCCAGCCTACATCAACCAGCACCATAGCCAGATTATAGTGTGCCATCACGTTATTCGGCTCAATCCTCGCTGCCTCAGCAAAATGCTTGATTGCCTCATCAAGCCAGCCTTCCTGCATCAGCGCCGCACCGAGGTTAATGTGCGCTTTAGTGTATTTCGGATTTATGCGCAGCGCCTTTTCATATTTGCCAATCGCCTGTGCGAACTTCTCTTGCGACATCAGAATGTTGGCAAGGTTACAGTATGCCTCGGCATTTTTCGGGTCAAACTGAATGGCCTTTTTGTGGCATTCCATTGCCTCCTCGATTCTGCCTTTTGAAGACAATGCCGCTCCTAAGTTATTAAATGCCATTGAATCCGGCCGGAGCTTCACAGCGATTTGAAGCTCAGATATTGCCTCATCCAATTTTCCCTGCTGCAGCAAAAGCGTGCCAAGACCAGTATGCAGAATGGACGAATTCCACGGTTTATGCTCCAGCCCCTTGCGGAGCATGGCAATAGCCTCATCAAAATGCCCCTGTCCGACCAGTATTGTTCCAATATTTTGATACGCTACTGCATCATCAGATTTCAAACGCAGCACTTCGTTATAATGGGTCATAGCCTCATCATATCTGCCCTGGTCAGCAAGAATTTTGCCCAGATTAAGATGCGCATCAGAGTTATCAGGCTTCATCTTCAGCACCTCTGTAAAACACTCCGTAGCCCGTTTTATATTACCCTGTTCAGCGAAGGCTCTTCCCAGAGCATTGCGAAAATTATTGTGCAGAGGCACGGTGTTGGGAATCATTCTCACCATATGTGTAAAAAGACTGACCGTATCCTTCCAGTGCATAAGGTGCCGCCGTGCGGCAATGGCTTCCGCACCTGCCAGCATCAGAACTATAATTGCCACAACCACACACCTTACCGTATGCCGGCGGGTTCTATCAGCACCACATATCCAACCCAAAAATACTGCCAGTATCATCAGTAGTCCTATCGAGGGCAGATAAACGAATTTATCCGACGCAACCACATTGCTGAACTGAAGTATTTGCATTGTCGGTAAAATAGCCACAAAGAAAACAGAGAAGCCCGTTATCGCCGCTCGTGTCCACCGCAACGACAGCACCAGCAAAGCAATCAGTACACAGGTACCCACAACGCTAACCATTATCATCGGGTTCGAGAATCTGGGTGGGTCAGGAAAAACATAATACGAGAATATTTCGGTCGGCCAAACTATCTTGTAGAGATAGAAAACGATGTTGCGACAGATGAGAAGTGGAATTCGCATCGGGCCGTATGCCTGGGGCATAGTCACTGAAGCAGTTAGGCTCTGTGAAATATATGTTATGACAGATGAGATGCCTCCGACGACAAACAACGGCAGTTTCTCCAGAATGGTTCGCCACTTCAGCCGTCTCAGCGGCCAATAGTCCATTAGCAGCATCAAAACCGGTAACGGTGTGCTGGTAGGCTTGGACATAAGCGCCAGTAAATACATCACAATACAGCCGACATAAGTTTTCAAAGTGCCCCTGCGGGCAAAAAGGACATAAAAAACAAGACTCCACAATGCAAAAAAAGTTGCCAGCACGGTCTTGCGCTCAACAATCCATGCAACCGGTTCTACTGTCAATGGATGAACGCCAAAGAGCAATCCCACACCCGCTGCTATCCACACCTGACCAAATAATTGATACAGCAGCACAATTATCAACGCCGTATTTGCCACATGCAGCGCGAGATTGGTTAGATGTAATGGCCAAAGACTATCGGTCCGCCCCCCCAGCGCGTAGTCCAACATTAATGAAATCATCGTTAACGGTTGATAATACCCTCTTACGGTTGACGGTTCAAATACCTCTGTAAGGAACCGCTTGGCCGACTCCCAACTGGGATTCCGCACCAGAAAATTCTCAACGAAGTATTCCTTATCATCAAGAAGAAATAACGCCTGCGCCGACAAAACCGGCCAGTACGTTATAAGAACCGCCACACAAACGGCAACTATCAGAACCATTATCAGGCCGTTCCTCAATGTCAGCCATCCCGGCAGACCGCCGCTGTTTTGAACGGTTAATTCCTCCCCTGATTTATTAATATTTTGCTGCATCAATACAAATTCTCCGCCAGACGGATAATTCTGGCGGCAATTGACGTTTTGCCTGCGGTCGGCATTTTAATCCATCTGCCGCCTGCTGTTTCTATTTGTACCGCTGCATTTTCAGCACCAATAGCAACCAGATTGTTTGCAATTATCATGTCGAGGTTTTTTTTGATAAGTTTTTTCTCGGCATTTTTTCGCAAATTTTTATCTTCTAAAGCAAACCCGACGACGATTTGATTTTTCTTTTTGTTTTTTCCTGCCCATCTTAAAATATCAACTGTGGGCTTTAACTTTATTATCAAATTCTTATTTGTTTTCTTAATTTTTACTTTTGATTTTTTAAAAGGTTTGTAATCGGATACAGCAGCAGCCATAATCAAGCAATCGCTGTGACGAAAATATCTCCTTACCGCCAGAAACATCTGATTAGCGGTTTCAACTTCTACGATTTTTAATTTTAAATTCTTAATTTTGAATCGCGGATTTTTAATGGTTGTTATTAATGTTACCTTATGGCCGGCTTTTATTGCAGCTTGGGCAAGTGAATAGCCCATTCTACCGCTGCTTGCGTTGGAGATAAAACGAACAGGGTCGATGTATTCTCTTGTCCCCCCGGCAGTAATTAAAAAATGTAGTTTAGCCACTGAGTAATTTTGAATTTTGAATTATACTGTCTACTGTATTCTTTACTCTTTATTTCCCTGCCATCTTTTCGATTTGTTTGATTATATCCGGAACTTCTGCCATTCTGCCGATGCCTTCTTCGCCGCAGGCCAGTCTTCCTTTTTCGGGTCCGATTATTTCAAAGCCCATTTCCTTCAATGTTTTGACATTCTTTTGAACGGCAGGATTTGTCCACATTCTTTCGTTCATAGCCGGTGCAAAGAGAACTTTCTTCTGCCAGCAGGCACACAATGTCGTGCTCAAGAGGTCATCGCAGATTCCGTTTGCGGCCTTGGTGATGATATTTGCCGTTGCAGGAGCGACGACAACAATATCGGCACTGTTGGCAAGACCAATATGGCCGATTTGAAACCCGGCCGGATTTTCCCACATACTGGTATAAACAGTCCTGCCTGTTACCGCCTCAAAACTTTTGGGCAAAACAAGCTTGCAGGCATTTTCAGTCATAACGGTATCTACGACGGCACCGGCTGCAGTCAATTTGCTTGCAAGGTCAACCGCCTTATACGCTGCAATTCCGCCGCTTACGCCGAGCAGAACATTCAAACCGCTGATTTTAGAATTTTTCTCCGCCATCCCTGCAGCACCTATAATTTCGGCACATCAGTTTTTTGTGGTTCAGGATTATAGTCAGGGGTAATCTTGTCCTGCATGATTTCCTCGACGACGATTTCCATCATGGTCTTTTTCTCTGTGTTTTCAATCAATGGCCTTGACCCTTCCAGAAGCTCGGCCATGCGTTTCTGGATAAGGGCTGACAATTTGAAAGGCCCGCCGACTTTTTCAAAAATCCGCCTGTTTTTCAGTTCATCAATCATTTCTATTCTCCAGCTGGTTTTGTGATAATCTCTATAATTTCCTGCACGGCCTGTTGGAGGTCGTCGTTTATAACCATATATTCGTAATGCTGCCAGGCAGCGGCTATTTCAATGCCGGCTCCGGCAAGTCTTTTTTCAGTATCTTTTTCGTCATCTCTGCCTCTGCCGTTTATCCTTCTGGCAAGCTCGATTTGTTTGGGCGGCAGAACAAAAATCAGCCTGGCTTCAGGATACAGTTTTTTTACCTGCTGTGCACCCTGAACGTCAATTTCAAGAAGCACCAATTTACCCTTGTCGAGTGCCTGCAAAACCTTGTCTTTCCCTGTGCCGTACAGATTACCGAAGACCTGGGCATATTCGAGGAAGCTGCCGGCCTTTATTCGTCTTTCAAACTCATCTGGGCTGACAAACCGGTATTCTCTGCCGTCCTGTTCGCCCGCTTTTTTTGGGCGAGTCGTGGTTGATACACTCAGATAGACATTATCAAGTCGCCTGACAAGCTCTTTGCATATAGTGCTTTTGCCGACGCCGCTGGGTCCGCTTATGATTACCAACTGCCCCGCCATGCCCTGCTGTGAACTATTCGACATTCTGTATCTGCTCCTTGATTCTCTCGATGCAGGACTTTATCTGGACCACATCAAGACATACTTTTGCGTCCGAGGCCTTGCTTGCGATTGTATTGGCTTCACGAAGCATTTCCTGTGAAATAAAATCCAGCTTCCTGCCGGCATGTTCTCCTGTTTCGCAGCCGGTGATAAACTGCTCAATATGAGAGCTTAATCTGATAATTTCTTCTCCTATATCGCTTCGGTCGGCAAACAAGGCCACTTCTCTTGCAAGGGTATCGCTGTCGAGCTCAAGCCGAACGCTCCCCAGGAGTTCCTTGACGCGTGCCGCGAGTCTGTCTCTGTACTCATTAACAACTATCTGCTTTCTTGTTTTAATATCCTCAAGCAGACTTTTTATCTGGCCGCACTGCTGCCTAAAGTCTTCTGCAAGCGCCACTCCTTCCTGTCTTCTCATTATTTTCAACTGCTCTACAGCCTGGCCGGTTACTTCAAGAACCGCCTTTCTCAGATGTTCGGCCTTTTCATTTTCCGGCTCCTGGGGCCTTACAACACCCGGCAGCAAAAGCAGGTCGGCAAGATTTATTCTACACTCGATTCCGCCGGCCGGCCGGCTGACGTTATTGAGCTTTGCGACATAACTTTTAAGTGCGGCAGAATCTATCTCATACATCGGTTCGCCGCTGATGTTCTTGTAGCGAAGGAAATAATTAACTGCGCCGCGATAGATGTTGTCCCGCAGAAATTTTTCAATCTCCTGCTCCAGAAACGCCGTTGTTTCCGGCAGTTTAATGTTCGGCTTGAAATACCGATTATTTACCGTCTTTATCTCAACGGCATAACTTATTCCATCTATCTCACGACAGACACGCGCAAATCCCGTCATACTGTTCAACATTTATTGCAACCCTTATTTAATGGCAGCCGGCACATTAGATTCATGAGTCTCAATGCCGGTCTGACTTTTTTCGGATTCCTGATTTTTCGCCGGCTGTCGGCTTTCAAACGGTTTTTCAGCCTCAACCGGTGCCGTCGGTGCGGGTGCTGAAGCAGGCGCCTCAGGCATCTGCCCACCCTGAAGATATTCACTTGCGAGAGGCTTATACCACTTTACAGCAGCAATGCTTAAAAGCAGCCAGACCGCAACGATGCAGATTGTAACCCAGGTAAGAAAATCACCTGTTTTTGTGCCGAGCAGCGAACTTCCAAGTCCGCCGAACGCCGTGCTGAGTCCGCCGCCTCTGCCTTTCTGTATCAGAACAACGAAAGTCAAAATCATGGCTGCAAGAACCCAGATACCCATGATAATTTTCATTACAAACGGCACCGCCGCCAGAACAAAACCCGTCATATTACTACCCTTGAAAAATCAACATTCATTTTCTATATCTCTTACTTTGTGTCTTTATCCTTAGGACTCCTAACGGAGTGCCTTTGTGGCTCAACTTTTCGCTTCTGCCGCCGCTTTTACAATCGCAGCAAATTCGTCGGCCTTGAGGCTTGCTCCACCGACCAGAAATCCGTCAACGTCGGCCTGCGCTATAATCTGGGAAGCATTATCCGGCTTTACCGAACCGCCATACTGAATTCTCATCTGTTCGGCAAAGTCTTCATTATACAACGTGGCGATGAGTTGTCGAATCATTAAATGAACTTCCTGTGCCTGCTGCGGCGTAGCATTAATTCCGGTGCCGATGGCCCAGACGGGTTCGTAAGCGATTGTAACAGCTTTTGCCTTTTCGATAGTTACCCTCGCCATGCCTTTTTGTATCTGCTCTTTTACAACCTGAGCAGTTTTGCCGGCCTTACGCTCCTCCAGAAGCTCGCCGACGCAGAATATCGGCAAAAGTCCTGCCTCTATTGCCGCTAAAAGTTTTTTGTTGATAAGCTCATCGGTCTCGCCGAGTACATGGCGCCTTTCGGAATGGCCGATTATTACATCTTTGCAGCCGATGTCTTTAAGCATCTGACAGCTTATCTCGCCTGTAAAAGCGCCTTTCGGCTCGAAATACACATCCTGTGCACCGAGACCGATATTTGATGAGCCGAGAGCATTTTTCACAGCCGCAAGATAAACAAAAGGCGGACAAACGCAAATCTCAACCTCATCAAGCATTGTGCCGCATTTCTGCACTACGCCTTTTGCAAGTTCAACAGCGCTTTTGCTGTCTGTATTCATTTTCCAATTGCCGCCGATGAACGGTTTTCTCATCATCTTCTCCTGAAAAAGTTACCCCAGCAACGCCTCGCTTCGCGGATAACTGCCCAGCACAGAAAGCTGAAGACAGTGCTGTTTTACCTCTTCGAGGCATGCTCCAAGTCTTTCATCTTTCCGATGTCCCTGACAGTCGACAAAGAAATAATATTCCCACTGTCTTTTTTTGCTTGGCCGTGATTCGATATTGGTAAGGTTAACCTCTCGTCTCTTGAAGACATCCAGCACATCGGCAAGAGCGCCTGCCTTGTGAGCCGTGCTGAACAATATCGAGGTCTTATCGTCGCCGGTCGGCTTTGCATCTTCTTTGCTTATAACCAGAAATCGCGTTACATTATTGGCAATATCTTCAATATTTTCGCAGATTATTTTTAATCCGTAAAGTTCCGCAGCGATATCCGAGCCGATTGCGGCGGCGAATTTCTCTTCCGCCGCCATTTGCGCCGCCTTCGCGGTCGAGGCAACAGCTATAGTATTCGCTTCCTTGAAAGTAGCGCCGAGCCATTGTCTGCACTGAGCGAAAACTTCGGGTTTGGAATAAACCTTTTCAACTTCCTCCAGCCTGCAGTTTGCAAGAAGATTATGATGAATCGGCATATAAACTTCCGCACAGACAAATACATCGGTATCCACGAAGGCATCGAACGTTTCTATGACACCTCCGCCGGCTGAATTTTCTATCGGCACAACGCCGAGGTCGCAGTGCCCTTTGCTTACCTCGTCAAATATCCCACGTATATCGAGGACTGCCTCATAATCAACGCTCTGGCCGAACTTTCGAATTGCAGCAGTATGTGTAAAGCTGCCCTCCGGCCCTAAAAATCCGATTCTCAAAGGCCGTTCAAGAAAGAATGAGCCGCTCATCAATTCCCGCCATATCGCGCAAAGCGTCTTGTCCGGCAGAGGCCCTTTATTTAATTCCGCAATCCGCTGGAGTACCTTTTTTTCACGGTCTGGCGCGTAAACCGGCTCGTTGGCCTTGGCTTTGCCTATCTGGATGACAACCTGCGCACGTTCATTGAGCAGCTCAACGAGCTTTGCGTCTATCTGGTCTATCTTTTTACGTAAATCCTCAAGATTCATAGGAAAAACCTCATAGCCACAGAGGGCACAGAGAACACAGAGATATAATCATAAACAGCGTAACTCCGTGTTAATCCGTGTCTTAAGATAATCTTAACCGTGCCAAAAACAAGCAGAAACTGCCCTAAAACCAGTTATATTTACCACAATTGCAGATTATAGTCAAACAAATTGACTGCCCTTTTCTGTCCCTGATTCCCTGCCCCGTGAGATATGAAATTATCTCATGGGGTATTTTCTCCTCATCACTGTCCTTCAAGCCATTGTTGGGCAAAGAGTGCAAAATCAACGTCCTTGTCATTGTCAGAATCGCCTGGTATGAACTGCCAGGCAAGTTTGGGGTAATCGACACACTCGATAAACATAGGCGAACCAAGATTTGTGCTGCAAATATGTCTTCACGCACGCGATTAGCTCCTGGTCGGGCGCAAACCTCAACTTATGGAAGCGTAATCTGCACACATTGGCTGTAGCCGGCGAACGCCACGCCGAAATCAACAGTGCCGGAACCCGCCGTAATCGTCATCTTCTTTATCGTCAGTATGAAGGAACACCTCCCGAAATTGAAATTGGCAGCGGCAATACCGCCTTCT
>JBGOWI010000051.1:0-17066 GCA_041478555.1 Phycisphaerae bacterium
ACTGCATCAGATTATTGTGCAGGTCAACAGCATAGACAGTGTAGAGTCAACCGCTGCAGGAATCGAACGAATGCTGCAGAGCTTCCATAAGAAAAAAGATTACCAGGTAAGCGTTCCTCTGGCATTATTAAAACAAGCCGAAGCTACAAAACGAACCTTCAATATCGTGCTTGGCTCGATTGCAAGCATCAGTCTTCTGGTCGGCGGCATCGGTATTATGAACATTATGCTGGCTTCAGTTACGGAAAGAACCCGTGAAATCGGAATACGTCGGGCCATCGGAGCAAAACGGCGACAAATTATAATGCAGTTCCTTATAGAAACAGTAGTGCTTTCAACACTCGGAGGAATGGTAGGCCTTGCGATGGGAATCACCATCCCCTCGATTATTACTTACTTTTCCGAGATGCCGACCGTAATAACAATCGAGAGCATACTCCTGCCATTGTTTATCAGTGTCGGTATTGGGATAATCTTCGGCCTGTACCCCGCAGCAAGCGCGGCCAAGGTCGACCCTATCGTTGCATTGAGACACGAATAAAATCATCCTCACAATGCTATTTGCGGAGATACTATAGTCACAAGTTTATGATTAAAGAACAACCGGGGTCCTTAAATAATTCTGGACACTAATGTTGGAAGTGCTATAATTACCGGCCAAACACAAAAGTCCAAGGGAGTAAATATGAGGCGGCGATTATCAGCCTTGGTCGTAATAATAGCAGCACTGAGTCTTATCCAGAATACGGGGGCAGCCGAAAATACGGCTGACTCAAACAACCTGAAAAACGCTGACCCAAATAACCTGCAAAATCTGGAGGATTATTTAACCTTCGCATCGCTTAACAACGCTGAGCTGAAAGCCAAATTCGAAGAATGGAAAGCCGCCATAGAGCAAATCCCGCAGGCTAAAGCACTCGACGACCCGATGTTTACTTACGAGGTAGAAACAAGAACCGACCCACGGATGCAAAAATTTGAATTCACACAGGTTTTCCCGTGGCTCGGCAAAATCGAGGCACGAACGGATGCAGCATCTGCAAACGCAAAAGCAGCAAGACAGAGATTCGAAGCGGCAAAACTCAAACTTTACTGGCAGGTAAAAAAAGAATTCTATGAATTCCTCTACCTGGCAGAAGCTATAAAAATTGCCGAACAAAATCTTGAGCTGATTAAGCACTTCGAACAGGTCGCTCTGGCAAAATACACCACTGCAACAGGGACACATCCGGACATCATCAGGGCACAGATTGAGCTTGCAAAACTTGATGAAATCCTTGTCAGTCTCAGGGAACTTAAAAAACCGCAGGTTGCCAGATTAAACGCCATACTCAACCGTCCTGCCGATGCCGGACTGGATTGGCCCCGGAAACCGGCAGTTTCCAAACTCAGCATAGACTACGCTCAACTGACGAAACTACTTAAGGAGAAAAACCCCCAGCTTGCCGAACTGGGCTGGACGATTGAGTCGGCAAGGAGTGAGGTAAAACTGGCCAAAAAGAAATTTTATCCTGATATTGGCGTGGGCGTCGCCCCGCAAACAGACAATATGGGAGACGACTCAATAGTATGGATGTTTTCAATGAATATACCGCTGTGGCGGGACAGCTATAAGGCAGCCGAAGAACAGGCAAAAGCAAACGTAAGAAAGATAACACAACAAAAAATCGATGCCGAGAACAGTATAGTGGCAGAAGTTGCCGGCGTGCTGTATGAAATAGAAGAAAGTCAAAGAAAAATAAATCTGAATGGCGATATTCTGATTCCGAAAGCCGAGCAGCTCGTAAACGCATCGGAAACGGCATATATGGCAGGAACCGTGGATTTTCTTTCACTCATAGATTCTCAGAGAATGCTGCTGCAATATAATCTGGATTACCAGAGGGTAATTACGGATAATCAGCAAAAGCTCGCGGAGATGGAAATGCTGGTGGGAACAGAACTGTCAACAAAATAAGGGGTAGTTATGAAACGCTTTAGAATAATAATCATCATACTCGTAGCCTTTCTGGCAGGATTTTTAATCAGGGGAGGAAGAGTTACACAAGAGAAAACAAAGGCTCCTGATACAGCAACCGGGCAGTCTGGGCAACAGCAATGGTGGACCTGTTCGATGCATCCACAAATCCGCCAGCCAAAGCCGGGCAAGTGTCCAATATGCTTTATGGACCTGATACCCGTAACTCAGGAAAACCCCCAAGCGGCAGAGAGAGAAATTTCATTCTCAAATGAAGCATTAAAACTGATGGAAATTGAAACAACGCCTGTTGAGAGAAAATTTGTCGAAGCACAAATATATATGGTGGGTAAAGCTGACTATGATGAATCAAGGGTAAAATATATTACAGCATGGGTGCCCGGCAGAATCGACAGGTTGTACGTCGACTTCACAGGGATTCGGGTCGCCAAAGGCGACCACATGGTATATCTGTACAGCCCCGAACTTATCAGCGCACAGGCTGAACTGCTGCAGTCCCTTGCAGCACAGCAGAAAATCAAACCGGAAAGCTCCGAACTTATCAGCCGCTCAACGCTGGCAACTTTAGAGGCAGCAAGAGAAAAGCTAAAATTGCTGGGACTGACAGAACAGCAAATTCAGGATATTGAAAAAACCGGCCAGCCGACAGACCATATAACCATCAACGCTCCTGTCGGTGGTATAGTAATTGAAAAGAACGTTAATCAGGGGACTTATGTCGACACAGGAACAAAAATTTACACCATCGCTGACCTGTCGGAAGTATGGGTTAAGCTCGATGCTTACGAATCCGATTTGATGTGGATAAGATACGGGCAGGAAGTCGAATTTACAACCGAAGCCTATCCGGGCGAGATTTTCAAGGGCAGAATAAGTTTTATATCACCCACTTTAGACCCGCAAACCAGAACTGTAAAATTAAGAGTAAATGTGCAAAATCCGGACGGAAAACTTAAACCAGAAATGTTCGTCCACGCCGTTGTAAGGTCGAAAGTCGCTATGGGCGGCAATGTTATGGACCCCAATATGGCAGGCAAGTGGATTTGCCCAATGCATCCTTCGGTAGTAAAAGAAACAAGCGGACAATGCGATATATGCGGAATGGATTTAGTCACAACTGAATCACTCGGTTATGTAAGTGCCCAGCAACCTGAGCAGGCCCCGCTTGTAATTCCCGCCACTGCACCGCTTATAACAGGAAAACGAACGGTTGTATATGTTCGGCTGCCTGACCCAAATAAACCTTCCTTCGAAGGCAGAGAAGTCGTTTTAGGCCCGAGAGCCGGCGATTATTACATCGTCCAGCAAGGATTGACCCAAGGCGATATTGTCGTTACAAAAGGCAACTTCAAAATTGATTCGGCTCTGCAAATACAGGCAAAACCGAGTATGATGAATCCGCAAGGTCAGAATGTTCAGCCTGAACATACAGGTCATTTGGGACATAGTCATTGAAAAATAATCTTTTTTGAAAGGAAATACGATGAACCACAAAAAAATATTTTTATTGACGGTAATCTTAACGATAATATGTCTGCTTGTAATAGCCGGCTGCCAGAAAAAAACGGAACCTGTCGCTCCGCCTGCACCGACAATGCCGGTAACAGAAGCTAATACGGTCATCTCGGCAGCGGTTGAACAAACAATCTGCCCGGTAATGGAAGGACCTGTCAATAAAAAAATCTTTACCGAGTATCAGGGCAAAAAGGTTTATTTCTGCTGTCCGTCATGCAAAGCAGATTTCGAGAAAAATCCTGAAAAATATATCGCAAAACTGCCTCAGTTTAACAAATAGGCCGATCCTTGCATAAGAGAATCCAATGAGCAACAGTGAAGAAGAAAAAAAATCCAGTCAGCCGACAGGACTAATTGCTGCTGTAATTCGCTTTTGTCTGGAAAACAAGCTTGTTGTAGCACTTCTTGCTCTATTCATAATTCTGTGGGGTTTGCATACCGCTCCCTTCGATTGGGAGTTTAGGTTTCTGCCGAGAAATCCTGTTGCTGTCGACGCAATCCCGGATATAGGTGAAAATCAGCAGATTGTATTTACCGACTGGTCCGGCCGTTCGCCTCGTGACGTCGACGACCAGATTACATATCCGCTCACTTCCGCTTTGATGGGCGTGCCCGGCGTAAAAACAATTCGCAGCTATTCAATGTTCGGCTTCTCGAGCATCTATATAATCTTCAATGAGAAAATAGATTTTTACTGGTCAAGAAGCAGAATCCTCGAAAAACTGAATTCACTGCCCGAACGGACACTTCCTGAAGGCGTTCAGCCGATGCTCGGTCCTGATGCCACTGCACTTGGCCAGATTTTCTGGTATAGCCTTGAAGGCAGGGACGAAAAAGACAATCCCACAGGCGGCTGGGACCTCGATGAATTAAGAAGCACCCAGGACTGGTATGTCCGCTATGCCTTATTGAGCGCAGAAGGCATCAGCGAAGTTGCTTCGATAGGCGGCTTTGTCAAGGAATACCAGATTGACGTTGACCCTGATGCGATGCGTGCCTATAAGGTTTCGCTCGAAGATATTTTTATGGCGGTCAGAAACTCAAATATCGATGTCGGTGCGAGAGCAATTGAGATAAATAAAGTTGAATACATAATTCGAGGACTGGGCTTTATAAAAAAATTGTCCGATATCGAGAATACAGTCGTAAAGGTCAACCAGGATGTACCAATATATGTCAAGAACATTGGCAAAGTCTCAACCGGTCCTGCCATTCGCTACGGTGCCCTCGATAAAGCCGGCGGCGAAGCTGTCGGCGGCATCGCTGTCGTAAGATACGGCTTTAATCCGCTGCAGGCCATAAAAAATGTAAAAAAGAAGATTGCAGAGATTTCACCCGGCCTTCCTAAAAAAGTCCTCGCCGACGGGACTGTTTCACAGATTAAGATTGTCCCCTACTATGACCGTACAGGTCTTATTTACGAAACGCTCGGGACGCTTGAAACGGCCATAAAGCAGGAAGTTCTGATAACTATTATTGTTATCGTCGTAATGCTTATACATCTTCGTAGTTCGGTATTGATAAGTTCGATGATGCCTCTGGCGGTTTTGATGTGCTTTATCGCGATGAAAACTTTCAGCGTCGACGCCAACATCGTCGCTCTTTCCGGTATCGCCATAGCAATCGGCACAATAGTGGATATGGGTATAATTATCTGCGAAAACATTTTGAGGCATCTCGACGAGGCAAAACCCCAAGATGATAAATTGGAAGTTGTTTTCAAGGCGGCTTATGAAGTGGGCAGCGCCGTTCTTACCGCTGTCTCAACTACCGTTGTCGGTTTTCTTCCGGTCTTCTTTATGACAGGTCCCGAAGGTAAACTTTTCAAACCTCTGGCTTTTACGAAGACATTTGCACTTATAGCTTCAATTATCATTGCCTTGACCATTATTCCATCCGCTGCACATATACTATTTACAAAAAACTTCCAAATAAAACGGTGGGCACGCTATATACTGGCCGTTTGCATAATAGCAGCCGGTATCGCGGCCGGTTTTGTGATAGGATTCTGGCCCGGTTTGGTTATCGCTGTCATCGGAATTTATTATCTTGCTAAAGGGCGCTGGGTTCAACAAAAACAATCGTCACAAAGCAGTGTAATTGCCAACATTTTTGCAATAGCGCTGGTTGGAATATTTCTTACCATAGACTGGCTGCCGCTGGGACCGGCCAAAGGTATGACTCTAAATATTATCTTTGTGGTCATCTTAATTGGCGGTATGCTTCTGTTTTTCCACTATTTTCAAAAACACTACCCCGTTATTCTTAAATGGTGTCTTGAGAATAAACTTACCTTCTTATCATTTCCGCTGCTTATTATCGTCCTTGGCGGAATTATCTGGTCCGGACTCGGAAAGGAATTTATGCCGCCTCTGGATGAAGGCTCATTTTTGTATATGCCGACCACCATGCCGCACGCCTCCATCGGCGAAGCACTGGACATAATTCAAAAGCAGGATGCCGCAATCGGGTCAATCCCGGAAGTCGATACAGTAGTGGGTAAAATAGGCAGAGCAGAATCGCCTCTTGACCCCGCTCCCATTTCTATGATTGAAACCCTTATTAATTATAAATCCGAATATGCCTCCGACAAGGATGGCCGACGAATACGTTTCAAATATGACAGAAAACACCGTCAATTTGTTCGTGATGTAAATAATAACCTTATTCCTGACGAGAACGGCCGACCATACAGGCAGTGGCGAGACAATATAAAGTCGCCGGACGATATCTGGCACGAAATTGTAAAGGCAGGCCAGATACCCGGCACGACAAGCGCACCTAAACTGCAGCCGATTGCTGCACGTATCGTAATGCTGCAAAGCGGCATGCGCGCTCCTATGGGGATTAAAGTTAAAGGTCCTGACCTCGACACTATCGAAAAAGCCGGATTTGAAATCGAAAAACTTCTCAAAGAAGTTTCGACTGTCGACTCTTCGACAGTTATTGCCGACAGAATAGTTGGAAAACCTTATCTGGAGATTGATATAGACCGTCAGGCAATCGCACGATATGGCATCTCCATTCGTCAGGTTCAGGATATTATCGAAGTAGCAATAGGCGGCGACAGGCTCACAACGACAGTCGAAGGCAGGGAAAGATACCCTGTGCGAGTGCGGTATATGCGTGAGCTTCGCGACTCAATAGAAACTCTCGGCAAAATCCTGGTGCCGGCATCAAACGGTGCACAAATACCGCTTATTCAGCTTGCAGATATAAAATATGTCCGCGGTCCGCAGGAAATCAAAAGCGAAGATACTTTCCTTGTCGGATATGTTTTGTTTGACAAAAAGCCCCAATATGCCGAGGTCGATGTTGTCGAGCAGTGCCGTAAATTTCTAAAGGAACAAATCGATTCCGGCCGATTAGTTATCCCAAAAGGCGTCAGCTACAGCTTTGCAGGCACTTATGAAAACCAGACACGCGCTCAAAAAACTCTGACAGTAGTCGTTCCTCTCGCACTTTTTATAATTTTTATGATTCTATACCTGCAGTTCAAGTCTGTTATCATAAGCCTGCTTGTCTTCTCCGGCATTATAGTTTCATGGGGAGGCGGATTTTTACTGATATGGTGCTACAATCAGAGCTGGTTTTTAAATTTCAGCGTCTTCGGTCTGCCAATGCGCGAGCTTTTCCAGATTCATTCGATTAATATGAGCGTAGCAATCTGGGTAGGATTCCTTGCCTTGTTTGGCATAGCCTCAGACGACGGTGTGGTAATGTGCACATATCTCGAGCAATCATTCGGAAGCTTAAAACCCACCAATATCAAGGACGTCCGTCAGGCGGTAATCAAAGCTGGAACTCGCAGAATCCGTCCATGCCTTATGACAACGGCTACAACCATACTTGCACTCCTGCCGGTGCTGACCTCAACAGGCCGAGGCTCGGATATAATGGTGCCGATGGCGATTCCATCATTCGGCGGAATGACAATAGAAATACTTACTATGCTAATCGTGCCGGTACTGTACTGTGCGCTCAAAGAGGCAAAACTCAAATCAAAATGACCTCCATAATAAATAAGGAATTAAAAATGAAAAAAAATATGTTACCGGCGGGGATTTGTTTATTTGTATTTTTCTGCTGCTTTGCACAGACAATCGCAAAGGAAACCGTTATGATTAAAAACCCGATACTGCCCGGCTTTAATCCCGACCCATCAATCGTCAGGGTCAACGATGATTACTACATCGCAAACTCTACCTTCGAATGGTTCCCGGGCGTAGCCATTCATCACTCGAAAGACCTCGTCAACTGGGAGCTTATCGGCTATGGTCTTGATTCCACGAAATATATCGACCTTCTCGGCGCACCGACCTCCGGCGGAGTATGGGCGCCCTGCCTGAGCTACTCTGACGGCCTGTTTTATCTTGTCTATTCCGATGTAAAAACTATGAAAGGCCCTTATAAAGATGTCCATAACTATCTTATAACGGCTAAGAACATCAAAGGGCCTTGGTCAGAGCCAGTTTATCTCAATAGTTCCGGTTTCGATGCCTCGATGTTCCACGATAATAACGGCAGAAAATGGCTGCTCAACGAACTGCACGACCATCGCAACTATGACAAACGATTTGCCGGAATTATCATCCAGGAATACGACTCGAAAGCAAAAAAACTCATCGGGCCGATTAAAAATATCTTCAAAGGTACTGAACTGGGCGGTACTGAAGGGCCGCATATATATAAACGCAACGGATATTACTATCTTATGACAGCCGAAGGCGGCACAGGTTATAACCACGCTGTATCACTGGCAAGGTCAAAAAACATCTTTGGTCCCTACGAAGTTCATCCGGATAATCCAATCCTCACATCCAGAGATAAACCAAAACTCGAACTGCAAAAAGCCGGCCATGCTTCGCTGGTCGAGACCCAAAACGGCCAGTGGTATATCGTGCACCTCTGCGGTAGACCGATTATGCCTCAGAAAAGATGCGTGCTCGGCAGAGAGACGGCTATCCAGAAAGTAAAATGGGACAGCGACGGCTGGCTGAGACTTGAAGCCGGCTCAAACAGCCCACAAGTAAACGTTCCGGCACCAGGATTGCCTCTGCATCCGTTCGAGCCTGAACCTGCACGTGATGATTTCGACAGCAAAAAACTTAATGTCCACTTTAATACTCTGCGCGTTGTGCCGGATGAAAGCTGGCTGTCGCTTACTCAAAGGCCGGGCTGGCTGAGACTGTACGGCAGAGAATCGCTCGGCTCAACATACAGACAGAGTCTTGTAGCAAGAAGAATCACCAGCCTCAACTGTATGGCTCAAACCTGCGTTGAATTTGAACCACAGACCTTTCAGCAGGCGGCAGGACTTATATGCTTTTACGATACTCAGAATTACTACTATCTGAAAGTAACCCACACTGAAAACGTGGAAAAATGTGTTACCGTCTGCTACAGCCAGAATAACGAATACACCGAACTTACTTCACAGATGATTCCGCTTAAGCAGAAACACTGTCATCTGAGAGCCGAAATCAGCCATGATAAGCTGTACCTTTCATATTCACTGGACGGAAAACAGTGGCACAAAATCGACGAGGCGTTTGATATAACAACACTCAGCGATGAATTCTGTAAGGAAGGCCGTTTTACAGGCGCATTTGTAGGAATCTGCGCACAAGACATTAGTGGCAGACGAGCAATCGCTGATTTTGATTACTTTGAATACCGCGCGGAATAATCAGTATTTATGCCACATTTATAATCTTATTCTGCTCAGCGGCATCGCGGGCAAGCAGACAGACTTTCGTCAGCATAAAAGATACCTGCTTTAGCTCTTCGTTGCTCTTGCCGGAAAGGATATTCAAAAGAAATCTGCTGAACATCTTGTCCTTTCCGTCCGGCAGCGGATGACTGAAGATACCCTTGTCTTTGCTGATAACCGTACAATTCTTTTTAGCTAAACTCGCCTCGAGGACGCCTTTTGTGCCGACAACCCTTATCCAGTCATCGCCGTGCGTCTCAGCATTTTCAGGCCGGCAGTAATCAACGCTCATCGTAGCGTGTCCGCCGTTGCTAAGCTCAGCTATAAGGACACAATTATCTTCACAGGCCGGCCTCTCACTATGAACAAGATTGCTCTTCATCGCAGCAACTTTCGTAAAGCCCAAACTTGTAACATAATTGATAAAATCAAATGCGTGTATGCCGACCCATCCTATTGTGCCGCCGTATTTATCTTTGTCGCCAAACCAGTCAGGTCTGGTGCCCCACTTATAACTCTTTCGGCCATTTACCAGAACAGCCTGGCCGATAGCACCGCTGTCGTAAACCTGCTTGGCGGCCACAAACTGCGGGTCACTGCGCATAGTCAGCATAGCCATAAGATTGATTTTGTTTTTCTCTACCGATTTGCGAACCTTTTCCAGAGTCGGTATATCAAGAGCCAGCGGCTTTTCGGCAATTATATGACAGCCGGTATCAGCAACCTCCATTATCACCTTGGGAATCAAATCAAGTCTTGTACTGACTATCGCTGCATCCGGCTTAAGCTCCTTGAGCATCTGCTTATAGTCATCACGATACACCTTCTTATCGGCTGCGGGTGGAAGCTTGAGAAACTTGGAAATATCCTCACCTGTATAAGCCGGCGCCATCCCGACCAAATCGGCCTCGTCCATACCGGCCAAGTCGCGGAAGACCGCATCTATATGGCCAAAACCTCCTATACTGACTACTGTCAATTTATCCATTAAAACACCTCAGCTAAAAATTGCAAAATTCTCAATTTATTTACCGCTCGGCAAACTTTGTTTCGAAGAATTATTAAAATCAACTACACCAACACTATTAGTATCCGCCGGCTTGCTCGGCCGGCGGGAATTATAATCTATTAGTCAACCATCCGCAACAATTTGATATAATTTTCGGCAGGCACATCCGTTAAATAAATTCTTCGCACAAACCCTGGAAGCCTTTTTTATGCAAAAAAGGCGAAATTGCGCAAGCCTTTGTGTTTACTGCTTTAATTTAGATAAGACTCTCGGTATGATAACGCCGCCTGATTGTTTATATGGAGGTATTATGAAAAGAACATTTTTCCTGGTAGTACTTGTTGTAATTTCGTTATTCTATGTCGCTGGGGCAATGGCGTTCGAGAACTCACCCGGCCCAAACTCCACGAACACCCCGGCCAGGGTTTTCGATGTCCGCCAATTCGGTGCCAAAGGTGATGGCAAGACGCTGGACACCGCGGTGATTCAGAAGGCACTTGATGAATGCGGCAGCGCCGGCGGCGGAATTGTCCGGCTTTCGGCCGGGACGTATTTGAGCAAGCCGATTTCTCTACGCAGCAAGACCACACTGCAGCTCGACGAGGGCGCCAAACTGAAGGCGACGGATGACCCGCAGGATTTCCTGCGGCCAGGCGTGACTATGGAAAGTGCCAAGGGCAGCAGTGCCTTCGCGGCATTCGTCAACGGCAAGAATCTGACCGATGTCACCATCGCCGGCAAGGGCATAATTGATGGCTCAGGCGCACGCTGGTGGATCCCCGCCGAGGAGGCTCGAAACAAGACCCCAGGTTTTACCTCACCCCGCCCTCGCATGGTTTTGCTGGTCGGCTGCAAGAAAGTCAAAGTCACTGGTGTCACGCTGGTCAATTCACCGAGCTTTCACCTCGTCCCTAAAAATTGTGAGGACGTGGTCATCGAAGGCGTGACCATCCGTGCGCTATCCGTCTCGCCCAACACGGACGCCATTGACCCCAGCGAAAGTCGCCATGTCCGTATTTCCAAATGCGTTATTGACGTCGGCGACGACAATATCGCTATCAAATCCGGTCACGTGAACCCGGCGCACCCAAACGCCGCCTGTGAAGACATCACCGTCACCGACTGCACGTTCCTTAACGGCCACGGAATGTCCATCGGCAGCGAAACGGTGGGCGGCGTGCGCGATGTCACCGTTCAACGCTGCACGTTCGAGAACACCGCTAACGGCATCCGAATCAAATCCGCCCGCGGCAAAGGCGGGTTGGTGGAAAATATCACCTACAGCAACATCACGATGAAGAACGTGAAAATCCCGATCAGCATTTCTTCCTACTATGAAGGTCCCGCAGAGGGAGATTCGGCACAGTCCGTCACGTCCCTAACGCCCATCTATCGCAATATTCGCATTACGAACCTCACGGCCACCAGCCCGCGCGGTGCTGGTCTTGGTCTCATTGTCGACCGCCTGACCGATGTCATCTATTATCTCTCTGCCTATCACGCTTATCTTGAGCCGCGCAGTGCCAGTGCCGGCCTCATCGCCGGCCTGCCCGAGTGTGGGGTGTCGGATGTCGTGCTGGAAAACGTCCGCATCTGGGCTCCTACCGGCCTGACGATTCGGAATGCCAAAGCCATCAAACTCAATAATGTGAAAATTGAAACACAGCAGGGCCAGCCGTTCATATTGGAGAACGCAGTGGTCGAAGGATTGGAGCAAACAAACAGGTAATAAAACGTGCCATGAAAATATCGAATATTCCGGTCAGACAGCTCGCCTTGTTGGCGTTGACCGCGCTATTCGCTGCATTGCCAGCCGAATGCATTGAATCCGAGACCCAGACGAAACAACCTTTTTAATTCTTAAGACCAGCCTTCGGTCCATTAGACCCGTCAGTATGGGCAGAATGACTTACGGAAATCAAGGATTTTTCGCAGCCATTCGTCAACGGTTTTGCCGTCGAGCTTCATAAAGTTCTCCGGCAAGAATTTTTGGGCCTCGACATCTGTAAGCTGATGTGACCATTTCACACGTCCGGCAGGATTGGCACCGGGCCCTGAACTTTTGTATTCGGCATAAAAAGCCGTACTTTCTCTGTTGGGGTCGCGCCAGTTATCCCAGCCCGCCGGCTTTATACCTTTGTCAAGCCAGCAGTCAGAGTAAACCACTCTCGCGTAGGGCCGCCACGGCCTACCGAGGTCCGTCAGTACACCGTCGGCCGTCGTAACACGGCAATTATAAAATACATAGCCGGTGGGAAGGTTTGGCTCGGTAGCAGCGTGGGCGGTAATATGACCGCTCTCCTTCGAATGAATCAGGCAATTTTCAAAAAAAGCCTGAGCATGGCCATATATAAAATCTGTACCGCCTTCAATGTAACAGTTCAAATAATACTGTCGGCCTGAGTGCGTAAGGAGCGTATCCTGCCCGCCCAAAAAACGGCAATTGACAGCAATAGCACGTTCGCATACCAGCTTGGCAGCCTGCGCCTGCGGGTGCGGGCCGTGAGAGTTTTCAACGGTAATGTTTTCCAATATAAAATCAGGACTCAAGACTATAAGCGTGGCACAATCAGCACCATATGTCCGCGAACCGTCAGGTTTCATCATCTGCGCGTTAAGGTTATAGCTTATAATCGTTTTATAAGGGTCGATGCCGCGTAAGGTAATAAAAGGCTTGTCTTTTGGTATCAAAACTCGCTGTTTATAAAAACCCTGCTTTATCAGAATTATAACTCTTTCGGTATTATCCTTCGGAATTGCATCTATTGCCTGCTGTATTGAATTAAAATCACCCGTACCGTTCTGGTCGACTACAATCTGCCGGGTTTTGTCCGTTTCAAAAAGCCTGGCGAGTCCGGCCAGTTTTTCCTCCGGCTGCCAGGACGCATTACCCTCGCCTGCGAAAACCGCACCAGGTACCAATAAGGATAAAACCAGGAACAATCTTGCCGCAAATGCATCCATATCCTACAACAAATCCCTCCCTGTGAAAATTAATACTCCTGACCTGTCGACAGCCAGTCCTGCACAATATAAAACAAATCATCCATTGATACCACATTATTATGATAGCTATGCCATCCCCAAGGGACTGAAATCATAGTTTTCACCATAGATTTGCCGACTTATTCTCTCCGCCCCTCTGCCCCACTTCCGCACTGCGACCCCGATTTCTCTGGGTCGCAATGACAGACAAAATTATTTAATATTCACTCACGGTTGTTACCAGCCGTCGCAGCCGCTGTTTGTTCTTCCAATACAGTCTAACCACTCGTTTACAAACCTGCCTAAATCAGCACCGTCCAGCACATAATCGCCAAATCCAAGGTCGCGCCAATGTCTCGCAAAATACGAGAGGTCCTTACCGTCAAGCACGCAGTCGCGATTGCTATCCCAAACCGGTCCACCCACATGAAGGTCATTGAAATCGGGGGTCGCAATCGGACACTGCCAGCCAACCGTCTTAAACGAGAACACATCGCTGCTGACAGTATTACTATCATTACCATCAACAGGTACGGTCTTAACCTTAAAGTAATAAGTCTTGTCTTTTACAATATTTACATCTACGGTACTGCTATGCTGACCGCGAGTTGCAGGTACCGGTGCGCCAATCTGATTACCATCGTTAGGAGGACTTCCCTCCCTGAAGTAAACAATATCGTTGGCACTCATCTTATTGTATCCGGAATACCACTTCAGTGTCAGCCAATTACCAGAAGTGGAATTTGGACAATAGACCATCTCATCGCCATTCTTGGGTGTCGGAGCAGAAGCCTTTCTTCGCGTAGGCGAAGTCTTTATAACAAAGATAGTTCCGTCCTTACCGTTTTCAGCAAGACCGGTCCCAAAGTAAGTGCCCCTATCGCCGCCGTCAGCAGTAATACTGCCGTTATTAGTGTAGGTATTGCTGTAGAAAATCGCCACGCGGCCGCCGCCGCCGCCGCCGCCGGTATTATTACTCTTATCATAGCCATCGCCGCCTTTGCCGCCGTTTACAGTGATAATACCCTTATTGGTAACGCTGCCGTCGGCGATAATCCTTACAGAACCGCCGGAACCGCCGCCGCCCGGGTACTGGACCGCACTCAGCAGCATACCACCACCATCGGCATGTATCTCGGAATTGCTGTCCAGGACCACATTACCGGTAGCGACAATTTCGACACCGCCGCCCCCTGAGCCGCCCGGAGCATTCAAGCCCCATCCGCCGGCACTGCCGCCAAACGCAACAGGCACTTCCTCATCGCCATAGGTAGGCCCGCCGGAAAATACGCCATAGTAGTAGCCGCAACCGCTATCTCCGCCGATGCCGCCATAACCACCGCCGCCGCCACACCTATCGGGCGGGACAACACCCGTACCAGGGCCGTACCTTCCATATCCCTCCGTAGTTACAAGCCATACGTACTTCAGAGAAGAATTAAAGTCACCATAGCGATGATGGATGTAATGGCCGGTATTGGGTTCAGGTACGGGTATAGTTATCTGATAATAGTAATTAGGGGCACCATTGCCGTTACCTGCATTGACTCTCGCGCCAGGAAAACCGCCGGAACACGCTCTCGGTAGAATAGTGGCAGTAGTAACATCTTCGCCGCAAATATCCATCCTGCCGTCAAAGTAGAAATCGCCAACTGTGTGAATGGCCAGCGGAGTAGGAATAACATTACCATCATCGCCAGCCCCATACTGCGGCAGGACAATAATATCGTAACGCTGGTTATAAACAAAGCTGTCAAAGTCGAAGACTATTACAGGAACACCGTCACCGGAATTGGAATCGATAGAACCTGTTGCAAGAGTCGTCCAGCTACTATCCGGTTCCATTCTCATACATTTATAGCCGGGGATAATCTGGCCACTATAATTTACATCACAGACGTCGGTATTGAAGACTATCGGATACGGTTTGGTGCGGAAAGTCCATACATTAGAATCTACCGGAAGCTTATTAACTTCAGGAACCAGATTGCTTTCTACACACCAATAGTAGTTTTCAGCCATTAGAGTTGTGGTAACCGCAATGTTGGTATCAAAAATATTATTATCCGGAACTAACGCAGCATCGCACATATCCTCCACAAAGCTCTCGTTATTAGAGAAATAAACCTTGTAATTGATAGCGCTGGGAGTGCCTTTCCATTTCAGGTCGGTGGCACCGACATTTACATCTTCCTGGCCATTCGCCGGAGACGGATTGAGCGCCTCGCCTGCTTCGGCGGTAAACGACCACAGAGGTCCTGCAACAGGACTGCCGCCGTAAGTAGTGTTAACATCCCAGTAATAAATCGAAAGTGCCAGCAGACCGCCAAGTTCTGTATTATTTACCTCATTCATCGCACCGCCGCCCGATTTCTTCAGGACCAGATTATTCGGGTCAGTACCAAAATATACCTGCTGCGCCGTAGCGCCAACGGCAGGAACCCAGCTCAAATTTGTATCCATAACTACATTTGAAGAACGCGGAATAGGAAGCACAGCAACCGGCTTTACAGTTTTATCAGACTGATAAAGAATACTGACCTGCACAGGGCTCAGGGCACTCTTATAAAGACGTATCTCGTCGAGCAGGCCGTCAAAATCGCGTTCACCGGCTCCAATCCATAAAGGAGACGTATGGTCGAGGTCTACGTTCATACTTGAAGTATTATGATAAGTAACTATCACAGGCACTTCAAGACCATCTATGTATATCTTGCAGTATTTCTCCGGATATGTCATCCAATCGCTCGCAGTTCTGTCAATGACAATGGCGACATGATGCCAGGTCTCGGGCGTAAGCCCCAGGTTAGGGTCAGTGAGGCTGGACGCCGTCTCCATACGCAGACTGTTGTTTTTGTGATAAAAATGGAGCTTGCTGTTATATATGCGTATTTCCCATAAAAGGTCCTCGTAACCTTCAGTAGTTTCCAAATAAATACTTGCGTGCCTCATAATAGTGCCTGAAGTCAGACCTCCCGCCTCCGGCACATTGAACCAGAATGTAAACGTGTGCTTATCTGTGTTGTAAGTGCCGAGGTCGAAGATAGGAGATGGCGGCACAACTATATGACAATCATTCCCATCCAACCCGGAACCAGGGGATTTATCATAAGGCTGTCCAAAATTGGCGTCTTTGCCTATCTTGCCTGCCTCCCACAAAACATAGTGACTTAGATTATAATTCTCGAGCGTTCCCACAAGACCGGCCTTTGCGTCGGTGGTTGTAGGCGGAGGGCCGTTGGTGTCGTTCGTGTCAAAATTCATATTGAAGACCAGATTTGGGTCCGCGGCGTATGGGTTCCATGCTGCCCAGGCACTGGAAGAAACCAATGCCACTACTACCAACATCATCCATCCTATTCTTCTATTTTTCATAATTATGCCCTCCCCTTAAGACAAATAATTACCCGATAAGCCGGGAAACCACTATTTTATAAAATACAAACAATTAACAATTATTGCTGTTTCCAGAAAGCTCCCGGGGCAAAATCAGGACTTATTAAAATCCCGGAACGACGGCTTAAAAGAGATGTTCATTTCCACTTTTGAAAGAGCAGAAGCTAAAACTTCAGGCCATCTAAATTTACTCAGGGCCAACCCATCGGATTGGCCCTGAGATTTTAATCTTTACTTTTACTTTTTGCGTCTTATGGCAAGTAAGCCAAGACCAAGCAATGCAATTGCAGCCGGCTCCGGTATCAACGCAATATCATTTGCAAGTGTGCCGCAATCCGCATTTATACGCCTCGAATATGCTTAAGTAAGTATTCCTGTTCGTTTCAGCGGGGGATTATACCAGAAAATCAGGCCTTGTCAAAGCCTGTCCCGAGCTTGTTTATACTGAGCTTTGTCGAAGTGTCGAGGGG
>JBGOWI010000086.1:0-4831 GCA_041478555.1 Phycisphaerae bacterium
TAATAGTTTCACGCGCTCTGCCGGACGTGCGCGACGGCCTTAAACCATCACAGCGACGAATACTTGTCGCGATGAACGACCTTAATCTCGGACCCCGAAGCAAGCACAGAAAGTGCGCAAAAATCGTCGGCGATACCGGCGGTAATTATCATCCTCACGGCGACCAGGCCACCTACGGCACATTAGTCCGGCTCGGCCAGAACTGGAATATGAGATATTGCCTCGTTGACCCGCAGGGGAACTTTGGCAGCATTGACAACGACCCGCCGGCGGCGATGAGATACACTGAGGCAAGGATGTCGGCTGAAGCGATGGAGATGCTCGAAGATTTAAACCGCGATACGGTTGATTTTGTGCCGAATTATGACGAGACCAGGACTGAGCCGACAGTTTTGCCTTCGAGGTTTCCCAATTTATTAGTTAACGGCTCCACAGGTATCGCGGTAGGTATGGCGACGAATCTGTCGCCGCATAATCTCGGCGAAGTCTGCCAGGCGTTGTTATTAGTGATAAAGGACCCGAATTGCGGCTTTAAGGACATTATGAAGGTTCTGCCGGGGCCGGATTTTCCGACCGGCGGAATAATCTGCGGCAGAAAAGGAATCCGACAGGCCTATTCAACCGGCAGAGGCCATCTGTCTGTCAGGGGCAAGGTTGACATTGAGGAGACCAAAAAAGGCCGCAAGGTTATCATCATTACCGAAATTCCTTATATGGTAGTCAAAACGGCAATCGTTTCGAAGGTTGCAGAGCTTGTTGAGGCCGGCACTTTGCCTGAGGTTTCGGATGTCCGCGATGAATCGGACCGCAAAGGTATGCGGATTGTAGTAGAGATGAAAAAAGATGCTGAAGAGCAGATTGTGCTTAATAAACTTTATCAATACACGCCTTTGCAATCGACTTTTGCGATTTCGAATCTTGCACTTGTGAATAACAGGCCTGAAACGCTCAATATAAAGCAGATGCTTCAATTGTTTATCGACCATCGCAAAGAGGTAATCCGCAGGCGGAGCAGATTTTTGTTAATTAGATGTCGCAACAGGGCGCATATTCTCGAAGGTCTTATCCTTGCGGTAAGCGACATTGACGAGATAATCAAGCTGATTAGAAAATCGCCTGATGCCCCGACGGCTAAATTAAATCTTATGAAAAAGGCGCTGCGTCTGGCGGAATCGGCGGTGTTGCGAAAACTGCTGCCGGAAGAGTTTGTAAAGCGGGCAAGCTCGGAAGAGCAGTTCCTTACCGGTCCGCAGGCAGATGCCATCCTGAATATGCAGCTCCAGAGGCTGACCGGCCTTGAGATTGAAAAGCTCGGTCAGGAGTATGCTGCTCTTATTGAGGAAATACAGGGCTATGAAGCGATTCTGGCTGATGAAAAACTTGTGCTTGATATAATCACCGAAGACCTTTACGAACTGAATGAAAAGTACGCGGACAAGCGCAGAACAGTCATCACTGAAGAGACCGAAGAATTTAACGTAGAGGATTTGATTGCCGATGAAGGAGTGCTTGTCACCGTAAGTCACAGCGGATATGTCAAGCGTATGCCGATTGACACCTACCGAAAACAGGGCAGAGGCGGCAAGGGGGTCATCGGTTCGGACACGAGAGAAGGCGATTTTATAGAGAGTCTCTTTACGGCTTCGATGCACGACTATCTGCTTGTATTTACCAACAGGGGCAAATGCTACTGGCTGAAGGTCTATAACGTTCCGCAGCTTTCGCGGCAGAGCAAAGGCAGGAGTATTGCAAACCTGCTTAATTTAGGCGACCAGAAGATTACCTCGATTATAAACGTCGACAAATTCGACGAGCGAAACCTTGTAATGACAACGCGAAACGGCATTATTAAAAAGTCAGCCCTTGGCCTTTATGCCAATCCGCGCTCGAGCGGCATCATCGCGATAAAACTTGAGCCGAGCGACGATTTAATCGGCGTGGCTTTGACCAGCGGCAAAAACCATATTATTCTCGGCACAAAAGACGGTATGGCCATTCGATTTGACGAATCGCAGGCCAGGCAGATGGGCAGGGCGGCCAGAGGCGTAAGAGGGATTAAGCTGCGTAAGGGCGATGCTGTTGTAGATATGGTTATCGCTGAAGAGGCGGCAACATTGCTTACCGTTTGTGAGAACGGGTTTGGCAAAAGGACCACGCTCGAAGATTACAGGCCGCAGGGCAGAGGAGGAATAGGACTTATCAATATCAAGACTTCCGAACGGAATGGTAATGTTGTTGCCCTTAAGGCTGTAAAAGATGAAGACGACATTATGATTATGACCGCCAAGGGCATTGTTATCCGCACAGGTCTTGAAGAGATACGCGAAATCGGCAGAAACACGCAGGGCGTCAGACTGATAAAACTCGAAGAGAATGACAAAGTTGTTGCGGTTGAAAGAGTGGTTAAAGAAGAAAAAGAAGAATCGGGCATTTCGACTACGCTCAATACAGGCGAGCCGGGCGGCGAGCCGCAGGAGCAGCAACAAGAGGAGCAAACTGTCGAAGAACCGCCAGTTCAGGATGAACAGCAGTAATGAAGTTAAATTCTAAATCCTAATATCGAAATCCGAAACAAATCCGAATTACCGAAATCTTAATGTTCAAAACGGCGAGAAATTCTATCGTTGAGTTTGAAAAGTAACCACGGATTTCGCGGATGACACGGATTTTTTAGGGGAAAAGAAGGTTTGACCCCGCACCGACTCAAGAATACTTATTTTGGTGCGGGATTGACAAAGAGATAAGAATGGTAGAAAATGAGGGAGATAGAATTTTGGCAGACATCGAGGACGGGCAACAGCAGAAAAGATTGATGTAAAGGAGGATATGCGAGCATGGATTTATTTTGGCAAGTGAGATATCTTGATACACGCGATAAGCAATTCAAAGACCGCGATTTATGGTTGGAAACCGATACATTAGACGATGTCACCAAAGCTGCTGTTGAGTTGGCCTACGAATTGAAAGATGCTGGTCATCAATTAGACATGTTGTGTTACCGTCACTTGTTCAGAGAAGAAAATTATACAAAAGATGAATTGAAATCATTGTATCAAGGAAATAACGTTCATTCCATATATATCCCTAATTATTTTGAAGACGAAACCGGCAAAGAATTGTCAAATAATCGTATGGGTGCCGTTCTGACAGGTAATCCAAATGTTGTTATGTTCCCGGCTAAATTTAAACAGCATGATATAGATTACATGTTAGCCGATAAAAAACCAATTCCTATCGATCAGATTTCGTTATCGCAGGAACAGCTTAAAATCTTGGGTTACTTTGCGCGAGATTTGAGGGAAATGCTGACTTCAGCATTCTACAAAGATGGCCCCGGAAATCTAACTGGTTCAGGAGAAAATGAGTTGATTTTAGAGACAGCGGTTACGGATGAAGAGATTCGTTCGTTTGTAACTATTTTCCGTCGGCTTTATATGGAGAAAGAACCTGCTAATTTCATCAAAGCTGTCGAAGTTTTTGAAAAATCGACCAGAGAATATCCTATAAGCAAATGGGTAAAGGGCATAGCAGATGAATACAAAATTGAACTAACGCTGAAACCTAATTTTGTACCGTTCCTTAAAAAGGATTTTCCCTTTAATCGCAAAAGATTAATTGATGTATTTCTATACACACAATATGCTCATCAGCCAGATGTTAATCGAAGTTATCAATTTCAGGAATGCCTTTTGGCAGTGGATAACAAAAAGCCATTATTGACATGGTTGTTCTTTACTGAAATATGGGCATGTAGCCTAAAGATTCGCAACGCAGGTGTTATTGTTGCGGATTTTTATGATAGGTATTGCAAATATCATAAGATTTCTTCTGATGTTTTAACATCCATATTCAATGATAATCCTGGAATTGGAATGCTTGAGAAAAAGGAAGCTCGAAAGGCGAGATTATTCCAGAAAAAAGTAGAAGAGCTATCCGTAAAGATATGGATAACAAATGGCCGTCCTATTGGAGGGCCTATGAAGTACGTAAATCAAGCAAGAGATCAGTTAAAGACAGCAATAACAGAAAATAAAAATAAAATATAAAAATGCAAGAAAATGCTGATAAATTAAATTCAAGTAATAAATTGTTTTGGGAACATGCAGTAACTGCGGCCTTTAGTTGTGGGCATGATTTAAGAAAATTATTGACTTTAGATGAAGATAATTTTCGTTTTAGAGCACCTTATTCACATAAAAATTCACGAAATATTTTTATATACCAAGCAATTGATGAAGCTCAAAAAGCAGCAACATGTTTGATGCGATTTAAAGAGTTTTTTTCGTGTAATGAAGCTGAAATTAGCAATAAAGAAGGTGAAGATGCAAAAAAACAGATTATAAGGATAACAGAACAAGCAGTTTTTGAAGAACTAAGTTTGAGATGTCGCAAGTTGACGGAAATATTAGCTGACGCAATTCTTTTCTTAAATACTAATGAAGATATTTATTATAAGGATTATTTTTATTTTTGTGATTTAGTTGAATATCAAAATGTCCAAAAAGATAGAAATGAATTTTTTGATTTTAAAAGTCATAATTCAGAAAGTCATATTCAATGGCTCAAAAAAGAAATTCTTAAAATAGAAAAAAATGGCATAGAAATAGATAAAAGATGGTATCTTTGCCAACCTAAATCTATTACTTCTTTAAAGAAAATCGAATTGTCATCATTTAGATCAAAATACAAAAAAATATCATTAAACCAAAATAGCGAAATTGTTACGCTATTGGCCATATCTTATCTTCAAGCATATGGTGAGTCTGAAAATATTCATTTTTCAGCAAATAATACGAGCATGTGTTTTGACAAGAATGCTTCTATATTAAAA
>JBGOWI010000031.1:0-27031 GCA_041478555.1 Phycisphaerae bacterium
CTGCGTTTAGCAAACTCATCCCCCGTAACAAGAGGATTGCCCATCATGAATATCTCGTTCAAAATATTATCAGGCACCCTAACCTTACAGTCGTATGCCTTACCGGTATTGGCATCGCAAGGTTTCCTGAAGTCGCCGCAGAAGCTGCCAACTATCTGGTCGGCTGCATTAGAATCCCACATATGAAACGGATTACAGGGGTCGGTATTGTTATAATCATAAGCTGTTCCCACAAGGCGCAACGGCCCGACATCGTTTGTTTCAGGAGGAGGGCCGACCTTGTTTTGCTCAAAATTCAGATTGAACTTCAGATTGGGGTCCGTGTCGGGGTTCCATACCGCCGCCCGGGCACAGGGAGAAATAATTGCTACTACCAACAAAATCATCCATACTAATCTTGTGTTTTTCATAATTATGTCCTCCTTAAGACAAATAATTTTTGTCCCGATAATCCGCGGGAAACTGCTATTTTAGAGTACAGACATACAGTTATCGGCGTTTATACAAACTTCCTCATATACCAAACATCCTCATATCCTAAATTTTTCAATTTTATCTGCGATATTATCGCACAAAAACAAATGTTAATCAAGGTTATATTGCGCAATACAAAAAGCAGTTTTGCGCAAAGGCTTTTACGACACAAGAATACGAGTTTTTTGCCCCAACACGGACAAATCATTACCACAATGTTAAGGTTTCATAAAAACTCGTTGTAAGATAAGTAAAACTTTTCTGCTTTACTCGGCACATCCCGCGGTTTACTGCATCTTGACAAGCCTGCCGGGAATGATAGAATCTTTTTACCTCTATCGCTTTCTTTGCGTTGCTTATACTCTCGAAAAAATTCATACAGACAACACTTAATGATTTAAGATGATTTAAGATGAAAGAAAAGACCAAAATAGCTTTTGCACACAACAATATCAATCACAACACCGAAGGAATCATGGCCGGCATCACTGAATATATCCATAATAAAGGCAACTGGCAATTAATCGTATGGCCCGACAGTTCGCAGGAATCGCTGTCCTTCCTCAAACAAAGAGGCTGCAAAGGCGCTTTTGTGAGCACACAGACAACCACAAAAGCAAAAGAACTTCTGCAGATTGGCATACCTGTTATAGCAGTATCAACACTGGAGGACATGTTCAACCTGCCGTTTGTCAGCGCCGATTCCGAACAGGTCGCCAGGATGGCCTGCGAGTATTTCCTGAGAAAGAAATTCAGAAATTTTGCATTTTTCGGTCTGACGCAGGCAAAATGGTCCCACGGGAGAATGGAATTTTTTTCCAGCTATCTTGCCAAGGAAGGTTTTACGGTTCATAAGTTTGAAGAACAAATACCAATCATGAATGACCTTGTCCCTTTTGCCACCCTATGGATAAACACCACCCTCAATACCGGCCAACAACAACTGATAGAATGGCTCCGCCAATTACCCAAGCCGGTAGCCATACTGGCCAGTTGCGATATACTTGCCTGCCATCTAAGCAATGTAGCGAAAGAAGCCGGGCTCAATGTGCCGGATGAAATTGTTATCCTCGGGGTTAATAACGACCAGGCCATCTGCAATATCTGCGACCCGCCGCTGTCGAGCATCGCCCTCAATTTTAAAAAAGCCGGCTATGAGGCAGCCAGACTGCTCGATAAAATAATCTCCGGCCAGCAAACCATGCAGGGGCAGTGTATAGAAATTCAACCGACACATGTCGAAAGCCGCGGTTCAACAGATATCTTTGCAATCGACGATGCGGGTATCATACAGGTTCTGAAATACATCCAGCAAAACAGCAACAAGCCTCTGCAGGTAGATGAGATAGCCAACTATGTCTGTATAAGCAAGCGCTCTCTGCAATTGAGGTTCCGCAAAGCGCTGGGCAGGTCAATACACGACCAGATAGTCCAGGCTCATTTTGATATTGCAAAAACCCTGCTGAATGAGACAAATCTGTCGATTGACGAGATAGCCAGCCGGTCGGGTTTTCTTTACACTTCCAACATGCGGCGAGCCTTCAAGCAGCTTGCCGGTATGCTGCCCCAGAAATACCGCCAGCAACACCGCCCCCGATAGTCGATAGTCGCTGGTCGTTAGTCGTTAGTAAAAAGAATAATGAATTTTAAAACAAATATTCCTTAAATAAATTATTCACACAGACTTCGAAAACCTTTCTTGCGCAAAAAAAAACGCAAATTCGCGCAAATTATCACTAACATTTACAATAAGCTTGTCTTTTAGTCGAACTTTCTGATATAATAGTATTGGGTATAAGTGGGCTGTTAATTTATTGATTGTTCGGAGGCATCGGGATGAAAAGAGCATTATTCTTAGTAGGACTCTTTGCAGCCTTGTTGTTATATCCTGCATTTCCCGTCTTTGCAGCGGATGGATTCGGCCAAAGTACTACCGGTGGAGCAGGCGGAAACACCGTCACCGTTACTACCGCAACAGATTTGGCAACCTATGTCGGAATAATAGATACACCATATATCATACAGGTCTCAGGTGTTATCGACCTCAATTCACTCACAGACAAAAAAATCAGCATTCGGTCGAACAAAACCATCAAGGGTATAGGTGAAAATCCGACAATCATAGGCAGTCTGGCCTTTAAAAATGGTTCATCCAATGTAATCATCGAAAGGCTGAATATCACTGCTCCCACCAGCAGCTATGGCGAAGGAGACGGTATCAGCGTAAAGGAAGACATAAATAATGTCTTCATCACCAAATGCACCCTCTATAACTGCTGGGACGGCTGTATCGACATAACCAGAAGGTCCGACTGGGTCACCGTCTCATGGTGCAAGTTCTATTTTAGTTCTATGAACAGCAACAATGACCGCGTACATCTCGTCGGCGCTGGCGACACTCACGACGACCAGGGTAAGCTCCATATCACCTTCCATCATAATTGGTACGGCACTTTTTGTTGGCAACGAATTCCTTCAGTACGTTTCGGCCGCGCTCATGTCTATAACAACTACTACAACTGCTCCGGCGACCTCTACTGCGTCCGCACACGCTTGTATGCCGAGTGCCTCGTCGAGAATAACTATTTCAAAGATGTGCAGAATCCCTGGGAACGCTATGTCTCATCGGTAGGAGTCGACCACCCCGGCTTGCTCTACGCTGCCGGCAACGCCCTCGTGAACGTCACCTGGAATGTGCACGAATCGGGAGTCGTTCTTATTGACGGCAATGACACCGTCTTTACGCCGCCATATTCCTATACGCTCGACGATGCTAATGATATCCCGGCTATGGTGCAATCAGGCGCCGGTGCCGACGGCAACGACTTCTTCCCGCACTGGCTCTTCGGCCCTTATGGCGACTTCAACCGTAATGATGTAGTAGATACGAACGACCTCAAACAGTTTGCCGAGAACTACTGGCTGGTCAATGATGAAGAACAAATTGCCGACGCAGACTACAACGGCGACGGTATAGTCAACTTTTATGAATTTGCTCTGCTGGCGGAAAACTGGCTGAAAGAAGAAGAATAAAATATGTAATCCTCGATGGATAATAATTTTTCCGTAGGTATCAAAAGATGAAAAGAGCACGTCTCGTAGCGGGACTTGTTATTATCTCGTTATTCTATGCCGCTGGAGCAATGGCGTTTGAAAGTATGCCTATCGGGTGGGTCACAATTGACACAAATGGCATGCCGTACACCATTAAGGGCGGTTCGGCCGGCTCCACTGTTACCGTTACTGATGAGCCAAACTTTAAGGCTTATGCCACAAGCTCCTCGCCCTATGTCATCATCGTGCCCACAACCATAACGATGACCCGGGGATTGCAAGTAGTTAGCGTAAAATCCAACAAGACCATCATAGGCATCGGCTCCAATCCCGGTATCAATGGCGGCCTGAACATTTCGAACAGGAGCAATATTATTATTCGCAATCTGAACATCTGGTATGAAGATGCCGCCCAGGGCTGTGATGACCCATCGACCGATGGCATTACGATACAGAGCGGATCACACCACATCTGGGTTGACCACTGCAGTATTTTTGATTCGCCCGATGGTCTTCTGGACCCAACCAAGCAGTCCGACTATATTACCGTATCCTGGTGCAAGTTCTATTATAACCCGCCCCCAACCGGCCAGAACACATGCCACCGCAACTGCTGTCTGGTAGGCTCTGATGATGGCGACACCGGCGACCGCGGCAAACTAAAAGAAACTTTCCATCACAACTGGTGGGGCAGCGGCTGTACAGAACGTATGCCCAGGGTGCGTTTCGGTCAGGTTCACGTCTTTAACAATTACTACAGCAATCTCCAGAGCGGCGGTTACTGCCATGGTGTAGGCGTTGAATGCCAGATTCGGGTCGAGAACAACTACTACAATGCTGTACCCAATCCCTGGAAAAACTACAGCCAGGACGCCAACTATCCTGCAGGAATAATAGGCTGGAATACCGGCAATGTGTTTTATAACTGCTCAGTTCCTACCTGGGCTCCGAACGATTACAACGACCCTAACAAAATCTTTGTGCCGCCGTATTCGTATACTTTGGACTCCGGAGCTGACGTCAATACCATCGTTATGAACGGCGCGGGCGTCGATAAGCTCACTCCATCACCAAATCCTATGACTTTCTCGGTGGCGCCTTACGCCGTTGACGGCTGCTCGATCGCAATGACCGCCACTACGGCAACGTGTGCCGACGGTGTTCAATACCGGTTCACATGCACTGCAGGCGGCGGCCATTCCTCAAGCTGGCAAATCGGCTCATCCTACACAGACGCCGGCCTTATACCCGGCACAACTTATACCTACACCGTCCAGGCTCGCAACCAGACTCAGACCATCTTTACGGGCGCTGCATCGAACCCCGCTTCTGCAACAACTATTCCGGTCAATGACTTCAATACGCCGCTACCTAATCCGATGACATGGGCTGTTGCACCGCATGGAGCGGACCTGCACTCGATATCAATGACCGCCACCACCGCAACCGACAGCAGCGGCGTTGAATATTACTTCGCTAACATAATCGACCCGAACCACGACTCCAACTGGCAGGACAGCACAACATATACTGATACCGGCCTTGCAGAAGGCTCTATATGCACCTACACGGTGATAGCACACGATAAGAGCCCAAATCATAATGAGACGGCGCCGTCCGACCCCTGCTCAGGGATGACACTGGTAGATACAACGCCTCCTGAGCCGAATCAAATGACATGGGCAACGGAGCCGAACGCGACCGGCATCGACACGATAGCCATGACCGCAACAACGGCGACCGATATAAGCGGTGTTGAGTACTTCTTTGCCAACATTACCGACCCGAACCATGATTCCAACTGGCAGGATGACACTGCTTACACCGATACCGGACTTATCAATAATACAACCTACAGCTACAGCGTCATAGCCCGCGACAAGAGCTTAAGCCAGAATGAGACCGCCTGGTCCAACGAGGCAAACGCAACGACTGTGCAATACAATTGTTCCGACACCATCGGCTCTGACCTCGATGAAAACTGCAAAGTCGATTTTCTGGACTACGCTCTGCTGGCAGGCCATTGGGACGAGGTGCTGCCGCTCACCAACAATATTGCCGTCAATGGCACATTTGATACCGATATAGTACCTGGCTGGCAGACATTCGACCTGCCTTCGGCCGTGGGCACGTTCATTGTTATGTATGACGGTGGTTGGGGCGACCCTGTCGGCTCAGCCTTGGTGGAAAGCGTTTCGTACATTACCGAGACCAGCGGCCACTACCTCTATCAGGTGATACCGACCAAGAAGGGCAAGCAATACAAGCTCTCGGCCGAGTGGATAGGCGACCTTTCCGGCCTCGTGGCATCAGACCCTTGCCACCGCAGCAACTGGGCTCAGGTGCTGGTAACATTCGAAACCAATCCCGACGCCAATACGTGGACGATATGGACAGACCCGAATGCGGTTATGTACGGGAAAATCTTTGGCGTTGCTAATCAGAACATAGACTCCTCCGGCACGTGGTGGACTTGGGAGCCGATAACGGCATCACAGACAAATGGACCTGCTGACGGTGTGTTCACGGCGAGCGGCGACTACATAGTTGTGGCGTTCAGTGAAGGCGGCCTGCCGTGGTCCGGTGAAGGCTACTTCTATGCCGACAACGTGAAGGTGGAAGGACCCGCATGTGCGACGATAGACCTGAATGGCGATTGCAGCCTTGACTGGCTCGACATACTGGATTTGGCGGAAGAGTGGCTCTCCTGCAATCGAAATCCACCCAGCGAATGCTGGCAGTAGATAATCGCGGAAAAGGACCTTAAGCGGCAAGTTGTCCGCAGAATTAGTTTTTAGTCTTAGCCGCCAAGCGACTCTCTACCGATGACAGAAAATCCATAAGGGCTTTATTGAATGCTGCCGGTGTTTCCATATTCGAAAAATGGCCGGCATTCTTGAAATATACCTTCCGTGCCTTTGGCACTATCCGGGCAAGATATTCCGATGAATTATGACTGCCCTGCGTATCATCCTTGCCAATCAAAACAAGAACAGGTATATCAGGCTTTTTGGTTTTAATCTGCGCAGCTACCGGCGGGTTAAGCTGCCAAGGCGGCTCAATATGTAAAACCTGCCAGGCAGACCAGTCATTTATCATCTCCCACAATTTCGGTTGAATTTCATTTTTGTGCGGACCGCAAATACCCATTATCAATTCAAGCCACTGCTTCTTATAAGCCTCAATGCCCTGCTTTTTTACGGCCTCGATTGATTCGAGCTTTTTCTGACGTTCTTTGGCCTCGATTTGGGCTCTTTGTGCAGCATTGGCATCCTCAGGCACAGCCGAATCACGAATTCCGCCGGCGGCAACCGCTATCGACAACGTCTGGTCAGGATATAGCATCATAAAATCGACAGCGACAAAAGAGCCGAGCGACAGGCCTACAAGATGCGCTTTTGGAATACCCAGAAAATACATCAATTTATGCAGGTCTTCAGCGTGTGAAAATTTCTCGCCCTCAATAGGTTTATCAGTTCTGCCATAACCGCGAAGGTCATAGCGAATCACCTTATAGTGTTTCGACAGCTCTGCAAACTGCGGGTCCCACATTCGACAATCCATCGAATGGGCGTGAATCAGAATCACCGGCGTGCCCTGGCCGGCTATTTCATAGTAAATATAGGCATCGCCAATATCGACATACTTTTTGACAATCCCCGAATTGCTGTCCGACAGAGTAATATTTACATTCTTATCTGTCTGCTGCGATTTCTCAAAGCCGAACACAGCCAGTAATAAAAAAACAAAAAAACAATACGAACCTGATAACATCAAACTTTTTTTCACATTTGTCTCCATATACTTTTTACCGATTATTCCTCAATGAGTTCCAGCTTTTCATTATAACGATAAACGTTGCCCTTGCTGGTTTCTGTTTCAATCACCTTATCACCATAACGGACTTTTAGCCGACTACCAACAAGCGACTTGATTTCTGCCTTTGCCAGCACACTGTCTTTCCATTCGATATTCACCTCAAAGCCGCCTCTTGCACGAAGGCCTTTTACAGAACCGTTCGGCAAAGCCGAAGGCAGAGCCGGCAAGAGGTAAATTTCACCAGCAAGTTCTTTATCTTCAATTTTCGAATACGACTGCATCAGCATCTCGCAAATGCCGCTTGTGCCGCCGAAGTTGCCATCAATCTGGAACGGCGGATGGGCATCAAACATATTCGGATAAGTGCCTGTTGAAATAAGACTCGAAAGCATTTTATAGGCATGGTCGCCATCCTGCAGGTGAGCCCAGAGATTTATTTTCCACGCTTTGGACCAGCCTGTGCCGCCATCGCCGCGAAGTTCAAGCGATTTGCGAGCCGCTGCGAAAAGCTGCGGAGTATCATATTTATTTATCTGGCTGCTCGGGAAAAGGCCGTAAAGATGAGAGACGTGGCGGTGCTGGCGTTCAGGAGCGTTCAAATCAATATCCTCCAACCATTCCTGCAATTGACCATACTTTCCTATTTGCATTGGCGCAAGACGAGCCCCGTTAGAGACAGGCCGCTCGTGGCGGCCGCCAGGCATCGAAGATGCCTTGTCTCTAACGGGGCGAGAAACTTTCTGCTGTAAAACTTTTCGGAAATCCTTATCGACGCCGAGTATTTCCGACGAAACGATACAGTGATTAAACAAATCACGAATAATCTGCATATCCATAGTCGGCCCTGCGCAAATACTTACCTTATCGTACATCGCATTTTCAGGAGACATAGAAGGACATGTTACAAGCCAGTGATGCTGCGGTTCTTCCACAAGAGTATCGACAAAAAATTCTGCGGCACCCTTCATAATCGGATAGACCTTTTTAAGAAAAGCCTTATCGGCGGTGTATTCATAGCGATACCACAGATGCTGACAAAGCCACGCCCCGCCGCTCGGCCAAAAACCATAAAAGGCATTGTCAATCGGACCTGTAGCACGCCAGAGGTCTGTGTTATGATGACATACCCAGCCGGATGCGCCATAATTTACCTTTGCCGTTCTTTGGCCGGTTGTTGAAATGTCTTTAATCATATCGAACAATGGTTCGTGACATTCAGACAAATTGGTCGATTCAGCCGGCCAGTAATTCATTTCCGTATTAATATTAATCGTATATTTGCTCGCCCATGGCGGATTTGTACTGTCATTCCACAAGCCCTGCAGATTGGCAGGCTGACAGAGCGGCCTTGAGCAGGATATAAGCAGATAACGGCCAAACTGGAAATATAATGCGACAAGCTGAGGGTCTTTATTCTCCGCAAAACTCTTTATTCTCGCATCTGTCGTCAACTTCGCAGCTTCTGTTGTGCCTAAATCAAGCCGGACACGATTAAAAAGCTCCTGATAAGCCTTGATATGGTCTGACAACATTCTATCAAAAGACTTCTTTGAAGCTGCATCAATCTGCTTTTTAACTATGGCCTGGGGATTGCCGCTGACATCTTTATAGTTAATATAATTGGTTGCTGACGCCAAAAGCAAAACGGCTGAATCTGCTTCCTCAATATGCAACTTATCATCTTCGAGCCTGACTTTGCCTTTTTGTGTTGAGACCATTAATCTTGAATGGCATCTTAATACACCATCAATACCATTAGAAGCGATGCCGTAAACTTCCAGGGCAATAGTATTTTCATCTATACCTTCAATTTTCTTTTTGTCCTGCACAGCGCTGAAATAAGCAGTAAAACTTATCATCCCCGGCTTATCCGCTGTAAGTCTAATAACAGTAACATGGTCAACCGGTGTGCTGAAAATCTGGCGATTATACGTAACATCTCCGACTTTATATTCAACCGTTGTTACAGCAGCACTCAAATCGAGCTGACGACGATAATTCGTTACCTGCTGGTGTCCTTCAAAAATCAGATTTAATTCACCTGCCGGCTGATACGCAGCCTGTTTAGGCAGGACGGCCATCATTTTTTGGTTAATCAAGTCCTGGGCCTCTTTGGTCTTACCTTCAAAAACCAACCGTCTGGCCTGGTCGAGTGCCGCCAGAGCATGAGGGTTTACAGGGTCATACGGCCCTTGTGCCCAGAAACTATCCTCGTTGAATTGAATCAACTCATTGGCCGACCTGCCAAAAACCATTGCTCCAATCCGGCCGTTGCCTATCGGTATCGCCTCGACCCACTGGGCGGCAGGTTTGTCATAAAACAGTATCATCGGCACTCTATTACAATCAGCAGCCTTGACAAAACACTGCGGCAAGAATACTGCAGTGAATATCAAAACACAAGGAAGAACTCTCATATACAATATCTCCTAAGTTAAAAAGGGCTGTCGTTAACAGACAGCCCTTTGAAGATACTATTTAAATTTGAAAGTCTATGGCGCTTTATGGCGCCGGATTACAATTTTTAAAAGTAAGGCCGGAGGTTGAGTTGGAATCAATTGTCCAGGCTGGTGTACTATTTGTAATTTTAATTGTGTCAAATGTACTGTTTGTACAATACTTGATATAAGCTCCTCCAGACTTAGCACCATCTATAGAAACGTTACTGATAGAAATATTATCATGCGGAGTCCCAGGCAATCCATTAACATAGATACCGTACTTTGATAAATTACTACAAGTGATATTCTGCACTGTGATATCTTTAAATTGCCCCGGACCTCCTGAAGGATATTTGGAGGGAGGATAATTACTATCAAAAAATATTGCGGAATTTTTTGCAATATTCTTAATTGTAATATCTCTGCAAAGAACATTTCTGGCTCCGCCGCCTTGTTTCTCAGCGGTTTTAAAGCGAAGCCCAATATCCGTTCCATCAAAAATACAGTCCTCAACCAGCACATTTTGAATCCAGGCCGCGGTGAAGCTGCCAAAAACAACACCGCCGTGGCCGCGTTTAGCTGTACAATTGAAAACTCTGATATTATTATCCGGGAAATTTTCTTTTACGCCATCAGCACCGACACCGGCGTTAAAATTGATACAATCATCGCCGGTATCGAAAGTTGAATTGAAAATATAAGCTGTATCGCTTGTCGCAAGGTCAATTCCATCGGCATTATGTATATCATAAGTGCTCACGTTAATGCCGTTTATTGTTACATTTTTACTATATGTTATCATAATCGTATGCATCGCCGGATTTGTTAAGGTAAGTCCGCCGATATAAAGATTGTTAATACCTTTTGCAGTAATCATATCGCCGCGGCCGCTGTCGTTTCCGCTTGCCGTTCTTTGATTAATGCCGAGCACTGTATCAACAGTCTTGCCGCCCTCCCATTTTCCGCCGCAAACATTTCCCTTGCCGCATATTTTAATATTAGACAAACTGCCATATTTCTCGGTATATGCGTTGATTAATCCCATATAACCTTTACCTGACAAATAATATGGGAAACGATAGTTCGTCATTGGATAATCTGCCGCGTTATCACTGCCGAGCAATGTCCCGTCGATTTGAAGTATCATATCGCTTTTCAAGAAAATAGCGCCGCTCAAAAATGTTCCTGAAGGAATCAAAACTTTCCCGCCCGAAGTACATTCATCAATAGCTTTTTGAATTGCAACAGTATTCAATGTGTTGCCGTCGCCAACCGCGCCATATTTGGTAACATCAAATACTTTCATTGCAGGAGCAGTAGATTGAGTAACGGTATTGCTGGGAGCTGATTCTTTTCCGGAATCAGCTACGGCTTTTACAGTAAATGAATATGAAGAATTAGCGTCCAATCCTGCAACGTTATAAAAAAGATTCTTCGTATTAGCTACCAAAGACCCATTTTTATAAACATTGAAACTAACAACATTTGAATAATCAGAAGGTTTATTCCAGATCAATATGATACCTGAATCATCATAACCGGCAGGCGGAACCATCAATTTTTGAGGTGAGGCAACGGGTGCACCTTTAACAATATCCGTTTTGGCTGATACATTAGAATCAGATGAAGTTGAATTCTGATCCTGCTCTTGGAAAGCAGCACAGCTAAACCACATCAGTAAGGCAATAATACTAATAAAACTTACCTTTTTCATATTTAGACCTCCTAAAAATTTAAAAATAATTTATTTGAGTTAAACAACTTATAATATATAGCTTATATTCTTAAACGGTTCCATTGTCAAGAATTTCACAATAATTTTGCGTGATAAAGCGTTATTTTTTGCGCGGTTTTTCAGTAGACATATAATACCATTCCTGATATATTTTTGCGTTTAACCAGAATACGCCATACTGTAACCATAAACGAAAGGAACAAGATGAATATTTTAGGTTTCCACCCGATAGATATCTTGTTAATTGTGGCTTACCTCGGAATTATTACCTACATCGGCAAAAGAAGTGCTGGCAAAGTACGCAGCCAGGAAGACTTCTTTATGGCCGGCCGCTCAGTAGGCAAAGTCCTCCAGTACTTTATGAACATGGCCACTATAGTTGATGCCAGCAATGCTGTAAATACCGCCAGTTTCGCCTTCAGCAAAGGACTCGGCGGCGTATGGCTTATGCTGGCCCCTATTTTTTCAGGTCCCTATTACTGGTTTATCGCCGGCTGGTTCAGACGAGTCCGACTGATTACTATGGCCGAGCTCTTTGATGAACGCTTCAAAAGTAAATTTCTGTCCGTTTTTTATGCCTGTGTGGGAATCTGGCTGACTATAATTCTCGCCGGAATGAGCTACAAAATCACGCTGCGCACCTTTCAGGCAATGACTGTCAAGCCGGTTGAGAAATGCACCGTCGCAGAAAAACAAAAAATGGATTTGTACCAGGAATACAACCAGCTCGACAAACTCTATAGAGCAAAACAATTACCAGCCGAACAGGTCGCAAGATATAAAGCTCTCGACAGTATGTACAAAAAAGAGCAAATCAGCGCTTATATATCCTATACTCCAACCTCATGGTTTTACATATTTTATACGATCTTTGTAGGTGCGTATGTAATAATGGGAGGGCTTAAAGCAACGGTCTGGAACAACGTGATACAGGGACTTCTCGTATTCGCATTTTCAATAATGATGATACCGCTTGCAGTCTCGGCATTGGGAGGCTGGAGCGTATTTTCTGCAAGGGTGCCCGACCATATGCTGCGCTTTTTTGGCTCCGGTCTGGATGAATTCTCCTTAGGTTCAATCGCTGCATTTCTACTGGCCAATTATATTATCGGCATTACCGGCCATCAGGGCAATATGGCCCACAACGGCTCAGCTAAAGATGAAATTACCGCAAGAATCGGCAACATAGGCGGCAATTACACCAAACGAATCCTTACGATTATGTGGGCGATGTGCGGCCTGCTTGCTTATGCACTCTACCAGAGTTCAATCTCCGACCCGGATACCGCCTGGGGCGTGATGAGTAACAATTTGCTGGGAGTAGGACTGCGAGGCATTATGATAGCGGGCATCCTGGCAGCAAATATGGCCGCATTGGCCTGCAACTGTGTTTACCTCTCGGCACTATTCGTTCGAAATTTGTATAAACCGTTTGTCAAAGACAAAAGCGACGAGCATTACATTAACGTATCGCGAATAGCTATTGCCGCCGTTCTGTTGCTCGCTATTTATATCGCGGTACACTACAAAAGTCTGATTGATATAATTAAGATGCAGCCTTCATTGAATATTATCTTTGGTGCCCCGGTAATGCTCCTGCTGTTCTGGAAACGCCTGAGTCTCAAAGCTGTGTATGTACAGGTAACAATCTGCACAATACTGTTCGCGATTCTGCCGGAGGTACTGCCGCAATTCAAGGCAGTCAAGCATTCAAAATGGTGCACCCAGCAAACCTGCGAACAAACGGTTGCACGCAATGCGCCGGCCACACAGCAGGACGTTGATAAAGGACTTGCTTTGGCTGTCGGACAAAAAATAAGGAAAGAATCTGTAATTCCTCCCACAAGCATATTCTTCAGTTCAGTAGCAAGGAGCAATCCCCAAGACGCCAACTCACCAATGGCCGGTATAGGGAGACTGAATACCGAACTGGCGGTTGCCAAAGTAATAGGGCTGGACCTGGTAAATATGAAACCGTCCACGCTGTTGACAGTACGATACCTTATAGCTTCGTTTTTGCCGTTTATTATCCTTATCCCAATAAGTATGCTTACCAAAGACAAGGGTCTGGAAGAAAACATAGCCCGCTTCTACGTTAAAATGAAGACGCAAGTCATTGCAGACCGCGAACAGGATAAAATTGAACTGCAGAAAAGCTATGATAACCCGACACGATTCGACCATACAAAGCTGTTCCCGAACTCCAGTTGGGAATTCTGCAAATGGAATAAGGAAGATACGTGGGGCGTTATCGCAAGTGTGGCTCTTACCGCTGTTATTTTATTAGCTTTCTGGGGACTCCTGAAGATACTTTGATATAATCTCAGGTCAACCCCGCACCTATTGTTCCGTGCTATCTGGCAGTAAAATCATTTGAGCCGGGCGCCTTTTGAATTGACTCTTTTTTGGTTTTAGTACGGTACAATAGGTGCGGGGTCAATCCTTGGCTTGTGAAACAATGCCCGCCGCCGTCTGCAGGCCGACGGCAACCTCCGGAATGATTCCTTTGCGGACATATATGGGATGAATCATTCGGCGTATATGAGGCAGTTTTCTTGCGAAAAAGACCATAACAGCAATGCTTAAAATGCCGCTCAACAGCAGTGTGTGCGGCGCACCAAGGTGCTCAGCGACAAATCCAGCCAGAAGATTACCAAACGGCGCTATACCTATAAATGCCATCACATGAAAGCTTAGTACACGACCGCGTTTGTCGTCGTCCACAATCGTCTGGAGAATCGTATTAATCGAGGCCATCTGCACCATTATTCCGAAACCCGGCAGAACCGCCAGAAGAAGAGACAGCCACAAAATTCGTGAAAAAGAGAAACCAATTACACCCGCTGCAAAGATACCCGCTGCAAAAACCACGACCTTCTCAAGACCCTGCACTGTTTTCCGCCTGGCGAGAAATATCGCGCCGATAAACGCACCTACCCCTACAGAACCCATAAGAAAACCTAACGTTCTGGGGCCGCCCTGCAAAATGCTCTTTGCGAAAACAGGCAACAAAACCATACACGGCATCGCAACAAGGCTCATCATCGCTGTATAAACAAAAGCCGACCTTATAGGCACAAAGCCAAACGAATAAGCTAAGCCGTCTTTTATACCGGCAAGCATTGTTCCCTCGTGTTTCGCTTCGACTTTTCGGGAAAGTCTCATTGCCGCAAGAGAGAAAATAACCGCCAGGAAACTTACACCATTAATAAAGAAGCAAACAGCTTCGCCTGTCAACGCAATCAAAAACCCTGCTATTGAAGGACCCACCTGTCTTGCCATATTGAAAATAAGCGAATTGAGCGCAATGGCGTTGGGCAAATCCTCTTCGTTATCGACCATCTCGCAAACAAACGCCTGCCGAGTCGGCATATCAAATGCGTTAATCACCCCTATAAAAACACTGAGCAGGATTATCCAGGCTAAGGTTATACTGTCAAAGGCAACCAATGCGGTTAATATAAATGCCTGTATCATCGCCAGAATCTGGGTGGTCATAACTATTCGGCGCCGAGGCCAACGGTCGGCAAAAACCCCTGCAATCGGCGCCCCCAGAAACACAGGTATCTGGTTGCAGAACGAAACCAGTCCCAGATAAAACGCCGAGCCCGTAATTCTGTATACCAGCCAGCTTATCGCAAGCTGCTGCATCCAGGTGCCGATAAGAGATACCCCCTGGCCGAAAAAGAAAAGCCTGTAATTCCTATATTTTAAGGCCCGCAAAATCAATCCTAAATTGCTCTTTTGTTGCGAAGCCTTATTGTTCGTCGCCATTTCTCATCCTAACTCGGCTTGATTAAACAAAGTGTCCTTCAAAGGAACACCCGAACCAATTATAGCACACATATAACGCTTAACAAGCGGTCTTCCATCGAAGACGAAATAGGCATGACCGGCTGTTCCTTGACTATCCCAATTTTGAGTTTGTTTTTTCTTGATTTCTGAGCTTATTTAGGTTATAATATAGGACATAGAGTTGGTAATTTAGCTCAAAATCAATTTCTTTAGGAGAAGAACAATGAAAAAGCAAATCCTTTACGCAACCCTTGTTATTTGTGTAGTTTTTGTCAATGGTGCCTTTGCAGGCAGGACGTGGTTTTATAATGAAATCACAGATTCGCATGGTGACCCAATAGGTCCGCCGGGTGATACTGCTATAGGTATGAGAAGCGGCAATGCCTGGCCGGTGGTCGGCTATGCCGGCCCAAGCAGTGGTGCTTCCTGTATGCTGCCGGGAGCCTGGGCGAGCGGACCCATCAGTTTCGGCAATGGCAGGTTTCTTGATGGGGCAACGGCTCCTGATAGTACAGTCGCTTTCGTAAGCGATATGGGTCAAGTCGTAACGCTTGGCAAGACCGGCTGGAGCAGCAGTTTCTGTAGCAGTACGGTCTATTCCCACTACAAAAACTCTATTGCCTTCAACGGTAATTCAGCGCCCGGAGTTTTATACAGGCCGATGAACAATAATTATCTGACATTGTCTATGAAATCCGGCGGCGCATGGTACGCCAGCACAGTTCAGGAATCCGGTGGTCCACCGGTTTTTACCGATGCTTATGCACTCGATTTTGATTCATATAATCAGGCAAACGTTGCCTTCAGATACAATGACAGACTTCGTTATGCAACAAAAGGTGTTTTGACCGGCAATCAATGGATATTTAATTCAATTGAAGATGCGCCTGTTATAGGCAGTGTCGGCCAGTTTGATATGGCTCTTGCGGCTGATGATGTGCCGTATGTTTTGTATAATAACGGCAGTTCTTTAAATTATGCCGTCTATGACCGTCACAGCAACTCATGGATGACAAATATTCTGGATGTGCTGTCGTCGGGAAGTCCGCCGGGCGGGAATTTCTGTGTTACAGCGGATTCCAGCGGCGGTGTTGGTGTTGCATACGTGGCGGATCTGGCAGGACAGAATATGTTGAGCTATGCTTATAATAACGGCAGCGGCTGGATGGGGCTTGATAGGCTCGTCGAGGTAAGAGCCGAGTATACGATTGGTCTTGCTTTCGATTATGAAAACAATCCTGTTATTTCATTTGTCGGCATGGACGGCAGAATGAAAATCGCTTATGACCCTGTACCTGAACCTGCTACACTGGCAGTTCTTGCTTTGGGCTTTGCTCTTATCAGACGCAGATAAAAAGCGGGAAGGGAGAAGAAAAGATGAATCGCATTTGCTGTGTTTATTTATTGTGCGTACTATCTTTCTGCGGTGTTTGTTTCGCAGATGATGCTTTTACTGTCAACATTGTAGCATATGGAACAGCCAACTCCGGTACAGTTGCGGTCGATATAAACAATTCTCCTATTGTTGTAACTTCTAGTTTATCTGGTTATGACGGACTTTCTATTATTACTCAGACCCCGGCCGGCTATGAGGCAAATGGAGTTCCCGATACCAACGGCGGTGTATGGCCGAGACTGAAGTTTACATCAAACAGCGAGCTTTCTCTTGTGTATCTGAAAAATTTAAGCGAAGCCGCACTTTCTTATGAGTTGTGGTATGGCAGTAAAGGAAGCTGGTTTGACTGGACATTTTCAAGGATTGAAGGTCCGCCATCATCTTATTCCTCTATATCAAGGCCGGATATGGACCTGACGGCTAATGACATTCCGCACATTGTTTACTACCGTAGCGGCGGTATACAGGGTTCGTGGGTATTTCATACGTTTTTTGATGTTCACTCTCAGCAGTGGATAAAAGAGCAGCTTACCGGTTTTGGCAGCGGAGGGGGACTTTCCAATCTGAGTATAGATATAGCCCCCGACGGTAAAATCATGGCATCGGCTTCTAACACCCAGGAGGTTAAAGTTGCCGTTTATTCAGACGGTTCCTGGAGTTATCTGCCATCGTTACAGGCGGGTACAGGTAGAATAAGCAGCGGCTCATTTACTGCCGATTCTTTGCCTGCTGTCGCCTTTGAAAGGTCAGGCCAGATTATTTATGCGGTGTATATAAATGATGTCATCGGCTGGGCAGAAACCATTGTTGCACCTGTAATCACACCCAGTTCTCAGTATAGCATTGCTCTTGCACACAGTTCGACAGATGTGCCGGGTATTGTTTATGTCGATAATCAATCTCTGATGTATGCGTCAAATGTTGCAGGCGGCTGGACGACGACTATGATAGATGAGCAAGTCGCTCAAGATGCCAAGCCTAATTTGATTTTCGACCACAACGACAAGCCTCTTATGGTTTACGACGGTTATGATGAATGTGCCGATATGCTGACTCTGAATATTGCAGGTATCGGTCTTGAGCCTTTTAACATTGCCGATTTGAATAAAGATAAAGTTGTTAATCTCCATGATTTTGCGATTTTGGCGAGTTACTGGATGACTATTTTGCCTGAACCTGATTTGGCGATTGGCGATTTTGACCAGAACGCAAAAATTGACGCTTTGGATTTAAGGTGGCTGAGCTGCAACTGGCTATGGCAGGGTGAGTAGAAGAGGAAAAAGAGAGCACAGAGATTGTGCGGAAATGTGCAGAAATTGGGGAACATACTATACTCCTTGGCTATTCCAGTGGATTCCGGGAAAGAATTTGACATCACCGGATGGAAGATTAAAATCAATCCGGACTTTTCGCTATGATAATATTATCAAAAATGATATTTGGCGTTTAGTTTATATAAATGACAACCGGCTCAGAAAAAAAAATTCAAGTCCTGCTCGCCCCGTTAGAAAGCTGCAAGTCAGCAGTGAGATACATATCGTCATCTTTTCTAACGGGGCTCGGCAGACAACAGTCAGGTCTGGTCATTGTAATTCTGCTCCTTGTTGTAATCCTGACCGCCCTGGCCGGCTCGCACATTGACAGAACAACCGGCAAAACCGTAAACAACTTTTTTAATTCCCATACACTTATGCAGACTGCTACCGATGCAAGTTTCTTTGCTGTTATGGCGGTCGGCGCTACGATGGTAATTATCTCCGGCGGCATTGACTTAAGCGTCGGCTCTATATATGCTCTTTGCGGTGTGCTCACTGCGGCAATGCTCAGATACCTCAATGCCGATTCGGCATTGGCGGTTATACTGGGAATCTTTGCATCTCTCGGACTCGGTATCATCTGCGGATTGCTTAATGGGTTGATGGTTGTCGGACTTGAAGTGCATCCGTTTATTATTACTCTGGGCACAATGTGGATATTCAGAGGCATCGCATTTGTTATAAGCAAGGCTGAAAGTATTCTTGTGCCGGGGGCGCTGACGGCTTTTGCCAAGGCAAATTTAGGTCTCAATCCTGCTCTTTATCCTGTTGCGATGCTGGTAATGATAGCCGTTACTGCAGCAGGAGCTTTTTATCTCTCCAAAACCGTTATGGGCAGACATATTTACGCTGTCGGCGGCAATGCCGAGGCAAGCAGATATGCAGGGCTGCATGTCAAAAGAATAACTGCTTCCGTTTTCGCAATCTCAGGCCTTACTGCAGGCATCGCAGCATTTCTCGGAAGCGCTTATTACGGCTCGGCATCCTGTGGAGACGCGACAGGCTATGAGCTTTATGTAATCGCCTCTGCTGTGGTAGGCGGAGCAAGCCTTTCAGGCGGAAGAGGAAACGCAGTCAGCGCTATGCTCGGCGCCGTTTTGATTATTCTTATCCGCCAGTCAATCCGAACTCTGCACTTTGACCAGAATTACGAATGGATTATAATCGGTGCGGCGACAATCATCGCTGTTGTTCTCGACAAATTAAACACCCGACTTACTCTCAAAAGGGCAATGAAATAAGATAGTCAATATTTTTTGGAGGTTTTTATGAAAAAGCTGCTGATTCTTACGATTTTTTTATTCATCGGTCTGATTTTTGTCGGCTGCGGCAAAAAAACCACGCCGAAAGCTGAACCGAATGCCCCTGCAAAAAAGAAAACCATCACAATCAGTATGATTGCCAAGAGTTCCACCAATCCGGTTTTCCTTTCAGCGCGTACCGGCGCTGAAGACAAGGCAAAAGAGCTCAGTGCAAAACTCGGCATAGAAATCAAAATCGACTGGCGTACTCCGCCTGTCGAGGACGGCCAGGTACAGGCCCAGCGAATCGCACAGGCTGTCAACGAAGGTACTGACGTTATATTGCTTTCCAGCAGCGATGCGAGCAAAGTTACCGGCGCGATTAACGACGCCGTTGACCGCGGTGTGCAGGTTTTTGCCTTTGACAGCGATGCACCGGATTCAAAGCGGTTCGCCTTTTACGGAGTTGATGACATCGAAACAGGCCAAATGGTAATGGCAAATCTTGCAGAGCTTGTCAAAGGAAAGGCCAATGTAGCAATTCTGGCAGGCAATCAAAATGCGCCAAATTTGCAAAAACGCGTCCAAGGCGCAAAAATGGAAGCGGCAAAGTATCCGAACATAAAAATCGTCGGCACTTTCTATCATGCGGAAACTCCGCAGGATGCCGCGGCGGAGGTCCTCAGGGTAATGAACGCTTATCCGGAAATAAACGCCTGGGCAATGATTGGCGGCTGGCCGCTGTTTACTACTACACTGCTTACAGACCTTGACCCAAATAAAGTAACTGTTGTTGCCGTTGATGCCCTGCCGGCCCAGCTATCGTACGTCGAAAAGGGTATCGTGCCGATTTTGCTGGCTCAGTCAACATATCTTTGGGGCTCCATTTCCGTTGAAAAAATTATTGACAAGATTTATCTAAACAAAGACGTCCCTGTGATAAACAAAATGGAGCTTGTCAAGGTAACAAAGGATAACTTATCGCAGTGGGCAAAACAGCTAAAAGACTGGGGCTTTACCGATGTGCCTGAAAGGTTTCTGAAAGAGTAAAATAATCTTGCAGCAAAGTTCTTATTTACAATTTGAAAACATAACAAAGCGTTTTCCGGGCGTAGTTGCAGTTGATAATGTATCGATAGAAACATCGAAGGGCTGCTGCCACGCACTTGTAGGCGAGAACGGTGCCGGTAAAAGTACGCTCGGCAAAATTCTGGCAGGTATTCATCAGCCGGATGGCGGAAAAATATTTATAGACGGGATAGAGAAAAGATTCCGCCATCCCGGCGAGGCGTTTAAAGCCGGCATTGGAATGGTTCATCAGGAGCTCGAATTCTGCGAGAATCTTTCCGTCGCTGAAAATCTTTGTCTTTCAGGCCTCCCGGCCAGAGCCGGCATAGTCGATAAAAAGCAGCTTTACAAAAAGGGGCGGCAGATGCTCGAAGTAATCGGCGCAGAACATATCGATGTTGCAAAAAGGCTTGGCTTGCTTACAATCGCCAATCAGCAGCTTGTTCAGATTGCCGAAGCTGTGGGAAGAAATGCCGAGATATTGATTTTTGACGAGCCTACAAGCTCGCTGTCCCAGTCGGAAACGGAAAATCTTTTTCATCTTATTGATGAATTAAAAAGAAAGTCAATTACCTGCATTTATATTTCACACAGGCTCAGCGAGGTTTTCCGGCTTTGCGACAGTGTAACCGTCCTTCGCGATGGAAAAGTCATCGGCACAAAAAATGTAAACGAAATAACAGAAGACAGGCTTGTTGAGATGATGATTGGCAGAAGTTTTGAGGCTTATTTTCCGCAGCATATAAAAAGCGAAAAAGGTCCTGAGCTTTTGCGGGTGGAAAATCTGTCAAGTCCGGGCAGATTCAAAGCTATCTCCTTTTCACTATATGCAGGTCAGATTCTCGGCCTGGCTGGTTTGGTCGGAGCCGGCAGAACCGAACTTGCAGAAGGCATTTTTGGTCTCGATAAAAATACTAAAGGAAAAATTTATATTCAGGGCAAGCAGGTAAATATTTCAACCCCTTGTCAGGCCTTGACTTACGGCATTGCTCTTGTGCCTGAGGACAGAAAACGTCATGGTCTTGTTCTTTCAATGAACGCTGCAGAAAATATCTGTCTTTCAATTTTTGAAAAAATCTCTAATTTTTTCAAATTGATAAAAAGAAGAAAACTAATCGAGGTGGTCAATAAATATTTTAATTTGTTGAAAATCAAGGCGGCATCACCATGGATTCAGGCATTCGGTTTATCAGGCGGAAATCAGCAGAAACTCGTTCTGGCAAAATCTCTTGCCACGGACTGCAATATATTGATAGTTGATGAACCTACAAGAGGCATTGATGTCGGGGCAAAGGCTGAGATACATAGTCTGATAGACGAACTGGCCGGCAAAGGTAAGGCTGTTCTGCTTATCTCAAGCGAGCTGCCGGAGCTTATTAATTTGTCTACTAATATACTTGTTTTCAGAGAAGGTAAAATCACCGGCTCTCTTTCCAGAGGCGAAGTTACTCAGCAAAAGCTTCTTCGGCTGATGGCAGGATTAGGAAACTGATTTATCCCGTTAGAGACAAAGCCAAATGGCTTGACGGTCGCCAAAGGCGGCCTGTCTCTAACGGGATTTATCTTGTCAGCCAGCCGCCGTCGACAGATATTATCGAGCCGCATAAATACGAGGACGCCTCGGAAGCAAGAAAAACAACCACGCCCTTAAGGTCGTCGGGATTGCCCCATCGGCCGACAGGAATCCTGTCGAGAATAGCCTTGCTCCGCACAGCGTCCTGCCTGATAGGAGCGGTATTGTCGGTGGCCATATAGCCCGGCGCTATGGCGTTGACATTTATATTGTGCCTGGCCAGCTCATTGGCCATCAGCCTTGTCAAACCTGCCACCGCACTTTTGGAAGCCGTATATGAAGGCACAAGGATGCCGCCCTGAAAGCTCAGCGTAGAGGCGGTGTTGATGATTTTGCCGCCTCTGCCCTGCTTGATAAATATTTTTGTAACTGCCTGGCTTAAAAAGAAAAGTGTCCGGATGTTGATATTCATCACATCGTCCCAGTCCTTTTCAGTAAACTCAACAAACGGCGCTCGCCGGATTATACCCGCATTGTTTACCAGAATATCAATTGCGCCAAGTTTTTTGACGGTGGTGTTTACAATCTCTTCCACGCAATCCTTTGAGCTCAAATCCGCTTTTATCGTTATGCATCGGCGGCCAAGTTTTTCAATCTGCTGACAAGTTTCTTTCATATCGAGTATGTCAACAAGACAAATATCGGCACCGGCCTCGGCTAAACCGCTCGCCATTGCCTGGCCCAGTCCTCTGGCTGAACCTGTTACTATTGCAACCTTGCCGTCGAGTCTGAATTTATCCAGAATCATTTTTCTCTCCCTGAACTTTTTAAAACTGACTCTATTTTATATTGTCCAGCGAAAAGCCCTGCATATCCGCAAATGTCTGATTCTCGCCGCCCATCGCCCAGATGAAGCTGTAATTCTTCAGACCTGCTCCGCTGTGAATCGACCAGCTCGGCGAAAGCACAACCTGCTGATTTCTGACGACAATATGCCGAGTCTGCTCAGGTTTGCCCATAAAATGAAATACAACCAAATTCGTCTCTATCGCGAAATACATATAAACCTCAGTTCTCCTCGTATGAGTATGGCCCGGCATAGTGTTCCAGACACTGTTTGGAGCAAGGTCGGTACAGCCCATAACAAGCTGGCAGCTTTTGATTCCTTCCGGATGGACATATTTATATATGGTTCTTTTATTTGATTCTTCGTCGCTGCCGAGCTTAACAGGCTGAGCATCAGCCTGTTTTGCCATCGCCGCAGGATATGCAGCGTGCGCAGGATAACTTACGATATAGAATTTAGCAGGTTTTTGCGCATTTGCACTTTCAAATTGAATATCCCTGCTGCCCCTCCCTATATAAAGCAAATCTTTGCCGGCCAGCGTGAACTTTTTGCCGTCCACAGTGATAGTGCCTGCATCGCCGATGTTGATAACGCCTATTTCCCGCCGCTCGGCAAAGTACTGACAGGCCAACTGTTCGCCTGCCTCCAGTTTCAGGGGGTTTCCTTTGGTCGGAACGGCTGAGCCGATTACCGCCCTGTCGTCAAACGAATAGACCAATTCTATTTTGCCGGCTCCGAACAGATTTTCTATCAGAAAGGTGCTTCTTATCTCCTCGGTATTCATTCTTTCAAAACGTATCGCATCAGCAGAATATCGTGTTTCCATTTTGCAAACCTTTTATCAATTATATCATTGGCTTTGTTCTTTTGCACAATTGAAACGGCACACCCCACGGGTCGCGCAACGTTATTATATGAGAGCCGTCGCCGAGCTTTAATTCCTCAAAAACCGAAGCCCCCGCCGCAACCAGCTTTTCCTTCAGCGCAGCAGGATTCGACACTGCAAAGGCAAAATGAAAACAAAGCGGATGTTCAGATGAATAATCAGGGATAGTAGCGTTTGGATTAGTATATATTTCCATTGAAACATGGTTTTTTTCATCAGCAAGAAAATGCGTCTGGTGCGGCTCATGCTTAGCCCGAACTATTTTCATATTGCAGTTTTTTACATACCATTCGGCCATTGCTTTCGCGTCCGGCACATTTATCCCAAAATGCTCAAATTGCATATTCATTATCTTTCCAATCGTCATTGCGAGGAGCGGAGCGACGAAGCAATCTTAACAACGCAACCGATAAACGCATCTGAATATCGTGGATATTCTAACCTATAAAAACATCAAAAGCAATTTCCTTTTTGTTGGGCCGTTGCCGTATCAGCGTCGTTCGTTTGCTTTAAGGCAAAACCCCGTAGGGGTAAAAAAATTCAAACATTAAACCCGGTTGAAGCTCGCTTCATAAAGGGTTTTGTTTGAATTTTATAGTCCCGATTTATCGGGACCACCTTAAAGCAAATTCCCTTTGTGTCTTAGTGCCTTTGTGGCAAAAAACTCTGTGTCCTCTGCCTGCCCCGTGAGATGACCTTTGGACTATCTCATCGGGGTGTTCTCTGTAGCTCTACGGTGAAATTGTTTTTTTGTTCTTCGTGTATCTTCGATTCTTCGTGGTGAATGTGTAACTGCTTAATTATTAACGTGTAAAATCTTGGCGCCGTCGAAGCCGTTGAATTTTGTTGTAGAAGCAATGCTGTATGCCCCTATGTTTTCCGTGTAAAAATAATCTCCGATTTGCAGATTTGCCGGCAGTTGTTCGGAGACGGAAATTTTGTCGAAACTATCACAGGTAGGACCAACAACGGCACAAACTTCATTCTTGCCGCGTTTGAACGCCCGGAAATTCGGTATCCAGTGGTCGTAAACAATCCCTGAGAACGTATGATAGACTCCGTCATTTATATGATAGAAAATCTTGCCGTCTCTTCGCGCCTTTCCTATTATTTCCGAAACTAATGTCGCTGCGGTAGCCACCATAAACCTGCCCGGCTCAGCTATAAGCTCGACATCCTGAGGAAACAATCTTTTACATTCTGAATTTATTATTTCCGCAAGTTGTCCAAATTTCGGGACTTGCGAATCGTAAGGCACCGGAAATCCGCCGCCGATGTCGACTATTTTCATATTATAGCCTTTCTTTCTCGAATCGTTGAAGATTCCAGAGGTTATCTGCAGCGCGGAACTATAATTATCAAAATTGGTGCACTGGCTTCCCACATGAAAGCTCAAACCTTCAACCGCCAGTCCGCAGGCGAAGGCTTGTTTTATCAAGTCAGCCGCTTCGCCGGGTTCTGCGCCGAATTTTGAGCCCATCTCCACCTGCGAGCCGCTGTCAGGCACTTTCAAACGCAAAACTAATCCTGCCGTCGGGCAATACTCTTTTATCTTTTTTACCTCATCTGTGTTGTCATAAGTAACAAGAGGCTTATATTTTTTTATCTTTTTTAAAGTGTGTCTGTCTTTTATTGTATTGGAGAAAATTATCTTGTCCCAGATAAAAAAGTCTTTGTCTTTCTTCCCGAAACTCTTTACCTGTTCGTAAATCTGGATGAATTCATTATAGGAAGCAACATCGAAACTTGCCCCTTCTTTGAACAGGGTTTTGATTATTTCCTGATTGGAGTTTGCCTTTACCGCGTAATATGCCTGAACCTTCGGCAGGTTTTTCTTAAAAGTGCGAAAGTTCTCCCTGATTTTGGAGTGGTCGATAATAAACAAAGGCGTCCCATACTTCTTCGCCAGTTTAACAAGATTTTCCTTCATCTATTACCTTTCACTTTTAGCCCCCGCGCTTACCCCTACGCTTTCTTGCGAAAGCAAGAGTGGGGGTGCGGGGGTCATTTCCCCATTTATGCCCCCGCGCTTACCCCTACGCTTTCTTGCGAAAGCAAGAGTGGGGGTGCGGGGATCATTGCTCATAAATCCCTTTAAAAAAGTAATAATCCCTTATAATATGGAACCCCCTTACAATCAAGGTTTTATTTATTCCGCCCCGCCGTTTAAAATTGAAAGTCAAAACAATCCTTGAAAGTAAGGAAATTAACGGTAGAATAGTCGTCAATGAAGCCGAAAACCTCTCTTGAAAAAGTGAGCTTTTTGTCTCATTTTTGCTGATGACATATAATTACCTGATTTTCGATTTTAACCGATTTGATTGATTATGGAGAAGTATCAATGGTAAATATTTGTGATTTTGGCGCTGTTGGAGATGGAACAGCCGGTAACACGGAAGTTTTTTCTAAAGCTGTTGAAAAATGCTCAAAAGATAAAAGCGGAAAGATAATCGTTCCTCCGGGAAAATATCTGACCGGGCCGATTCATCTGAAAAGCAATATAAACCTGCACCTTGAAAAGGGCGCACTAATATTATTCAGCGATAATTTCGACGATTACCCGCCCGTTAAATCAAGATGGGAAGGTGTGGAGTGCTTCGGATACTCGCCTTGTATCTATGGCGAAAACCTGCAGAATGTTTCTATTACGGGGCCCGGAATAATTGATGGCCGGGGTCCTGCCTGGTGGAAGGAATTTAAAAAACGCAAAGAGGGCCCTAAAGAACCCGTTTCCGCCCGCGATAAAGAATTCGTAAAACTTAATAACGGCATCGACCTGTCCGATTGCGGAGGAGGAGGCATTAATTCTTTCTTTTTCAGGCCGCCGTTAATCCAGTTTAATAACTGCTCAAACGTGCTGCTCGACGGTTTTACGGCCCGCAACTCCCCTTTCTGGAATACGCACCTTCTTTACTGCAAAAATGTCATAGTAAAAAACACAACATTTCAAAATCCCGGTGACGGATATAACGGCGATGGCCTGGATATCGATTCCTGCAGCGGCGTTCAAATCCTCGACTGTTTCTTCGACGTAAATGATGATTGTCTTGTCTTCAAATCCGGCATTGGAATGGATGGTATGCGTGTAAACAAACCCTGCGAAAACGTTGTCGTAAAGAACTGTAAAATGCTGCGGGGTCACGGCAGTGTTGTTATGGGTTCAGAAACCGCCGGCGGCATTCGAAATATAGAAATCTCCGATTGTGTTTTCAACGGCACTGACCGCGGCATCAGATTAAAATCCCGCCGGGGAAGGGCCGGCGGCGTGGAAAATCTTACACTTAATAACATCATTATGAACAGCGTCGGTTGTCCCATCGTTATGCATTTATTTTACGAATGCGGCGCAAGACCCGAAGAAATTGAGGCCCTTTCCGACCGAAATCCAAGACCCATCACAAAAACTACGCCTTACATCAGGAACGTAAAAATAACAAACGTTACAG
>JBGOWI010000066.1:0-11010 GCA_041478555.1 Phycisphaerae bacterium
AAGAACCGCCACCGGAAAACCAAGCCAGGTTGACAGAGAAACGCCGAGAGCAGCCAGAAATACAAGCCTTGAAAATATAATCAGCACTGCACGGAGAAAATTGCCTCCGAAACTGCCTGCCTTGTAAAGAACCTCAAAACCATTCTCAACAGGAAATACCACTGTTGTTTCGTTCATCGGTTCGTTATAAAAAACCACGGCAAGATAACCGTCGCCGGCTACCGCATCGGCAGGAACTTCAAATTCATGCAGGGAGCCGACTATATTCTTGCGCGGGAGAGTATAAATCGGCGTCTGCATCCGGGACTGACCATATTTTATCTGCCGATAATCTCCTACATACCAGACGCCATAAATATTCTTGTCCGGAGGCGTCTGAGAGGCGTTGAACTTAAAACGTATAAAAATGCTTTCATTCGCATCGAAAGGCTTAATGCCCTCAAACTCCCATAAAACCGTCCCGCCGGGTCCCGCGGAATGTCTGCTGAACTTTTCGGCATCACGCAATTCCGAAAGTATCTCTTCTCTGCTGCGCGATTCACTAAGCTGACCGGTACGTTTAAGCTCGTTATATGCCTCAAGCACACGGCTTTCTATGGCCTGAGCGTCAAGGTTCATTTTAAGAGATGCTCTTGCAGTAAAGAACTCATTGTCCAGCCGGGCAAGTTCAGCTTCATCGGCTTTCGTAAAATGCGGCATCTGCAGAGTAAGTGCGTAAATTATCGATGAGAACACAAATAACAGCAGCACATCGAGAACTATCACTCCCAGAACCTTGCCGATAATCAGCTCAAAACGCCTTATAGGCTTTGTAACAACCGTATAAATTTGTTTATGCTTTATATCGCTGCTTAGAGTGTAACAGGAAACTATAATAGTAAGAACTGAAAGCAGAAACGCAACCAGCCCAAGTCCATAACTTATAAAGCTCTGAACGCGTCCCATGGCAGTGCCGTCACCGGTGCTTGTCATACTCAATATCGGCAAAAGTATAATCAGCAGCAGCATAAACACTATTGCGGTCTTCATCCTCATCGAAGAGACAAAGGTGTTTCTGGCGACAGCCCAGATTCTACCCATTTTTATCATCCCCCGACCGCTTGCCGTCGTTACGGTCAGATTTTTGCTGCTCCGCTGAATCCTGACCGCCTACAAGCTCATCAAGAAGCCCTTTCCTGACATCCTGCGGCTTCTGTGCGTCATCCTGTCGTTCTTTGCTTTGCTGCTGCAGCGGTTCGGTACTTTTTTGCTCATCTTCAGTAAGCCTGCTTAAAACATCCTCATCCGGCTTGAGTTCTATCGACTCTACAGTCTTTTTCGGCTCTGCCGATTTGTCAGGCCCGACTTTGGCGGCAACAAGCCTGTCAAGCACATCCGACACAGCGGCAGTCCTTTCGGCAGCCGTGGCCTCCATTCGATTCACTACTCCGCTTGTCGGCCGTTTTTCACGCTGTGCCTGTCTTACTATGTCTATAAAGAACGACTCAAGCCTCTGCATAGGCTCAGTTATCTCAAAACTGCTGCCCTGGTTCTCAATAATTTGTTTAATCTTCTCAATCGCATCGGCATTTAGAACATCTGTTGTAATCTGTCTTTTATCCATTTGCTTGAGAAGCTCATCGACACTGCCCTGACGCTGCATATGTCCGCCGTAAAGTATCGCTATCCTGTCGCAAACCTCCTCGGCATCCGCAAGCAGATGACTACACAAAAGCACGGTTTTGCCCCGCTTTGCAAGCTCTACTATCAAATCCTTTATCTGTTTTGTGCCGATAGGGTCGAGGCCGCTTGTCGGTTCATCGAGTATCAGAAGCTCAGGGTCATTTATCAATGCCTGTGCAAGACCTATTCTGCGCGCCATACCCTTTGAAAACGTGCCTACGGGCCGGTTAGCCATACCTGAAAGGCCGACCATATCCAGCAGCGCATCGACTCGCGCTCTTCGCAGACGCGAACTCAAACCGAACAGTCTGCCGTAAAAATCAAGCGTCTCACGAGCATTCAGATACGGATATAAATACGACTCTTCAGTCAGAAAACCAATCTTAGCGCTTATTTTGGGATTCCTGCCGTCACCGCCGAGAACAATCGCCTTGCCCCTTGTCGGATGGAGCAGACCGAGCAGCATTTTTAAGACCGTCGTTTTACCGGAGCCGTTCGGACCAAGAAGTCCGAACACCTCATTGCGCCTGACCTTGAGATTCAAATCCTCAACCGCAACGACCCTGCTGCGACCCCACCAGTCGCTAAAAATCTTCGTCAGCGAAAACGTCTCAACCGCAAATTGACCGTCTCTTGCAGCCAAATTACCCTCTCGAAAATTATGAAAAGTTTCCTGCCCTTTATTTTCGGAAATCATGGAAGAATATTGAATACTGAACATTGAATTTCGAAGTAAGAAGGTTTTTAATTCCTTCGATATTCGTTATTCTAAATTCGATATTCTATATTCTTTCCACTGTTCTACTGCTCACCTGTTCAACTGTTCAACTGTTCTGTTTCGCCGTGCGGCTGGAGCTCTTCACCAAAACGCACAAGCCTGGCACTGTTGAAAACTACGACAAGCGAACCGGTAAAGTGCAGCACGGCAGCGTAAATCAACGGCAGCCAGCCTGCCGCCGATGCCGACACGCCGAGAATTATAAACAGAACACCGAAAAGAAGATTTTGATTGATGACAGCTCTTGTTTTGCGCGACAGCCTGACCAGAAACGGCAGCCTTTTCAAATCGTTGCTCATCAGCGCTATAGACGCTGAATTTATGGCTACATCGCTGCCGGCAGCTCCCATCGCTATTCCGAGGTCGCCGCTCGCAAGTGCAGGGGCGTCATTAATACCATCACCAACTACTGCCACAACATGGCCGTCTTTTTTCATTCGTTCAACTATCGCAAGTTTGTCCTGCGGCAGACATTTGGCTTTTACATCCGTACAGCCAAGCTCCACTGCGACCCGCCGGGCAACCTCTTCTCTGTCACCGGTGAGCATGGTAAAACGCTTTATGCCCACGTCGAGCAACTGGTCGACCGCCTGTCTGGCCTCCGGCCTTGTCTTGTCCTGCAAGCCTATCCAGCCGATGCACTTCGAGCCCGAAGCAACATACAAAGTGCTGAAACCCTGTTCTTCATGCAGCGAAGGGTCAGGAATAACCGATGTGTCAATATTCTGCTCATGCAAAAATGTATCTCTGCCTACCAAAACTCTTATACCATTAACTTTAGCAGAAACGCCCTTACCCGGCGTCTCGGCAAAATTATCTGCACTTGAAAGTATCAGATTAGCTTCTTTTGCAACTGTCTGCAGGGCCCGGGCGGCCGGGTGTTTGCTCATCTGCTCTGCTGAAGCCGCAAGTTTTAAAAGCTCTGCCGGCTCGACGCCATCGGCAGGCGTAAGCTTGGTCACATAAAGCTGGCCTGTGGTAAGAGTTCCGGTCTTGTCAAATACCATCGCGGTTATCCTGCCGGCAAGCTCGAGGTCGGCAACCTTCTTTATCAGGATACCGAGCCTTGCAGAAGCCGACAATGCCGCGACCATCGCCGTAGGCGTGGCAAGTATCAGCGCACAGGGGCAGGAAACGACAATCGCACCTATCGCACGATTTATATCCCGTGTAAAAAACCATATTATCGCCGATATCATCAATATCGTCGGTATATACCACTTCACATACCTGTCGATAATCCGCATTATTGGTATTTTGGTCTGTTCAGCCTGCAGTATAAGGGACTGAACCTTGCCCAGCGTGGTATCCTCACCGATGCGGGTTACCCTGATATCGAGAACGCCGGTAAGGTTGCTGGTGCCGGCAAAAACCTGCATTCCGGGAACCTTGTCAACAGGAAGAGATTCACCTGTTATCGTCGCCTCGTTTACGGAACTCAAACCGGTTATGACTTCGCCGTCGGCTGCGACGTTATCGCCGGGTTTTACACGAATTATATCGCCTCTGCTTAATCGGCCGGCATTGATTTCCTTTTCCTCGCCGTTGCGCTCAACAAGACAAGCCTTTGTTGGAGTAAGTTTTATCAGCGATTCAATAGCGGCTCTTGCACCGAGTGCTGTCCTTGTTTCGACAAGCTCACTGAGCAGCAGGAAAAATGCCACAACGCTGGCCGCGACATAATCACCGGTAGCAAAGGCGGCAATTATCGCCAGAGCAACCAGCTCATCCATGTGCATCTGGTTTTTTATAACAGATTTTATCGAATGGATAACAACCGGCGCTCCCAGCAGTATCGCTGCGAGCATGGCAAGTATCTGGCTGACTTCCGTCCCCCTGCCGTAAAAAATCGGCGAAAGCAGACTATTAAAAAGAAGCGTCCCGCCAAGAAGCGTGCCTGCCAGCGCCAGACTGACCGTTACCTGCCTGCGATGCGTCTTTTCTGCATCTACCTCATGTGCCGTCAAATTCAATACTCTATGTGCCATTTTCCGTATTCTTTAACTTCGTTATTCTACTTCTTTTCCTGTTTTTTCTCTTTTCCCAGCATCGGGTCTCTGTTTACCATAACCCTGAACTCCGTGCTTTTCACGCCTGAGCTGCTCTGTGTTATTATAGTCTCCTGAGTATGGCTCAGAATGTCTTCCATCGCCTCCTGATAAATCCTTTCAAGCACAAGCTTGGGTCTTTTACGATATTCAGGCAGAAGTTTTGCAAAATAATCGGCATTTGCCTTTGCAGATTCAACCACCTCTGTTCGGTAAGCCTTCGCTTCCGATATTGTCTGGCGAACCTGCCCGGAAGCATTTACCAGCAAATATTCCATCTGCTGTTCTGTTACATTCGGGTCGGACAGAGCATTGATTATTTCGATGCCGCCGGCCTCATTGATTTTGCTCTCGGCATAACCTTTTGCTTCGCGGATGAACTTGTCAGCCTCATTGCTCGCCTTTATCGATGCAACGAAGGCATCTTCCACCTGTCGAGGCCAGGTAATCTGTGTAATCTGCATCGAATCAACTTCTATACCGCTTTCTATTCCATCAAGTCTTTTCTGCAGAAGTTTCTGGGCCTGTCGGCTTATCTGAGCATCGCTCTTTATCGCCTCGTCTATGCTGAACTGGACCATCGTGGTAACAATTGCATCACAGGCAATCGCCTTTAAAAAAGGTTCGACACTCTGTGATATCACATCAATATAATTCTGACCGGCCGGCGCAGGCTTTACATAAACATTTTTGAAAAACAGCTCACAGTCGGAAATCTTGTAAGTTAGAAGCCACTTCGAATGCACGATGTTATAATCGCTGCCTCCTTTCAAATCCGCTACGGTATCATTCCGCGTAATGCAATAACCATCCATCACAGGGTCGAGCGATTGTGGAGCCATTTTTTTTGTTTCATCGTACCAGAATGTATCTATTGCTACCCGCTGGACGGTATTTTTACCCGGAAACTTTATCACTTTCTCTATCGGATAAGGCACAGCCCAGTGCAGACCCGGCCTAAGTATCCTTTTCTCGGTGGTATCACCGCGTATTCGGCCGAATCTTAAAACCATTGCCTGCTCATCAGGCCCAACCGTAAAAACACCTGAACCGAAAAACAGTATCACAAGCACAACCATTACAATCTTCAGAACAAAGAAGCTGATTCGCAGGGCATCAGCAAGGCTCCTGCCGCCCGCATCGAGTTCGCCGGCCGCAATAGCAGCCTGTGAACTTGTTTTATTACGGCTGTGATTTTGAATCGCACTCATATTATTCCCGATTATTATTGTTTAGGCTCAATCTGCGGCATCTGCTTGAGGAGCTTAAATGGCTCCGCATCGGCAGGCAGAACCACCGTTGTACGTTCCTTGAGCGTCTTTTTCAGCGTTTCAATCTCACGAAGGAACATCGCAAATTCCGGGTCGGCCTCCAGCATCTTGTAATACTGAGCGGCTTCGGCGTCGCCGCTGCCGCGTATCGCCTTTGCCCTCGCTTCCGCTGCTGCCAGAAGTTCGGTAATCTTCGAGTCCGCATCGCTCTTAATCCGCATCGCCTCAGCATTGCCCTGGGCAAGAGTTGCCTCGGTTTTGCGCTTCCTGTCGGCCTTCATCCTCGCAAAGACATCCTCGGTAACTTTTTCACTTACCTTGAGCATCTTTATACCGACGGATTCAACCTTTATGCCGTATGCATCCTTTACAGGACCGGCAAGCACATCAGCCATTTCAGTTTCAATATCGCCAAACTTTATCTGTGTACGGTCGGTATTGACAAACTCACTGAAATAGTGTCTGCCGACCACATTGTTCTGGGCGTCCCGAAGCCGGCTTCTGAGAAGCTTCTCAGCTCCTTCGGGGTCCCTCACAGCCTCGCGGAACTTTTTGGGTTCAGCTATTCGCCAGATGATATAACTCTGCACGATTATCGGCTCACTGCCTTTTGTTGTCGTCTCCTCCTCAACACCTTCAAAAAGCGTAGGTCTTGAATCATATTTCACCAGCGTCTGAACCGGGGCGGGCCATTTCCAGTTCCAGCCAGGCTCTGTAATCTGGCGTGTAGGCTCACCAAACGTCAAAACCAGCGCCGACTCCGCCTGGCGAACCTGAAACGATACAAGATAAAGCAGCATGACTGCAACAATCAAAACAACAAGAATTATAACCGCAAAATTTTTCATTTCGCCCTATCCTTAAAATCCTTAAACTTCATCATTCAATATTCCCTACCGTCCTTTTACCGGCTCGATATCATACAGGCTCGGCACAAGTTTTTCCTGAAGGTCTATTATCGTTACCTGCTTATCACCCTCAGCCACAACGATATATTTTCTGATTTTTTCAAGGGCCTCATCCAGCATACCCATCTTCAATTCATGTTTATAAATCTGCTTCGAAGCTCGATAAGCCTCAAGTTGCTGGCCGAACCTTTTGCCGGTCGCTTTGGCCAGCGTGGCTTTCTCATAGGCGTAACTCTGTGCCTGGCGAAGCTTGGCAAATAACTGGCCGCTGGCTTGAGAAAAGGCACTATCAAGTTCTATCTTGATTTTATCTGTCTGCTGCTGTTGCTTCTTGCCGGCCTGTTTTGCCTGCATGTATTTTTCCGCAAGTTCGTAAAGAGTTTCGGCCTGTTTGACCGAACCGACATTGATCGTAAAGAGCTTATCTCTTTCGGCAATAGCCTCAAGAATAGCGGCCTGCTTTTTCTGAACAGCGCCTATAACCGCCTGAAAATCCTGCGATACCTCAGGCGGCGGATGAAAACCCTGCAGACCCATGAAGACTATCTCGACCCCAAGGCCCATCTGGTCGGCCTCCTTCTGGATTATCTCGACAAGTTCTGCGGCAGCCTTTGCCCTGCCTGCCCCCAGCAGACTTTCTTCATCGCCTCCGCTCTCAGATTCGGGCTCGATTCTGGCGCCGGCGGCAAATTTGATTACCTCGCGATAACATAAAGTCTCAAGAACCTTTCGACTGTCGCCGTGTCCGTAAAGATATTTGTATAAATCCACCACACGATACTGAACGGGAATAGCCGCTCTTATAATACTTACGGGCACTGCACCTTTTTCCTGTGAACTGATACTTTCCGTGGCAACAAGAAGATTGTACTCCGCTTTGTAATGTTCTTTACCCCAGAGCAGAGCGGCCTTTTGTTTATCAGGGTCATCTTCAGGCACATAACCTATATGTATCTCCTGAATTTCCTTTGTCGGAAATTTTTTTGCCGTCTCAAAAGGCCACGGCAGCTTGAAGGTAAGTCCCGGTCCGATGAGCCGAACATTGCCCTGCGAATCAAATGCGGAGCCGAAATGCTCAATTATCGCTTCCGACCCGGGCCCGACAATTACAATACAACTCAAAAAATAAAGTATCACTGCCGAAACAATTATCAACGGCACTACCGCCTGCTCCATTATCTTGTAAAACCACGTCTGCGATACCTTAAAGCCGAATTGATAGTCGATGGCGCTTGCGGCAGTCTGTAAAATATTCCCAGGCGATGCTATTATCGCCAGCAGCCTGCTGTCAAAAGCACTGCTGCTGTACTGTCCCTTTAATCGCGGCCGGTATATATCAAGCACAAAATTAAGAGCCGTTTCGAGTCCGAGAACAAGAATCACTATCGGCACAATCCAGTCGAGAACAGCCAGAAGCACCAGCACCTTAAATTGAGCAAAAGCCATCCCTGAAGCAGCGGCAAATGATAAAATCGCTGTGGCAAGTAAATAACTTCCTCCCGCCCGTAGCGCCCGCCACTGCTGCTGACTCGACATCCCCGTGGCAAACAGAGAAAACAGAAAACTTAAAAAGGCAACAGATACGGCAAGAACCGCACCAAGAAGCAAATGGCTCGGCTGCTGCTCGGTCTGTCGCTGCAAAATATGCCTTATCAGCCAGGCGCCCATCGCTATCTCATATACAGCTATAAGAACGGAAAAAACAGGCAGAATCCACTTTTCAAAGATTCTTAATCTGTTCTGAGCGACTGCAAAAAGCTCGCTATGGTTCTTTTGCGCCTCAAATATCGTATCGCCGCTGCCAAGCTGAAGCTGAGCCATATCGAGTTTTTCCTGCTGGGCCAGCGCCATTTGATAGAACTGAACCGCAAGAACGGCCCAGATTACTGCCCCGGCGAGTATCTGCCAGCTAAGCGCATATACAGCAAAAACCCCCGTTACCTTGCTTAAAATCAAACTGCCGAGAAAAAATATTGCGCTTAAAACAAGTGCCAAAAGGCAAACAATCCCTGCCTTTTTCGCCTCTGTCTGCATTTACTGTTCCCTGATATTCCTTATTTATGTTGTCTTACAGAAACCTTAACAGGCCTTTGTACTATGAACCTCCGCCCGCACCCAAAGTATACAAGAAAGTTGCTTTACTACAAGCATAAAAGAAGTTAATATAATCGGCAAACTTCTTGAAAGATTTGAAATTTCAAATTTGAAACGTCAAATATCACAAAAAAATGTTCTATAAATTGTTTTCAATAGCGAAAAATACCTTCATCGAGACAATTCGACAGCCGGTTTATGCGGTTATTGTTGCCGCTGCTGTGTTCCTTTTCTTTATCAGTCCGTCGTTGACGATGTACACCATGGAAGATGATAATAAGCTTTTGAGAGAATTAGGGTTATCTACGCTCTTTATCGCCGGTTTGTTCATAGCAACTTTTTCCGCCTCCGCAGCCATTACAGAGGAAATTGAAACAAAAACTATCCTGACCACCCTTTCCAAGCCGGTGCCACGGTATATCTTTATCCTCGGAAAATTCATAGGCACAGTAGCCGCCGTTATCCTGGCCCATTATATCTTCACTATCGCTATGCTAATGACAATACGCCACGGTGTGCTATCGACAGCCTCTGACACTCACGATATGACTGTTATCATATCGGCTGCTATTACTGTATGTCTTTCACTTGCTATAACTGCTTTCCTGAACTACTCTTATGACTGGAAATTCACCTCAACGGCAATAGTCTTGATTTCGATTTTTGCGACAATGACCATCGTGTTTCTCCTCCTTATTGACCGGAACTGGAAATTCAATCCTGCCGGAAACGGGATTAATTCATTTGACATCTATGGCTCAATATTACTCTTGATTGCACTTTTTATCTTAACCGCAGCAGCTCTGATGTTCTCGGCACGCTTCAATGTCCTTGTAACCCTGAGCTGTTGTATAGGCCTGTTTCTCCTCGGCCTTATAAGTGATTATGTGTTTGGAAGATTTGCCGAAAGCCACCTGTGGGCGAAAATCGGCAAAATCATAGTCCCCAGCCTTCAGGTATTCTGGATTAGCGATGCCATTTACGAGCAGAGCAGCAAAATAACAGTCGGTTACATAGCCTCCTGCGGCATTTATGGGGCTCTTTACACTACAGCTTTTATCCTGATTGCAATAGCACTTTTCGAAAGAAGACAAGTAGGGTAGTTGGCCGTAGGCCAACAGAGCAATCGAGAGTCGAAAGTCGAAAATTAAGGTCGGCAAATTCTCGATTGCAGTCTAATTTCGATTATCGATTTTCAATATCAAATACTTTTTCAACCGCCGTCTCATCGCAGTTATCCTGTTTTGGACAGCGGGCACAATCGCTCCAGACCTTCATAGGAAGTGTTTTCTTATCCACAACCACAAAACCCTGTTTTTCGAAAAAAGCCGGTTCGAGAGTCAGGGCGAAAACTTTATCAACTCCAAGGTTTTTGGCCCACCCCACAGCATTTTCGAGTAGTGCTTTGCCGATTCCTCTGTTTTTATATTCATCCATAACGGCAAGGGATTTTATCTCCGCAAGGTCAGACCATATAACCTGTAATGCACAGCAGCCGACAACCTTGCCGTCAACTTCTGCCACACTGAACATCTGCAGATTGTCAAAGATATACGCCTTTGACCTGAACAGCATCTTGTCAAGCTGGGCATAGTAGCTTATCAGCGAATAAACCGCTTCAACATCTTTAACCGTAGCATTTCTGACATTCATAGTGTGAAATATAACCCCCAAATACGATTTTTCAATAAAAACTATATCAACCTCCTATTGTATCCCAATTTGTTGAAAAAAAGCTGGAAAAGTCGAATTATATTACTACAATGTGCCGAATCCCGCACCTATTCGTATTGTGCGAATACAAGAGAAAAAACTGTAGTTTATCGCGTATATGTAATGATTTGACTTTATGATAACAGTGTACAAATAGATGCGGGACAAGTCCTATGAAGTTCATATTGATTGATAAAGTAGTTAAGATAGTGCCGGGTAAAGAGATACAAACTGTCAAGAATGTATCTCTCTCTGAGGAATACCTGGCCGACCATTTTCCGACTTTTCCGGTTCTGCCGGGCGTTTTTTTGCTTCAGGGACTGGTGGAATCGGCCTGCTGGTTAGTGCGGGAGACTGAAAATTTTGCCCATAGTATGGTGTTGCTTGCTCAGGCAAAAAATGTAAAATACAAAAGCTTTGCCGCACCGGGTATGAATATTCAATATACCGTAACGGCAAAAGATATAGAAGAAACGATAAGCTCATTTTCAGGCGTCGGAAGCTGCAACGACGAACCTATTGTCGAAGCGAGGTTC
>JBGOWI010000015.1:0-41285 GCA_041478555.1 Phycisphaerae bacterium
AGGGCAAGATCATGATAATCGCTTGCGGCAACGGCTATAAAATCGTTGCCTGCCGGAGGCGTCGCCTGACCATAGTTATTCCGCCCCCAGCCGACGATACTGCCGTCGGACTTGAGGGCAAGACTATGAAGCCCGCCTGCGGCAACGGCCATGAAATCATTCCCTGCCGGAGGCGTCGCCTGACCAGAAGTATTCCACCCCCAGCCGACGATACTGCCGTCGGACTTCAGGGCAAGACTATGAGACTGGCCTGCGGCAACGGCTATGAAATTATTCCCTGCCGGAGGCGTCGCCTGACCACAGTCATTGTTCCCCCAGCCGACGATGGTGCCGTCGGACTTAAGGGCAAGACTATGTCTACCGCTTGCGGCAATGGCTATGAAATCATTCCCTGCCGGAGGCGTCGCCTGACCAAAGCTATTGTCCCCCCAGCAGACGATACTGCCGTCAGACTTAAGGGCAAGACTATGTAAATGGCCTGCGGCGATGGCTATGAAATCATTCCCTGCCGGAGGCGTCGCCTGACCATTGCTATCATTCCCCCAGCCGACAATACTGCCGTCGGACTTAAGGGCAAGACCATGCCAAAAGCCTGCGGCAACGGCTATGAAATCATTCCCTGCCGGAGGCGTCGCCTGACCATAGTCATTGTTCCCCCAGCCAATTATTTCATGCCCTGCGGCATAGGGAGCAAACAGAGTCGTAAAGAGCAATCCTGCCGCAATAATAGCAATAACATGGCCGTGTAGAAATGTGCTTTTCATATTCTATCCTTCCAAATATTGTTAAACTTAGATTTCCCACATCGCTGGGATGGCTGGCGCCATTAAACGCTTGGCTACGCAACTCCATTCTCCGTAGTTGCTACTCTACGACCTGTCCTCCGCAGTAAGCCCTGCTACAGAGGGTGGAAGTAAGCTACGAAGCACGAGACTACGAAGGATGAACAAGCCTTCCAATTCTGCAATAATATCAAAATCTTCCTCGAATTGCAATAATCCGAAGTCTTTTTTGGGAATGATACCTTTGTTCCGTGAAATTCAAGCTTCAATTTTTGGTCAAAATTGACTCGCAGAGTATCCTTGCTACTCTGCGAAGCACGAGGCTTCTTTCACCCCCCCCCTTCTTGCTTTCGCAAGAAAGCAGGGGGGGTTCTCCAAACAGATGCGTCAAAACTGGCTGTCCGTTAGGACTCCCTACGGAGAACGGCATCCTTGATACCAATGGTGATGTTGAGGTTGCGATTGGGAATCAGCCGACAGGTGCGGGTAACAAGCCGTTTGACGGTTTAATTGATGACCTGCGCATATACAACGTTGCGCTGTCACAATCCGAAATTCAGGAGCTTATGTACAGTTCTGAGGAACCTATCTGCACAGAATGTGATTTCTACCCCGATGGCATGGTGGACGGTAAAGACCTTTGGATATTTATAGAGCACTGGCTCAAATAGAACAAAGGCGCAGCAGCAAATGTTGAGGGCCTCGCGATGAGGCCCAATGTGCCGGTATTTGGGTGAGTGTAAAGAAATACTCAAAGGCGGCGGTGGGATTCGAACCCACGAATAACGGTTTTGCAAACCGTCGCCTTAGGCCGCTTGGCTACGCCGCCAGATGGTATTTAGTATTTGGTATCTGGTATTTGATATATTGAATGCCGCCTGTGGCGGCACTACCAAATACTAACGACTAAAGACTATCGACTAACGACTCTCAAAAAATGGGCCGGGCAGGATTCGAACCTGCGTAGACTTACGCCAACGGATTTACAGTCCGTCCCCTTTAGCCGCTCGGGCACCGACCCGTACTATTTAAAATTGAAGATTTAAGATTGAAGATTCATCGAAGCAATTTCAAAATTTCAATCTTTAATCTCTTTTTCAGCCAAAAAAGTAATATTACCAGATAATAATGCTGTTTGCAACCCTGTAATACTGCTCCGCCTCCGGCGGACAAGCTTATGACCATTTGCCGGTTCTTTTGGTCTGCGGTTTGGGAAACCCGGCAAGGGTCGACAAGGATTTTTTGAGTTCCTCTTCGGGCAATTCATAATCCGTAAGTTTCCCGCTTAAATACGCATCGTAGCCGGTCAGGTCCATCAGACCGTGACCGCTGTAATTGAAGAGAATGGTTTTTTCTTTGCCCTCCTGTTTCGCTTTTATTGCCTCGTCTATTACAGCAGCTACCGCATGGCTTGTTTCCGGCGCGCAGATAAAGCCTTCGGTCTTTGCCCAAATAAGAGCTGATTCATAGCACTTGAGCTGATGATAAGCCCTGGGCTTAAACAAACCTTCGATAATTCCCTGACAGACGAGCGGAGCCATGCCGTGATAGCGGAGGCCGCCGGCATGAATCGGGGCAGGAACAAAGGCGTGACCGAGCGTGTACATTGCTAAAAGAGGCGTCATACAGGCAGTATCGCCGTGGTCATAAGCGAACTCGCCGCGAGTCATCGTAGGACAGGCATTCGGCTCGACGGGAATAATCTCGATATCGGCGCCGTTTATCTTGTCGGCGACGAACGGGAACGCCAATCCCGCGAAATTGCTTCCGCCGCCGGCACAGCCGATAACGACGTCCGGCTTCTTTATGCCGGCCATCCTTAGCTGCTGCTTGGCTTCGAGACCAATTATCGTTTGATGAAGCATCACGTGATTTAAAACGCTGCCGAGTGAATAACGTGTTTTGCCGGTTTTGTCGTGGACGGCATCTTCAATTGCCTCGGAAATTGCGATGCCGAGCGAGCCGGGGGTGTTGGGCATTTCCTTAAGGATTTTTCGTCCGAATTCTGTCTGGCTGCTGGGGCTTGCGACGCAGTTTGCACCCCAGAGCTGCATCATAAACTTGCGGTAAGGTTTCTGGTCGAAGCTGATGCGAACCATATAAACCTTACATTCGAGTCCGAGCAGATTACAGGCAAAGGCAAGGGCACAGCCCCACTGCCCTGCCCCCGTTTCTGTTGTCATTCTCTTTATTCCGAATACCTTGTTATAATACGCCTGTGCCACGGATGTATTGGGTTTATGACTGCCGGGAGGGCTGACACTTTCGTCCTTGTAATAGATTTTTGCAGGCGTATCGAGATATTTTTCGAGGTAAACCGCCCTGCGAAGCGGCGTCGGCCGCCAGCGATACAAAATGTCCAGCACATCCTGCGGTATATCAATCCATCTTTGCGTGCTGACCTCTTGCTCGATAATGTTCATCGGGAAAACCGGTGCGAGCATATCAGGCGTTATAGGTTTGCCGTTCGGCCCAAGCGGTGGCTGAAGCGGATTAGGCAAATCAGCCGCGAGGTTGTACCACTGTTTTGGTATGTCCTTTTCGTGAAGAAGTATTTTCCTGTCCATCGGCTCTCTTCTTCTCACAATTCGTATTCTTTTACCCCATTTCCATCCCGAAGTAATTTTTGGCGTTGTTATAACTAATGTCCTCGACCATCTGGCCAAGCAGTTTTAAATCCTTGGGAACCAGACCGGCTTCGACATCGTTACCGAGGATATTGCACAGAACCCTGCGGAAATATTCGTGCCGAGGATAGGAAAGGAAACTTCTCGAATCTGTAAGCATACCGATAAACCTGCTCAAAAGCCCCATATTTGACAATGCGTTGATTTGTTTGGCCATTCTATCCTTCTGGTCGAGGAACCACCAGCCTGAGCCGAACTGCATTTTGCCCGGCACAGAGCCATCCTGAAAATTGCCAATCATCGTCGCCAGAAGCTCATTATCGCGAGGATTGAGATTATAAAGGATAGTCTTTGGCAGCTTGCTGTGCGAATCGAGCCTGTCGAGGAATTTTGCCAGCGGTTTTGCAATTTCAAAATCGCCGATGGAATCAAAACCCGTATTCGGTCCAAGAGTTTTAAACATCCTCGTATTGGTATCCCGCAGAGCGCCCAGATGAAGCTGCTGAGCCCAGCCTTTTTCGGCATCCATCAGGGCGAACTCATACATCATAGCAGACTTGAATTTCAGCATTTCTTCGGTATCGAGGTTTTTGCCCTTTTGTATTTTAGCAAAGATTTTTTCAATCTCACTGCCGGTGAAATCAGCCGCATAGGCAGTTTCGATTCCATGGTCGCTGAGCCGACAGCCGCTGGCGTGGAAATAATCATGTCTTTTTCTTATCGCTTCAACGTAACTACCGAAATTTTTTATTTCCATATCGGCGGCCTGCTGCAGTTTGCATATCCATTCGTTCAATGCCTTGATGTTTTCGGCAGCCATTCCCTTGTCGGGCCGCCAGGCCGGATAAACCTTTATTTCAAAACCGTCGGCAGCAATTTTTTTATGATGCCGCAAATCATCGGTCGGGTCATCGGTAGTGCAGACGAGCTTTACATTCATCTGCCGCATAATTCCGCGTGCGCTGAACTTCGGCGATTTTAAAAGTTCATTGCATCTGTCATAAATTTCCCTGGCTGTTTCGGGGCAGAGCAGTTTATCGCTGATGCCGAAGGGCTTTTTGAGCTCCATGTGCGTCCAGTGATACAGCGGATTGCGAAGGCAAGACGGCACGGTCTTCGCCCATATTTGGAATTTCTCCCAGTCACTCGCATCGCCGGTACAGTAGCGTTCGTCGACGCCGCTGGTTCTCATCGCCCGCCATTTATAGTGGTCGCCGTAGAGCCATATTTGTGTTATATTTTTAAACTGGACATTCTCGGCGATTTGCTGCACAGGCAGGTGACAATGATAGTCATAAATCGGCATCTTTGCCGCATGCTGGTGATACAGAAACCTTGCAATATCCGTCTGCAAAAGAAAATCGTCGTGAATAAATTCAGAAGGCATTTTTACCTTTTACTTTTTCAGTCCCAGAGCCTTTCGCAGTTTGCCTGTCATATCGGTTTTTTCCCAGGTGAAATCGGCGCCTGTTCTGCCGAAATGGCCATGATAAGAGGTAGCTGCATAAATCGGCCGCCTGAGTTTAAGATGGTTTATAATACCCCTCGGTGTCAGCGGGAAAACCTTTCTTATAGCCTTTTGGAGGTCTTTTTCAGTAACCTTTGCAGTACCTTCGGTGCTGATATGAACCGAGACAGGTTCAGCAACGCCTATTGCATAGGCCAACTGAATCTCGCAGGCATCGGCAATTCCTGCAGCAACTACGTTCTTTGCGATGTATCTTGCCATGTAGCTGGCGGAGCGGTCGACCTTTGAAGGGTCTTTTCCGCTAAAGCATCCGCCGCCATGGCAGGCTCTGCCGCCATAAGTATCGACTATTATCTTTCTGCCGGTAAGTCCGCAATCGCCTTTGGGACCGCCTATCACAAATTTACCGGTGGGGTTGATGTGGAAGATTATATCTTTGTCAACCATTCGCTTCGGCAGTACCGGCAGGATAACTTTGTTAATTATTTCGCTGCGGAGTTTACCGTATTTTATATCCGGCGAATGCTGTGTCGAGACCACAACAGTATGAATTCTGTAAGGTTTGCCGCTGCGGTATTCGACCGTTACCTGACTTTTTCCGTCCGGGCGGAGCCACGGCAGTTTTCCGCTCTGACGCATCTTTGCAAGTTTTGCGACAAGCAAATGAGCAAGCTGTATAGGCATCGGCATAAGCTGCGGAGTTTCTCTGCAGGCATAACCGAACATACTGCCCTGGTCGCCGGCGCCCTGCTCCTTGTGAAGGCCCCGACCTTCAGTTACGCCCTGTGAGATATCGGGACTTTGTTTGCTGAGAGATACGAGCACGGCACAGTTATCATAATCGAAACCCATCGAGGCATCTGTGTATCCTATTTCCCTTATCACCTGTCTTGCAACCGCAGGTATATCGACCGCCGCTGTTGAGGTAATTTCTCCTGCAATTACTACCATTCCGGTTTTTACAAGCGTTTCACAGGCCACTCTGCAGAACGGGTCCTCTGCAATAAATGCGTCAAGTATCGCATCGGATATATGGTCTGCAATTTTGTCAGGATGCCCCATTGTTACGGATTCACTCGTAAACAGAAAGCTGTCACCGCTACAGTTTGAATTGTTGAGATTTGTTTTTTTTGCCATAGTCTTTCCCTGGAAAAACGTATTATTACTCTGCCGGCTGCTCATTAAGCCGCCAGTTGTATCCTATGTACTCTATGGAATATTGTTTTCGCTTTAAGAACTCTGCGTTTGCCTGTGAGATGTGATCCTTGACGAAATTGAGAGCGGCTCTGTCAACAGGCTCATGTTCCCGAAACAGTTGATTTGTGCCGTAGCGTTTCAGAAGCGATTCTTTATGCCACGGGTACATTTTGAATATCGGCGAAAGATAAACAACCTTGTCGGCTTCATCAATTCTGAAAGCATCAGGGCGTGCAAAATAATTTTTTGCCTGCTCTTCAAGCTGTTTTTCAAGCACTTTTCCCACGTAAGGTTCTGTTCTGAGTGCGGCACTACTCATCGTTCCGTAAGTTATCGCAAAAAAAACTCTTGGCTCTTCGAATCTGCCCAGCAGAACATCCCGTTCAATTTCCTCCAGTGTGTATTGTATGCCCATTATCATAAAATAAGTTTTGTCTCTGAGTCCCTGGATGTGCATAACGCTGTTTGCCGGATAAAACAGCAGCATAAATCTTGACGGTTTTATCGGATAATTGTCAGTGATGCCCTTAAGGGTACAGATATTGTAGGCGTTTATCCAGAAAGCAATTTTTTCCGGTTGTGACCATGTGATATAGACTTCAGGCGGGAGATTTGCAAATTTTTCAACCGCTTCATTTAATTCAAGCCGAAATCTCCTCATTTTTGAATAATTTACAAGCCCCTGCTGATTGACATATCCCTTTAACAGCCCAGCAAAGCCGAGGTTAAATGCGTCGCCGCCTATATATCCATCCACCACTGTATTCGGACCCTCGACTTCCAAAACAAGCAGCAATTCAGTGCTGTTATTCGAATCGTTGGCATCATTTCTCTGTTCAGTCATTGCTGCAGCATTTGCGACGGTCCAATCCATATAATATCGTCCCAGACAACTGACGGCCAAAAGCAATACTATTATTATCCAAAGACTCTTCATAATATTATTCTACATTACTCAAATCCTAATCCATAAGTCAAAATTTGACATTCCATTATACTTAAGACCATAGAATTCTAATGATTTTAGTCCCAATTACCAGCCAAAAGTTGTTCAAAATCTTACACTGTCAACTCAAAATAACCTTTTACAGCCGATTATCTAAAAACCTGTCTGAAATAGCCTTGACATAAAAGGGAGATTTGTTTACTTTTTGTTCAATAAATTTTACCTATTTTCAATCTTTTTGGATTTTTAACCATGCGAAAGACCTACTCTTTAGCGACAGTTGTTTTTCTAACAATTTTTTCTTTTTGTTTTTCTGTTTTTGCCGTCAGCACCGCGAGAATAGACATAGTAAGAAGCAAGGAAACGTTAGCCGATTCTGACACAGGGGTTATTGAAGAATTTTTGGCCGAGGCTTTTGAGGAATTCCTCACAAAAACCGACTTTTCCGATATTGCTTCTCTGCGGACTGCGATTGTCAGCAGAAGCTCATCGGAGCGTGAGGCTGGGCAGTTTCAGTATGGCCCCCGCTTTTTCACAGCCGCCCAGAAACAGGCATCTGAGACCCTTAACAAAATTTCACAGATGCCCGACGACCAACGTAAGCAACTTCTGACAATGAACTTACTGATTTTAATCAACGATCTCGGCAATATTGAAATTTCAAAAGTAGCTCTTGATTATCTCCAAAATCCAAATGTTATGATACGTTACTGGGCAGTCAGTTGTCTGACAAACGGCAATATTCTTCGCCAGCTTAACATGACCGAATCAGCAGAGAACAGCCGGCTTGCCGAGCAGTTTGCCCAGAAGCTGCTAACCGTTGCACAGGCCGAGCAGTCAGGAGATATACTTATACTGCTTGGGCAGTTCGCTTCCGGACTGAAACAGCCGGCAGCAAACGAGATTCTGAAAGAAATTGCCCAGAAAAGGATTAATCTTTACCTTAACTGGCAGGTTAAGGATGAGATGGTAGAGAGCTGGATTTTAAAGGCATTATCTGACAGACCCCAGATTGACAGCGAAAGTGCTCCAGCCATGGCAAGGGATTTTGCCACTCTTTATTCTCTTGTAATTCAGAGATATGTAATCGGCCAGGAAACGCTATCCCAGACCAATGTCCGGAATCTTGTATCGGTAATCACACAGAGCGAAAAGTGTCTGTCGCGATTTTTACCTGACTGGCCGGGAAATTTAAAAAGGGCCATTGAAAAAGGTGAAAAAGGCGGCGGCTCAATCCTGCCTGCCGAGCATGATTCTTTGTTCGGCTCAGCAAATGCTGCGGGCAAGCTGCCGACTGCAGCGGGATTTGATTACGGCAGAAATCCGGATGGTTCGGTAAAGACCGCCCCGCCGGCACTGCAAAAACCGCCAAAGGCAGAAAAACAACCAGAAAAGAAACCGGAAAAACAACTGGAAGAAACAGCCATAGAACCAAACCAATAAAACAGACAGACATTGGAGGTTTGTCCTGATGAATGGTCGTTCAGCGACGAAGACAATCTTTTTCTTTTTTCTGCTGATTGTCATCATATTTTTGCAGCTTCTGTCCGCAATTCAGACAAACCGCTTTAATAAAAAATTAAACTCTCTCGAAAAAGTTCTTTCTAATGCATCAGAACAAGATAGAACTTCGGCCGGACAAACATTAACGTCCAATCAAGACTATCCCGGTGATGAAGGCGACTGGCTCGTATGGGCTTTCCCTGTTGAGCCTAAAACTCTTAACCTGATTTCTGTTAATTCAGATATATATTCAAGGTGGATGACATTCGAGACAGTCTTTGAACCGCTTTTATCTTATGATTATGAAGAGGTAAAACTTAAACCGCACCTGGCTGAAAATTACGAGGTATCCGCCGACGGCCTTGAGATAACATTTACTTTAAGAGATGATATTCATTTTTCCGACGGCTCACCCGTTACCACTGATGACGTCATTTTTACTTATCAAACCATTATCAATCCTAAAATTGACGCTGCAGATACGGCTCAATCCTATATTGACGTTAAAGGCGTTAAACGTATTGACGACAAAACTGTCAAATTCTTTATGAAAAGGCCTTATTTTTTAGCCTTGGAAATTCTGTCTTTCTGGAATATAGGCATATATCCCAAACATATATACGATTTTAAGACCGAAGCTGAGTTTAACAAACGCACATCCAACCCCATCGGCAGCGGCCCTTATATTTTCGAAAAATGGGATGTTGGAGAAAAGATTACCTTCCGCAGAAACGAAAATTACTGGGGTCCAAAACCAAAGATAAAAAAAGTGGTATATAGATTTATTACCAACGACAGGGCAAGACTGCAGGCCCTTCGCAGTGGTGATGCGGACATAATAATTCCGGCGCCGGACCAGTTTATGGATTTAGTTAAGGATGAAGATTTCAAGAAAAACTTTAAATGCCTGGCTTACTGGAATCCGGGGGTGCCGTTTTATTATATCGGCTGGAATCAGGATACCCCCTTCTTTTCAGACAGACGTGTAAGGTTTGCAATGACCCTTATGCTCGACAGACAGGCTATAGTTCAGCATCTTCTCAAAGGAAGTGATAAAATAGCAAACGGACCATTTTTCATATACGGCAGGGAAAACAACCCCGACATTCAGCCGTGGCCTTATGACCCTAATAAGGCTACCGAGCTTCTTGACGAGGCCGGCTGGAAAGATACCGATGGCGACGGAATCCGTGACAAAAATGGCACCTCTTTCAGGTTCAAGTTTTCATATTCCGCCGATTATCTTTTATATCAGAATTTGGCCGCAATTCTCAAAGACTCCGCTGCCAAACTCGGCATAGAAGTAATCCCCGACCCTGTTGAGTGGTCTATACTTATAACAAGAGTTACCGACCGAAAATTCGAATCGATGGTTATGGGCTGGGGCGGCGCTATCGTTGATGACAATTATCAGATTTTCCATTCATCCCAAATCGGCAACCGCGGCTCAAACTATGTCGGCTTTAAAAATGACGAGGCTGATAAACTCCTTGAGCAGATAAGACGAACTATGGACGAGGATAAACGTATAGAGCTGAGCCGCAAGCTTCACAGTCTGCTTCATTATGAGCAGCCTTATACCTTTTTGTTCACAAGGCCGACATACCGCATAGTTGCACCAAGATTTGAAAATGTAATAGTTCATAAGCTCGGCCTTAAAGAAGAAGAATGGTTTGTGCCGAAAGATAAACAGAAATATAAATAGGAGTTTTTATGAATACTCGGTCAGGATGGTTTACATTTTTATTGTTTTTACTGCTTTTGGCAATGATAACACTGCAGGTTTTGTCGATGGTTCAGTCGGATAGACTGTATGAGAGATTGAATTTTCTTCTGGAAACGATTTCCAGCCGTCAGATGCCGGCAAGTAAAGCCGAGCCGAATTTAACGGCACAGTCCGCCCAAAAGTATCCGGGCGATGAGGGCGACTGGCTGGTATGGGACCTTGGCGGTGAAGTCCGAACACTAAACCTTCTGAACGTTGATGCTACTTTAGATACAAGATATATTGTCAGCGGTACTATAATTGAGCCTCTTTTCGAGCAGGACCTCGATGCCGACAAAGAGAAACTCAAACCCAAACTTGCGGAGAAAATGGACATTTCCGAAGATGGTCTGGAAATAACCATAAAATTAAAAGATAATATTTATTTTTCTGACGGCGTTCCTGTAACAGCAGATGATATAATATTCACTTTCGAAACTATGATGAATCCCAAAATTGATTGTGCCGATTTGCGCAATTATTTTGATAATATCACCGGCGCAGTTAAACTTGACAACCGTAGAGTCAAATTTGTTATGAAGGAACGCTACTGGAAGACGATAAGTATGATTGGAAGCTTTTACGTTTTTCCCAGGCATACATATCAGTTTAACGACCCCAATGAATTTAATAAACGCATATCAAATCCTATCGGTAGTGGTCCTTATGTGTTTGAGAAATGGGATGTTGGCCAACAGATAGTCCTGAAGCGCAATGAAAATTACTGGGACAAAAAACCAAACATAAAAAAGATTGTCTTTAAATTTATTTCAAACGCCACTGCTGCTCTTCAGGCATTAAGGTCGCACGATACAGACATGTTTGAACCCGGTTCTGAACAGGTTACGGATATGCCAAAAGACCCACAGTTCTCTAAGGAATTCAGAACTATAATCTTCTGGGACCCTTCATTTGGTTACTGGTATATCGGCTGGAATGAACAAAGGGCGTTTTTCAAGGACCGCAGAGTTCGACAAGCAATGACTTGCCTTACAGACCGAAAGGCAATGGTAGAGCAGTTGACTCGCGGCAAAGGTGCGGTAGTAACAGGAACATTTTATATTTATGGAAGACAAAACGACCCAAACATTCAACCCTGGCCTTATGACCCGCAAAAGGCGGCACAATTGCTCGACGAGGCCGGCTGGAAAGATACCGATGGCGACGGAATCCGCGACAAAGACGGTATTCCTTTCAGATTCAAGTATTCTTACGTTGCCGGAAACATTTCAGCAGAACAAATGGCAAGGCTACTCAAGGATGACGCTGCAAAAGTCGGAATAGAAGTTATTCCCAACCCTACCGAATGGTCCATATTCATAGGAAATGTAAACGCCCGCGATTTTGATGTAGTTGAATTAATGTGGGGTGGTGTTATTGAGGAAGACCCATACCAGATATTCCATTCCTCACAGATTCAGGGCCGTGGCAATAACTATGTGTCCTTTAACAATCGGCAGGCCGATGAACTTATGGAGCGAGCAAGACGGGAGCTTGACGAGGAAAAAAGATATGCCTTGTATCATCAGTTCCACAGGATACTGCACGAGGAGCAGCCATATACATTTTTGATGACTCGTCCGAGATATTATTTTATAGACAAACGATTTGAAAATATGATAGTCCACAAACTTGGAATCGACCTCTTTGAATGGTATGTACCGAAGGAAAAGCAGCGGTATAAATGACAACATATATCATCAGACGAATATTGTTAATGATACCAACGATACTCGGCATAACCATAATGGTTTTTGCCATAAGCCGGGCTGCGCCGGGTGACCCTGTAAGTCTTTCTATGGGGCCCGGTGGTCAACTCGACGCTCAGCGAGCCGCCGATGTCCGAAAGGCCCGTATGGCTCTTTATGGCCTTGATAAGCCCATACCGGTGCAGTACGCAATCTGGCTAAAACGAGTTGTTAAACTGGATTTCGGCGATTCAATCAAGCATCATCGGCCTGTAATCGACCTTATAGCTGAGCGGCTGCCTGTTACCATTACCCTAAATGTCATTTCGATAATAATCATTTATATTATTTCAATTCCGCTGGGGATTTTTTCTGCGGTAAGACAGGGCAGATTCTCCGACAAGGTAAGCTCCGTAATACTTTTTATGCTCTGGTCTTTGCCGAGTATGTGGGCAGGACAAATGCTTATAGGTTATTTTTGCGGGCCGACGTTTAAAAACTGGTTTCCACCGGCAGGCCTGAGCAGTAATTTTGCGGATGCCCTGCCGTTTTTCCCCTGGCTTGCCGACAGGCTGTGGCATTTGACTTTGCCGGTAATATGCCTGAGCTACTCAGGCTTTGCATATCTGACAAAGCAGGTCCGGGCAGGGATGCTCGATAATCTGCGCTGCGATTATATCCGCACCGCAAGGGCAAAGGGACTGGATAACTGGACGGTAATATTCAGACATGCCTTCAGGAACAGCCTTCTGCCTATAATTACCATAATGGGAACGCTTCTGCCGGCAATGATTGGCGGCTCCGTCATCATCGAAAGCATCTTCAGCATACCCGGCATGGGCAGACTTGCATTCGAGGCTATAACCACACGCGATTACAACGTAGTGATGGCAGTTGCAACAACCGCAGGCTTTCTTGACCTCATCGGCCTGCTGCTTGCCGATATAGCTTATGCTATAGCTGACCCAAGAATAAGTTTTGAACGAATTGAATAGCCACAGATGACACAGAGATAATTAAAAAGAATGAAAAAATTGGAATTAAAAATTGATAACAAAAACTGGGGCACTTCTTACGGTCAGCTTGTCTGGCAGCAGCTCACAAAAAACCGGACGAATCTTGTCTGCCTGTGGTTTATAATTGTTCTTTTTACGACAGCTGTTTTTGCCCCTCTTATTGCCAATGACAAACCTTTTGTAGTTCGCATGGCTTCGACAGGCTCACCACAAGTCGAAGGCAAAGTGTATTTTCCGCTCTTTGGCACCCTTACGGCAAATGACTACTCGGTGTTTCTGGCTGCAATTATTGGCGTTATTTTGCTTTTTTTGCTCAGGCGAAACAGCCGTAAGGTTAACCCATTTTTGCGTTCCGCAGTGTTATGGAGACAAATTTCTGTCTGCACAGTAATATTACTTCTCGGCATAATACTTTTGCAGTTTTTCATCCCTCGCAGGCTCGACGCAACTGATTATAAAGCAATGTTATCGAGCGGCAAGGCAACAGATGCAATTTTCCCGCTCGTTCCTTACGGTTACGGCCGAACGGATATAAAGGTCTGCCAGAGGCCGCCAAACAGGAATCACTGGCTCGGCACAGATGATGTCGGCTCGGATGTTCTGTGCAGGCTCATTCATGGCACACGCATTTCACTGTCTGTAGGTTTTGTTGCAGTAGGTATTTCAGGTATTGTCGGCATTATTTTCGGCGCAATAATGGGCTACTTCGGCGGCAAAATCGACTTTTTAGGTATGCGTCTTGTCGAAATTATGATGTCTGTGCCGACATTTTTTCTCATCATTACCATTGTGGCTTTTTTCCCGCGAAGTCTTTTCAACATAATGGTCATCATAGGAATAACAAGCTGGACAGACGATGCAAGATTCATTCGTGCAGAATTTCTTAAACTCCGTAATCAGGATTTTGTCCAGGCAGCAGTCTCTCTTGGCCTGCCGCTGAGGAGCATCCTGTTTCGCCATATGCTGCCTAACGGTATGGCACCTGTTCTGGTCAGCGTAACCTTCGGAGTTGCCGGGGCGATATTTATCGAATCTGCCCTGAGCTTTCTCGGTTTTGGCGTAGCACCACCGACGCCGAGCTGGGGACAGATGTTAAGCACCGGCGTAAGCACTACCGGCGAATTTCTGTGGTGGCTGTCCTTTTTTCCGGGTCTGGCAATATTCTTTACGGTAACCGCATATAACCTTCTCGGTGAAGGTCTGCGGGACGCAATTGACCCAAAACTCAGAAAGGCAGTATGACAGATAACGGAACGATTTTATCAATTCAGAATCTTTCAACCTTTTTCGATACCGAACAAGGCACGGCAAAGGCGGTTCAAAATGTATCTTTTGATATAAAAAAGGGACAGACCCTCGCCCTTGTCGGCGAAAGCGGCTGCGGCAAAAGCGTTACGGCGTTATCGATTATGCGTCTTATTCCCTCGCCGCCCGGAAGAATTGCGTCAGGAAAAATCTTCTTTAAAAGCCGCGATATTCTTGAATTTTCTGAAAGACAAATGCGGAGAATCCGCGGAAATAAAATCGCAATGATTTTTCAGGAGCCTATGACCAGTCTAAACCCGGTTTACACAATCGGCTCACAAATTGTCGAGGCAATCAGCCTGCACCAGAAAAAATCCTACCAGCAGGCCTGGCAAATCGCACAGGAAATGCTCGAAAGGGTTCACATCCCCGACCCTGACCGGCGGATGGTCGAGTATCCCCACCTGCTTTCAGGCGGAATGAGACAGCGAGTAATGATTGCTATGGCAATATCCTGCAGACCATCACTGCTGATTGCCGACGAACCAACAACCGCGCTCGATGTTACCATACAGGCTCAAATACTCGATTTGCTCGACGAGCTGCAGAAAGGCGAAAATATGAGTATCCTGCTTATAACTCACGACCTCGGCGTTGTCGCTCAGCGAGCCGATAACGTTACGGTAATGTACGCCTCAAAAATCGTCGAACAGTGCCCCTGCGGCGAACTTTTCAACAATCCTCTGCACCCTTATACGAAGGGACTTTTAAACTCGCTGCCGCAGTTAGGCACAAGACAAAACAGATTGAATACCATTGCTGGTAATGTTCCTGAGCCATTGAATTTCCCATCCGGCTGTAAATTTCATCCTCGATGTCCGGTTGGATGTAACGATAAAAGATGCCATACTGAAGAACCTGCACTAAAACAGGTTTCTGCCAATCATTATGCCGCCTGCTGGTACGCAGAAAAATGAAGATTGAAGAATGAAGATTTAAGATTGATTATGAACAATAATAACAATTTGTTAAAGGTTGAAAATCTCAGGACCTATTTCCCCATCAGAAAGGGAATTCTTAGAAGGACTGCCGGTTATGTCAAAGCTGTCGATGATATAAGTTTTCAAATACCAAAGGGAAATACTTTTGGCCTTGTAGGTGAAAGCGGCTCAGGAAAAACAACCGCAGCGAGGACAATCGCAAGACTTATCCCGGCTACAGACGGAAAGGTTTATTTTAACGGCAAAAACATCCTGCCTCTGCGCCAATCGGAACTAAGAAAAATACGAAAAGATATATCAATGGTCTTTCAGGACCCGTATAGTTCGCTAAATCCAAGAATGACGGTAGGCTCGATTATCGCAGAGCCTTTGAAGGTTCACAAAATCGCAACGGGTTCAGAGCTTATCGACCGGATAGCAATCCTGCTGGAAAAAGTCGGTCTTTCCGCCTCTCATATTAATCGTTATCCGCATGAATTTTCCGGCGGTCAACGGCAGCGTATCGGCATCGCAAGGGCGCTGGCTCTTGAGCCGAAGCTCGTGGTCTGCGATGAGCCTGTAAGTGCTCTGGACATTTCGATTCAGTCTCAGATTTTAAATCTCCTCAAAGACCTTCAGGAGCAGTTCAGCCTGACGTATCTTTTTATCGCTCATGACCTGTCGGTAGTTGAGTTTATAAGCGATATTGTAGCAGTAATGTTCCTCGGCAAAATTGTCGAGCTTGCACAGGCACCCGTTTTATATGAGAATCCTCTGCATCCTTATACAAAATTGCTTCTTAGCGCTATTCCTCGTCCTGTGCCGGAAAGAAAAAAGCCTTCAGAATCTGTTGCTCTGCCGGTCGGTGCGGAAGTTCCCGCAGGTTGCCCATTTTTAGGCCGTTGCCCCATATTCGATGGTTTTTGCTGCAAAAACATACCACCACTCGAAGAGAAAGCCCTCGGCCATAAAGCCGCCTGTTTTAAGGTCTGATTTGCTATATAACCTTCTCGACTTTTTCGCCGATAAAGTTATAATGAAACTTATACTGGATTCTGACTACTGTATTCTATATTCTTTTTTATAAAATGACTGACCGTAATACCGCAAAAATAACAACTGAGAAAGATATTACGACAGTATCGTTCAATGTCGCAAGCCTGAGTGCCGGCCAGAGTCTGGACGAAGTTGCGCAAAAAATTTCTGACCTTATAAAGAACCAGAGTCCGCGTAACATAATCGTTGATTTTACAGGCGTAAAATTCTTTTCATCGCAGACACTCGGCATATTGCTCGATGCACGAAAAAAGCTTTCTTCATACAACGGTAATATTGTAATCAGCGGCATAAATCCGCAACTTTACCGTGTTTTTAAAATCACAAATCTCGATAAAATATTCAGGTTTTACCCTGATGCTCAGACTGCAACTGACGACCTGAAAAAAACTCATAAGACCTGATTTGAAAGGGTTTGATATGAACGTTGAAAAGCAGTTTTCGATATTTATGGTAAACAAGCCCGGCGTTCTCGCTCAGATTCTCACCGAATTTGCACGGGCAAAAATCAATATAACCGCTCTTACCGTTGTGGACTCCGCCGAGCATGGCGTATTGAGAATTGTCTGTGAATCAGCAGACAAAATGCGCGAAGCTCTTAATCAAATCAATATGCAATTTAACGAAACGGAAGTGCTTTGCGTAACTATTCCCAACAGACCCGGCGCCTTTGCGGCTGTTACGGAGAAACTGGCAAAGGCTCATATAAATATCAGCTATGCCTACTGCACAGCCGGTGCAAAAGGAGGCAAAACGACCGCGGTAATTAAAGTTGCCGACGTCAAAAAGGCAATAAAGGTGCTTGGCGATTCTACCGAGCTGGACACAGATTCGCACCAGGCTGAACGGCGTTCGCCGTCGTCGAGAAAAGGCTGAGGTCTTATTCGACTGTAACGCTTTTTGCGAGGTTTCGAGGTTTGTCAACATCATGGCCGCGCAGGACCGCTGCATGATAAGCTAACATCTGCAGCGGTATTACAGTAAGCATCGGCTGTAGTTCTTCAGGGGCATCCGGCACAGTAATAAGATAATCAGCGTAGGATTTAATATTGTCATCACCTTCACTTGCGACAATAATAGTTCTTCCGCCGCGAGCCCTGACCTCTTCGATATTGCCGATAATTTTCCCGTACTGCGAACACTGCGTTGCAATAAATACCGCAGGCATACCATCATTAATGAGTGCGATAGGTCCGTGTTTCATCTCCGCAGCGGGCAGGCCTTCAGCGTGGATATAGCTTATTTCCTTCAGTTTAAGCGCTCCTTCCAGTGCAACCGGATAATTGAACCCCCTGCCCAGAAACAGCCAGTTTTCTCTGTCGCAAGTCGCTTCGGCTATTTTTTTGATTTGTTCCGATTTTGCCAGAACCTTTTCAATTTTGGCAGGGATTTTTGCAAGCTCTCCGATGTAGAATTTTGCCTCGTCACTGCCGAGGTGTCTTCTCCTTCCCAGCTCGATGGCCAGCATAGCCAGTACGGCCACCTGAGCGGTAAATGCCTTGGTGCTTGCCACGCCGATTTCGGGTCCTACCCGCAGATAAACTCCCGCGTCTGTTGTTCTTGCTATTGTCGAACCAACCACGTTCACAATTCCCAAAACCATTGCTCCCCGTTCTTTTGCCTGCTCTACCGCAGCAAGTGTATCAGCCGTCTCGCCCGACTGACTGATGGCTATAACTATTGTGTCATCTTCGATAATGGGATTTCGATAGCGAAATTCGCTGGCATACTGGGTTTCGGTGTTAATCCTCGCGAGCTGCTCGAACAGATACTCTCCGATAAGTCCTGCGTGCCAGGCTGTGCCGCAGGCGTTGATAATAATTCTTTTTGCCCTTGTAATTTCCCGCCAGTATTTGCTTATTCCTCCGAGCACGACTCTGCCATCTCTCATATCAAGTCTGCCGCCGAGGCACATATTCAGCGCCTTTGGCTGTTCGCAGATTTCCTTGAGCATATAGTGTGGGAAACCATCCAGCTCGATTGCATCGAGCGAAAATTCAATTTGTTTGAGCTCCTTGCGTATCTCAACGTTGTCAATTGTTTTTGTATGAAAGCCTTCCGAGCTTATGGTTACCATTTCGTTGTCGGCAAGATAAATCGCCTGCGTGGTATGCTCGACAACTGCCGCTGCATCGGATGCGATGATATATTCATTCTCACCCAGTCCGAGTATCAGAGGACTGCCCTTTTTTGCACCTATCAGCATATCCGGAAAATCCGTACAAAGTATGGCAAGCCCATAGGTGCCGACAAGCTCATTCAAGGCACGTTGAACCGCCCACTCAAATCTGTTCTGCCCTTCATGCAGCGTTTTTTTACCGTCCTGACCGGAATATAAATAACCAATCAGGTTGGCAATGACTTCTGTATCCGTCTCGCTGATGAATTTACAGCCTTTGCTCATCAGCCAGGTTTTTAGTGTGCTGTAATTTTCGATAATGCCATTATGGACGACCGCAATTTTTCCGGTATAGTCGAGATGTGGGTGTGCATTTGTCGTATTCGGTTCGCCGTGCGTTGCCCATCTGGTATGGCCGATACCGAGAACTTCATCCGGATTGGGTTCACTTAACATATTTTCCAGCACGCTGATTCTGCCGCTGGATTTGATTATCTTTATCCCGATTTTATCGGGGTTTATCAGACCTACGCCGGCAGAGTCATAACCCCTGTATTCAAGCCGTTTTAGACCTTCAATAAGTATCGGCTGAGCCGGCTTTTTGCCTATGTAAGCTACAATTCCACACATGATTGCCTTCCTTAAAATCTATATTCGAGGTTAACATTATATCAGCTTAAAATCGGCTGTAAACCCCCACACCAATACATTGGTGTAGGGGTAAATAACCAAACTGGTCTTGCAAATCTGCCGCAAGTATAGTAGTATTCATAGGATACTTAACGTCCGCCGGGCCGGACGGCAGAAAAACGAATTATTTATTATACATTCTATCTTCCATATTTGTTCGGGGAGTAGCTCAGCTTGGTCTAGAGCGCCTGCTTTGGGAGCAGGAGGCCGCAGGTTCAAATCCTGTCTCCCCGATTTTTCGGAAAATGCCGAAAAATCAGAGCAGGTAAACGGTGGAACTGGTGATAAGATGTCAGTTTTACGCTGACATTTTTTTCTAAGAAAGACAAAATCAAAAATGATAAAAAAACTAATGCTTCTTGTTCCGGCTCTGGCGGTGCTGGTAACTTTAGTTTATATCGCACGCTGTATATACCCTGCCGCTGTTACCATTCGCCAGCTTCTGGCGGAAAATAAGGAACTCAGGCGGGCAATAACAAACCTCACAGCCGAAGAACAAATCGGCTACGCAAAAATTATCTCACAGGAAAACCGTAATGGCAAGCTTTTTACGACGATGAAATTTGTCGAAACAGCGAGAAATAACAAACTGGAAAAGATACTTGAAAAGGAATACACAATCGAGGGGGATATTATTCACTTTGACGCTTTGATAGTAAAATTCGGCAACAAAATGGTAATGGACGGCAGGGAAAAAGCCCTATATCTCTGGAGGAGGGTTTATGGCGAAACAATGGCTCCGGAAAACGGATTACCAATAGAAGCAGCAGGACTTGGGCCGCAAAGGTATAAGGACCTTTTCCGGAACCTGCCTATGAAGCATAAGGAGCTTTTCTGGTCTAATATCTGGGATTTAGCGAATAACCCCGATAACCTTCAGGAATATGATATTCAGGCCATCTACGGCAATGTGGTTTATTCAAAGCTTCTTCCCGGCCTGATTTATATCTTCAAAATAAGTCCAACCGGTCAGGTTTACCCTGAGGTGGTTCCAGATATGTAATATCCGCCCGGAGCAGGTCAGGGTATCAGAGTAAATCAATCTATTCTAATTCCTTTTTCCTGCAGCCATTGTTTCAAATCGCCCATCTCACTGTCGAATACTTCGCTATCGTAATCTCCTTCGAGCTTGTGAATTATTTCGGTAAGTTCGGGCTGTTTTTCGACAAGTTCATTGAGTTTATTCTCAAAAACATTCGCAGCTTCTTCGAGTTCTTCAAACTCAATTTTGAATTTCAAAAGTGCGCAAATTCTGCGGGCTGCCGAATAAATAGCCTTTGGATTCCTGCCCTGTATGTAAATCGGCACGGTGGCAACGAAACTTGTCATATCGATATTTCGCTCCTGGGCCATCTTGACAAGGTAAGTAACAATGCCTGCCGGACCCTGGTAATTGCTGAAACCGATGCCGAGCTGATGGTACTGGTCTTTTAATTTTTCATTTGAAACGCTGCAGAATATTTTCGGTTCGCGCGTATGCGGCACAAGCCCTGCAACGCTGCCGATAAAATAAATCTGACGGATATGATATTCCGAACAGAGTGTAAAAACACATTCAGCGTATTTTTTCCAGTTTATGTTCGGCTCCTGGCCGACAAATAAGATAAGGTTTTCTTCGGTTGAGGCGTAAAATGAATTATCTGCCCGCATAAAACTTTTGACCAGCCCGTCCTCAATCCGGGTAGAGGGGCGAAAAAGGGCCGCCATTTCCATAGTTCCGACAAACGACTCGATATAGAAACCTTCCGGCTCAATACACGCAAAACGCTTCGCTGCCAATCTGCCTATCAGATGTCCAATTGTTCCAGTTGAGACGTCTCCGCCGTCCATCCAGCCGGAAAACCCCATCAGCAGTTTCGGCTCAGTTAATTGAGGTCTTTTATAAATCTGTAGATTTTCAATGGTCATAGCTTTTATTATTTATTTTATACTTAATGGCATAATTACACAACTCGTAAGTAATTTTTTTGTTTTTAGAGTGTTTTCAAGTAGAATATTTTCATGCGAACAATCGAAGATAAAATAAAACAAAAGGCAAAAAGTTCAGGTTTTGACCTTGTCGGAATAACCTCAGCCCGGCCTATCAACGCAGCTTATATTGAGCACTTCAAAAAGTGGCTTGCAGACGGCCGTCACGGCACAATGAAATGGCTTGTAAAAAACATCGAAAAGCGTTTTAATCCCGCCCTGTTTTTGGCAGGCGCCGAATCCGTAATATGCATGGCACTGAATTATAAACCGGCAAAAACGGCTTTAAAGCCGGCGGTAAAGATCGCTTCTTATGCCTTGTATCAGGACTACCACGGTTTTGTTAAAAAAAGACTCTTTGAACTTGCTGACTTTATAAAAAGCCAAACATCCAAAAATCTGAAATTCAAAATCTGTGTCGATTCGGCCCCACTTGCGGAACGTGCACTTGCCGAGCGTGCAGGTCTTGGCTTTATCGGCAGAAATCATATTCTCACCAATCCGCAATCAGGGCCGTTTCTGCTGCTCGGCGAGTTGATTACAAATCTGCCGTTAAAAACAGATGAGCCTCTGCAAAAAAAAGACTTTTGTAAAGGCTGCAGTCGCTGTGTTGATGCTTGTCCTACGGGCGCTCTTTCAGAAAGTCCTTTTTTCGATGCGCGCAAATGTATCAGTTACCTCACGATTGAGCATAAAGGCAGAATACCGAAAAGGCTTAAGTCCAAAATCAATTCTCACATTTTCGGCTGTGACAGATGTATCCTCATCTGCCCGTATAACAAAAAAGCCCCTGTGTGCCGCAGCAGAGATTTTAAACTTTCTGCTGAAAGATTGAATCTGTCGCCAAAGCAGATTTTAAAGCTCTCACAAAAGGATTTTGATGCCCTCTTTACAGATTCCCCTCTAAACCGTACCGGCCTGCGGCAGCTTAGAAGAAATGCCCTTATTTGTGCAAAAAACGCCGTTTAAATTCAAAACAAATAGCGGAAAAAATATTTTTTCAAAATTATACTTGACATTACATACTATGCATTACATAACATGTAAGACATAATATTTTTAGGAGTTTGGTTATGAAATTTGAGCGTGAGCTTTTAAAAGGTATTGCCCCAGTGGTTGTTCTTGAAATTCTTTCCCGCGGCAGGATGTACGGCTATGAGCTTAGCGAGGCGATTAACGCCAAAAGTCAGAATGTTTTGACTTTAGGCCAGGGAACGCTTTATCCGCTGCTTTACAACCTTGAGGCACAAAAACTCGTCAGAGGCCGGTGGGAAACCGCCCCATCGGGCAGGAAACGCAGGTACTATTCCATCACATCCAAAGGTAAGGAACGGCTCGACGCCGACAAAGTACAGCTTGCCGATTTATTTAGAGCGCTCAAGCTGGTTTTCGGAACTTCTATCATACCTGCATAAATTTTTTATGGAGGTCTTATTGTGACAGACAAAAATAATAAAAATCTGTTCGGCAATCTGCCGGACTGTGCCGCCGACTATATCAGGCTTGTTATAAAGAAAATGCGATGGCGGAAAAAAGTCCGTGCCGATGTGCAAGCCGAACTAATAGCTCATTTTGAAGATGCTTTGAAAGGCTGCAAAAATGAAGAGGAGAAAGAAAAACTCGCAAAGGAAATTATTAGTGAATTCGGCGATGCAAAAATGTTAGCAGTCCTCGCAAGACGAGCAAAAAAACGCTGCCGACCGCTCTGGCAGAAAGTTTTAATCCATTCACTTCAGGCTCTTGGAATAATCATTTTATATATCGAGATTTGCGCCGGATATATCAGCATTGGCAAACCAAATATATCGGTAAATTACGCAGAGTGGCTGAACAACTATGTGCGTCACGGTAGGGACGAATCTCTCAATTGCACTCCGATACTGAATGAGGCCGCTGAACTTGTGATAAAAATGCCAGAATGGCTGAGCGACAGCAACCTAATCTGGCCGAGCGATTTCAATAAAACCCAACTGCAGGAATTGGAAAACTGGCTGGCACAAAATACCGCAGCCTTTGAAGCCTTGCGAGAAGCTCTCGATAAGCCATATTACTGGGGCGTTTACGACGTAAACGTATTTAATGAATTTAGGCCTTCCTCTCTGAGATTATCAAAATACCGCAGCCTTGCTAAAGCTCTGAACTGGAAGATTCGATATTCAGCTTATAAAAATAACATCGAAGAAGCGGTAAATAACGCTATTGGACTGTGCAGCTTTGGGCAGAAAATGCAGGGAGACGGATTTCTCGTCGAACAGCTTGTCGGCATTGCCATCGAAGCGATCGGACATTCAGCAATATTCGAGATGCTTGATAGAACGACACCAACAACAGAGCAACTCGGAAAAATCCAAAATTTCTTACAGCAGCATTATAACGATACCATAATCGATATTAGTGCAGAAAAAGCGTGTCTCTACGATTTTATTCAGCGTAATTTCACTGATGACGGTAAAGGCAGCGGCAGACCTGTGCGGCAAGGTCTTGTCTTTGCCGGCAAAAACGCTCCGGAGATAATCTTTAATGCGCTGACTTTCAACTTGCCGGACAAAAAGGAGGTTATCGCTCAAACAGATAAATTGTACGATGATTTACAACGTGGTTTCGAAATCAAAAATTGTAAGATTCGTGATGAACAATACAGCAGAGTCGTTGAAAACACCCCTATTGTAAGTCGAATGACACTCGTACCGGCAGTCGGCAAAGTAGCTACACTTATATTATGGCGGCTGAAAACCGATAGAGATGGACTGATTACCACTCTTGCCATTTTGCGATACCATATAAAAAACAACTCTTACCCCGAATCTTTGGATGAGCTTTTTCAGAAAGGCTACATCAAGCAGATTCCTTTTGATGCATATCGAAATGGGCCACTAACATATCGAAAACCAGACGATAGTTTCATACTCTATAGTTTTGGCTTAGATTTCGATGATGATAGCGGAAAAATAGGGCTTGATGAAGAAGGCAGGCCGAAGAAGTGGAACACTAAAGACGGCGATGCAGTTTTCTGGCCGGTAATAAATCCTGAAAAAAACGTAAGTGGCCGTAAGTAATCAGGTTATAAAAATTAAAAAAATCTGAACAAAATTTCACCGCTTGGCGTATTAATGATTAAAAGAAAGACAATGGAATCTTCTTCGCCTCCTCCTATGCTATTTAGGGGATAGCGGCCTTTAGAGCGTTAAAGGCCGCTTTTTTATTATCGCCACAAAGACACCAAGACACAAAGAAAAAAAGGACAGATTACAACAATTTGATGCCGGCCCATGAGCATTTTTCGAGCATATCCTGCGGCCAGACGCTTGCGTGCACCTCGCCGACATGGATTTTTCTGAGCAGGAACATACACAATCTGGATTGTCCTATCCCGCCGCCGATGCTCAGGGGCAGTTCACCATCTAAAAGTCTTTTGTGCCAGGCAAATTTCTTACGCTCGGTTACGTTTCGAATTTCGAGCTGTTTGAGCATCGCTTCCTTATCAACCCTGATGCCCATAGAACTTATTTCAAATCCTCTTTTCAGAACCGGATACCACAGGAAGATATCGCCGTTAAGGCCTTTTCTGCCCTGTCCTGTCGGCGTAACCCAGTCATCATAATCGGGCGCCCTGCCATCGTGGATTGTGCCGTCGGCAAGCTGACCGCCGATACCAATTACAAAGACAGCACCGTATCTTTCAGCGATTTTATCTTCCCGCCGTCTCGGGTTCAAATCAGGATACATTTCGAGCAGCTCTTCAGTATGAACGAACTGGATTTCCTTCGGCAGAACAGGCCTAATCTTCGGGTATAAATCACAGACATAATTTTCAGTCTCCCAGAGAGCGCCGTAAATTTTCCGCACTATATCTTTCAAAAAATCAAGATTCCTTTCCTGCGGCCTGATTACTCTTTCCCAGTCCCACTGGTCAACATAAAGCGAATGGAGGTTATCGAGTGATTCCTCATCGGGTCTTATGGCATTCATATCGGTATAAAGACCTTCGCCGGCGCCAAAGCCGTAGTCAGCAAGAACCATTCGTTTCCACTTGGCAAGTGAAAGGACAACCTCTGCATCGGCATCGTTATCGTCTCTTATCTGGAATGTTACCTTGCGTTCAATGCCGTTAAGGTCGTCATTAACACCTGAGCCTTTGCGGACAAAAAGCGGTGCGGAAACTCGCTGAAGATTCAGTTGCCGGGCAAGTGCCCCTTCGAAATAATCCTTTATTTCCTTTATGGCCTTTTCGGTTTCCCTTAGCAAAAGTATTGATTTGTACTTCGGGTCAATATAAAGGTCCGACACTTTGTGCTCCTTAAAAAGTTTCGAGCGGATATTATAAGGGTTCTGCCGGCTTTAGCCAGAAAAAAGGTTTTGACCTAATCCTCGCACCTATTTACACTGTGATAGAGCATTTTGAGAACTGTTCAAAGCAATTTTGAGTGTTTTTTAAACTTTGCCGCCATAATGTAAATAGGTGCGGGATGCAGATATAATTTGTGAAAAGCAACTAAAATTAAAAATACTTTCTCATGAAAACCGGCAGATTATTCTCAGGGACGAACAAAAAATATTTTGCTTCAGAGCTTGTCTCTTATGTCGCCGCAGCGGCAATGGCAAGTGCCTCGGCAGCAATAGCGGATTTGTTCACTAATTCTGACCTGACAATTATCATTATCTCTACAATCGGCGGCAGTGCAGGTTTTTTTGTCGGCGGTATGGGTACTTATGCAATTTTAAACGCAGCCGAATACAAAAGCGGCAAGAGAAATTTTCCGCTCGATATGAAATCAATGTTTATCTCCAACATTCAGGGCATCTGGGCAACATATCTATTCAGAATTCCCTTTCAGTATTTTTTGCAGAAATTCGGCATTACTCCTGCCGTTGCCGCACCGATTGCTCAGGTTGTTTCCGGCCAGGTCGGAACTGCAGTAAGAGTTTACAGCAATTACAGAAAGAAAATCTTCGGTATAGACGCACAAAATGGCAAAACTTAAAATACTTGCCCTTGTTCACGGCCAAATGTCATCGCACACCGTTCGTGTCCTTACGATAGCAAAGGCATTGCGCCTAACAGGCCGCTATGAGATTATTTTTTCCGGTGACGGTCCTTATATGAAATTAGTCGAAGATGCCGGTTTCGACTGGATAAAGACGGAGCTTGTCAGCAGTAAGGAACTCTTCTCGAGAATAGATGAGAATCTTGCGACTGTTTATTATACTGCAGAAAATTATGAAAAATATTTCGAAATCGAAAAGGCAGTTATTGAAAAATTCCGGCCGGATATTATCCTTCGCGAACATTTTAGAGAAATGGCCGGCGTTGTCGCCAAAAGACAGCAATCAAGAATTTTTGATGTCTTTTTGCAGAAGGCTACTTTAAGCCCATATTATCATTTTGATTTCAGGCCTGAAAAACTGCCGGAATGGATAAGTCTTTTTCCGAAGCGGCTGCTGCTTCTTGCCGCAAGGTCAATAGAAAATCATTTTCGCAGAAAAAACTCCCACTATATCCGCAGGAAATTAAGTCAGCTTGGTCTGGATAAATTTATCTCTATTGATGGTGTTCGGCCGGATTTGACGCTCTTTCCGGATGCAGAGGAGCTTTTCGAATTGCCTGATGCCGACAGACGTTTCTGCAAACACATAGGTCCGGTGTTAGTTACAGGACAAGACCCTGTTCTCCAGTGGTTAGAGGAATATAAAAGAGACGGACGGAAAAAAATTCTTATCTCAAAAGGAACTACCGGCGAGTACGACCAAACGAATCTTTTTGAAAATACTTTCAACGACAGAAAATATGCCATTGCCTTTTATTCCGTTCAGGATAGAAAGATAAACGACTTTTATGGTTGTAACAAGTTCGACATCGACAATGTTCTGCCTGTCAGTGATTTGCTTATCAGTCATGCCGGGACCGGGAGCAATTATTTATCTATCAAACATAAAGTGCCGATGCTTGTGTTTTATGACCACTTTGAACAGCAGATAAATGCGATTGAGCTTGAAAGAAAAGGCGTCGCCTTGCAGCTTCGTAAAAACCATCGCAGTCGTGAAAACATTCGAACTGCAGTTGAAGAACTTTTGAGCAACAGCAAATACAGGCAGAATATTTCAGTTTTGAGCGAAAGTATCAGCCGTTACGATGCATTAAAGCTGGCTGTTGAATACATTTCAGCAGGTTTCAACGATTACATCAAACACAGCCGAAATCCATAAAAAAACAGCCCCGATATATCGTCGGGGCTGCTAATCCGTCCAACAATTCCGTTCGTCAAACGGCCAAATAGGCAAATCACTTCATATGCACGACAATTTCAACTCTTCTGTTTCTTGCCTTGCCGCTTGCGGTAGTATTCGGAGCAATCGGTCTTCCCGGCCCGCAGCCAATAGCTCTGAGTCTGCTGTCCGGTATGCCGTTGGAATTAAGATGACGAAGCACTGAAAGGGCTCTTTCAGCGGACAATTCCCAGTTGTCCTTCCAGTTGGATTTCTTTATCGGGTCGGTATCCGTATGGCCGACGACGTCTATCATTCTGCCGCTGTATTTTTCATTTATAACAGAAACGATATGGTCAAGGTCGCCCTTTGCGCTTGTCTTAAGACCTGCTTTTCCTGAGTCAAACAGAATCGTATTAGGCAGAATGACTGCAATTGTTCCCTCTGCTGCATTAAGCTCGACCTGATAATTCCCGAATCCTGTGGCTTCTCCGGGAGTCTGCTTGCGTTCTGCCATTTGTTTTTTCAGGTCCTCGATGGTCTGCTCACCTTCTGCAAGTTTTGTTGCAAGGTCCTGCTTTTCAGTAGAGCTGCTGTCAAGCGTCGCCTTGCAGTTATCATATAAACCTTTAAGGTTCTGATGTTCGACATTTAACGCGTTGTATTTTTTCTTGAAATTGGTACATCCGCTTAAAAGACCATACGATACCATCACAATAGTTAAAAGCACAATTTTCCTGCCCAAAGCACTCATAATCAAACTCCTTTACTTAATAAATAAATATTCAATTTCCTTTTTTTCAGCGGCACAGAACAAACTGTAGCCAGTTTATTACCGCATCATGTAGAATCATAACCACAAAAAGTCCGATTGACAAGAAGGGACCATACGGAATTTGCCGCATTTTTTTAAAAAACATGCAAAAGCACACCCAGGCAAGTCCGAAAAAGGGAGCAATGAAAAATGCGACCACTACCGGCCAGGAACCCAGCACAGCACCCGCTGCGCCCATCAGGTGCACATCACCAAGCCCCATCGCCTCTTTGCCAAAGACGAAAGTGCCGAGTATTCTCGTTACCCAGACTATTGCGCAGCCTATAAAATAACCCCACAAGCTTCCGCCAAGTCCGGCAATAACAGGAGCTTGTGAAAAATCAATCCACCAGTCGGCAAATTGCGGTACATTTTTATAGAGTTTAAAGGCCGCAAAAGCACAGACAGCTATCGGCAGAAGGAAAATTACCTCTTTTAACATTTCAAGACGATGATTGTGGTTTTCTTTTGGCTTTTGGCTGATTGAAGATAATTCAGGGTCGGATTCTTTGCTGTAATAACTTCTCTTTATTACACCGGTCAGAAGCAATAACATAGAAATAATCAGGCCCACCAGTGCACCCGCTGCTAAAACCGACACCTTCGCCGAAGCACTGGGGAAAATATCATAACTGCGAATAATCAGGGAGTCATAAAACACCGGTCCTGCTGCCGAAGTAACAAACCCTATGGTGGTAACAATCCAGCAGATAGAAAGTGGTATAACAGATAATTCCAAATCGATTGCTGACGCTGCCACAAAAGCTGAGAGCATCATAACGTGCAAAAGATACAATATAAATCCGCCTTCAAAAAAGCCGCCTATCCCCTTCCTCAGTGGTGTCATAAAGTAAATCACATAAACAGTTACGAAAAGTAAAGCTGTCAGCAGTTCGATAATAAAATATCGCGGCGAAATTTTCGCTTTGCATTTGCGACACTTTCCCGCCAGCAGCAGCCATGACAGAACCGGGATATTGTCGTAAAAAGGTATTGGGGTTTTGCATGAAGGGCATGCCGAGCCCGGCCGAACTATCGACAAATCCTTCGGCAGACGGTAAATCACAACATTCAGAAAGCTTCCGACGGATGCACCGATTGCAAAAATAAATACAATCACCAGCCAGTGCGGTATCATGATACATGCAGTCAAATGTTATCCCTTTCGGGTTTTGTCTTTTGCGATATGTTTATCAATCATACCGGCAACCTTCATCTGCAAACCGAACAGGCGGATGAATCCTGTTGCATCAGTGGGGTTATACTCCTGCCCCATTGTGAAACTTGCAAGAGCGGTACTGTAAAGACTCTTTGGACTTTTAGCGCCCGCCGATGTGCAACGGCCCTTAAACAGTTTCATTTTTACCGTGCCGGTAACATTCTGCTGCGTTATATCAATAAATGCATCCAGCGCCTCGCGGAGCCGACAGAACCACAGGCCATAATAAACCATTTCCGCATATTTGAGGGCAACCTGCTGCTTGTAGTGCGATGTCTCGCGGTCAAGGGTCAGGCTTTCCAGCGCCTTGTGAGCCTCTGAGAGAATAGTTCCGCCCGGCGTTTCATATACGCCTCTGGACTTAATGCCGACAAGACGATTTTCAACGATATCGGCCTGTCCAACTGCGTGTTTCCCGCCAACTTTATTAAGCTGTTCGATAATCTTCACAGGGTCTGTTTTTTTGCCATTCAAACTGACCGGAATTCCCTTTTCGAAACCGATTACAACATACTGCGGTTTGCCGGGTGCCTTCGAGACAGGGTTCGAAAGGACATACAAATGGTCTTTCGGCTCATTCGCAGGGTCTTCGAGGTCTGCACCTTCATGGCTTAGATGCCAGAGGTTCCGGTCGCGTGAATAGATTTTCTTTTTGCTCCGCTCAATCGGAATATTATGAATTTTGGCGTACTCGACGGCAGCCTCTCTGCTCGTCAGTTCAAACTTCGGGTCTTTCCACGGAGCGATAATTTTCAGCTTCGGATTGAGCGCCATATACGTAAGCTCGAAACGCACCTGGTCGTTTCCTTTGCCTGTTGCGCCGTGAGCGACACCCATCGCGCCTTCCTGCTCGGCGACCATTACCTGATGCTTCGCAATCAAAGGCCGGGCAATGCTCGTGCCGAGGAGATATCCATTTTCATATACCGCCCCGCTTTTGAGCAGCGGCCAAAGATATTCAGTTACAAATTCTTTTCGCAAATCTTTAACGATGCACTTTATCGCACCGGAGGCGAGTGCTTTTTCCTTGATTCCGTCAAGTTCTTCGCCCTGTCCGATATTGGCGACAAATGCTATAACGTCATAGCCGTAGGTTTCCTTCAGCCACGGCAGAATTACACTGGTATCCAGCCCGCCGCTATAGGCGAGAACAACCTTTTTATTCGTCGATTTAGCCATTAAAAATTCCTTTCATACACACAATATGGTGATTATACAGTCCTGATATGATTAAGCAATATCTGATTAAATGGGCTGTTTTTATTTACTGCCGAATCTGTTGAAATGAAGAATCCTGCACCGCAGTTCGGCGGAGGGTAGAGAACACACCGGTTTTCCTGATTTAACTTTTATTTTTTCGGTATATAAGTTAAGATAACCAGCCGGTTATTAAACAGAAATGATAGTCAAATATGAATAAGGAGTATAGATTATGAAAGCCAAGTCAAGACTTTTACTTCCAGTTGTAATTACACTTACTGTCCCTGTTTGTCTTGCTCAGGACGATATTTCGGCAAAGCTGACACCATCTGCCATAAACGCCCGGATAGCGGAAATCCGAATGGGCGATATCATAGTAAAGACCAAACCGGGCGCTGATGTCAATATTCAACAGGTTCGTCACGAATTTTTATTCGGCACGGCGATTACAAATCAACTTGCGGAAAAAGATTCGAACCCCCTTTCGCCTGAAGACAGAAAAATGTTTCTGAAAGTTCTTTCCGAGAATTTCAACTATGCAGTGCACGAAAACGCCTTGAAATGGTACGACTGCGAAAAACAGCAAAACGTCGTCGATTATAATATCGCGGACAGAATATGGGAAATCTGCCGGGATTATAATATACCGATGCGCGGCCACTGCATATTCTGGGAGAAAGACAAGTACATTATGCCCTGGCTAAATAAGCTAAATAACGATGAGCTTCGTGCAGCAGTCAACCGCCGTGCGATTGGTGTCACGAAACATTTTAAGGGCCGCATCAATGAGTTTGACCTGAACAATGAAATGGTTCATGGCGATTTTTTCCGTCGTCGCCTCGGCTTCGGCATTATCAATGAAATGGCCTATATGGCCAAAGCGGGAAATCCCGATGTTGTTCTGTATGTAAATGATTATGGCATTCTTGTTGAGGGTGGTTACAATGCCGGTGCTTATATAACTCAAATCGAAAACTTTCTCGCAAATGGTGTCCCCATCGGCGGGATTGGATGCCAGGGCCATTTTATCACTTCCCATAAAGCCGACTCTTCCGGCAGAGCTGCTACTACACCCGAGCATGTTCAGAAGACTCTCGACCGGCTCGCCAAGTTTAATCTGCCGATTAAAATCACCGAATGTCTTTTTACCGCTGATGACGAACAAGGCAAGGCCGAAGAGCTTCGAAAGTATTTCCCGATTTTCTTTGCCCACCCTGAGATTGAAGCCATTATAATGTGGGGCTTTTGGGGGGGGGCTCACTGGATGCCGGAGACGGCTATGTGGGCAAAAGACTGGTCTCCCACCCCACAGGCAGAAGCTTATCGCGACCTTGTTTTTAACAAGTGGTGGACCCAGACTTCCGGCAAGGCTAACAACAATGACGGGGCATTCAAAGCACGCGCATTCTACGGCGATTATATAATTACCTCGAATGGAAAGACCCGAAAAGCGACTCTCAGCAAGAAAGAAAAATCGATACAAGTAAGTTTTGAATAATGAAAACTTCGCAGGTCGCTGCTATCTCGCAGAGACAATTATGAATCCCGCATCAGGTGTTCAATGACCTTTAGTCGACGTAGCGGCGACTGCCTGATTGTCGCTAAGAGCAAGCCATCTTCCGCCGCTGTAAGCGAGAACGACTTTTTTATTTAATTTTGCCATAAAGCAATCCTTTCGCATCAAAACGATATGGCGATTATACAAACTTGAACTGATTTGGCAAGAAGTCAAAATTGAAAAACAAAAAAGGCATGAAAAAAATATGATTTTGTCGGACCTTTGGCAGCGATATCTGACTAATATGGTTTTTATTTTCCGCCGAATTTGTTGAAATGAAGAATCCTCTTTAGCGGCCTTTTCGGTATGTGCAGAACATCGTTTTCATCAAGATAATATTTCGTATCCTCTCCTGCCGCATTTTCCATTACAGGCTTTTCGGCAGGCTTTCCAAGTGCTACCACAGAATCAATATTGTATTTCTCACCAACGTCTAAAATCTGCGATATTTTTTCTCTGTTGAGAGCTCCCAGCCAGCACGAACCGACTCCTTTGCCCCATGCAGCAAGCAGAATATTCTCTATTGCCGCAGCAGCGTCAACAGTAGCATCTTTTTTGATTTCGGCATCAATAAGCACGACAATATAAGCTACGGGTCTTTGATTGGGAGCCGGCTTTCTTTTTGGTCTTATGTGCCATGCCCAGGTAAGGGTTCCAAAAAGTTCCTGGCAGATTTTTGGCTCATCGACTACTATGTATTCGAGCGACTGAACATTTGCGGCAGCCGGTGCAGAGCGTGCAGCTTCAACCAGTTCCACCAGGAAATTTCTGTCGAGTTTTTCCTGACCGAATCGTCTGACACTGCGTCGAGTTTTAATTAAATCCATAATATCCATAGCAAAAAGGTTCCACTATTCACCTGCTCTATTTTTGTTCGCTGCCAGCGAACAAAAATTGGGCGGTATTGGACTCGAACTTAAAATCACAATCGCCTGATAATAAAGAACTTATCGAAAATAGCAAAACCCAGCAGGTGCATAATCAGGTGCATATTTTAACGACTTACCCCGAACTTGCAACGATAATAACCGCTTGGCCGAACCTGCCGGAGCATATAAAAAAACAGATTAAATCATTGATTCAATTATGAACAACGAAAAAAGACAACTTAAAATCTCTGAAGTGCAAAAGCGTATCCCGAAACTATACCAAGCTTGCTATCTAAAGGCCGCGAGCGGCAAGGCAAGTCCGCGAGAAGCGATAAAAGCCTTTTGTCAAAGCTGTGTCGGATACTCTAACGTAGCTGACGAAATAGCAAATTGTCCTGATTTATCCTGTTCGCTGTTTTGCTACAGACCTTTTAAAATTCTTCCAGATGCTTCAGGCAAGGGTTTGAAGGGCAAAACACAGGGGGATTTTCCCCCATAGGCTGTCTGACAAGGGGTAAATCAAATTAGAGCGTTTAAAGCGTTTTTTTGAATCTGTTAAACAGGGAAAAACAGGGCTTTGAAGATGGGCAGAAGTAACACAACATTTAGAAAAGGCGAATCAGGAAACCCGAAAGGCAGACCTAAAGACCCCCTCATAGCCGAAATGCGAGAAGCTCTTGAGACTGTTGAGAAAAAGAAACACAAAAAACTGTTGATTCGCTTTTTTGAGCAAGCGTTTACAAATGACAAGGTGTTGATAGCGGCAGTCAAGAAGATAGCCCCGGACCTGCAGCATTCTACTGGTGAATTAAAGGTTAAAGAGCTTCCGCCGATTACCATTATACAGCGATGAGAAAAAGGGACGTTTGCTTGCCGAATAGTCAGAGTTTTCGGGAACCATAGAAAAAGGATTGAAAAAATGGCACATATACCAAGAATATTCATAAAAACACTGGCTGAATGTTTCAATGAAGAGAAACGGCTTGAATTTTGTTGTTATGGCAATGGCGGACAGTATAGCCAAAGGCAAAAAGAATATGCCTTTAAGCTAATAGCCGACTATGGCATAAGAGCAACAGCAAGGATTTTAAAAGTACCACGTAGGACTTTGCAACGATGGTGCAGAGGCTATGGTGTCTATGTCAGGCGTTGCCCCGATTGGGTTTACGGGTGGGTAAGGAGACGCAGGAAAAGACGCGAATTTTGGGCACACAGAGGCTATTGTTAAACCTGAAATGCCGCCACTTAAAGAGCAGTAAATATTGGCTCTTTTAGCAAAAAACTTGTTGAAAAATGTTGGTTTTGTTTACCTCTTGGCAGTCTAAAGAACCTTACAAAACCTGACATTTTTAAGGCTGGAGAACCTTACAAAAGGGTTACATTCGGCACGCCGTGGGCGTCTATTGATTTTTTGATTGTTTTTCGTCCATGTCAAACAGCATTGGCTCTTTTCTTTCTGGAATCTGCTCAGCTTCCGGTGGAGGTGGAGGCCAATTTTCAGGAGCATCGGCAGGATTAGGATAAAGAACCATATCCGAGCCTTCAAAGGGCATAAGAACGTCACCGAAATGTAATCCGTCCTCTGCAACCTGGAAGGTCAGAAACTTTTCATTCTTGAAACTTCTTACAAGCCGACGAAAATTTGTTGTTCTCACAAACAATACACCCGGTTCATAAACAGTTGCAGGAAACGTCGCCGTCACACAACCACCGCCAGAAATAGTTAGTTCTGTATCCTCAGCCTTGAGTCTCAGAAAAGGTGGCTCTACATCTTTTCTTCGCGAGCGGTCTTCCCTGACAATCGAGATAATTCGCTGCAACCTTGGCTTATCAACGACAAAAAACATATTTCAAATGTCCAAGAATATATTCTATGAACCTATTTCATTGGCCAGCCGCCGCTTGATTTTAGCCTTTTCCATAACCTGTAAGTGTATCCTGCTTTGTATCAAATGGCAATAATCCTGACCATTTTTCCTTGACTTATGAGATTGAATTTTATATAAAATTTAGGTTGTTTAGTCCCAGAATCGCAATGAAGAAGAAGAACCTACACATTCGATATCTATTCCAAGAGTTAACCCTAAGTGCATATATTATCTACACTAATGGTATTTTTTCAGTCAAAAATAATAAATTATTGGCAAAACAAATACTTTTAGTATTAACACTAACTCTTGGCGTAGTTTCGATGGCTCCAGGAGAGGTTTCGATAAGAGTATGCGAGACCAACGGCCAGACTCCCTTCGACGGCCGAGATATCATGGTTGGAACCAAGCTTACGATTATTATCAGCTCAGATACTGATGGATACTGGGGCGAAGGTGGTGGTTTGTTCATTAAAGAGGGAGACTGGGACTACGGAATTCTATCAGCCAGGGATTACAACGACACTACTTTAGACTGGGAAGGGTCTCGTTTCCCGGCTGCAGGTAATAATGCTCGCGTGTGGGACTGGGCGGAAGACGAACTTGGCTTGGGATTTATGTTTGCTGGAGACAGCAACGCCATAACAGGCGACTGGTTCATTATTGATTATAACGCCTTGAGAGTCGGAGACTGCACCGTAGACTTTTATGATTTCGAGAAAAATTCGTCTAATCCAGTTGAATCCCTTTCCTTTACCCATGTTCCTAGTCGTGATTTTAACAACGATACCATAGCTGACTTTCACGATTATGCAATCCTCGCATCTTATTGGCAGGAAACAGATTGTAATGCCCCAGACTGGTGTGATGGAACTGACCTTGACACCGACGGCAGCGTTGATGCCAATGACTTAATGCTGTTTTGTCAGTATTGGCTTGAAAGAACTCAATAACAACAAATTGTTTCATACCAAATTGCAGATTTTTCATACCTTGCAAACGCATCCTGTATTTGCAGCTTGTAGGTGTATAGCTGTAGGCAGTGCTTAACTCATTGTCATGCAGGCTGTTTAAATCCGGATATGGTCTTTCCTCAAAAATTTTCTAAAAAAATGAAAATTTCTTAATTCAGAAACGCCATAGGTAGTAGGCAGGCGTCTGACGTTTATGTCCAAGATAGTTTATTTAGTAATCGGGTATCTTTTTTCAAAAAGGAGGAAAGGGCTATGAAAACGAAATATTTCACATTGGTAGGCGTTTTTTTACTGTCGGTTAGTTATGCTGCTTTCGCAGATAGGCCGTTGGACAGAGCGGAGATTTTACAAATCTTCCAACAGCTAACAAACCAGCCAAAACAGACCTGGATACCAGCAGGTATGATAAAGGCCGCACACGAGGAATACAGAGCACCAAAAACAACGGATGTTAATGAGATTAACAGTCAAATCAAAAAGGAAATGACCGAATATCAAAACAGCTCGAACAGGCGGGAATTGACCGAAGATTTGCAAAAAATGAGGCTTGATGCAATACCATTTAACGTCCGTCATAAGTTGTCTAATGAATACACAATGAATTCATCCGTAGTTGTGAAATTTGACGGAGAAAGATTCTACTGGGAAATCAACGTAGATTCACGCACAGATTCAGTAAAACCAGGCAAAGATCTGGCGGACAATTTTATGACCAACCAATTTGACCTGAACTGGAACGCCAGGCGTATATTCGCCTGGGACGGCGAAAAATATACCACTTACTTTTTGCCGGGCAATCACGCAATCGTCGACTCAACAGGCAGCACTCCACACGTTGTTAATGGTCCTTTAACTGCCGGACTTATCCCCTGGGGATATGGCTATTACAGTTATAGCAATCTTTCTACTGTTGAATCTTCCGCCATCGAAAAATATGTCGATGGCCAAACACAGATACATCTGACGCTTAACAATCCAGATGGCTCGGAAATGCTTTTTGTAATGGACCCCGCAAAAAATTATGCAGTACTGTCCTGTTTAATAAATAAGTATGGCAATTTAGTCATTTCCAAGCAATATTCCAACTACCAGCTAATATCTGGCAATTGGGTTCCCACCACTGTTTTAATAGAGCAATATGAAGCAAAGTCAAATAGACTATTAGTCCGTGATTTATGGGATATTACCGGTATAGATACCAATGTTCCTCAAAGCTATGAATTCAATGTCAGCTATGAGGCTGATGCATTGATAGAACACTCCGCTTTTAATGGCCACAAGCCGGAAATGTATTGCTACTCACAGACAACTGACACAACTTTGCTTTTAGCCGAAAGATTGGCATATGTAGCAAACGAAGGAGTGCAGGTGCAAAATTGTGCAACAGCGGCATTAAAATATGTCGCTTCACAATTAGGTAAAGATGTTGCCGACCAGCAGTTTGCCGAATTGGTAAACGGGCCTAACCAAGATACAAGCCTTTATCAAATGAAGCAATTTGCACAAGGTCTGGGTCTTTTTTGCCGTGCCATCAAGACTGATATTGAAACTCTAAAGAGCCTGAATGGCTGTAAAGCAATCCTGTATATTCCCGGCAAAAAGCATTTCGTTGTTCTTGAAAAAACCGACGATAAATATGTCTGGACCGTAGATCTGGCAAACAGTAAATTTTACTATCACACTGACATTAGCTTCTTTGGTATGGACTGGACTGAGGGTATAGCCCTTTTGATTTCAAGCAGTCCAATTGCGAGTGAATTTGTTGAAATTAACAATGGCGAGCTTCAAACAATAATCGGATCGGGCTATTCTTGCACCAGGCTTCTTCAGGACTATTATGTCGTATATTGCAACTATATTGCTGGTGTGTGCGGTGGTTTGTACGAGGAGCACTACACAAGATATGGCTGCCAAATCGGAACCGGCAGTTGTTCAAGCTCCACGATGATTAGATACAAAACGACCCCCTGTATAATAGACCCTTACTACCCTGACCACTGTACTGTAACAGGTGAATGGACATGTTATTATATGAGGGCGTGTGCTTAGTTACCTCGTCAAGGTAATCTGCAAGAAGGCAGGTAGGAGAAAACTCCTAACTGCCTTTTTTAATGGTGCTCTATGTTGATTCATCAAGAAAAAGAGCATACAATACGCAACTATGAAACGGTCTTCATTTACACTTACCGAACTGCTCGTAGTTATTTCGATGATTGCCCTTTTAGTGGCTATATTCATCCCCGTACTGCGAAGTTCCAGACAACAGGCAAAAACCGTCCTTTGCAGTTCGAATATCAAGCAATTGACATCAGGGTTGTTTATGTACGAGAATCAAAACCAAACCCTGCCTTTTAGTTTTGATAACACTCCTATAGTTCCTCCTCCGGGAGGTTATTCAGGATTCATAGAGTATGACAGAACAGGATGGTGGTGGTTTAATTTTATAGAGGTTTTCTATAGGAAGTCTGACAGGAAAATAACGGTTGTTCAGTGTCCCTCCAACTGGTTAACTAATCCCACGCTCAAAAATAATATCCTCTGTAGTAATTACGGTGTAAACCGCTCTATTTGTAAAAGTTTTGATGACAGGCAAAGTCGTAGAGAAGAATTCATTGGAAAGCCTTTAAGTACCACCGATATACCAAAACCGGCTGAAACTCTGCTCATTGTTGACAGCGGTTACGCTATAATATGCTGGTGGCACGCAACAAATGAACCCCCTGTCACTCTTGGCAATACCCCAATCGAAGATGCCGCATATATTCCCGGTCTGGAAATTAACAAAAATAGAAATTTATGGCTTGGTCAGGAGCAGGATGCTATATACGGCCGACACTCAAACAAAACCGTCAATGTTGGATTTGTCGATGGCCATATAAGTCGCACAAAAGCCAATGATTTATTTGTTGAGAAAACAAGCGATGGTTATAAAAACAAAAGTCCGCTTTGGATACCAAAATGAAATGCTGATATATCGCTTTCCTAAAACGATGCTTCTTTAATAACTTTCTGCATTTTACCGTCATCTATACATTCAACCATACTAACCGATTCCAAGATGTATTCACTATTAGGTTCTGACTTCTTGTACCATTCGACCCTCTGAGGAAGACTTGTTTCAAGGTCTACGAAAAACCTCAATTTCTTAGATATGAGGCGACCTTCGTAGATTTTCTCAATCCATATCAGGTCATATACTTCAATTCTGTTGGTCATTTCCAAGTTTTTATCGTCTACACGGCTCCACTCTGCACCAGCTGGAGTGTCAGATATACTATGAAATGGCATTAAACCTAAGGAACCAGTTATTATATTCTGGATTTCAGTAATCATTTCAGCAGACAGAATTGTTGTCTCGACTGAATTACTATTCAGATGCTTTACTTTTTTAACCTTGTTTGCAAGGTCCCACAAAACCGATTCTTTTTCGGTTTTAATTATATTGACATTTAACGTCCTTGATACCCACTGCTCCTGCACAGGTTCTTTTTTATCAGGAATAAAACTCGATATATAGACATTTTTGATTCTCTCAATAGCCTTGTAGATTCCTTCCAGTGTAACTGCTTTGGCGGTTGGTATATTTAGAAGTAACGCAGTTGCTATTAATATAACCGCAGCTGCTGCAACGGCGATTTTAAACAACGGCTTGATATTCATTGCTGATACTTCTTGCCTTGGAGTGATATTGATGGTCGAAGCCGGCTGTTCAATCTCTAATTCATCTTCGTGTCTGGTTATCTCTACCCTTATTGGAAAACCTGCGTAAATGTCATCGGGTTTGCTGACCGTTTCAGCTTTGGCAGATTCATCTATGTGATATATTGTAACGACCTCGGATTCGACACGCTCAGCAATATTATAGATGGTATTGTGCAATTGCTGCATTTTGGCCAAGCAGGCGGGGCAGGTGCGTGTATGAGAGGTAAGGGACTGCCGGAATTTGGCATACTGGTCCCTGGCAGGGTCAAGTCCGTATGGTACAGTATAGTCAAAAATATCAGTTATTGAGACCTCTTCGCATGGAAAATCCTTTCGTTCTGTTTGGCCATTCGAAGATTCATTGCGAATCTTTTCTCTGCATTGATATAGCACTTTGCGGCAATCGGGACAGATACACAGATGTTTTAAGACTTCTTCGCTGGTTCCGCAAAAAACCATTGACGCAACCGTTAAGGCAGCAGCCTGTGCTCTTGAGCAGCTAACATTATCCTCACCGCGTTTTTCTGCAAATAGCTGGCTTAGCCGGCGCAACTGCTTACGGCTAAGATTTAGCTTTCGAATCATATCTAAATCTTCAGAACACCGTTGGCAATTGTCCAAATGTACTGTTATCGGTGTTGGTATTCTAATCTCTAAAGCTGGTTCTAATAAGCTCGGCAAAAAAGGCTTTACGGTTTCACAGGTTACAGGCTTGCCAACATAGGCAAAGTGAAGTTTAAGCCAAGTAACAATAGCGAAGCTAACCTGTTTTTGCTTTGGGTCAATATAATCTTCAACTTGTGACAATACATCCTTGAGTTGATTAATCTGCTCATGACAGTGCTGACAATGGTTAATGTGGTCAATAATAAACTCTGGAATAAGCTCTTGGCTTTCGTTGGAGAGAAAGTCGTAATAATACAGCTCAGCTTGTTTGCATAACGAATTAAAATTGTGAGCAATCATTGCAACTGTCTTTTCTTCAAAATCCGTCGAATATTCTTCAATCCTCTGGAAATATATCTCCAGGCCGCCATGTTGTTCACACCCATTGCTGCTGCGACCTCTTTAATCTTATAGTTGTTTCTATATCGTAAAATTATCGCCTGAGCTTCACTATGCTGTAATTGCCTTTTGATACACTCAAACATTTTATTCATTTCTTCTGCCTCAATCAAGGCATTTTCAGGACCATCTCCGACTGTAGAATATTCAAGATACTCAGCATATCTATGCATTTGACTCTGGTATCTATCTGTCCGACGAGTATCATCAATAATATCATTGATTATTGCTCTATAAAGATAGCCCTTGATGTTTTTGATATTTGAAGAAGGAGGCTTGAAAACGAGAGAAAGAAAAAAATTCTGAAATAAATTATCTACACAGCCCTTATCCCCGACTTTACATCGAATAACTCCGCGAATGAAATCCCCGTATCTGGTGAAAATCTCAGCCGCAATATTCACATTATGTACTTGATTATCAATGGTTGCACCCAGATGCTCTAACCCTGAAGACATAGCAATTTTTCAACTTCATCAAATAGGCAATAACTGACCATTTTGTTTGACCGTATTTTGGGCTATTTTTATAACTCTTTGCCGCAGAGCTGCCGGAGCAAGAACCTGTACCTGATCACCATAGCTTAGAATCCACCAAGTTATCTCATTGAGTCCATCAACACGGAATTCCATAATTATCGACCCATCATCCTGAAAGGTAACTGTTTGTGTGCTGTGCCATCGAACCTCGGCAACACTATGGGCGATTTCTGGCAGAAATCTGAGCTTGACATTATAGAGCCTGCCCTCTGGTATCATTGAC
>JBGOWI010000025.1:0-29571 GCA_041478555.1 Phycisphaerae bacterium
GCGTCGACTTGGCTATGCTCTTAGAGCCAGGAATAGTGAATCAAGAGCAGTGGAATGCCTGCTGCGAGTGGTGACTTACAACCTTATGGTTGTTTTATTAACATTTGAAAAAAGCTATTTATTGAGCTTTTCTACAAAGCATTTTGAGTTTTGAATTATGGAGCCGCCAAAGGCGGATAAATAATGGCAAGGCTAAACATCAAATACGCGAAAAAAAAGATTATTTAAAACTGACGGGGTCCTGCTGGTAAAAGCGTTTTAATTCATTATACAAATCGGGATGGATTTGTTTAAGCTGGTTGGGTTTTTCAAAAAAGAATTCGGTGGCGACGGCGAAAAATTCAGCTGGGTCGGTCGCACCGTATTTGTCCAGGAAAGTGGGGCGATTCTGCTGCGCTGCCATCTTGAGTTTTTCGTAATCCTTTTGCAGCACGCGGGCCCAGGCAATGTAGCTGGAGGTGCTTTTAAGAACGCTACTGCTGTCGCCTTTGCCGCTGGAACTGTCGAGCTGATGCGCAAATTCATGAAATATAAGATTATGGCCGTCGTGGATATCGGCAGCGTCATGCTTAACATCATCCCATGAGAGAACGACCGAACCTCGGCGCCAGGACTGGCCAAGAAGAACCTGTGGGCCTTCGACCACTATTCCGCCAGCCAGGTATTCAGCCCGATGAGCTACAAAGGCGCGAGGATATACGAGTATTGAAGAGAGGTGCGGGTAGTAATCGGTTTTTCGGTGAAGAAGAAGCATACAAGCCTGAGCGGCGATGATAGCTTTTATTTCGTCGGTTATCTTAAGTCCGCCGCAGCCTTCGAACCGCTTTTCGGCGATAAAGATAAGTATGTGCTGCTGTAACTCGGTTTTATCCTCGGCTGGGAGGCGGTTGTAGAAGGGCACACTCTTTTCGATAATTTGAAGCCATTGGTTTGGGAATTGCCGGGCAGCAATGCGATTTCGCCGCCGTTTCTTAAACCAGAACATATCTTTTAGCCTTTTGTTTTGCGGTTATTATGCATCTGTATGCTTTTATACTATATAATGAGCGTAATCATATTAGACAAGAGGTTTTCCATGGGTGAGGGCTAAAAAAATTAAAAATCCTGCCATAGCTAAAAAAGATTTGTTTTACTTAAGGAATTGCTGCAGGCCGTGACGAATCAGCATAACGGCAATAGCCGCCAGCAGGAGGTGCATTACCTTCGATAAAGCCTTTGTGCCGGCCTGGCCGAGAATTGTTATCAGACGGAATGAGCTTCTGAAAACAGCAGCGGCAAGCAGTATGTTCAGCAGTATTGAAATAATTGTGGGAATCAGGCCATATTGAGACTCGAGAACCAGCGATATAGTCAGAACGGCAGGGCCAACTATCAACGGCGTGCCAAGCGGGACTGAGCCAAGATTGTCCGAAGGCATTCGCCTTTTTTGGGTCGGGTTAATTATGTCCGTTATCGAAATACAGAAAAGGATTGCGCCGCCTGCAATCATAAAATCGGCTATTGTTATGCCGAGGAACCGGAAAATCAGTTTGCCGACCAGCACAAAAACGACGGCGACAATCGAGGCCGTCCATATAGACTGAGTTACAATCCGGTTTTTTTCCTTTTGGGCCAGACCATCGGTTAGACTAACGAATATCGGCAGAACGCCGAAGGCGTCGACAGCCACAAAAAGAGGTATGAAGGACAATAGAATGTTTCTAATCATTGGATTTTTTCTCGTCATCAGCAGAGCCGGGCTTGTCCAACAAGTTGGGATATTTGATATTTTCGGTTCGCTGATAGATTGAAGGCTTTTCTCTTTTAAATTTTAGGCCTCTGCCTGTGTGAATCTGGTCTTCTTCGGTTGAGAAGTCAATATGCTGCAGCAGCCCCCAGGCGGTGTTTTGCCAGCTCATCTGATAGCCTCTCTGGTGCGCCTGTTTTTCCATAAGCAGCCTCTGGGACTCGTTGAAGACAAGATAATCCAAGGCCTCGGCAATCTGCTCAACACCTGGTTCGCCCGCATCTATAAGAATACCTCTTGCGTGCCTGCCGACGACAAGGCCGGGCGGACATTTCTGGTTTGAATGAATCAGCTCAAGGGCATAACGGAACTTCGTCGCTATCGCGGCTCTGCCGGAACCTAATGTATCGGCTAAAATGCCGCTGGAAATCTGCTGCATATTAAGGTATGGCAAAAGCATTGCATTCGTTGCGCCGTACAACTCCAGAAGCATCTTTTCATCGAGAAAGGCATCGAGAAAAACAACGTCATACTTGTCGAATTCAACGCCCTGAACGGAGGTTACTTTACACCACCGGAGATGCGTTTCTTCGAGTGCCTGATTTAGTATTTGCTGGAATAGTCTGAAACCTTCGACATTGTCCAATTTGGCAAAATTGGGATGATACTGGCCGCTTATCAGATAAACAATTGAGTCTCGCTGAGCCGGTGTGCAGGATTCGGTAAGAAATCTGCCAAAGCCTTTTATGCCGAACCGAAGACCTTTGTCCGGGGACAGGAGGCCAATAGTGGTTATCAGGAAACGATTCTTCAAGCCGTATTTTTCCTTTATTGCAAGACGGTCGTAGTGCGAGGGATGATGCATTCTTATGCCGTGGTCAATGTGTTTTAATTTGTTGTGCTCAATGCCATAGAGAGGGGAATGGAGAATCTGAATCGCACTTTCCGTTGTAACAACAAGGCCGTTGCCGTAGCGGGCAAGGTCCTGTATCACTTTTCTCTGGTGTTCGTTAGGGTCGTCCAGAACCGTGTGCAGATAAACCAGGGTGGTAAAGCCTTTTTCGGCAAAGACCTTTGCCATTTTGACATAATTTGTGCCTTCGCCGTCCCTGCCGGAATCGTCGGGGTCAAGGCCGTATTCGTGCTGAAGAAGTATGATGGTTCTATTTGAGCCTTCCTTTGCGCGGGTAATGATGTCATTTGCAGCATTTCGCCACGACTGGGGGTTGTACTGGTCGATAATCAAATCGACCGGTATGTCATAAGGCAGTCTTTCCTTGTCGATTGCAGCCACTCTTATATGACCCACTTCGCCGGTGAAATGCTCCAGTGCATTTGCAAGGTCTCTGCTGAATGTGCCGACGCCGCACCTTCTGGGCGGATATGTGCCGACTATTCTGATATTATAAGGCATAATTAAACTTTAACATTGGCTGTTAGTCTTATTTCATCAAAGAACGGCGTTCTTCTGTGTTCGACACAATAAGCTGCATAAAGATACATTGCAGCCGACCAGCTCTGCCAGTCTTCGCCGCATGGTGCGCCATCCTTTGCCCTGTGCCATTCATTGAAGCCAAAATCGACGGGTGCTACTCTGGTGCGCCGGATTAAGTGAGCAAGGGCAATAAGTTTTTTCTCGGCAAGTCTGTATCGGCCGGCTGCGACAAGAGCGGCGATATAAAAACCGCAGGCAAACGGCCAGATTCCGCCGTTATGATATTCGCCCGGTCGATTATATTTTTCATAGCGGCTCATCCAGTCCGGCTCGCCCGGCCTGATATAGGGGAAAAGAGACGGCGGCAGGTCAACCGCAAGGTCCTGGTTGGCCCTTAAATTTCTGCACTCTGTCTCTATCCATATAACAAGCTCCTTTGCACGAGTCTTTGATGCTATGCCGGAAAGAATTGCAAGACTGTTGCCGAGAAGGTCAAAACGTTCGCTTCTGTAAACCTTGTAAGACCACAGTGCATAATAGGGCTTGTGTTTCAGGACAAGGCCTTCGTGGACGTGCCGCTGCAGGCGTTCGGCCATTACGGTAAATCTGCCCATCGCTTCCTGAAGTTCTTCGGCCTTTTCGTGCAGACCGAAAAGCCTCATATAAATATAAACGATTGTGTTTAAATAAAGCCCATAACCCGGGACCCATTGTTCATCGCGCCAGTCGCTTGTCGGAAGCTGTGCGACAATTATGCGGTCCGACGGGCTCTGATATTCCATCCACTGCAGGGCTTTTGCAACCGCATCTTCGAGAAAAACTTCGTTGCCGGTCGCCTTGCGGTAAAGACCAACAGCCATAAGAAACAACGGCGTGGTGTCGCTTGCGCCGCGGTCCTCTTTGTCGTGCACCAGAGAAGGAATGTGTCCGAGTCGGGTTTGATTCTGCGCGAGAGTTTCGAGAACCCGCCTGAGAGTCTTTAAAAGCTTTGCTTCTCCAGAGACCAGCACTCCCAGCGAGCAGACCATCAAATCGCGGGTGTATGGTTCGGGATAGCCCCAGCCGGCGGTGCGAGGCAGGCCGCGATAAGAACCGTGATTGTTGTGCAGCATGACCTTTAATGCCGCCTGCCTGGCCTGTGCCACGAGTCTTTCGTCTTTTTTCTCCATCAGTCGATGCCGAGCCTTTCGGAGATAATTTTTACAAATTTTTTAGCAACAACCCTGTAATCATAATTTTCGACGGCTCTTTTTCTACCGTTTTGACCCATTGTTTCTCGAAGCTGCGGATTGGTCATAAGCTCCATTAAATATTTCGCAATATCGTGAATGCTTGCACGGTAATCGACGGTGCGCGGTTTTTTGAAGATAACCTTGCTGCCGGGTTCATAGCCTGATTCTCTGCCGACAATTGTCTCCCGCAGACGTATCTCCTGAGCGACCTCGGCCAGGAACGCAGTTTCGCCATGAACCATCGTATCGAGCATTCCCATTGCCTTTATGCCTATTACGGGCTTGCCGCAGGCATTGGCCTCGACCTGAGTCATGCCGAAACCTTCCAGCCTCGAAGGCGCTGCATAAATATCGCAGGAGGCTATAAGGTACGGCATAAAGTTTCTTGATATTCTGCTGGTAGTGTAAACGACATTTTTTTCGATGCCCAGATGTGTCGCAAGCTGTGAATCCGCAAGGTTCTGCTGTTCGGTGCGCGGCTGGGGCCAGACTTTGCAGACGTATTTCCAGTCCGGAGCTTTTATATCGTTGATTGCAAGGGCCTGCATTACTTCCTGAGCGCCCTTTGAAGCCGCATCACCACCGATGGTAAGTATCATAAGCTGGTCTTCAGAGACTCCGAGGGCCTCGCGAACAGTGATAATTTTGGGGTCTTTTTTATCACGAGGGCAGAATGAATCCGTATCACAGCCTACGGGCAGAACCTCGATGTTTTTGCCGCTCAGGCCGTCGCGGATATAAACCTTCTTGACCCAGTTGGAGGTTACGAGTATCAACGGCAAATCTTCGAGAATCTCTCTGTAATTAGCGATGTAGCCGTCAGCGACGAGCCAGGGCACTGCCGTTACGCCATATCTTTGCGGATGCAGGACAAGATGAGGACTGTGTCCCCAATAGCCCACGCCTACAACAACGTCAGGCTCGAACCAGCGGTAGTACCATTCCTTTTCCTGCGCAGATTCGTAGTTTACGGCGTGGGTTTCAACACCCATTTCCTTAAGGCCCTTGTAAAGTAAATCTCCCTGCGTTGCTAAACCTCCCGGCGAAGGCGGATAATCGTAGAGCACAAGCACTTTCATTTCTTCAACTCCTGTCAAAAATCTTTTTGATGTCCTGGGACTTTTCTATGAGCCAAAAGGCTTCGGTATCTGAGACGGCCTTTGACTCGAAACTTTCGGGCGAGAAGCCGTAGTTATCAATTATAATGTTTTTTTTCCTTTGCCAAACATTTTTCGCCAGCTTAATCACAATATCCGCACCTTCTATCGGTCGAGGTAAATATTGCCTGCCGCCGTCCTCATAGGCAAAGAGCAAAAGCCGTTTGGCCTTTAGTTTTCCCTCATTCCAGAGCGAAAAAACCGCCTGTGAGGTTTCTTCGTGACGAAGATGTCTGGTATATTCACCCTTAGGACTGTGGGTAAGGATTATGTCAAAACTCCTTTCGGGCAGGGTGTTTAAAACGGTTTTTTGCACTTCTGTTTGTTTCAGAGGTTTCTGGTCGGGGCCGTCATCAACGTCAGCCATAAAACATTTGGCTGTGAGGTATTCGGTTACCTTGAAAAACTTTGGAGCCCTGTCAGGGTCGGACTTGCGGCAGAGTGTCAAAACTGTCCATTTAATTTCGGGATGAGTCAGAATGGTACCGCCCGCCCATAGAGTCTCATCGTCCGGATGGGCAACTATGACCGCAGCGGTTTTTATATCAGTAAAGACATTTTTCACAAAAAACTCGAAACCCAAAGAAATTTATTATACATCTGACGGACATTGCAGGATGTAATCAGTCAAATCCTGCAGTTTTGCCGTTGCAAGGCCTATACAGGAGTCGGCTGCGCCGTAGTACATATATACTGTTCCGTTTCTGTTAATCCAGCCGCAGGGGAATACCACATCGTCGACGTCGCCTTCGCGCTCATACGGGGCTTTAGGACCGAAAATCCACTCCTGCGACCTGCGGAGGACTTTTGCGGGGTCATAAAGGTCCAGCAGGGCAAGGCCGAGCCGATAAATTGAGCCGGAAGCGGTAGTCCTTACACCGTGATAGAGAATCAGCCAGCCGTGTTCGGTTTGCATAGGAGGGGCGGATAAGCCTATCTTGTTCGCGTCCCACCAGGCGCCGAGCCTTGCCTGGATGATTTCCTTATGGTCGCCCCAATGTCTGAGATTCGGTGAAAACGACAGCCAGATATTTGCTTGGATCTTTGCTACTGGCCTGTGCAGCATCGCCCAGCAATCACCAAACCGAACAGGAAACAGGGCCGCGTCCTTGTCCTCAGGAGGCATGACAGCACCGACACGCTTAAACGACCTGAAATCCTTAGTTGTCGCCAGGCTGACAAGAGGACCGCCACTCGAATAAGATGTGTAGGTAATTGCCCACTCATTAAGCTCAGCCAGCCAGGTTATTCGCGGGTCTTCAATGCCCCAAAGCTCTTCCGGATGGTTTTGGGGGTCAGGCATAAGTGTTGGTTTATCGTCAATCTGCCAGTTGTCTATACCGTTTTTGCTCCGGGCAACAGTCAGATGTGAAATACCTCTGAAGTCTTCCACCCTGGCCAGCAGCAAAACCTGCCCGTCCACCTCGGCAGCAGCCGCATTGAATACGGAATTGGCCTTGTAGGGCCAGCTCTCAACAGACAATACAGGATTATTGTTGTGCCTGGTAAAAAGCTCAGATTTTAGGTTTTTTCCCATAGCAATAGCACCTACCTATATCATAACTTATTGTCAAAAGAATAGTTATAATTATTCAACGAAAATTTTAATGTGTTTACAGACAGATTTAAAAGCTAATATCAGTGTTTTTAATTGTCAATTGCCGGTTTATGGTTTTTTCGGATTGTTTTGTACCGCACCTATTTAATTTTCGCGCCGTGAGTATTATATAAATTCTTAACAATCAAATCCTTATCTTTTACCCGCCTTCGCAGAAAGCCACGGCTGTAAAGCCGTGGAGCTTCACTGTAGACGCTCTCTTTAAATAGGTGCGGCATTACATCTCATAAAGAAGGGTTTATCAGTTTAAAAGGCGGAGTTTTTGGTGGTTTTTTAATGAGTCAAAAAGCGTTTTTTAGGTTAATCGACGCTGTTTAAGTGCCGATATCTGACCCGTCTCACCGCCGAGGTGGATATGAATTAAACTCGATATATAAGGAGAGTTGAAAATGGGGATTCAGGATTGGTCAGATAGTGTTATACTTGTAACGGTTGCGCCGGAACCTGATATGAGCGATGAGCTCAAGACAGTGACGGAAATAGTTCGTCAACGGGACAAATGCAGTGTGGTTATTGATTTTTCCGAGGCTGAACTTGTAACAAGCTCAAGCCTTGCTCAACTGCTCAGACTCCAGAAGGTCCTCGACGACCACAATCAACAAATGGTTCTCTGCGGCGCAAGTCCAAGGACAAAGGGAGTATTCGAGATTACAGGATTAGACAAGGTCTTTGAGTTTGTCGAAGATAAGTTCACGGCACTGGCCGGAATGCAGCTTGCCAGCTAAACCGTTATCAGCATACAGTTGACATTGTGGTTGTAAAATGATAACATCAGACCCTGTGTTGTTAAACAATCCTGGTATCAGGAAAAAAATTATGAACAGGGAACTCGTCGAACAGCTCGGAAAAAAACTTCAATACCGCTTTTCCAATCGTACCCTTCTAAAAAAGGCACTGACCCATTCATCATCAGCCCAAAAGCTTGAGAGCAATGAAAGACTCGAATTCCTCGGTGATTCAATCCTCGGCCTGGTTATATGTCAGGCGTTGTATGAGAAATTCCCGAACTATCTCGAGGGCGACCTTACAAAAATCAAAAGCAAGCTCGTCTCACGAAAAACCTGTTCGCTTATCGCAGGTGTTCTTGACCTTGACTCCGTTCTGGACATCGGGCCAGGTATGCAGAAAAGCAGGGCGCTGAAAGGGTCCGTTGCTGCGGCAACACTGGAGGCGGTAATAGCAGCGATATGTCTTGACGGCGGATTTGAGGCGGCAAGGGAGTTCATCCTGAGATTTTTCGGTCCTTTAATAAATCAGGCCGATGCCGCAGAACATCAGGAAAATTACAAGTCGCTCCTTCAGCAGTACGCACAGCAGAATTTAAACCATTCGGTAAGCTATGAAATTCTCGACGAGAAAGGGCCGGACCATAATAAATGCTTCGAAAGCGCCGTTGTCATCGACCACAAAAGGTATCCAAGCGCATGGGGCACAACAAAAAAAGAAGCTCAGCAGAACGCCGCCTATAATGCATTAGTCGAACTGGGCGTAATCAAAATAAAAAAGGGTGAATAGAGTTTTAAATTCTTAGTGTTGACCCTTCGACAAGCTCAGGGCAGGGTTTTGAGTTGTGGAAGGCCGTCTGCGACTCGGCTGAGGTCGTCGGAGTCGGCAGAAACACTCAATCCTAAATCCGCCAAGTCGGACAAGTACTAAATACCAATCAGCGTTTTTAAACCTTCGAGGAGCGATTTAAAGAAGCTGACGGCCTGCTGGTCTTGAGTGTGGGTGCTTAAAACGAATTTCCCAAATCCGGCCTGCCCAAGGACATAAAAACCTGCTGCAAACTGGCCTACCGCAATCCATCCTATTGCCGCCTGACCTATCGCAACAGTTCCAATACCTGCCTGACCTGCTGCAAACAAGCCGGCAATGCTCAGCTGCCCAATCGCAATCAGCGGAGCAATTGACAATTGGCCTATTGAAATAACACCGATGGCGAGCTGGCCGATTGCGATTATGCCTGCCGCCTTTCTGCCGACCGCGATAAGACCTTTTGCCCAGAGCCTTTTGCCGGTTTCGGGGTTTACCCCCAATGTGATGTGAACCAACGGCAATGTGCCTATTTTCAGATGAGATTTGAACTCCCTGAAAAGCATTCCGCTGTTATACAGATACTTGCGGGTTGTTCCCCAACGGCTTCGAGAAAAGACATAGTCAGGCTGCTGGTTTAACAAATTCGCCATATAGCCCTCATATAATTTTTGTTACAAGTGCCATACAGTTGACACTGAAAACTACATATCTGTAAAGATTTTGCACATTTATGCTGATAAGTATAAATGAAGTTGGATGCGGAGTCGAGTCCTGCACCTGTTTGTATTGTACAAAAGTGGGAAAAAGAATCAAGTAGTAGAGTATAATTTAAACGACTTGACTCTGAGAGGCTGCGGTACGAATAGGTGTAGGGTGTCTCTCGAATCAGCCCGTTTATACCGCAGGTGCGGTATGAAACGAAGAATTGTTTGCCGTTACCCTGTCGGGCTTTTTTGCCGAAGGCAAAAGCCGGGGGGCAGCCCGACAGGATAAACTGATTTCAATCCACCACTCTTTTTCTGTAAAGCTTTGCCTCTAAAGCCTTTACGTAAGCCGTCCAGTTGGTTTCACCCGGCTCGTTCTCTATTCTTTCTGTAACCTGATTAATTTTGGCGTCGATATTATCAAGCAAACTGACCAGAAATGCTTCTGCAGTCATCGGCAATTTTGGTGAGCCGAACTCATACTGGCCGTGATGCGAAAGAATTATATGCTCAAGATTCTCCAGTATCTGCTTATCAACTGTCAGGCCGGCTTTTTCAAGTACTTTGGTCTTATTGCTAACCATCAGAATAGTCTGAACAATATGGCCGATTAACTGGCCGCTGTCGGTATAGCTGAAAGCCATATCGTAGGAAAGCTCCTCGGTCTTGCCCATATCGTGCAGAAATATCCCTGCAAGGACAAGGTCGCTCTGAAGCTGGGGATAGTAAGGCATTATGGCCTTGGCCACGCTGAGCATGCTGTGCGTATGCTCAAGAAGACCGCCGATGTAGCTGTGGTGGTTCTGTGTTGCCGCAGGCGCCGTGCAGAATTTCTTCATAAGCTCTTTGTCCTTGAGAAATTCATCGACAAGAGCTTTTATAAAAGGATTTTTTATTACGGCCAGAATCTGTATTATCTCCTCGAACATCTGCTGGATATTTTTCTCGGTCCTCGGCAGATAATCGTCAACCTTTACCTTCTCAGCGGAAACGGACATTAACTGGTCGGCAACAATCTGCAGAGTATTCTGATACAACTCGCTTCTGCCCTTTATCTGGACAAAGCCTTCCTTCGGCAGCGAATTAAAAAGCTCCTCTGTCGCCTGCCAGACTCTGCAGTTTAGTTTGCCTGTCTTGTCGCTTACATACATGGCGATATACAAATCGCCGCGGGTTGTGCTTCGCAGCACAGGCTGACTTATCAGGTAGATATCGTTGACCTGCTGGCCCGGCTGAATCTGGTTTATAAAAACATGTGCCATAAAAGCTCCAAAAAAACAGACGCTCAATATAGCGGGAATAACGGGATATGGCAAGAAAAAGACAAGGAAGCAGGGAAATAAGGAAGTAAGGAAGCAAGGATTTGATATTTGCTGCTGGCTACCGGCTATTGGCTACCGAACTCTTCTTTTTTTCTCTCGCTGACTTGCGGGATATAAGACCTGATTCTGCTTATTTTCTCATTAAGCTCTTTTAGCGTCTCCGTATTGTACTGCTGTGTAGTTTCGAGGTCTTTTCTGGCTTCGTAAAGGCTCTTTCTTACGTTCTGAAGTTCGGTTTCAGAATTCATCAGGGCATTTTTTGACCGTTCGGCCTCCGACCGCCAGTCCATCATGTCAAACTCATACAATTTGGCCTGCTGCCTTGTATCTTCATATTTGGTCATCAGCTTGTTGATACTTTCATAAGCCTGCTGAAGTTTTTCCTGCTTGATTTTTCTGTCCATGCTCACCCACGCATAAGCACATAAGCTTACGACAAACGCTGCTGTCACGAGAACGAAAGACAGCTTCCAGACTGAAACGGCTCTTACGGATTCAATAATACTGCGCAGAAGCGGGATACGAAATCCGCCTGTGGCGAACTCATTTTTATTTTTATCGGCCGCAGTTCTTTTTTTCTCTTCGGCAAACAACTGCAAATCTATTATTGTATCCAACTCTTTATGCTGCGGTTGTGGAAACGACGATTCGGCAGGGGCAGGTTTTATTTCGACCAAATTTGGTCCGCTGTTTTTTTTGTCCCGGGTTCTTTCGATTTCAGCAGACAAAAGCTGTGATTCATTGTCCGACTGAAAAATCCTGTTTACAAGGTCGGTGATTTTATTCGTACAGGATGAAACATCAACCTCCTCGGCTCGACGGAGCTCGCCGAAGTCGGATGATTGCGAATCCTGCTGCTTTATGATTTTGTATATGTCAAGCGGAAGGTCGACTATGAAGGTTTTATCCTTGTGCTTCCTGACCTGCACTACGCCAAGGCGGGCACATTCCTGCACAATACCGGCAGAGACTCCCTGCCGGGCTGCATACTGGCCGACCGTTAACAGCGATTTTTTTCTGCTGAAAATCGGTTCGTTCAGCTTACCTGTGCCGTCCTGTTGCTTCATAGACTTGTCCTGTCGAAAAGACTTCAAACTACTATATTTTCGGACTTTTTAACGTGATTTCTTGAATTTATGGGCCAAAAAACGTCGAGGCCGACAAAACCTGCTGTAGTTTTTGCTCGTGACGTATTCGCTAAAGTCCGAGAACAAGTCCGAAAAGCCACAGCCAATCTTAAGTTCCGATAAAAAGAGGCTTGAGAGGAAGTAATCGTATATTTTTCTCCAATTCCCCAAAGAATCGCGCGCGAAACAAGTCCATTCCTTATTGTGCCGATTTAATAAAGACCCTGATGGGGAAAAACACTTTTCCGGGATGGGGATTGGTATGAAAGTACTTATAGCAGAAGACGATACAGCCTCGAGAATTGTGCTTGAAAAACACCTGAACAACTGGGGTTATGAAGTTTTTGCTGCTCAAAACGGCAACGAGGCATGGGAGATTATCCGGCATCAGCAGCCGGAAATCGCACTTGTCGACTGGATAATGCCTGGAATGGACGGACTTGAACTTTGCAGAAGAATTCGTTCCGAGCAGAACAGCGGATACACTTACATAATCTTTTTGACCTCAAAAATAGAAAACGAAGATATCATTGCCGCTCTCGATGCCGGCGCAGACGATTATTTGTGCAAACCCTTCGACAAAAACGTGCTGAAAAGCAGAATGGCTGTCGGTGCAAGAACAATCAATTACGAGGAGCAGATGAGAATCGCCAAGGAAAAGGCTGAAGAAGCCCAGGCTAAACTCGAAAGACTTAATCTTCAGCTCGAAATTACATACAAAAAACTTATGGAAACGGCACACATCGCCGGTATGGCTGAAGTTGCAGCCAACGTCCTGCACAATGTCGGAAATGCCCTTAACAGCATAAACGTTTCGGCAGCAATTGTTACTGAAAAAATAACAAATTCGGAAATCGCCAACTTAGCCAAACTGGCTGAACTGCTTGGCAAACACAGCGCCGACCTGGCGGAATTTCTTACAAACGACCCGCAGGGAAAACACATCCTGACCTATCTTACGGAAGTCAGCAGCCATCTTTCACAACAGCAGGCTGAAACGATTGAAAACCTGCGCTCTCTTATGAAAAATGTCGAGCAGGTTAAAGATATCGTCAAAATGCAGCAACTGTATACAGGCATTGGCAAACAACAGGACAGCGTATCGCTGAACGAACTCATTGAAAACGCAATTGAAATCAATAATGCAGGACTCGAAAGACAAAACATCGAGGTTATCCGCGAATACGACGATATCGGCAATATCCTCGTCGACAAGCAGAGAGCATTACAGATACTCGTAAATCTAATCGACAATGCCGAATACGCGCTGTCAAAAAGCGACAAAGAGCCAAAGCTGCTGAAAATCAGAACTGCAAAGAACGGCGGCACAAAGGTGAGAATTGAGGTTGCCGACAACGGCATCGGAATAAATCCTGCCGACCTGGATGTAATATTTGAGGACGGTTACACAACCAAACAAGCCGGGCACGGATTCGGACTGCACAGCAGCCTGCTCGCTGCAAAGGACATGCAGGCAACGCTAACCGCAGAAAGTCTCGGCCTCAATCAGGGGGCAACATTTATTCTCGAACTTCCATTAAGAAAAACTGAGGTGAGAAATGGAAAGTATAACTGAGACAAAAAATCGAAGAATCCTTGTAATCGATGACAAGGAGTCGATACATGAGGATTTCAGACAGATACTTTCCGAAGGTTCGGCTAATACATCGCTGGATGCTGCCAGGGCGGCGGTCTTCGGTTCTAATGCCCCTGCCAGGGGTTCGCTACGTAGCACGAGTAATGAAGACGACTCCGTTCGACAAGCTCACGGCCCGAGCCTGTCGAGGGCTGTCGGTTTTGAGGTGGACTGTGCCTTTAACGGCCATGAGGGTCTGGAAAAAGTTGTCAATGCAGAGCGGCAGGGCAAACCTTATGCTATGGCGTTTGTCGATATTCGAATGGAATCCGACTGGGATGGAATAGAAACGATTGAACATCTCTGGAAAGTCCAGCCGCAGCTCCAGATTGTTGTCTGCACGGCGTATTCGGATTATTCATGGACGGATATAATCGAGCGGCTCGGAACGACCGAAAGATTATTAATCCTGAAAAAACCGTTCGATAATGTCGAAGTCCGACAATTGGCTGTGTCACTGACGGAAAAATGGGAGCTTTTAAACCGGCTCGACGAACTCGTGCAGGAAAGAACGGCTCAAATCATCGAAACCCGGGATGTGGCCATGTTTGTGCTTGCATCACTTGCCGAATCACGTGACCCGGAGACAGGCGAGCATCTTGAAAGAATGCGAAGTTATTGCCATATACTCGCTGAAGAACTCAGAAACGACAGTTGCTATTGCGAGCAAATAGATGATAAATTCATCGAAGACCTCTACCGTTCAAGTCCGCTGCACGATATTGGAAAAGTCGGAATACCAGACTGCATACTCCTCAAGCCGGGCAGCCTCACAGACAAAGAATTCGAAGTTATGAAGCAACACTCCATCATCGGCGCAGAAGCACTCGGAAGGACCATAAGAAGCGTTACCAGCGCAGGCTTTCTGGAAATGGCTGCCGACATTGCACGCCACCATCACGAAAGATTCGACGGTACCGGTTACCCCGACGGCCTGAAAGGGAACCAAATACCGCTGTCGGCAAGAATCGTGGCTCTTGCCGATGTCTATGACGCCCTTACAAGCTCAAGGGTTTACAAGCCGGTTTTTCGGCCTGAAATTGCTTACATGATGATATGCCAGGAGCGAGGCAAACACTTTGACCCTGTTATCGTCGATGCGTTCATCGCAAGACACGATGACTTCTTACAGGTCAGGAAACTTACGGAAGCTGAAAAAACCGCGCCATCGCTTGTATAAAGACAAATCAAAATTCAAACTTTGTATCTCGTGAAGCGTATCCGCCGCAGGCGGACAAGTCTCGTGTTTCTCTTTACGCTTAACGCTTCACTAACCGCTGTAATATCAAAAACATATAAATAAGCACGCCTAAAGTCTATGTTGACAATACCTGCCTTTTGCCTTAACATACTGCGTTTTTGCGGTTTAATTCATGGAGATATTTTGAAATGACAACCGTAACTCTTATTACCGGTGACGGCGTCGGGCCGGAAATCGCACAGGCGGCAAGAAGATGTATCGACGCAACCAACCCGGGCATTAAATGGGAAGTTGCCGAGGCAGGTATCGACATAATGGCTAAAACGGGCACACCGCTGCCGCAGGCAACTATCGAGTCGGTCAGAAAAAACGGCATCGCACTAAAAGCGCCCATCACCACGCCGGTAGGCACAGGCTTTAGAAGCATAAACGTCTTCTTAAGACAGGAACTGGAACTGTACGCCTGTCTTCGTCCATGTAAAAGCTATAAGGGAGTAAGAAGCAGATACTCTGATATTGACCTTGTGATTGTCCGTGAGAATACCGAAGACCTTTATGCGGGCATCGAATTTGAAAAGGACAAAGACGACACCGCTGAACTTATCAACTGGCTCAACAAACACGCCCCCGCGTCTTCCTGTCGGAAGACAGGAGCGGGGGTCGCCGAAGTCAGCAAACGAAAAATCTCTGTCGATTCAGGTATAAGCATAAAGCCCATTTCAGTAAAGGCGACCGAAAAGATAGTCCGATTTGCTTTCGAATATGCCAGAAAATACAACAGGAAAAAAGTAACTTCCGTTCACAAGGCAAACATAATGAAATACACCGACGGCTTGTGGCTGGAGACAAGCAGACAGGTTGCCAAAGACTATACAGACATAGAATTCGAAGACCGCATTGTTGACAATATGTGTATGCAGCTTATACAAAAGCCGGAACTTTACGATGTGCTGGTTCTGCCGAACCTTTACGGTGATATAATCAGCGACCTTTGTGCGGGCCTTGTCGGCGGTCTGGGCGTAGCGCCCGGTGCAAATATCGGCGATAAAGGCGCAATCTTTGAAGCCACTCACGGAAGTGCTCCGAAATATGCCGGCCAAAACAAGGTCAACCCATGTGCTTTGATTCTCTCGGGCGTTCTGCTGCTCCGCCATCTGGGCAAAACTGCCGAGGCTGGAAAACTCGAAAACGCCGTCGCTGCCGTGATAGCGGAGGGCAAATACGTAACTTACGATATGAAGCCGGACAGAGACGACCCAACTGCCGTCGGTACGAGCGAAATGGCAGACGCAATAATAAAAAAAATAAAAAATCAAAAATAAAAAATCAAAATTGAGGGACCGGCCTGCGGCCGAGATTCTTTTTTAAATTCGTGTTTATTTGTGCTAATTTGTGGTTGATTTAAGTGCAGGATTGATTTGGACACGATTTTCTGGCGAAAACTGGTTACTTGTCAAAATCCGCCGCTCGGCTGTAAGCTGCCGCGTTCGATTCTGCTTGTCTGCTCATTTTTCTATCGTATTGCAGTTGTTTTGCGAAACCTGTTTTATGACTTTTCAATTTTTAGAAAAACAAAAGTTGATGCTGTCGTGGTGAGCGTCGGAAACATTACAGCCGGCGGCACCGGCAAAACACCGCTGGTTGCCTGGCTTTGCAATTATTTCACTGAGAAAAATATTACTACCGCTGTCTTGACGAGAGGATACAAGATAAAAAATTCAGATTTCGCGGATGAGCCTGCAATACTCGCAAAGACCTGTCCAAAAGCGAAGATAATGGTCAACCCGGATAGAAGCGCAGGCGCTAAAAAAGCAATAATCGAACACAACGCGAAACTTTTGATTATGGACGACGGCTTTCAGCACAGAAAACTTGCCAGAGATATAGACATTGTCGCAATCGATGCAACAGAACCTTTCGGATGCGAAAAACTGCTGCCCGCAGGATTTTTAAGAGAGCCTGTCAGCTCACTAAAAAGGGCAGATGCTGTTGTAATAACGCGTATCAATCAGACCCAGCCGGAAAAAATCGAAGAAATTAAAAAAAGAGTCTTAAGTTTAAACCCGAATATTATCTTTGCTGCAGCAGTTTATAAGCCGATATGCGCAAAACTCATAAAGGATGGTTTCATCGACATTAATGAACTTAAGACGAAAAAAGTCTACGCTTTTTGCGGCATCGGCAACCCCGATGCATTTTTTCAGACAGTCGGCGAACTGGCTCTTAACATCGTCGGCACAAAAGTATATAATGACCACCACAGATACACTGAATCCGACATCGCGGAAATCTACCAGGACGGCAGATATAAACAGGCTGAACTGATAATTACTACTCAAAAGGACTGGATAAAAACGGCTCTGCTGTGCATCGAAAAATTCGATATCCCAATCGCCTATCTGGATGTGGAGCTTGAATTTACCGATGGACGGCAGGATATTATAGCTCTTGTTGAAAGCGTGATGAAAAAATATGTATCCCGCACCTTCTAAATATTCATCCCGCACCGGAGAACTATTAATAAAAAAATGGTGCGGGATTCAGGTGAATTATGGATATTTTTTCAAGAATTGAAAGGTTGTATAATTAAGATAGATTTAAAAAAATTGAATGAAGAGAAGGTGCGGGATGTATGACAGGCTTATAAATATTGTTCAGAATCTCGGCTCGCCGAAGGTGCTGCTGGCAGGAGACTTTCTGCTGGATATCTACGTCTATGGCGACGCATTGAGAATAAGCCCGGAAGCTCCTGTGCCCGTTCTGAAAGTCGTCAGCAGAGAATACCGGCCCGGCGGAGCAGCATCAGTCGCAGCCGACCTTGCCGCATTGGGTGCAGAGACCTTCTGCCTCGGTGCGGTCGGAAAAGACTTAAACGCTGAAACCCTGCGAAAGTTGCTTCAGAGCGTTGGCGCTGATATCTGGGGCCTTATCGAAGTTGACGACAGATGCACAATCACAAAACAAAGATTTATCGGCCTTGCTCAGCACAGACATCCACAGCAGCTTCTGAGAGTCGATGAAGAAATTGATACATATCTCAAAGACGGCCAATACCAGCAGCTTCTCGGCCTTTATAAGCAAAAAATTTCACAGGCCGATATTGTCTGTCTTCAGGATTACAATAAGGGATTCTTTGAAAAAGATTTCTGTCTTGCACTGATTAAACTCGCTAAATCTGCCGGCAAGAAAATCCTTATAGACCCTGCTCCAAAAGCGGATTTTGCAAAATATTCAAATGCTTCGGCTATTACGCCGAACCGAATGGAAGCCTCAATCGCCTCAGGCGTCGAAATTGAAACAATTGACGATGCTGCAAAGGCGGCAAAAATCCTCGCTGACAGACTTAATCTCGAAGCTGTTATAATAACTCTCGACAAGGAAGGGGCGTATCTGAAAACCGACCATATCGAAGAACATATACCTACCGTTGTCAGAAATGTCTATGACGTCAGCGGTGCGGGTGATATGGTTCTTGCCGCACTTGCAGCAACACTGGCGGCAGGCGTCGATTACAAGGCTGCCGTCGAAATATGCAATATAGCTGGCGGAATCGAAGTTGAAAAATTCGGCACCGCTACCGTTTCAATCGAGGAAATAATTAACGAACTGATGAGCCGAAAACAAAAAAGCGGCTCAAAAATCAAAAGTATCGACCAGCTCGCCCAGCAGCTCAAATGGCATAGAACGCACAACCAGAAAATCGTCTTTACCAACGGCTGCTTTGATGTCCTGCACAGGGGACATATTGAATTTCTCGGCTTCTGTAAAAAGCAGGGCGATATTGTTGTCCTTGCACTTAACAGCGACAAGAGCGTCAAAGTGATTAAGGGCCCGGACAGGCCCCTAAACAATCAGCTCGACAGGGCTGCCGTTCTTTCTGCCCTTGAGAGTGTCGACTATATCGTGATTTTCGATGAGCCTGACCCGCTCGAAACTATCAAAAAGGTTAGGCCGGATGTGCTTGTCAAAGGACAGGATTGGAAAGAAAAAGGCGTCGTCGGCAGAGAATTTGTCGAGTCAATCGGCGGAAAAGTGGTTCTTGCTCCAATCGTCGAAGGAAAAAGTTCCACAAGCACCATAGAAAAATTAAAATCATTATGGAAAAGCAGCAAATGAAAAAACAAATTGTTCAAACAATTGCGATGCACAGAAAAATGCTCGATAATTTCGAGACCGGCTGCGTCAAAATAATCGAAAAAACCGCAAAGACGATAATAAGCTGCATTGAAAAAGGCGGAATAATCTATATTTGCGGCAACGGCGGCTCTGCTGCCGACGCCCAGCATATCGCAGGAGAGCTCGTAGGCAGATTTCTGCGGAGGCGAAAAGCGCTGCCGGCCGTAGCGATTTCAACAGATACTTCCGTTATAACCTCTATCGCCAACGATTATGGTTTTGAAAATGTTTTTGCAAAACAGGTTGAAGGACTTGTTAAAAAGCAGGATTGTCTCTGGGCGCTGTCAACCAGCGGCAGCAGCTCCAACGTTGTGAAGGCGGCTGAACTTGCAAAGAAGCGCGGTGCAAAGGTCATCGCCTTTACCGGCAAAAAGAACAGCCGGCTTGAAAAAATCGCGGATGTGTGTCTCTGCAGCGAAAATGAAAAAACCTTTGCGGTTCAGGAAATGCACCAGCTTGCTTATCATATTATCTGCGGTCTTGTCGAACAACACTTTGCACGGGGAAAATAGGTATGAGCCGGAGAGCTATATTTCTCGACAGAGACGACACAATCATTGAAGATTCGGGCTATATCAACAGTCCTGAACAGGTAAAACTCGCAGCAGGTGCGGCAGGTGCTCTTGTGGACCTGCGAAAAATGGGCTACAAAATCATCGTTGTCTCAAATCAGTCGGGTATCGCCCGCGGTATTATTACAGAACAGGCAATCGCACAGATTCACGAAAGACTCGAACAGCTTCTGGCAGAACAAAACGCATATCTCGATAGAATCTATTATTGTCCTTATCACCCCGACGGGGCCGTCCAGAGATTCCGCAAAGACAGCGACTGGCGAAAACCGAAACCCGGAATGCTGTTTGCCGCCGCCAAGGAAATGAAAATCGATTTAGCTGACTCGTGGATGGTCGGCAACGACTACAGGGATGTCGTCGCGGGAAAGACTGCAGGCTGCCGTACGATTCTTATAAAATCACATACTAATATGCCCGTCAAACAGCTCGATGAGCCCGATGCCGACTTTGAGGTGATAAACCTCAAGGAAGCCGTCAATATAGTAAAAAGAGAAACTACTGCAAAACAGAGCCTCGAAACTGTCAACCCTGCTGCAGAACCAAAGCAGTCGGCTCCTGTGGAACCTCAGCCGCAGACAATACAGCATAACGAAATTCAATCCGCCGAGCAGATACAAAAGAATGAGGTGATTGAAACAATGGAACAAAAAACACAACAACCTGTTTCTGTCGCTTCCGGCCAAAAGACCGAACAATTGCTTGAAGATATTAAATTTCTGCTCAAAAGCCGCCATCGCGAGGAACTGTTCAGCGATTTTTCCGCATTGAAGCTGATTGCAGGCGTTCTGCAGATAGTTGTTCTGTTCTGTCTTGTGATAGCACTATGGTATAGAATGTCGCCGACCGGCCAAGATGGTGCAGTATTTACCGCTCTGGGCTTCGCGATTGTTTTTCAGCTCATGGCACTTACGCTTTATATAATGCACAATGAGAAGTGATGGAATTGTCACACTATGAGCTGCCGAAATATATTAGTCTGGCTGCCGTCACCTATGGGTGATGCCGTAATGGCAACGCCGACGCTGCGGTGCATCAGAAATCTCTTTGAAAACGACAAAATCTTCTTCTGTGCAAACAGAACTGTTGCCGAAGCGCTGAAACCCTGCCGGTTTACCGATGAGTGGATAATCCTCAAAAGAAGCAGTCCTTTTGCAGTTGCTCAGAAACTGAAAGAATATAATTTTGATACCGTAATTCTTTTAAAAAATTCCTTTGCTTCAGCCCTTGCGGTATTTTTTGCCGGCATCAAAGCCCGCGCTGGTTTCGCAAGAGAAGGCAGAGGCATCTTTCTGACCGAAAAGCTCTATCCTTCGAAAACTTCCCTGTTTGAGTACAAGCCGGTCTCGGCCATTGACTACTATCTTGCGATTGCTTGGCGATTCGGCTGCGATGCAACCGATAAAAAGATGCAGCTCGAAATTGACGAAAACGACCGAAAAGCAGTTCTTGAAAAATTCGGTCGGTATCTCAACAGTGAAAAACCTGTGATTATTCTCGTGCCCGGCGGAGCCTTCGGAACGAGCAAACTCTGGCCGCAGGAAAGATTTGCGAAAGTTGCCGATTTTCTCATCGAGAAATTTTCAGCTAATGTTTTTATCTCCGTGAGCCCCAACGAACAGGAAATGCAGATTGCAGAAAAAATCTGCTCTCAGGCGAAACATCCTGTCGTTAATCTGGCAAAAAATCCTGTTACGCTGGGACAGTTAAAGGCACTGTTTTCTTTCGCACAGCTTGTAATTACCAACGATACAGGACCTCGTCATATAGTGATTGCTCTTAATCGAAAGGTGATAACGCTTTTCGGGCCGAATAATCCGGCCTGGACTGAAAATGATTATGCTGATGAGATAAAAATAGTTGCCGATGTGCTCTGTGCACCGTGCGACAAGCCCGTGTGCAAAAAAGACAGGCACTATTGTATGGAATCGATAACCGTTGAAACTGTCTGCAGGGCCGCTGAAAAAATTCTTGCCGGATAAACTATGGATGAATTTGTAAAAATCGCCCCCAACTTCCACGGCCGCAGTGATTTTGTCGATTGCTTCAGGAAACTCGGCTTTAAAAGTATAGATGACATTTTTTCGTTCAGCGGAGGAAAAAATCTGACAAAAGACAATCTTGCCCCATTTCGCCAAAGAATTATGTTTGATACGGATAATCCCAAAGCCGTTTTGTTCTTAAAGCGGTATCAGGATATCCCCAAATTGAAACAATTAAAAGACTGGCTAATCAGGCGAAAAAGAATATCAACAATGACCTGCGACCTTCAGCCTGCTGAAAATTTAAGAAAGCTTGGCATAAACACGCCGAGAACCATCGCTTTCGGCGAAGAATGGGACGGCCTGTTTGAAAAGCGAAGCTTCATTATAACAGAAAAAATACCTCATTCTGTCAGCCTTGAAGAAAAACTGCCTGATGGATTCAATCGCCGGAGAAAAAACTTTATTGAAAGCCTTGCTGCATTTATACGGAAGTTCCATAAAACAGGCTGCCGCCACCGCGATTTGTATCTTTGCCATATATTCTGTAATCCGCAGAGTCAGTTCACGCTCATCGATTTAAACAGAGTGTTCAAGCCGCCGTTTTTTTCTGAAAGATACCTTATAAAAGACCTCGCTCAGCTTTACTACTCGGCACCGGGTAAAATTTTTACGAAGACAGACAGACTGCGTTTCTTTTTAGCTTATCTGCAAAAAAACAAACTTTCAAAAAACGATAGAATCCTTATAAAGAAGATTAAATCAAAAGCACAACGAATGGCGAAACACGATAAGAAGCACGGCAGGAGCGCACCATTCAAGCGATAAAAATATGAAGCTTGCAATAATTACAGAACGAGCGAATATAACCTTAGGTGGGGCGGAAAGGAGCGTCTTTGAGCTTGCCGCAAGAATGGCTCTGCTCGGAGTTGATGTGAAAATTCTTGCCGCGACGGGTACTACGCAATCCCGTCGGGTTAAGGTTCTGTGCAGCAGTTCTGAAAAACGCATCGCCTTGAAAGACTTTAAAAAGGCGCTCCTGAAGCACTTTAAGGAAAATCATTACGATATAATCCACAGCGCGCTTCCGTTTGATTTTGCCGACGTCTATCAGCCAAGAGGCGGCAGCTATCCGGAAGCAGCTATCCGAAACGCTGCGAGCTATAACAATACTGTCTTGAGGATTTTTAAACTACTGACAAGTTTTGCAAACCTCAGAAGAACATCGCTTGCACGTGCAGAAAAAAAACTCTGCAAACTTGTCCGCCGGGACGGAAAAGAAAAAGGTCCCGTCATCGCCGCATTGAGCGAGTATGTCAGGGCACAATTCAAAAAATACTACGGTCTGCCCGATGAAAGAATCTGTGTCATACCCAACGGCATACGTCTGCCTGCTTCGGCTCAAATACCCAAAACCGACAAACTTCGTGCGCAGATTCTGGCTAAACTCAACATTAAACAGGCTGATGAGCCGGTGTTTTTCCTCTTCGTTGCTCATAACTTCAGACTCAAAGGCCTTGCAAATCTGATAAAGGCGCTGGCAGTCGTAAACAGCAGGTTCACGAAACGGCCGGCCTGCCTTATTGTTGTAGGAAAAGGACGAACCTTGAAATACCGCCGACTTGCCGCCGGTATAAATGTAAAGAATAGAATAATCTTTTTCGGCCCTGCGGGCAGTATTCACAATTTGCTTTCCTGTGCCGATGTTGCTGTCCTGCCGACATATTATGACCCTTCGAGCAGATTTATACTCGAAGCACTCGCCGCCGACAGGCCGGTAATTACAACAAAATATAACGGTGCAGCAGATTTGTTCACAGCCGACAGGCACGGCAAAATCTTCGACTCGCCTGACGACATTGATTCGCTGGCCGAGGCGATGAGATACTTCTGCAGTACGGAAAACCTTGCCGCCGCAAAGAAGGCAATTGAACAAGACGATATTAAATCAAAGGTTTCGATTGAAACTCACTGCAAAGCGTTACTGACTCTTTACGAAACAATTATCAAAAACAGGGCACAAAAATGAAAGTTGTCGTGTTAATTGCGGCCTCTTACCTTATCGGTTCAATCTCTTTTGCTCTTGTTATCGCAAAGGTGCAGGGCGTAGACCTTCGCGAAATCGGCTCCGGAAATCTCGGTGCGACAAATCTCGCACGTGCCTGCGGCAAAAAATGGGCATACCTCTGTTTTCTGCTCGACGTCCTTAAAGGCTTTGTGCCGAGCTTTGCTGCTAAATTCTTCATCCTTTCAGATTCCGCAACGCCGGCCACTCTTGCTCTGTGGCTGGCTGTCGGAGTGGCGGCAATCTTCGGCCATATCTTTCCGTTCTATCTTAAATTCAAAGGCGGCAAGGGTGTCGCAACAAGTTTCGGTGTGGTTCTGGGTATCTGGCCTTATTATACAATCCCAGGCCTTATCGTTTTTGTCCTCTGGGCGATTATAGTTCTCATCTGGCGGTATATCTCGCTCGGCTCAATCATCGCCGCTGCCGTTTTTCCTTTAGTTATGATTGCTTTGACGGTTAGTTTGAAGGATTGGTATTTTAATGTCCTTTGGCCGTTAATTTTGACAGCGGCAATCTTATGTTCGCTGGTAATAATCCTGCACCGCACCAACATAAAACGCCTTTTTGCTGGCACGGAACACAAGGTCCTTCAAGGAAAGATTGAAACGTAACATCAATAAAAACAGGGGGATACGATATTCTTTGGTTGTCTGAGAGGTTTTCCATTGACTTTTGTTAAATAATTTGGTAAAATACCCATAAAATTAAGCAAAAAGTGAACAATGTGCGGTTAACAACAGCCAGTGAACAGTAAACTGTAAACTAAAATAAATCTTAATTCTTTAATCCTTGCCCCGTGAGACTTGCCCCGTTAGATGCGTTAGTTAGCTACTTGGGATACTTTAGCTATCTAACTGGGGTGTTTTCCCAGGCGGCTATCTCATCGGGGTTAAATTTTAAATCTTAAATTTCCCTATGCCAATTCTTCATCTTTACATCCCGCCTGTTCCTTATTATATGCCGGCGTTTCTTATTCGTCTCGGCGTAAAAATTCTGCTGCGCTACAGGAAAAAGCACTATGGCTTTACTTTTCGCAGGATTAAACTCACTCATGGCAAATACGCTATCGTTGACCCGGAGGATTACGACAAATTGGCCAAAGATAAATGGCATCTCTTTGAAAACAGGAATAAAAATAATTATTACGCTGTCCGTACCGAAGGCCGCAAAAGCGTGTTTATGCACCGTAGGATTATGAATGCTCTTCCCGCCGATATCGTTGACCATGAAAACCGCAACGGCCTTGATAACCGCAAAATAAACCTTCGAATTGTGACCAGCCAGCAAAACTGCTGGAACAGTGAAAGGGGCTTTTATAATGGCACTTCTAAGTATAAAGGTGTCAGGCTTGATAAACGCAGCGGCAGATGGTTTGCCACCATAAGGCATAACGGGAAAAAAGTGCATCTTGGTATGTTTGCAACTGAGATTGAGGCCGCCCGCGATTATGATAAGGCCGCTGAAATGTATCGCGGCCGTTTTGCCGTCCTTAACCGCCACATCTTTAATATTTAGCCGTTGCCAATCAGAGCCTGGAGCGAAAGCGACAGGAGATTAAACACGACGGCGTTTCCTTATTTCCTTGCTTCTTTAAAAAAAACGAGCCGCGCAACCGATGGACGAAACACGCAACCCAGCCTAAAAGCCCCTATTCTGCCTGAAATTTGTGCTTGCATAGTCAATTGTGGAAATTTATAATTAGGGAAATGATTTGCGGGTGTAGCTCAGTGGTAGAGCGTCACGTTGCCAACGTGAATGTCGTGAGTTCGAGCCTCATCACCCGCTTTTAAAAATGTCAGTGAGGTACCGGCTAAATGTAGTCTGGCGCTGGTCGCTGATATGTCAAAAAGGCTGTAAATGGCTTCGGGACATATTAGACCGCAAGCTTTTTTTGTTTTATAAAGTTCGGTTGCGGTTGCGCGACTCGTTACGGTTGCGTTGAACGTAAAACGTTATGGAAAACAAAAAACCTATTAGAAGTTTTCATGATTTGGATGTTTATCAAATCTAAAAGACATCAGAAAAAAGGATTTCAGAAATATCTGGATGATGCAATGGCAGAATCTAATGAAACAATAGTTTCTTTAACTCAGGCCAGGGATTTGTATTCTTCACTGGTTGACGCCAAAAAATGCGAGATATTAATGGATACTTACGATAAAATCAGCAGACAGTGTTATAATTTAGCAGTTGCGTGGGATAAACTTGCTGAACGCAACCCCGGACGCAACCGATGGACGACAAACGAAACGAGCATCGCAACCGATAAACGAAAGACGTTAGATAAATAGGAGCTACCAATGACGGCAGAACAGGACGAAAAACAGACCGAAACCAAAGAAGAAATAAAGAACATCGTGAATATTAACGATGCAGGACCCTGCAAAAAGAAAGTCAGCATTGAAATCCCTCAGGAAAAAATCAATAAAGTCCTCGATGAGCAATATGAAGAACTCAGAAGGAATGCCCTTGTGCCAGGTTTTAGAAGGGGCAGAGCGCCGCGAAGACTGCTTGAAAAACGATTCGGAAAGGAAATCAACGAGCAGACAAAACTAAAATTGCTTTCCAGTGCCAGCGAGGCGGCAATAAAGGATAATAATCTCGATGCGATGGGTGAGCCGGATATCGACCATGAAAAAATAGAGCTGCCCCTAAGCGGGTCCTTGAAATTCGATTTTGAAATTGAAACAAGGCCGGAATTTGAACTGCCAGGCATTGAGGGTATACCTGTTGAAAAGCCGAAGCTCGAAGTTACCGACGAGGCAGTCGAACAGGAGATAGCAGAGCTTCAAAGAAGGCTCGGCACATGGAAGCCGAAGGACGGCAAAATTGCACAAGAAAACCAGATAATTGCTGATGTTGTTTTAAAGTGTGCCGAGGGCCAGCTCGTCGGGGCGGAGCCCGCCGCAGCCCGAGAAGAAAAAATCGAAAATACCGAAATCTACGCAAGGCACCGTGCCTTTGTAGGTAAAGTGCCGGTCGATAAACTGGACGAGCTTCTGGTTGGCGCAAAGGCCGGCGATGTGAAAAAAACAATTACCGAAGTGCCGTCAACATTTTTTGACGAAAAGTATCGCGGCAAAAAAGTTGACGTCGAAATCAAAATCAATGATGTAAAGGAACTTGAGCCTGCGAAACTCGATGAGAGTTTCTTCAAAAGGTTCGGCACCGCAAATAAGGAAGAACTTGCAAAAATGATACGCCAGCGGAACGAGGCAAATATCGAAAGGCGGCAGAAAGAAGCGATGAGGCAATCGGTTAGAAATTATCTGCTCAACAAGGTCGATTTCGAACTGCCTGCCGACATCGTGGCTGACCAGTCAAAAGAGTTATTGCAGAGGCAATATACAAGGCTTCTTATGCAGGGCGTCAAAACGGAAGATATTCAGCAGCAGATGGAGCATTTAAAAGCCGCCAGCGTCGAACAGGCAAAAGAGCAGCTCAAGAGCTTTTTTGTTGTGGACGCGGTTGCAAAGAAGCTCGATATCCAGACTACCGAAGAGGAAATCAACGGCTATATCGCGCAGGCAGCAATGTACAGACAGGTTCGGCCTGAAAAGCTGCGCGACCAGATGGCACGCGATGGCTCACTTGCTCAGGTTGCGCTGGAAATACGCGAAATAAAGTGCATTGACAAAATTCTCGAATCGGCAAAAATTACAGAAGTAAAACCTGCCCTGAGCCTGCCGAAGGGGCCGAAAAAACCAGAACCAAAACCTGTAAAGAAAACCGTTCCGAAAAAAGAAGCCGCCAGCGGTGAGCCGAGTCGAACCGAGAAAAAAGAAGAAAAAGCCGCCAGCGGTGAGCTTGGTCGAACCGAGGCTAAAAAAACCGCAAAACCAATTAAAAAATCACCGAAGAAAAAGGAAAAATAAAAGATGTCATTCCCGGGAAGTTGCTCCTGTGGGATTGCAGCAGGGAAACCATCGCCCAAAAAAAACAAATAATGTAGGGGCAGACCTATGTGTCTGCCCTATAATATATTATGGAATATAATCCTGAAATTCATAATCGCCGGTCGATTCGGTTAAAGGGGTATGATTATTCGGGGTGCGGGTATTATTTTATCACAATATGCACGCATTATCGCCAATGTTTATTCGGGGAAATTGAAAATGGCGTAATGATTTTGAATAATGCTGGCAGGATGATTGATTGTTGGTGGAACGAATTAAAAAACAAATACGCCGACATTAAAATTGATGAATACGTTATAATGCCGAATCATTGCCACGGCATTATAAATATCGTTTCACCCGTATCGGCGGCGCCCATACATAAAATGGTTCAATGGTTTAAAACGATGACAACCAATGAATATATCCGCAATGTAAAACAAAACCGTTGGAAACCGTTTAATGGCACATTATGGCAGCGCAATTATTACGAACATATTATCCGCAATGAAACAGCGTTGCAGCGTATTCGTGAATATATCGTTAATAATTCGTATCAATGGCCGCAGGATGAATTATTCCCCGGCCCGTAGGGGCAGACCTGCGTGTCTGCCCGAATATGTACGGGCAAACCTATGTGTTTGCCCTGTCTGCCCTGATACATTGCCCTGTCTGCCCTGATACATTGCCCTGTCTGCCCTGATACATTGCCCTGTCCGCCCTTCATCGGGGTTCTGTCATTCCCGCGAAGGAATGCTACCACCGTGGGAACGGGGGGCGGGAATCCATTTTTCCTTTTGCTTTTTTGCCTACTTCGGATGTATAATATTCTGATTCTTTGAGGCTTTACCGAGATAGCGGTATTATTTTTATGATATATCTTTGTTTTTCGTAAGAATGTCAAGGAAAGCGATAATTCTAATGCCACTGTATCAATCGCAAGACTGTAAATTTTGCCGAATTGCCAGACATGACAGTAAATATGGGATTAATAAAAAAATTGAGAATGTTTTTTTAGAGGAAAGCGATAATTTTGCTTTAATTCCAGCGTTAGGACCATTAACAGAGAATCATTTTTTAATTATCAGTAAAAAACATTATAATAATCTTTCAAGCATGGGAAAAAAGGCTATTAAAGAATATCACAATTTTTATTTAAAAATATCTAAAGCAAAAACATTGAAAAATTCGAAATTTATTGAATTTGAACATGGCTCAACAAGTGCTGATAATGCAGGAGCTTCGATTGTTCATACTCATATTCATATTCTTCCATTAGTAACAGATCTAATCAATTCCGTCAAATCGAAGTTGAAGGTTATAAGCTTAATCAATAATATTAATGAGTTATCGAATATTAAAGAATCTCATATTTGGATTCGGCAACACAGAAGCAAATTTTGTGTTTTTCGTGCTATGGGTCTGCCTTCACAATTTCTAAGGAGAGAAGTGGCAAATTTGCTCGGACATAATGAATGGAATTGGAAAAAATACCCAAGAAGAAAAATGATTAAAAAAATGTTAAAAACTTGGAGAGCTAACGGACTTACTTTGTAAGGAGTTTATTTTGGCTAACAAAACACAAGAGTTAATAACAAAAATAAATGATTCCCAAGCAAAAATAGCAAAGTTATTCATTAAACAATGCAAGGATGGGCAACAATCAAAAGAGTTAATCTCGCGTGGTGCTCTTGCCTGTGGACAGTTTTTAAATGTCCCGAACAGCGCGCAAAGGGGTATACATGGGACTGCTTCAGCATTGCTTACAATCAATAGTCACTTTGCACAAGATGAGACTCATAGAGATATTATACAAAACTTGACCCAATATCTGGCATATCGAGAAAAGATTGAAAGTCAATTACAACTAAAAATTCCAGCGGAGAGGCATGAATGTGATTTTGAGAACGTTATAAAAATAAGTGAAATCCTAATTGCCCTATCAAGGCTTGACAGTTCGATAAATAAAGGTGAATTATGCAATCAACTCGTAAAAAAACTTATAGACAAAATAATTAGTAACCAAGGTTGGGGTTTTTTCTTAAATGATACTGAAATAAATTGGTTGCCAACAGCTTTTGCGATGACTGCACTATATTTACTTAATCGTAAAGACCTTTCTAATGCCATAAAAGAAACCCTTAAATCTGAGCTGAAAAGCAAGTATAAAAAAGATGATTACA
>JBGOWI010000054.1:0-15115 GCA_041478555.1 Phycisphaerae bacterium
AAATAGTTCATACCTATTCGCTTGTTCACGATGATTTGCCGGCGATGGACGATGATGATTTTCGCAGGGGCAGGCCGAGCTGCCATAAGGCTTTTGATGAGGCGACCGCTATTCTTACCGGCGATGCGCTTTTGACGATGGCATTTGAACTTTTATCGACGAAAATCAGCGAGCCTTCAAAGGCGGTCGAAATGATAAAGACCCTTGCCGAGGCGGCGGGGCCTGCCGGTATGGTTGCCGGTCAGATTAACGACCTGCTGGCTGTTTTGCCCGCAGGCAAAACAGGGCAGGTGAACAGTAGAACAGGTGAGCAGGTGATGAAAAAGAGCAGCGGGTCCGATTTGCATGATATTCATATAAACAAGACGGCAAAGATGTTCAGAGCCTCCGCACTTTTAGGCGCGATAGCAGGAGGAGCATCGCAGCAGGAGAAAGATTTGCTCGGCCGGTTCGGGTTAAAATTGGGTCTGGGATTTCAGATTGCCGATGACATACTTGATGTCTCTTCTACAAGTCAGGAGTTAGGCAAGACTGCCGGCAAAGACGCCAAACAGGGAAAGCTGACATATCCAGCCGTTTTCGGTCTTGAGCAGTCAAAAAAGAAAGCTCGCCGGATAGCGGACGAGGCGGCAGAAATTCTTGAGTCTTTTGGCGAAAAAGCAAACGTTCTGAAAGAGCTTGCCTTTGCGCTTTTATGCAGACCTCTGGACTCCTTACGGAGAACAAGGTGAAAAATGCAGTACGAAATGCTTGAAAAAATTAATTCTCCAATGGATTTAAAGCAGTTTTCGATTGCACAGTTGGAAAAACTTGCTTCTGAGCTGACGGACTTTATTACACATTCGGTCAGCCGGACAGGTGGTCATTTAGCGAGCAATCTGGGAGTTGTTGAGCTGACAATTGCGATGCATTATGTTTTTGATTTCAGCGTGGACAGGCTCCTTTGGGACGTGGGACATCAATGTTATGCGCACAAGATACTTACCGGCAGAAAAGAGCTTTTCAAGAGATTGCGACAGAGGGACGGCACCAGCGGCTTTCCGAATCCTGCAGAAAGTCAGTATGACCAGTTTGTTGTCGGCCATGCAGGGACATCGATTCCGACGGCGCTCGGCGTTGCGCTTGCATCACAGAAGCTCGGCACGAAGGAAAAAATCGTCGTTTTTGTCGGCGATGCGAGCATTGTAAACGGCCTGAATTTTGAGGCATTGAATAATTTAGGCTTGGTGAAAAGGCAGCTTCTTGTAGTGCTTAATGACAATTCAATGGCGATAGATGTTACGCAGGGGGCGATTGCGCAGTTTCTTGCGAGGGTAAGACTTAGTCATACCTACGAAGATTTGCGAAAAACAACCAGCAGGATACTTGAACATCTGCCTGTGTTCGGAAGAAAGATGGAAGGAGCACTTGAGAATTTCAAGAGGACTCTGCGAATGGCAATTACGCCGAGCAGGCTTTTTGAAAGTCTCAATATCCCCTATTTCGGGCCGGTTGACGGTCATGATATCGGCTCTCTTATACAGCTTTTTAAGGCGGTATCTCATCTTGAGAGGCCCGCGATACTGCATGCCTATACCAAAAAGGGCAGAGGCTTCAGTCCTGCTGATGATGACCCTCAGCGGTTTCATTCGACAGGTCCATTTGAAATCAACGGTGAGCAGCTGGAAAGAACGGGACAGGGAAGAACTTTCACAGAATGTTTTTCTGATGCAATAGTTGAGCTTGCAAGAGAGGATGAAAAAATAACTGCAATTACCGCAGCAATGTCTGACGGCACGGGATTGGGAGCATTTAGGCAGGAATTCAAAGACCGTTACTATGATGTGGGCATTGCAGAATCAGCAGCGGTGGATATCGCAGCCGGCCAGGCAAAACTGGGACTAAAACCTTTTGTTTGTATTTATTCGACATTTCTGCAAAGGAGTTTCGACCAGATATTCCAGGAAGTTGCGTTGCAGAATCTGCCGGTGGTTTTCTGCATCGACAGGGCCGGCCTTGTTGGAGCAGACGGACCCACCCATCACGGCCTGATGGATATCGGATTCTTGAGAATGATGCCGAATATGGTGCTGGTTTCTCCGGCAAACGGCATCGAGCTTAAAGGCGCCCTCAAGTTTGCCGCTCATAGCGCCTGTCCGGTGGCGATACGATATCCAAAAGACTATGTTGACGACAGTATCTGTGCCGAGATTTTTTCACACCCCTTTGAGATGGGCAAAAGTATTATATTAAGGCAGCCCCGCACCTATTTGCACAATTATGCCGAAAATACAGAACGTTTTGAAGATGCCGGCATCGGGAAATTTTCTATCCGCCAGCACAATGCAAATAGGTGCGGGGTGGCTTTAGCCGCGTACGGCAGCATGGCTATGGAGGCATTAAAGGCCGCGGAAATCCTCCACAGGACACCTTATGGTATTGCGGCCGATAATATCGATATAACCGTTATAAATGCCCGGTTTGCCAAGCCTATAGATGAAAAAATCATTTCGTTATTGACCAATGGTTTTAGTATAATAACCGTTGAAGACCATGCCGCTGCCTGTGGATTCGGCTCGGCAGTTCTGGAAGCAGCGGCAAAGGCCGGTCTTGACACGGCAAAAATTACAGTACTCGGCGTTGATGACGAGTTCATACAGGCGGACAGGCGGGCAGAGCAGTTTAAGCAGTGCGGCTTAACCGCACAGAAAATTGCCGAAGCCGTGAAAAAAATTATAAAGAAAAGTAGCCACGAAGGCACAAAGACACCAAGAGAATGATATACTAAAAAACTTCGTGCCTTAGTGTCTTAGTGGCTATAAAGAGCTGAACAATTATGGTCAAAGAAGGACAAAAACCGAAGCTGATTATTTTCGGAGACGGGCGGCGGGATTTTGTAGCTGAGGCCATTGATGACTTCACAAAGTTTGCTGAAGGCCGCGCTCAGATACTTGCAAACTGTTTTCGCGGAGATTGTGTCGATGATGTTGTCAGGGATGCGGATTTTGCAGTTGTTTTCGGCGGAGACGGTACGATACTTTCAGCGGCAAGGGGCTTGAGCCAGACCAGCGTGCCTGTTATCGGTGTGAACGTCGGCAGACTTGGCTTTCTTGCCGAGTTCAGTATTGAAGAGTTGAAAAAACTTTTCGACAGAGTTACCACCGATACGGAGCTTATAGAAAAGCGGATGATGCTCAGATGTACTGTTGCAAACGGAGGCAGAGAAAAACTGAGTTCGACGGCAATAAATGACGTGGTGATAAACGCAGGTCCCAGCTACAACATGGTGGATTTGAAGATAACCGTTGGCGGCCAGAGTCTTGCCGACTGTGTAAGCGACGGCCTTATCATATCGACGCCTACGGGTTCAACGGCATATAACCTCTCGGCGGGCGGACCGATACTTTCGGCAAATCTCTCGGCAATAGTTATTACGCCGATATGTCCGCACACATTCAGCTTCAGACCCATTGTGATAAGTGCCGACAGCAAGGTTGAAATTCATCCGCAGAGAATAAATAAAGGGACGACGGTAACGCTTGACGGCCAGGCCTTTCGTTTGCTGAAAGACGGCGATGTTGTTACCGTAGAAAAACATAACGGTGCGTTTCTTGTTGTTAATAACCCTCTGCGAACTCAATGGGATACGCTTGCAGGTAAATTAAGCTGGGCTGAAAAGCCGAAGTATAAAAGAAAATGATAAAGAGGTCATGGTGCAAAGGCAGCAGAATAAAAAGATTGTTGTTCTTCAGATTCTGATTCTGACATTTTTTTGTGTAAGATGTTTTGCCCTTGATGATGAGATAGGCAACCCGACTGTTCCGCCGAGCAGCGTTAAAAGCGGGCTTGTAAGGACGCCCAATCTTCTTGAGACAAGCGGCAATCTTACTGTAACCGGCAATGTTCGCGGCGGGATGCAATTTCGCGGCCTTGTCCCTTACAAGGCAACAACCCAGTTCGGAGCGCCTTTGGGAAGTGAGGATATAGGTTCATTTCTCAGGCGTTCTGCGCCAATTAGCTCGACAAGGTCGCAGCTTTTGCCGCAGCCTTATTATCTGCCTTCGAGCACCGTAGGCTCGATTGCGCCAAGTGGCACAGGCGAGGTTTTGACGTATCCGAGTATTCGGGACAACAAGGGAACCGGCGAATTCGTAATGCCGGAAATATCTAAGGTCACAAAAAGAACGGAGACACCGGCTGCTTCACCTTTGTATGATTACAGCAGGACCAGGCCGTTAAGTTATGAGCCGACAGACCTGGACAGAATGATAACTTATGACCTTATACGCGAAAAAAACAAAAAGGATTTAAGTAACGCCTTGCAGAAGGCAAGTGAGGGTATGCATAAAAGCATATCTGAAGACAAGCAGGCCCAGCAGATAACCCAAAGCACTCTTTCGAGAGCGGAACCGACCGAACCGATTAAGCGGTCTTTCGAGCCGCTTGAGCCTTTGCAGCCCGGCCAAGTTCCGTCGAAAACCGGGGCAGAGAAACCTGCCGGCAAGGACGTTTATGAGCAAATGCTCGAGAAGGTTGCGAAAATTCTGCAGCCGCAGGAAGTTTCTCAACCTGCTCAGAAGCAAACTGCCGAGCAAAAGCAGGAGCAGGTTGCCGAGCCCCAGGAAAAAGGTCCTTCTGATTTGAAAAGCGAACTGGCAGAAATAGAAAAGGAAACCGCTGAGGCTGTTGTCGGGGTGCATAAAAGCTTTGCGACGCAGGCAAAGGACAAATTCAACTATTACATGCGAACGGCTGAGGAATTTTTAAAGCAGGGCAAATATTATAATGCCGTCGATGCCTATACGCTTGCCAGCATATACAAGCCTGACGACCCGCTTGCTTACGCAGGCAGGGCACATGCCCTGTTTGCTTCAGGAGAGTATATGAGCAGTGCATATTTTCTCGCAAGAGCGATAAATATCTTCCCCCAATATGTCAATTTCAAAATCGATATAAATGCAATGATACCCGACAAGGGCCGACTTGAGAGCAGAATTGCAGATGTAAAACTATGGGCCCAAAAGGCAGAATCAGCGGAACTCAGTTTTCTGCTGGCGTATATATATTATCAGCTTGATAAAACTGATTTGGCGCTGGAAGCAATAAATTTTTCTGCTGGAAAGATGCCCGACAATGTTACCGTGAAGGCATTGAAACAGGCAATAGAGAAAAAGGCACAGTGAGGCGCCATTGGTTGGCTTTGAGCAGCAGGATAGTTTCGATGAAGAAAGGATTTTCGGTCCTGCAGGCCTTCTTGCGAAAGCTTATCCAGGATATGAGGACAGACCTCAGCAGAGACAAATGGCAAAAGCTGTGCAAAATGCCTTAAAAGGGCATTTTCATTTTGTGGTTGAGGCGGGAACAGGGGTCGGTAAAAGTTTTGCATATCTGGTACCTGCAATAGAAGCGGCAAAACAGCAGAGGTGCAGAATTCTTGTAAGTACATATACAATCACACTGCAGGAGCAGTTGATAAACAAGGATATTCCGTGTCTTTCTCGCCTGCTGGATAACTGTTTTACCGCATGTCTTGCAAAAGGGCGGAATAATTTTATCTGTTTAAGAAGACTTGAGTTTGCTGCAAGGAGGCAGCAGGGTCTTTTTGATAGCGATACCGCTCAGCTTGTGCGACTGAGCAACTGGGCCAGGCAGAGCAAAGATGGTTCGCTCAGCGATATGGATTTTGTGCCCTTTTTGCAGATATGGCATGCGGTTATGAGTGAGCACGGCAACTGTCGCGGCAGAAAGTGTCCCCATTTCAGCAAGTGCTTCTACTGGCGCAGCCGCAGACGGCTGGAAAATGCGGATATCATCGTGGCAAATCATGCGCTGCTGTTCAGTGACCTTGTATTAAGACAGCAGGGCGTTTCAATACTTCCCGATTATCATCTTGTAATTATCGATGAGGCACACAACATTGAACATGTCGCCGAGGAACACTTTGGACTGAATATAAGCGATAAGCGGATATCGTTTCTTTTGCACAGCTTATATAACCAGAAGACAAAAAAAGGCTTTCTTGCAAATACGCCGCACAGCGAAGCTGTGAATCTGGTAGAGTCCTGCCGGAAGGCCGCAGACGGTTTTTTCAAGTCGGTCGGACAATGGCTCGGCGATGACAAAGGTAACGGCAGGACAAGACCCGGTTTTGTAGTTGACTGCATCGCCGAACCGATTAAGAAGCTCAGGCTTTCTCTTTCAAAAATCGGCAGCCAGAGTGCCGATGCCGATGAGCGGTTCGAATTTTTGCGTTTCGCTGACCTGCTTGGCGCACTTGAAGTGGATTTACAGAATTATCTTGCGCATAGCGATAACAATAACGTTTACTGGGTTGAGTCGGAAAAAAATAAAAGAAAGACATTAACGCTCAGAAGCGCTCCTGTCTGTGTCTCAGAAAATATAAGAAAATGTCTGTTTGAGCGGTTTGAGTCTGTAATACTTACAAGTGCAACCCTTTGTGCTCCTTCATCTGAAGACGAGGAAGGATTCGGTTTTTTTGCCGAGCGTATCGGACTCCAGAGGTCTGAGCAGTTAAGGCTCGGTTCGCCTTTCGATTATCAAAGACAGGTAACGATGTATATCGAGCCGGATTTGCCTGAGCCGAACGATAGAGGTTTTGCGAATGCCGCGGCAGAAAAAATAAAAAAGTACATAACACTGACTAATGGCAGGGCATTTGTGCTGTTCACCAGTTATCAGATGCTCGATGAATTTGTTGGTTTGCTTTCCGATTGGTTCAGCGAAAACAATATCGAGCTGCTTGTACACGGCTCAGGCACAGACAGGACCGAGCTTTTAAGGCGGTTTAAAAGTAATACAGGCGGTGTGCTTTTCGGTACGGACAGTTTCTGGCAGGGGGTAGACGTGCCGGGAGAGGCTTTGAGCAATGTTATTATTGTTAGATTGCCTTTTGCTGTTCCGACACATCCTCTTGTTCAGGGCAGAATTGAATATATAAAATCTCAGGGGCATAATCCTTTTTTCAGTTATCAACTGCCGGCGGCAATTATAAAATTCAAACAGGGTTTCGGCAGGCTCATAAGAAACAAAACAGATACCGGCATTGTGGTTGTGCTTGACAGCAGAATTATACGTAAAGGCTATGGCAGAGAATTTCTGGCCGCAATCGAAAAGTGCAGAATAGAAATAGCAGGCAATGAGGAAGAGAAGTTAGAGTAAATCCCCCGAAGCTGACCATTGCATCTTATTTTGAACACTGAAATTCGGCAGACTTTTCTTCAAGAGCAATTCTTTGCTCCATCGCTGTAGCGTTGGCGGATTTGGTCATCTGCTCAAAGGTGCACCTTAATTTCTCCGCTTGATTTTTTACGATAGACAACTTCCGCTCCCTGACGGCGATGACAAGGTTGTTTGCGCTTTCGGTGAAAACTGCCAGTTGTGCACCGCTGCTGTACATGCTTAATCTTGCGGTGAGTTTTTCCACCTGTAGCAGGTCCTCCATTTCAGCGGCATCGAGAATGCCGTCAATGAGCTGCGGAGCATTGTTGATAAAAATCGCCAATGCAGTGTACAGGTCGATGTCGTTCGGCTCTGTCAACTTTTGTTTGTTTTCCTGATTCAAAATAATAACTCTGAACAATTCAACTGCAATATCATCAACAGCCTGAAATAAAAAAGGCACAACCTGATTTCCGTCGATTGTGCCTTCTACTTACCAGCCTTATCGCCGTCCGTAAAGGTAATGACGTTTTTATTTTTCCTATCTGCTTGTTATCGACAAATTCTGAAAAAACTTTAAATCTTTTTCACTTTTTTTAATAATTGTTCGAGCCGGATTCTGAGTTGCCCCAGTTCTTTTGACTTAAAAGAGCTTTTTGTTTTTTCAAGAGCTCTTACGGTCTCTAAAAGACCTTCGGTCAGCTCTGTCAATCGAGGACAGTTTAAAAGATTGCAGATGGCCGATTCAGGCTGTTCATCCATAAGTATGTATGTAAGGTTTTTGACATCGCCTATGGCCGCGCTTATGTTTCCGAGCGTAAGATCCAGAAAGCTTTTTACGGAAGCTGGAAATGTTCTGTGATTTTTCTCTTTCAGCACTTCTTCGATATCCTGCATTTGTTTCTGCCACACTAAAAGTCGCTGTTTTGTATCAGAAACAGCCTGAAAAAGGTTCTTTTGCCGGATTGCCTCAGCAACATTTTTCTTAAGTTCTTCAAAATCAATGGGTTTCACCATATAGGCGGCTACAGGGAGCTGAACAGCTTCAATCGCGGACTTCTGGGATGGAAATGCGGTAACAAGGATAGCTGGTGTTCCCTTTGCCAGTTCCGGCATTTTCTTAATCAGTTCGAGGTCCGGATTGCCCGGCATTTTAATATCAGCAATGAGCAAATCGTAGGAATGTTGTTTGAGTTTTTCGACAGCAGAATGAGCATCGGGAACACAGTCGCATTGATAGCCTTCTTTGCGAAGCAGTTCGCCTGTTGACTCGCGAAAAGTCTGTTCATCGTCGGCCAGCAGAATTCTTCCAACAGCAGACATGACAATCTCCTTTCCGTTAATGGTCTGGATTATAATTTGCTGTGATTTGCCCCATATAATGTATAACCTCAAATATTTAAAGTTGTTTCCTTCATAAGATATGCAGGATGGTTTAAAAGGTTGTTTGCAGTTCCACTCTTTCCGATTTCAGCGATTCAGCATATAACTTGGCGGCACAAGCAGACTCAAAGCCGAGCAGTTGGCACAGTTGCACGGCGTTGGCACCATGTGCTATAAGTCTTTGAGCAAAGCTATGCCTTAAATCGTATGGAGTAATTGATTTGTTCAGGTTGGCCTTCAGGATATATTTTTCAATTCTGCGGTCCGCACTTCTTGTATCGAGTCTTCTGCCGAATTTATTGACAAACAAAGCGGTTCTGCCGGACTTTTCATAAAAACTGATTTGTTTTTGTCTTAACTGCAGATAGTGTCTGATTGTTTCGATGGTGGTTGACGGCAGTTCGAGCTGTCTTTGTTTACCGCTGCCGCTTGTTACCCGAAGCGATTGTCTGTCAAAGTCGATATTTTCTATGTCAAGGCTTACCAGTTCACTGACACGAATGCCGGTATTGCAAAGCAGCTCCAGCATGGCCCCGTCCCTTGCGCCGAGCCAGTTGGTAAGCTCCGCCAGATGTAGCAGTTTCCAGGTTTGCTCTTCTGTAAGTATTTTAGGCTTGCGTTTTTCAACCTTTGGAGTTTCTACTCCGATAGTCGGGTTGAAATCAGACCAGTGCTGTGAATAGAGAAAATCATAAAAACAGATAAGTGTTGCCTGCTTGCGTCTTATGGAGGCTCGTCTGTAATTCTTATTTTGCAAATAGTTCATAAAGACTCGAACCTTATCAGAAGTAACATTCTGCAAGACAAAGGCCTCGTCGAGCTCGCTATGTCGTTGAGTTTCCTGGGGAAAGTATACATATTTCCCCTCCCCGGTAAGACTTTCCTCGGATACAAGAAAGCTCACAAACTGCTCAAGGTCGCTTCTGTAATTTATTATAGTTCTTTCTGCTCGATGTTTGCCATACCTGATAAAATCAGTAAACGCATTGATAAGGTCACAATCTCGCACAATACACCCCCGCATGCTTCTATCATATATCCTTAAAGATATGCGCTATCAGCACCGAACATTGTACCCAAACTTTAATATTACCCCATTATCACAGATATTATCGGCAATTCCAATAAAAAACATTAATTTTTTTGGACATTTTTCAGGAGCTTTTCCAGTTTTACCCGAATTTTTGCAAGCTGTTTTGATTTATACAGCTCTCTGCTTTTTTTCAGAGATTTTATGGACTGTTCAATGCCTTCGGTAAGTTCGGAAAGTGCGGGGCATTGCATGACCTGGCATATTTGCGTGCGTGGTTCTAAGCCATCGAGCAGGTTGGTTGCCTGGCGGATACTGTTGAAAGTGTCATCTATTTTGAGGGTGGTGATATCGAGAAAACTTTTTAACGCTGTCTCGAATGCGTCGCGTTTGCCGTTCTGCAGGGAAAGTTCTATGGTTTCAAGCTGGCCTATCCACTGTTGCAGACTTTTTCTGGTTGTAGCGACAATTTTTTTAAGTCGGCTCATTTTTACAGCGTCCCTTGTTTTTTGCAGAAGCTGCGGAAAGTCAACAGGTTTTACGAGATATGCGATTACAGGCAAATGGACCGCATCTATGGCTGTCTGCTGTGAGGGGTATCCGGTTATGAGGATAATGCTTACCGCAGGGGCGGTCTGGGATAATTGTCTGACGAGCTCCAGATTGGAGTTGCCCGGCATTTTTATGTCGGCAATCAGCAAATCGTAGGTCTCTTGGGACAATTTGTCCAAAGCTTCTGTCGCATCTTCGGCACAGTCGCATTCAAAACCCTCATTGCATAACAGTTGTGCCGTTGCTGCCAGAAAGGTCTTCTCGTCATCTGCTATTAAAATCCTGCCGGGCAAATTGTCATCCTGCCGGTTCATTTTCAATCGGAATAGAAATATTAAAGACAGTGCCTTTGTTCTTCTCACTTGTGAAGTCAATAGTTCCGTCCATCGCTTCTGTGATATCCTTTGTTATCGCCAGGCCCAGACCAAGACCGCTTTTAGGACCGCCGATGCCTGTGGTGAAAAACGGCTCAAAGATTCTGTCCTTTATTTTGTCATCTATGCCGGGCCCTTCGTCGCCGACTGAAATGTTCAGTCTGTCGTTATCGGCATAAGCGTGTATTTTTACCGTCGTATCGGGGCCGGAAACCTGTATTGCGTTTTGAACAATATTGTAAATAACCTGTCTCAACAGTGCTTCAGAAAGAGTGACGGTAGTCTTTTCGTTACAGTCAATTTTGATATTTATTTGTTTTTCCTGCCAGGCGGCTTTGAGCAGTTCCACAATATCTCTGATTGTATCGTAGAGTCGGAAACGTGCCGGCGGTGCAGTATCCGGCCGGTAAAGGTCGAACATCTGACTTACAATCTGCGAAACCCTGTCGATTTCCTTTTCGATTCTGCCGACATATTCAAAGTACTGATGATTTTTGTCAATAGCGTCTTTTACAAGCAGAAACGAATTTTTAATGCCAGCCAGCGGATTGTTGATTTCGTGAGCAATCTGCGCCGCAAGCTTGCCCGCTGTCGCAAGCTTTTCGGTTTCCTGCAGGATTTTCTGTATGTGGTCTCTTTCTTCGATTGTTTTCTGTAGTTGGGCGGTCCGCTGTGCGACTCTTTGCTCAAGTTCGAGATGCGCTTTTCTTAGTTCTTCCTCCGCCCGCATGCGCTCGGTGATATCGCGAAAACTACCCATAAGATATTTTTTGCCGCCTAAGGTAATTATCGACGTATTAATATCTGCGTAAAAAACACTGCCGTCTTTCCTTTTTACCGGCAAGTTCTCCGCAAGCTTGATTTCTCCTCGCGCTTGGCTCTCAAACGCCTCTATGACGCGCGGCAGATTCTTCTCGGGATGGATGTCGTTTACACTAAGGCGCGTTATTTCTTCTTCGGTGTATCCTAACATCTTACATATCATTTTGTTGTACATTTGGAATTTTCTGGTCTCTATGTCTGCCAAAAGTATCCCGTCAAGGGAATCATCAAATATGGTCTTTAATCTTGTCTCGGAGTCCTTTAGTTCTTCTTCTGCCTTGAGCCTTTCGGTAATGTCCTGACCTGTTGAAAGGACGCCGATTACTTCGCCTTGCTCGTCCTTGAGAGTTCTGCAGTGCCATTCTATTTGTCTGAGTCTGCCGTCTTTTGTAACTATCGGATTTATATTGCCTTCGATGTATATGTCGTTTACCACTTTTTGGAATACCTGTTTGATTTTCTGCCTGCCTTCCTGAGGCAGGAAAGTTTCAAACCAGCTTTTACCCTTTACTTCATCGAGCCGATAGCCTGATAGTTTTTCAAAATACGGATTGAAAGTTACGATATTTGCATCCTTATCCAGAACAAGGACGATAGTCTGAGCGGTTTCGATAAGTTTTTGAGCAAAATCCCTCTGTTCTTTTAATTCTTTTTTAATTTCGAGACGTTTCATCGCGATTGCCAGGTCGGCCGCGGCTGTATGAAGAAATTCAATTTCAGATGTCGTCCATTGGCGCCGTTGTGTGCAGTTGTCAAAACTGACAAATCCCTCCAGTCCCCCGTCGATAATTATCGGCAGTGCAAGCAGGGCTTTTATGTTCAGGAACTTCCAGAATGATTGTTCCGAAGCCGGAAAATCGGCAGTCAGTGAACATATCGGCTCACCGGCTGAGAGAATTTTTTCCCATCGTGACCATATATTTGCCATAAAGAATTCAGTTGCTTCTTCATTTTTTATAGGTTTTATTTTTTCATTTGCGAGCCATTGTGCGTGGTTTAAGACGACAGGTCTGCCGTTTTGGTTGGTTTTTTTGAGAAAGACAAGCACTCTATCGACCCCTGAGGCAGGCCCGAGGGCAGCGAGAAATTCTTCGTATGGTATTTCCGATATCGAAAGCAGGAGCACGCCGGCGGCGGCATCAAGGGCTTCAAGATAACGCTTGTGTTTGAAAAGTTCCCGCTCGCGCTCTTTTCTTTCAGTTATATTTCTCGCTACTCCGCACAGTCCGGTCGGTTTGCCGTTCTTGTCCTTCATCAGCCAGGTATGACACTCTACTATGACCCTGCTGCCGTCGGAGGCACTGTTGACAATTTCTCCCGACCATTTGCCTTTTTCAAGAGTGGTTTGAATTATTTCCTGCTGACTTGCACCTAAAGAGGCATCCTGACCATAAACTTCGACTGATTGTCCAATAAGCTCATCTCTGTCTCTCTTTATCCAGTTGCATTCTGTCTGGTTGATATAGGTGATTTTCCCTTCAAGGTCGGTGGCCGTAATACTGTCGCCGATTTCGTCAAGAAGCATAGACTGAAAGCGAAGCTGTTCTTCCGACTTGGCCAGCTTTTTGTATGCCCTGCGCAATTCAAACCATCTTCTGAATGCAAAGACGGCCATCGCTGCTGCAAGGAATGCTATTGATAGCATAATCTCGTCAAATGTGTAATGTTCTCTGGCCGAGAACTCATAAAGCCTGCTAAAAACACCCAGATAGTTCATTGTCAAGAACGAGACCGCCGCAACGAAGATTGCAATTAAAAATTCTATCGTCGTTTTACTTACTATTGGCGGTTTGCCAGCCTTTTTTATCTCCATATCTTAAAATACTTTCTGCAAAACCCTGTTATTGTATGAAATTGCTCTTCCCGCACTAAAATTCTATAATAGCGGGCATCGGTAAATTTACCGCACAAAAACTCATAAGGACAGGATTTTAGTGCGGGATTTTTACCTTTAGTTCTTAAACTATGAGGCTGTTAAGTTAGCTTCTACTCGCCCTGTTGTCAATAACCAATTTATCCGCCTGAGGCGGACAGGATTTTTTTACAGAGCCCCGGCCATAGCATAATGCATCGGCAAAAGAGAGTCTGGCAATGGTTGTAAATTGTCAGATAATATCCGACATGTAAAGCATTAAACCGGACCGGACAATAAACATAAATAATAAAATTATAAATGACTAACCCCCACTTCCCTGAGAACGCAGGAAAACGTGAGGGCAGGTATCTGAAAACAAATAGGTTGACCGAAGACACCGGCCAATAAAAAAAGCCCTCGCTTTGCGGGGGCTTTTTGTGTGTAACTGGTCGCCGAATTAAAAAATCAATCTAAATAGCCATAATATGTGTGGTATGTCCGCGAGTACGAACCAACATTGCGCGTGGGAGTAGCGCTGTCTCTTGTGCGGACCCTGTAAGCGGCATGATTTACACCGGTGAAAGGTCCTGCTGTATAGGTTGGGCTTGTAATCCAGCCGCTGTCTATTCCGCTGCCCTCCGTACAATCGAAATAGTACTCAACGGGCGGGCTGGTAGTATCTGTAGCTGTAACCGCCGTCATCCGATGATGCCACCAGGATGGGTAGTTTGCGTCTAAACCCTGTATACTCTGAGGCACCGAAGCCCACTGGCTCGGATTAGGAGTCGGCGGTTCGACATCTATGTTTGGTTCTGATGGTGTAGTGGCCGAAGCTGGGGGGGTTGAATATTGCGTTTCATTGTGAGACGGCGATTTATCGCGAGCCTTTACGCGGTAAGTGTACGTCGTATTGGGTTCGAGGCCGAAATCTTCATAAGCCGTATCGCTCTGCCAGTTGCTGTTGTTTGCACCCGGGTTGCCGCTTGTCTCTATGAAGTAGTATTCAACGCCGCTGATATCATTGGCAGATACTGCAACCATACGGATGGAGTACGACGATGTCGGGTAAGGCACTGCCGCCCATGTCATTTGGTTTGGCTCCGGCGGAGTATCATCCTGGCCCGCAACTGCATAGCCGATAACGCTCCATCCGGTTTCATTGCCTCGTTCATCTTTTGCCTTGACGCGGTAGCCGTATTGCGATCCTGTGGTAAGATCTGTGTCGATATAGGTTGAATTAGTATCCCAGTTTCGGTCGTGGCAGCTGCCGGAAACACAGTCGAAGTAGTATTTGATTAGTGAGCCTGAGTTATCCCTTGCGGTAGTCGCCGTCATTGTAATTTTATTTACATCTGCCGAGCGGGGTCTTGCAGCCCAGGTCATCGGGTCTGGTTTAGGCGGGATAGTTTCTATCTCACCGTAATTTGCGGCAAATGCCGCGAAGTCTTCAAAGTCAACCTCGCCGTCCTCCGTTATATCACGCTCGTGGCAGAAGTATGGGAACACGCAGCCGGAGTTCATCCAGTACAGCTCAAACAGGCCAAGGTCATTTATGTCAACGATACCGTCAAAGTTAAAATCGCCGAGTATTTCGGCAGTCAGCATATAATGGTATCCCATATCGACGATACCTGAATCAATCGCCTGGCCTTTAACCGTTACGTGGTCTGTTCTCGTGGTGTGTCTGTACATATCATTATCGATTGCCAGGCCGAAACCTCTATCGACGCATAGGCTGGTGGTATTCTGGTCGGTCGGCTGGCTGAGATAATAATCTCCCCAGTAACCTGTAACAAACAACGGGCTTTCCAGAGTTGTGCCGGTAAGATTGTTTGTGTCGTCCCAGTTGAGTATGCAGCCGTGCTCAGTATCGACAAATACGCCTGCTGCTCCATCTTCTACGTCGCTGTAGGAGACGGTTACCTCGGCCCTTAGTTTATT
>JBGOWI010000012.1:0-50363 GCA_041478555.1 Phycisphaerae bacterium
TACCTGTTTTAAACTTGTTTCTACGACACTTTTTTATAAAACTCTAAAAACCAGCGTTTTCATTTTTCCATCCTTACTGCCGGCTCATCGCCTCCTTTCTTTCCATACAAAAACAAATCCTAACTCTTTGACAATAAACACCTTATGCTAATATTTGCTTACTCATTTCTACACATCCTGCCGTAGATATCCGGGAAATTTTTGGGGGCTGTGTTTCCATGAGAAGGGATTAAGTATATAAAACGTTTTTACGTCTTCAACAAATTTTTGTTCATTTTTTTAAGGTCGCAGACGGCATAAGTAGAACGACTATTTAATCTCCGCGTGATATTCCTGCAGGGATTTGATTTTGCCTTTGCCTTTCTGGATGGCTTCGATTCCTTTCGCTGCCGCGATTGCTGCCGCTGTGGTTGTAATGTAGGGCAGTTTGTATTTTATCGCAGCCTTGCGGATGTAGGAATCATCGAACTTGCTCATCTTGCCTGCCGGAGTATTGATAACAAGCTGGATTTCGCCGTTCTTTACGGCATCGAGAATATTCGGCCTGCCTTCCTGCATCTTGTAAATTGCCTCGGCCTTGACGCCGCTGTCTTCGAGATATTTGCATGTGCCGACAGTCGCGAGAATTTTAAAGCCAAGTTTTTCAAATCTTTTTGCAACCTCAACGGCTGCGCTTTTATCTGCATCATTTACGGTAATAAGGACAGTGCCTTTTGACGGCAGTGTTTGTTTGGCGGCATCCTGTGCCTTGTAAAATGCAAGGCCGAACGAGTCAGCCATACCGAGCACTTCTCCTGTTGAGCGCATCTCAGGGCCGAGTATCGGGTCAACTTCCGGAAACATATTGAACGGGAATACGGATTCTTTTACGCCGAAGTGCGGGAACCTGCGGGGCTTTAATTTTAACTCGTCTATCTTTTTGCCGAGCATCAACTGCGTCGCAAGCCTTGCCATTTGTATTCCGCATACCTTTGAGACTAATGGCACAGTTCGCGAAGCTCGCGGGTTCGCCTCAAGCACATAAAGCACATCTTTGGCTATCGCATACTGGATATTCATCAGACCGACAACATTCAGTCTGGTTGCTATTTTCCGTGTGTATTCGTAAATGGTATCGAGGTGTTTTTGCGGGATGCTGATTGGCGGAATGACGCAGGCCGAATCGCCGCTGTGAATTCCTGCAAGCTCAATATGCTCCATTACAGCAGGCACAAATGCGTCAGTGCCGTCGGCAAGAGCATCAGCTTCGCACTCAATGGCATTTTCAAGGAATTTGTCGATGAGTATCGGCCTTTCAGGAGTTACGCCGACTGCGGCATCGACATATTGCTTGAGCATTTCGATATCGTGTACAACTTCCATACCGCGACCGCCGAGGACATAAGAAGGCCGAACCATCAGCGGATAACCGATTTTGTCAGCGATTTCGGCTGCCTGCTCGAATGTGCTTGCCATGCCGGACGCCGGCATTGGTATCCCGAACTTTTCCATCTTTTCTCTGAACCTGTCGCGGTCCTCGGCAAGGTCGATGGTTTCAACGGAAGTGCCGAGAATTTTTACGCCCGCCCTTTCGAGTTCCGCAGCGATATTTAAAGGCGTTTGTCCGCCGAACTGACAAATTACACCTATTGGTTTTTCCTTCTGGTAAATGCTCAGAACATCTTCAACGGTCAGAGGCTCAAAATATAGTTTATCACTCGTGTCATAATCGGTCGAAACGGTTTCGGGGTTGCAGTTTACCATTATGGTTTCGTAGCCGAGGTCGCGGAGTGCGAAGGCCGCGTGAACGCAACAGTAATCGAATTCGATGCCCTGTCCTATTCTGTTCGGGCCGCCGCCGAGCACCATTATTTTTCTTCTCTTGCTCACCGGCACAGAGTCGGGAGCATTGTAGCTCGAATAGTAATACGCTGCGTTTTCGACGCCACTTACCGGCACAGCGTGCCAGCCTTCGACAACGCCCAGACCATTTCGCTGCTTTCTGATATCCTCTTCTTTTATGTTCAGAAGCTGTGCAAGATATTTATCTGCAAAGCCGTCCTTTTTGGCCTTTGTCAGGAGTTTGTCGGGCAACCGCTTACCTTTATATTTGAGAATTTCCTCTTCAAGTTCGACAAGTTCCTTCATCTGCTGGATGAAGTAAGGCTTGATATATGTTTTTTCATAAAGGGCCTGGATGTCAGCTCCCTTTCGCAGGGCTTCGTACATGACAAACTGCCGCTCGCTCGTAGGCTCTCTGAGCATTTCCATCAGTTCGTTAAGTGTTTTCTTGTTGAAGTCTTTTGCAAAACCAAGGCCGTATCTGCCGTTTTCCAGCGAGCGGATGGATTTCTGAAAAGCCTCTTTGTAGGTTTTGCCGATGCTCATTACCTCGCCGACCGCTCGCATCTGAGTGCCGAGCTTATCCTGAACACCTTTGAATTTTTCAAAGGCCCAGCGTGCGAACTTTACGACGACATAATCGCCGCTCGGCGTGTATTTTTCGAGGGTGCCGTCCCGCCAGTAAGGTATTTCATCGAGAGTCAGGCCTCCTGCGAGCATTGCCGAGACCAGTGCGATAGGAAAGCCGGTAGCCTTCGAGGCAAGAGCACTTGACCGGCTGGTTCTCGGATTGATTTCGATAACGACTACCCTGCCGGTTTTGGGCTCGTGTGCGAACTGAATATTTGTTCCACCGATGACCTGAATGGCTTCGACAATATCGTAGGAATGTTTCTGCAGTTTTTTCTGAAGTTTTTCGTCGATGGTCAGCATCGGCGCCGTGCAATACGAATCGCCGGTATGAACGCCCATAGCATCAACGTTCTCGATGAAGCAAACAGTAATCATCTGATTTTTCGCATCGCGAACAACCTCAAGTTCCAGTTCTTCCCAGCCGAGGACGGACTCTTCGACGAGTATTTGTCCGACAAGGCTTGCTGATATGCCTCTGCTTGCGACGATACGAAGTTCTTCAATGTTGTAAACCAGTCCGCCGCCGGTGCCGCCTAAGCAGTAAGCAGGCCGGATAACGACCGGATAGCCGAGCTGGTCTGCAACCTTTTCAGCCTCTTCAACAGTATAGGCCGGAGCGCTTTTCGGCATATCGATGCCGAGCTTGTTCATTGTGTTCTTAAATGCAATGCGGTCTTCGCCGCGTTCGATTGCATCGACATTTACGCCGATGACCTTTACGCCGTATTTTTGCAGCACGCCTGCCTTATGCAGTTCAGAAACGAGATTAAGGCCGCTCTGTCCGCCGAGGTTGGGCAACAGGCCGTCAGGCCTCTCCTTTTTGATAATTTCCGTCATAGCCTCGAGCGTCAACGGCTCGATGTAAGTAACATCAGCCATACCGGGGTCGGTCATAATCGTTGCGGGATTGGAATTGACAAGCACGATTTGATAGCCCAGCTTCCGCAGTGCTTTGCAGGCCTGGGTGCCGGAATAGTCAAATTCGCAGGCCTGGCCGATTACTATCGGGCCGGAACCTATTATCATTACCTTCTTTACATCATCTCTTCTTGGCATCTTATCCTCCTTGAAAGCTACAAATTTGTCGGAGTCACAATTTTGTGGAAATTATAGACAATTTTGTAGCCGGTTAAAGCAAAAAATCACAGGAATTTTACAGTATTCTGTCAGCAACCGGGGTTTTTGTATTGCCCTCGCTGGAAATCTGGATGATAATCATAAAAATACAAAATGTTTTAGGAGAGAAAAAATGACAGATGCACAAATCTTTCAAATTGTGGGAATTATGTATCTCACCGTTGGTCTGGGCATCCTGATTAACCCTGATTTTTACAAAAAAATGATTACCTCCTTTATGCAAAGCCCGCCTGTCATTTATCTTGGCGGCTTAACTGCCCTGCTTATAGGGTACCTGCTGGTAACATTCCATAATGTCTGGGTAAAAGACTGGGCGGTAATTATTACGATTGTCGGCTGGCTGGCGATTATAAAAGGACTGATGCTGATTGTCCTGCCAAAGGTAATGGTAAGAATTAGCAACGCCTTTGTTAATGTGACAAACATTATGAAAATCTGGCCAATCATTATTATAATTCTCGGCGCTTTGTGCTGCTGGCTCGGCTTTTTTGCCCTGTAAAAAAAGTCCAAAGGCCAAAAGTCGCACGTGAACTATAAATATCCTCTATTTTTCATTTTGCATTTTTAATTTTTCATTCTTATCATATCGCTATGGCAGAAAAAGGATTAGTCCAGATTTATACAGGCAGCGGCAAAGGCAAAACCACCGCCGCCCTCGGTCTTGCCCTTCGCGCCGCAGGCTGGGGCAAAAAAGTCATTATCTATCAGTTCCTCAAACCCCCTGCCCTTAAACTCGGTGAAAGAAAAGCCCTCGCAAAGTCAAAACTGCCGATAAAAATCAAAGCCGTCGATGTCAAATGGGACCTGAAAAGGCAAAAGGACAAAAAAACGTTAATGCAGGTTTGCGATAAAATAAATCAGACCTGTAAAGATATTCAGACAATCGCGAAAAAAGGAAAATTCGATTTAATAATCCTCGATGAAATTATATATTGCTGTTCGAAAAAACTTGCCTTTGTGGAATGTATAAAAAACATAATTAAATCGAAGAAAAAATCAGTAGAAATTATTCTTACCGGCAGAGGTGCAACAAACGAGATTATCAAACTTGCAGACATCGTAACGGAAATGAAAGAAATAAAACATCCGTTTAAAAAAGGTATAAAGGCAAGAAAGGGAATCGAATTCTAAAGGGGAAATCCCAGATGAATATCGCCGTGATAATTTGTGCAGCGGGAAAATCAAACAGGTTCAGCGGCCAGAAGAAAAAACAGTTTGCTGATGTCGGCGGCCGGGCCGTCTTTCTGCGAAGCATTGAATTTTTCGCAAACAACGACAACGTTAAACAAATAATACTTTCTATTCCTGCTGAAGATGAGGAGATGATAAAAATAACTCACGGAGCAAATTTAAGTTTTCACGGCGTAAAACTCTGTATCGGTGGAGATGAAAGATTTGAAACTGTTGCAAAAGCTCTCGAACTTGTCAGGAATGATATTGACCTTGTGGCAGTTCACGATGCGGTGCGATGCTGCCTGAAAGAACAATGGCTCGATGAGGTTTTCAAAGTCGCCCAAATATCCGGCGCGGCAATGCTGGCCTGCCCTGTTACGGCAACACTGAAAAAAGTTGAAAACGGCAAAATTATCGAGACCGTTGACCGCAAAGGTTTATATGAGGCTCAGACGCCGCAGGTTTTTAAAAAAAACCTGCTAAAAGAGGCTTATGCAAATATTGGAAAATCCGCTAAAGGCGAGACCTCGCCGAGGGCGGAAATCGGCGACGATTCACAGCTTGTAGAAGCACTGGGACAAAAGGTAGCGATAGTTGAGACTGACTTCTCGAATATCAAGATAACCACAAAGGCAGATATTGCCATAGCAGATGCGATAATAAAATCCCGGCCAAAACCCAAGCCAGAAGGTCTTGTCGGGCCGTATTACGAGGCACAATGGTAGGCTGCCAAATCTGCTTGACAAGCACTTACAAGTTGTTAATGTTATAAAAGGCAAAGAAAACCCGGAATTCAAGGTTGAAAGGATTTGACGATGAAAAAGATGGCACTGGTAATAGTTTTCATATCTTTTATTGTAATTCTGACTGGCTGCTATAAACATCAGCGTTTTATGGTAGAAAAACCCGGCCCTGATGTATTCGAACAGATGACGCCGTCGGCTGCTGCCGAGGTCGCACTGGCTGAAGAGGTTGCACAGAAACGTCTTGCCTACCGCAAAGAGCTTGAGAAAATCAAATCTTTCTATGAGCAGAGCGGCAATCAGCTCAAGCTCGAATGGGTTCAGAGAGAACTTGCTTCGCTGGATTCTGCGCCGCGCTACCGCTATATTATCCAGGCCGAAGTGGCGGGCGATAAACTTGCAGCAACAGATTCCATACCGAGGGCGAATATCCTTTATGATGATGCTGAGAAGCTTTATAAAGAAGCAGAATTTATTCCGCTGCTTGTTAGCAGAAGCAAGAGGCAGCTTGCCCTTAACAAGTGCAATGAGCTGATAAGAGATTATCCGGCCAGCGACAAAATAGACGATGCAGCTTATATGGCAGGTGAAATCCACGAGTTCTTTGGGGATTATTCAATTGCCGTGCTGTATTACAAAAGAGCTTTTCAGTGGGACGCGGATACGCCCTATCCTGCCCGCTACAGAGCGGCAAAGCTTCTCGATTATAAGCTGTTCGAAAGAGACCAGGCCCTGCAGCTTTACAGGGAATCGCTCAAAAGGGAAACGGCTGCTCACAATTACAGCGAAATAATGCAGCAGAGAATTGATGAGCTGACTATTGAGCCGGCATCTGTAAAAATTAAATAAACGTGTTCCATTCAGCGTTAAAAAGTCAGGCCTGTAAACTATACTACAGGCCTGTTTTTTTTGTGCAGGTCTGAATATGCCGGAGAATATTGAAGAAAAAACCGCCGCTTTTTTGAAGCAGAATAATCTTCTGCCGGACGGTGCAAAGGTCCTGTTGGCCGTTTCAGGCGGCGCCGATTCGGTCGGGCTTGTCAAAATCCTCGCCGCTCTGAAACTTTCCGGCAGGATAAATAATGATTTTCATATCGCTCATATAAATCATCTGCTCCGTGCACAAGAAAGTCTTGAAGATGAAAAATATGTAAAGGCCCTGGCTCAAAAATATAAACTGCCGATAACCATCGAGCGGGTTGACGTGAAAAAATACGCCCAGGAAAACAGGCTTTCAACCGAAACAGCCGGCAGAAATTTAAGACTCGAAAAACTTGCAGCGACAGCTAAAAAGCACAACTGCCTGTGTGTCGCCACCGCCCATCAGAAAAACGATAACGCTGAAACTATAATTCATCGCCTGCTCAGGGGAACAGGCTTTAAAGGACTTGCAGGAATAAGACCGAAGACGGTCTTAAACGGCACAACCTTTATAAGACCGCTTTTATGCCTCAACCGAAGCGAAATTGAAAATTATCTCGTATCTCAGAACATCAAATGGCAGACAGACCATACAAACCTCGACTGCCGCTTCATGCGCAACCGTATAAGACACCAGATTCTGCCGAGGCTGCAAAAACAGGCAACAGATGATATTGTCAAATTACTTTTTGTTCTGTCCCGACGCTGTCTCGTTTTTTCAGAAGCTCTCGAAAGGCAGGCTGAAAAAGTCTGGAAGGAGTGTATTGTAAATCAGTCAGAAAATTACGTGTGTATAAACAGTGAAAAATTCAATGGCTGCCCTTCTTTGTTACAAGTCGAACTTATTCAGATTGCGCTGCAGCAGTGCGGCATTGGTTTGCAGAAAATCACAAATGAACATTATGACAGAATTATAAAATTTTTGACGGATAGTCGAACAGGCAAGACCCTGCAATTGCCGAATAAGGCGATTATTGTAAAACAACGAAAAAACTTTTATTTAGGCCATCCTGAAACCTGCACCGAAAAGACGGGACCTGTTCCGTTAAAAATGCCGGGCAGTGTTTGTTTTTCCGACTGGATTATTGAAACCGAGATTCTGTCCGCTGATAAGCTCAATATCGAAAACATCAAACTTGTCCGCCGAAGCCTCGGCGAAGGCGGAAACAGTAAAAATAATTTCATCGAATGGTTTGACCTCCAGCGGATAAAACCGCCTCTGGTCGCACGATGCCGACAGAAAGGAGACAGGTTTAAACCTTTTGGACTTGGCGTATCCAAAAAGATTGGTAAATTTATAACATCAGCAAAACTTGACCTTGACCAGCGAAAAAAGACCTTTCTTGTCTGTGATAGCGAAAAAATACTCTGGCTTGCCCCAATACGAAGAAGCAATGAGGCTATAATAACAAGCAAAAGCAAAAAATTGTTGCAAATAAAAGTCAAGAATAGCCACAAACAAGACATACAGCATCCATATCTATTTAATATATAAAAAAAATAAAAATTTTTTTATTTTTTTATTGACAATGCCCACCAGGAAAGGTTATTCTATGATTTATTAAAACAACCGTAAGTCCTGAGTGCATACACTTATAGTGTTTGTGATGATAGGACTTAGGGAGGAGTAATGAGAAAAGTAGGGAAGAAGAGAAGACGTAAACTTAGCGCAGCCACTGTATCTGTTGTGGGGGTTGTTGTTCTCACAGTTGTTTTGATGGTGGCTTCAGTGCAGGCTGCTGTTGAATATGATCTCACTTCTTCTGGGGCAGTACAAAATATTAATGGGGCCATATTCATGCAGTGGACTGATACAGAGCCAATGGGTTCGGGGAGAATTAACGCATTTGTCGGGATTCGGGGTAGTGGATTTCAACACGGTTATAATACCACTGGTGTTCGTGAATTTGACACGACACCTGACTCTAAAGCACTATTATTAAGCGACATTCCGATCGTTGAATTTGGCGGGACAAATTACAGAGAGTTCTGGCTGGACATCAATCAAAATTCGACGCATCATATTTTGTCGCTCGATAAACTGAAGATACACATGGGAACCGTGAGCGATCTTACAGGGTATCTAACGAACCCGGCCTTCGGTGCGCCAATTTACGACCTTGATGCAGGTGGGGACAATTACGTTAAGCTGGATTACAACCTGAATCCGGGAAGCGGAAAAGGTGACATGCTTCTCTTCGTTCCGGATAGCGCATTTATCGGAGCAGGGAATTATACTTATCTGTATTCAATGTTCGGCGCCACTATCAATGGCGTCGACGGATTTGAGGAATGGGCCGTTGGCATTGGGCCGATTATACCCGAGCCGGCAACGATGGCGCTGCTGGCCTTGGGTACAGCGATGCTCTTAAGAATAAGAAAACGTTAATATTTTAAACAGCGCAGCGTTATTTTCGACGCTGATATAATATAAATGGCCCGAATCAGAGGTTCACACCTCTGATTCGGGCTCGTTTTTTTAAAGAAAACCGATAAATACAAGTCTTAAACAAGGCCTGTTTTGTCTGTGATAGTGAAAAAATACTCTGGCTTGTCCCAATTCGAAGAAGCAACGAAGCCCCAATAACAGGCAAAAGCAGAAGATTGTTACAAATAAAAATAAAAAATGTCCCCAAATGAGACATATAGCATCCGTATTTATTTAATATATAAAAAAATTTAAAAATTTTTTTATTTTTTTCCTTGACAATGCCTACCAGGAAAGGTTATTCTATGGGTAATTAGAATAACCGTAAGTCCGTGAGTGCATACACTTGTAGTGTTTGCGGTGTTAGGACTTAGGGAGGAGTAATTGAGAATAGTAGGGAAGAAGAGAAGACGTAAACTTAGCGCAATCATTGTATTCATTGTGGGAGTTATTGTTTTCACAGTCCAAGCTTTTGGTACTCATTATGGTTATACTTCTATAGCCTCTCCGCCAGATGGTGAAAAAAATCATGCCCAGATTCTTCACAATATTTATGACGGTACGTTTACAAAGAGCGGGGTAAACTATTCCAACGGAACCATCACTGCCCTTCGGGCTTACGATTTTGACGATTTGTCGATACGCTTGAATTTGCTCACACAGAATCTGGATGGTGAAGTAGACCAAATCTGGACGGATGGTCAGGCAATAGTAACAGCAAAGGCCAAATATGCCTCTTTCAGCCAGTCATTCGGCTGGAATGGAGATGGAGCAGGAGGAACAGGAACTACATATTACGAATTGCTTACGCAGGCAGACATACCTACCCAGCGAGAAGTTACTCTTTCTATTAGCGGAGATTTTCTCTGGGGCTATCATCCGGATGGCTATCAGTGGTGGTCGATGAATTCGAAAAACTCAGACAGCAAAGACCATTTTATAACATATAAAATCGAGGGGCTTGGCGATCCGGCCGTTGTTTGGCTGTTATTTATGGAAGACCTTCCTCTTTCTCAGGCGGATAGAGATTACAATGATTTTGTAGTTGAGATATCAGCGATTCCTGAACCTGCAACGGCATTTTTGCTTATTGCCGGCGCAGCGATGCTCTTAAGAAAACGTTAATAATTTAAACAGCGCAGCGTTATTTTCGACGCTGATATAATATAGACGGCCCGCATCAGAGGCTCTCACCTCTGATTCGGGCCCGTTTTTTTAAAGAAAACCGATAAATACAAGTCTTAAACAAGGCCTGTTTTGTCCTTGACAGACCTTTGTGCTGTCAATAAAATCCCTGTTCCGTAAACTTTGTGATTGGCGGCAGTAAAATACCCTGTAAGAAAGTAGCCACGAAGGCACAAAGACACTAAGAAAAATGAGAAATATAATTTCTTATAAAACTTTGTGCCTTGGTGTCTTTGTGGCTAAAAATAAGGTTTTAATTTTAAAGGAGCTTTTCGATGGCGACAAAAGTTGGAATTAACGGCTTTGGCCGAATCGGCAGATTAGCGCTGCGGGTTATGGCTCAAGAGCCAAAACGGTTCGAAGTTATGGCGATTAACGATTTGTTTGATGCGGATATGCTGGCCTATATGTTCAAGTATGACTCAACTCAGGGCAAATATCAGGGCAAAGTAGAGGTCAAAGGCAGTGCTATCATAGTCGATGGCTGTGAAATACCGATTCTTAATGAAAAAGACCCGTCCAAACTGCCATGGGGCAAGATGGGCGTGGACGTAGTGCTCGAATCCACGGGCAAGTTCACAAGCCGGGCCGTCGAAGGCAAGGCTGGTTACGATACTCACCTTCAGGCAGGTGCAAAGAGAGTGCTGCTGTCTGCCCCGGCCAAAGATAAGCCTGATGCTACGATTGTATTAGGCGTCAACGATGACCAGCTCAAGGCCAGTATGAAGTGTATTTCCAACGCATCCTGCACGACCAATTCATTAGCTCCTGTCTGTAAGGTGCTGCAGGAGAAAATCGGCATTGTAAAAGGACTGATGACGACAATTCACGCCTATACCAACGACCAGGCAATTCTGGACATGCCATACAAGGACAAACGCCGCGGCCGTGCAGCAGCACTCAATACAGTGCCCTCAACCACCGGTGCCGCCAAGGCTCTGGGCGAGGTAATACCCGCGTTGAAAGGCAAACTTCACGGCTACGCACTGCGGGTACCGGTGCCGGTCGGCTCAATTACGGATTTGACATTCCTGGCCGCCCGCAAGACCACCGTTGAAGAAATCAACGATACGATACGAGCAGCCGCCGAAGGTCCTATGAAAAACATTATCGAGTATAACAATGAGCCAATCGTCAGCAGTGACGTTATCGGCAACCCCGCCAGCTCCATCTTTGACGCCACCAATACTATGGTACTTGACGGTGACCTCGTCAAAGTTTGTATGTGGTATGATAATGAGTGGGGTTACGCCTGCCGAAGCGCAGACCTCATCGAGAGATTGGCTAAGTTGTAAAAGACAGCAGGACGACATGACAACCCTCAATGAAAAGATAAAGGTACTATTATGGCTAAGAAAACAGTTGCGGATATAAACGTAAAAGGCAAAAAAGTCCTGATGCGAGTCGATTTCAACGTCCCCTTGGATGATAACTGCAATATCACCAGCGATACGAGAATCGTCGCGGCACTGCCTACGATAAAAACCATCCTCGACAAAGGCGGTGCTGTAATACTGATGAGCCACCTCGGCAGGCCGGACGGAGAAAGAGTTGCAAAATATTCCCTTGCGCCGGTTGCAAAAAAGCTGGGCGAACTCCTGAAGAAAAACGTCATCTTCACAAACGATTGCATCGGGCCTGAAGTAAAACAAAAAGCAGCAGCTCTAAAGCCGGGCGATTGTTTACTGCTCGAAAATGTCAGATTCCACAAAGAAGAAGAAATAAAAGACAAAAACGCAAAAGAAGACCCTGCTCTGCGAAAGGCTAAAGACGACTTCGCAAAACAATTGGCAGAATTAGGCGATGTCTATGTCGATGATGCCTTCGGTACCGCCCACCGCGATAATGCGTCAATGTATACCGTGCCGGATATGATGAAAGGCAAAGACAGAGTTATCGGCTTTTTGGTCGAAAAAGAACTCAGATTTTTAGGCGATGCCCTGAACAAGCCGAAAAAGCCGTTCGCGGCCATTTTGGGCGGAGCAAAGGTTTCTGATAAATTAAAAGTCATTGAAAACCTTATGAAAAAAGTCGACCGCATCCTTATCGGCGGAGCTATGGCCTATACATTCTTCAAGGCTAAAGGACTGACAGTCGGAAACAGCCTCTGCGAAAACGACTTTGTCGATAAGGCAAAGGAGCTTATGGCTAATGCACAAAAAGGCGGATGCGAATTAGTGCTGCCGGTCGATACGGTCATTACACAGGAACTTAAGGCTAACGCAGCCAACAAAACCGTTGTGGGCAATATACCGGACGGATGGCAAGGCGTTGATATCGGGCCGGAAACTATAAAACTATTTGTGGGGAAACTGACCGGTGCCAAAACCGTCGTCTGGAACGGACCTATGGGTGTGTTCGAGATGCCGCCGTTTGACGCAGGCACAAAGGCTGTCGCTGAAGCGGTCGCAAAGGCTACTGATAACGGTGCAATAAGCGTTATCGGCGGCGGCGACAGTGCAAGCGCTATAAAGAAAATGGGACTTTCAAAACGCGTCAGCCATGTCTCCACCGGCGGCGGAGCAAGCCTTGAGTTTATGGAAGGCAAAAAGTTCAAGTGCCTTGAGATTCTTGATGAAAAATAGACATCTGCCACAGGCTGGGACAATTGAGGTTGTTCCATCGATATTAAGTGCGGATTTTGCCCGCCTCGCTGATGAAATTGCACAGGTCGAAAAGACGGGTGTTCGGATGGTTCACCTCGATGTTATGGACGGGCATTTTGTGCCGAATATAACCATCGGCCCCCCTGTCATCGCAAAGATTCGAAAATATTCCAAACTCGTATTTGACAGCCATCTGATGATTAGCGAGCCGGAAAGGTACGCTGATGAATTCATAAAAGCAGGCGTCGACCATATTACCTTTCATATCGAGGTCGTACCAAATCCAACAGACTTCATCAAAAAACTCCACGATGCCGGCATAACAGCCGGGTTGTGTCTCAATCCTGATACTCCCGTATCAAAAATCGAAAAATATGCGCACTTAGCGGATATGATTCTGGTGATGACGGTTCATCCGGGCTTTGGAGGCCAGAGTTTTATCCAAAAAGCCGCTGAAAAGATTAAGCCTATCCGTCAGATAGTCGGTCCGAAAATCCGCATCGAGGTTGACGGGGGCATTGACCCGGATACCACACCGATTGTAACTTCGCTCGGAGCAGATACACTCGTGGCAGGCTACGCTATATTTGCAAAGCCAAATCGCACGCAGGCAATAGAAGCAATACGCAAGGCCTGTAAACCCCCACACTAATGTATTAAATAAAACTCGGTTTTTCCCGCCGTTATGATATAATTCCTTCCTTATACCCCCCACCACAGGGGTGGGGGCTAACCGAAAATGAAAACCCCCGGTGAAACCGGGGGCTAAATATTTTTTATTCTATGGCGAAACAGTCAAAATCACAGTGGGACGGCTTTAGCTTAAAGCCGCGGAGGGAAATGCCGGAAGGCCTGTGGCTCAAATGTCCGGGTTGCGAAAAACTTCTTTTCAAAAAGGCTGTTACTGAAAACATGGACGTCTGCCCTGAGTGCGACTATCATTTTCGCATCGGGGCCGAGGCAAGGCTCAAATACCTCGTGGATGAAGGCTCGTTCGAGCAGATGCTGGCGGAGATGGTTACGGCAGACCCGCTGGACTTCAAATTCCGGGGAACATCATATAAAGACAGGGCAAAAACCGCTGAAAAAATCGCAGCCGGCAAAGAGGCAATGCTTATCGGCAAGGCATTTATCAAGGGCAGGGACCTGATGCTCGCGGTAATGGACTTCAATTATTTAGGCGGCTCAATGGGAGCTGTCGTCGGGGAGAAATTAAGCGTTGCCATTGAAAAGGCAATAGACGAATCGCTGCCCCTTGTAGTTGTAAGTTCGACAGGCGGAGCAAGAATGCACGAAGGGGTTGTTTCGCTGGGCCAGATGGCCAAAACCAGTGCGGCCCTGGCCAGATTTGACGACCATGGCGGCCTTTTTATATCAGTCCTGACAGACCCAACTACCGGCGGAGTTACGGCGAGCTTTGCAATGTTAGGCGATGTTATCATAGCTGAGCCCGGCGCGCTAATAGGCTTTGCAGGACCGCGAACAATTTACGAGACAATCAAGGTCGAACTGCCAAAAGGTTTTCAACGTGCAGAATTTCTGCTTGAGCATGGCTTTGTCGATATGATTGTACACCGAAAGGATTTAAGAAGTGAAATAGCACGATTAATCGATTACTGCGGGAAAAACCCCACATAAATAGTTTTGAGTTTTGAGTTTATCCCTACCCAGCTATTACCAGTTAAATAAATCCGATTCCATTCGCGAAAAAGAGACTTTGCAACAGGCCTAATTATGCATATAATTTGAGCCAATTAAGTACTTTACAGAGAAACTATGGGTTACTTTCGTGAAAATATAGAGAAAATGGCAGGTTATGAGCCGGGGTTTCAGCCGCCAAATACCGATGTAGTCAAGCTCAACACCAACGAAAATCCATATCCGCCAAGTCAAAAGGTAATTGAGGCGATAAAAAACTTAAAACCGGAACAGCTAAGAAGATACCCACAGCCGATGGCGGATACATTCAGACAAGCTGCTGCTGAAGTTTTTGGCGTGGAATGCGAAAATATAATCTGCGTCAACGGCGGCGATGAACTGCTGAATATTGCGATAAGAGCGTTTTGTGATGAGAACCGCCCCGTTGCTTATCCAACGCCGACGTATTCACTTTACCCTGTGCTGGCACAGATGGCAAACTCTCCTGCTGTTGAAATTCCATTTGATGAGGAATTTAATCTGCCTTCAAAACTTGCCGCGACAGGCGCGGCACTGGCAATCGTCTGCAATCCGAACGCACCGAGCGGAACATTTGTGCCGAAAGAGGAAATTAGTCAGCTCGCAGAAGAAATAAAGGGGGTACTGCTGATAGATGAGGCGTATGTGGATTTTGCGGAAGACAACTGCCTTGAGCTTGTAAAAAAGTTCGATAACGTAATTATCCTTCGCTCGATGAGCAAAGGCTATTCGCTGGCAGGATTGCGGTTCGGTTATGGCATCGCAGATGAGAAATTAATAAAAGGTCTTCGGAAAGTCAAGGATTCTTACAATGTCGATGTTGTTGCAATTGCTGCAGCTACTGCTGCCATACAGGACCAGCAGTATTTCAAAAATAACGTTCAAAAAGTCAAGATAGAAAGAAAATTTCTGACAGAAAAATTAATCGGACTCGGCTTCCACGTCTATCCGAGCCAAGCGAACTTCATACTTGCAAGGCCTTCAAAAGTCAGGGCTATAGACATTTACGAAAAACTAAAGGACAGAAATATATATGTTCGATACTGGGCATATCCGGATATAAAGGATAAGCTGAGAATCACGGTCGGGACGGCCGAGCAAAACAAAAAATTTATTAACGCATTAAAAGAAATTCTTGCCGAGGGATAAAATAATGGCTGACAGAAAAGCAAAAATAACAAGAAAGACAAGGGAAACGGACATTCTGGTTCAAATCAATCTCGACGGCGTCGGCAGATACGAAATCGACACCGGCATAGGTTTTCTGGACCATATGCTCTGCCATCTGAGCAAGCACGGCAAAATCGACCTGACACTAAAGGCCAAAGGCGACCTTGATGTTGACCAGCATCATACGGTCGAGGATGTTGCAATATGTCTGGGACAGGGGCTTGTCGAGGCCCTCGGCGATAAGAAAGGTATAGCGCGCTACGGCAGCAGCTCCGTGCCGATGGAAGACGCCCTTGCAGATGTCGCAGTTGACCTTTCAGGCAGGCCCTTCTGCGTTTATAACGTGCAGTACAGAACGGAAAAGGTCGGTGATTTCGACGTCGAGTGCGTCGAGGAGCTGCTCAGGAGCTTTTCAAACCACGGCAAGTTCAACCTGCATATAACCGTGCCGCACGGCACAAACAGCCATCATATTGCAGAGGCAATATTCAAGGCCCTCGGCCAGGCTCTGGGACAGGCTGTTAAGCTTACCGGCAAGGATATTCCAAGTACAAAGGGCTCATTGTGAGCACAAACGAAAATTACGAATACAGAACGGGCATAGGCACTGATATCCACCGACTCATCGAAGGCAGGCCATTGAAGCTTGGCGGAATCTTAGTGCCTTTTGAAAAAGGCCTGCTTGCTCACAGCGACGGCGATGTTGCCCTGCATGCCCTGATAGATGCAATCGCAGGAGCAGCGGGACTTGGCGATATCGGAATGCTCTTTCCCGACAGCGACCCGCAATTTAAGGATATAGACAGCAAAGAACTTGTCCTGAAAGTTAAAAGCTATATCGCTGATAAAGGCTGGGAAGTAGTTAACGCCGATATTACAATCACCGCTGAAGAGCCGAAACTGGGGCCATATAAGGCACAAATGAAAAGATGCATCGCCTCGCTTTTGGGAATCGACTTTCTTAATGTAAACGTAAAAGCCAAAACAAACGAAGGTCTCGGCGACATAGGAGCCGGCCTTGCAATATCAGCAATAGCGACAGTGCTGTTGCGGAAAAAAATCAAAAGGACATTATAAGGAAAAGTAAATGCCTCTTGAAATCTATAACACTCTGACTAAACGCAAAGAGGAATTCAAGCCTATGCAGCCCGGCAAGGTAAAGATTTACAGTTGCGGGCCAACTGTATACTCACACCCACATATAGGAAATTTCAGAAGTTTTCTTGTGGCAGACTTATTGAAGCGATTTCTCGAATTCAAAGGCTTCAAAGTTACTCACATTATGAATATAACGGATGTCGGACATCTCGTAGATGACGCAGATGAAGGAGCCGACAAGCTTGAGGAGGAAGCTAAAAAACAAAAAAAAGACCCTTTGGAAATCGCGAAAGTCTACACCGATTCATTTATGGAAGCAAGCAGGCTTCTCAATATAAAACCTCCCGACCGATACCCCAAAGCTACAGAACATATCAAAGAAATGATTGATATGATTAAGATTCTCGTCGATAAAGGTTATGCCTATATTGTCGGGCATAACGTTTATTACGATGTCACTAAGTTCCCCAGTTACGGACAGCTTTCCGGTAACACATTAGAGGACTTAATCGCTGGCGCGAGAATTGAAGTTAATCCGGAAAAGAAAAATCCCCAAGACTTTGCCCTCTGGAAACACGACCCCAAGCATATTCAGCAGTGGGACAGTCCATGGGGCAGAGGATTTCCGGGCTGGCATATAGAATGTTCGGTAATGAGCTCAAAGTATCTGGGAGCGGAATTTGATATTCATACCGGTGGCGAGGACAACATATTCCCGCACCACGAATGTGAAATCGCCCAATCCGAAGCGGCAAGCGGCAGGAAATTCGTCCATTATTGGCTGCATACGCGATTTCTGATGTTCGACGGCGAAAAGATGGCCAAATCAAAGGGCAATCTGTATACAATCCAGGAACTCATTGAGAAGGGCTTTAAGAAGAATGCTATACGATATGCGCTTATTTCGTCACATTACAGACAAAACTATAATTTTACTTTTGATGGACTAAGGGCTGCGGAGCAGGCAATAGACAAAATACAGCAATGTGTCTTTCAGCTGACAGATTTGTGCAGGAACAAGAAAGAGGGCAAAATCAGAGAGCGGTTACGAGACATAGCCTCTACTTGTCTGGCAGAATTTGACAAGGCTCTTTCTGATGACCTAAATATCTCAAAAGGCCTGGCTGCATGTTTTGATTTCATACGGGAAGTTAACAGGATTAGCGACATGAACTCAGCCGAAGCTGGTGCTCTGCTCGATACTATTAACCGACTTGATTCGGTACTTGGTGTATTGGAAACTATAGACAAAGAGGTGCCGGATAAGATAAAAGAGCTAGCTGAGAAGAGAAAAGAGGCAAGGCTTAACAAAGATTGGCAATTAGCTGATGTCACACGGTCTGAAATTTCAGCCGAAGGCTGGATAGTTGAAGACACCCCGGATGGAAGCTACAGAATAAAACGCAGGGAGGATGTTTAATGAAGATTCTCGGTATAGACCCCGGGCTTCAATTGTGCGGATACGCTGTGATTAATTCAAACGGCAGCGGCGAAAAACTTGTTGAGGCAGGCGTATGTAGAACAGACTCAAAGGCCCCGATTGAGCAACGACTGGTGCAGATAGCACAGGATATAAGCTCGCTGCTGGAAAAATTCAGGCCGGACTGCGTGGCAGTTGAAGATTTATATTCTCATTATGCCCATCCGCGAACGGCAATATTGATGGCGCACGCAAGAGGTGTTATACTTGCGGCAGCCTGCCAAAGCGGCACAGATGTAAAAAGTTTTGCTGCGACAAGAATCAAAAAGTCGCTGACAGGTAACGGCAGAGCCTCAAAACAGCAGGTTCAAAGGAGCATAAAAAGCCTTCTCGGCCTTGTAAAACTGCCGGAACCGGCTGATGTAGCCGATGCAATTGCCGCTGCTTTGTGCTGTGCAAACTCAGTAACTAAAAACTTAGAACTAAAATGATTGCTCAGATTGAAGGAAAACTTATCAGACTCGATAGTGATACGGCACTGGTTCAGATTGGCCAGATTTGCTATGAGATACTTTTGCCCGGTTATCTGGCGGCTCTGCTTTCCGGCAGAATCGGGCAGGATATTACACTGTGCACAATGGAATATTATGAAGGCAGTATGGCAGGCGGAAATCTTGTGCCGCAAATGGTTGGTTTTCTAACGCCGGGCGAAAAAGAATTCTTCAGGCGATATACATCCGTCAGCGGAATCGGCATCAAAAAAGGTTTAAAGTCTCTTGCTGTTCCGATAGCCACGATAGCTTCTGCAGTGGAAAGCGGCGACGAAAAGACGCTTATCGCCCTGCCGGGAATAGGCGGAAGACTTGCTCAGCACATGATTGCTGAGCTTAAAGGGAAGCTGGCTGATTTCGCCATAGGCGAACCTGTAAAAGGCCGGGAAGGGGCGGCATTTGCAGATTTTCAACTTGAAGCGCTCGAGATACTCATTGCCTGGGGCGAAAAGCGGATTGAGGCGACTGAACTTATTCAGCTTGCCTGCAAAAAACATCCGCGGATAAAGACAGCAGAAGAGCTTGTACCACTGGTTTACAGGATAAAACAGGGTATCGAGGTTTAAAAAATGGCAATAGACAGGGTTTTAAACTCTGACTCGATGGATGAGCAGGAAGAAACCTTCAACGTTTCGCTGCGGCCGACGAAACTTTCCGAATGCACGGGGCAGGAAAATGTAAAAGAAAAACTATCTATTGCAATTGCCGCTGCCAAAAAGCGAGGCGAACCGCTTGAGCATATCCTACTTTATGGTCCGCCGGGACTGGGTAAAACAACTTTTGCTCACGTTATTGCCAACGAGATGGGCGCAAAAATAAAGACCACTTCCGGCCCTGCCCTTGTAAAGCAGGGAGATGTGATGGGACTTTTGAGCAATATTAATACCGGCGATGTTCTTTTTATCGACGAAATACACCGCCTCAGCACTCCTGTGGAGGAATTTCTTTATCCTGCAATGGAGGAGTTTCGTGTTGATTTTACCGTTGACAGCGGTCTCCATGCAAAAACCATTAATTTCCCGCTAAAGCGATTTACACTCATCGGCGCGACAACGCGTGCAGGTCTTTTGAGCGCGCCCCTTAGGGGCAGGTTCGGCATGCTTTATCATCTTAAATTCTATAATGCCGACGAACTGGCAAAAATCCTCAAACGGTCTGCAAAAATTCTTAACCTGTCCTGTCAGGACGGCACACTTGAACTCATCGCTTCACGTTCCCGAGGTACGCCTCGAATTGCCAACAGACTTTTAAAAAGGGTCCGCGATTATGCTCAGGTCAAAGGCAAAGGCAACCTCACTCAAGACATCGTCGGCAGCGCCCTGCAGATGGAACAAATCGACGAGCTTGGCCTTGATGAGCTTGACAGGGTCTTTCTGCGGGCACTTGCAAACGTCTATAACGGTGGGCCGGCAGGTATTGAGGCGCTCGCGGCAACGCTCGGCGAGGAAAAAGACACGCTCGAGGATGTTGTTGAACCGTATTTATTGCAGATAGGATTTGTCCGTAGAACAAAAAGGGGCAGAGAAATAACCGACCAGGCTGCAAAACATATCGGAATCGAACCGAAAAACAAAAAAACTAACCGGGAAGAAGAATTATTCTAAAAAAAAGGACAGAGGGAAAGTTTTGAGTTCTTAGTTTTGAGTTAATTATTTATATCCGACAACTCAAAACTAAAAATTAAGAACTAAAAACTATTTAAAATTCGTGTTAATTCGTGATTAATTTCTTTTTATTATAGGGAATGAAAAAAATGAAAAAATCTACTTCACTGATTCTGTTATTTATTTTTGTGCTATTTGCGGCGGCAGGCTGCCAGCAGCCTGTTAAACGAGCCGCCACAGGCCCGCTGCTGGCAAATGAACAGCCGGTTAACATATACTATCTTGCCGGCAGACTCGGTATGACGGTATCTGGGGCAGACGATAAAAAAATCGTCTTCAACGACGCAAAAAATACCGTAGCGATTTATCCGAAGAATGACCAAGTTTATGTCAACGACAATTATCTTGCACCTTTAGGCGGAACAAAAAAAATCAATGATATGCTGCATGTCCGCTCAAGCCTGGAGCAACAAATTCGAAGTGAGCTTGTAAAAACCGAGATAAAACTGGTTTTGCCTGTTTTGCCTAAAAAAGTCAAACCAGCCGAGAAAACCCGGCCGGTTGTTTCCGGCAAAACCATTGTGATTGACGCAGGCCACGGCGGAAAAGACCCCGGCGCAACCAGTTATTACGGCTATGAAGAAAAAATCGTCAACCTCAATGTCGCTACGCAGATTGCACAAATATTGAAAGACAGAGGATTGAGGGTTATAATGACCCGCAACAACGATGAGTTTGTCGAACTTGAAGAACGCGCCAACATCGCCAACCGCAATAAGGCCGATATCTTCATAAGTATTCATGCGGATTCTTCTGCCAAAAGCAACACAAACGGTTTTACAATTTACGTTGAACGGAGCAGCTCATGGGCATCGACAAGCCTTGCCAATGCAATAGACAATCGTATGGCTCAAACCGGTATAAACAGCAACGGCGTCAGAAAGGCCGACTACCGGGTACTTACGCATACCGGCTGCCCTGCTGTTTTGATTGAGCTGGGGTATCTGTCAAACTACTGGGAGGCAAAACAGCTCAAAAATAAAGATATGCAGAGGCAACTTGCACAGGCAATTACGGACGGCATAACTGATTATATAACCAAACAATAACGAGGCGGTTATGACATTTCAGAATGTCTCAATAGCGTTTGGTCTGACGCTGTTTGCCGGACTTTCAACCGGCATCGGAAGCGCAATAGCTTTTTTTGCCAGAAAGACCAGCACCCGATTCCTCTCCACATCCCTGGGCTTTTCAGCAGGCGTTATGATTTATGTTTCCTTGGTTGAGATATTCGCCCAGGCAAAGGCCGACCTTGTTGCCGAACTGGGCCAGGTAAAAGGCTGCTGGCTGACAGTCGCCTCATTTTTTGCCGGTATTCTTGTAATGGCAATTATTGATAAACTAATCCCCGCGATAGATAACCCGCATGAATTGCGAAAACTTGAAAGAAGCGATTATCCCGGGGCGGTACAGGAATATCCCGGCCTTTACAGGGTGGGGTTGTTTGCCGCTCTTGCGATTGCGATACATAACTTTCCCGAAGGTCTGGCAACATTCACTACCGCTATGAAAGACATTCGAATCGGCATTCCGATTGCCATAGCTATTGCCATTCACAATATACCGGAAGGTATTGCGATTTCAGTGCCGATATATTATGCAACAAACAGCCGGAAAAAAGCGTTCTGGTTTTCTTTTCTTTCCGGCCTTGCAGAGCCTGCCGGCGCCGTGATAGGATATTTTATCCTTATTAATACTCAGAACAACATTATATGCAGCGCCATATTTGCTGCTGCCGGCGGCATAATGGTCTTTATTTCCATCGATGAGCTCCTTCCCGCAGCAGAAAAATACGGCAGACATCATTATGCAGCTTACGGTTTTGTTGCAGGTATGGTTGTAATGGCAGTGAGCTTATTATTGTTTGTGTAGAGAAAAAATGAATTTATATCCATTGAAATTCAAACCGATTTACAAGGAGCTTATCTGGGGCGGGTATAAGATGAGAAACATTCTGGGCAAGGATTTCCCGGCAGATAAAAAAATCGGCGAAAGCTGGGAGCTTGCCGATTTGCCGAACGACAAATCTGTCATCACAAACGGCGAACTCACCGGCAAGACAATCACGGAAGTTTTACAAAAATTCCCAGAGCAGATTACAGAAAAAAAAGATTATAAGCCCCCTTTCGGGCTGCTTATAAAATTTATCGATGCTGCTGATGTTTTGAGTGTGCAGGTTCATCCTGATTCGGAGGCGGTAAAAAGACTCAAAACGGGAACTCCAAAAACCGAGTGCTGGTATATAATCGACACTGAAGCTAACGCCTGTATTTACAAGGGCTTAAAAGCCAGCACAACAAAAGAGCAATTTATTCAATCAATAAAAAACGGCACCTGTGCCGAGCTTCTTAATAAAGTGTCTGTAAAACCCGGCCAGTGCCATTTTCTGCCTGGCGGCACCGTTCACGCCATAGGCGCGGGGATTTTGATAGTTGAGATTCAAACGCCATCGGATACGACATTTCGGGTCTTTGACTGGAACAGACTGGAGAATGGCAAACCTCGGCAATTGCATATTGAACAGGCTCTTGAGAGTATTAACTTTGACCAGAAGGCAGAGGACCTTCCTGTAACCGCTGGCGGCAGACTGGTCGATAGTGAATTTTTCAAGGTTGATAAAATCACTGCGCAAGCCGGTACATCGCGTCAGATTTCTGAAGGAATAATGGAAGTAATTATAATTATCAGAGGGGGCGGCCGAATAATTTCAGAAGATTCACAGGCGGTTGATTTCACAAAGGGCCAGACAATTCTGCTTCCGGCAGTATTTAAGGGTGAAATTCTGTTCGAAAGTCTCACTGAATATCTGCTGACCACTCTATAAGCGGGGTTTTAGTTTAATTGACATCTGCAGCAAGACTTAATACAATGTTTTTATGCTCAAACTGAGTGAAAATCCGCCAATAATCTGGCCTGCTGGGTTGAGTGTAAAAGACTTTCAGGGCACCTGGTGGGTCGCGCACACTAAAAGCAGAAACGAAAAAGCCCTTGCCTGGCAGATGCAGAAAAGAAATATCAGCTACTTTCTGCCTTTGACCGAGAAAGTGTACAGGAAAAGCCGCAGGGTATTTCGTTCAATGCTTCCGCTGTTCAGCGGATATGTTTTTTTCTGCGGCGATGAACCGGACAGGCTGGAAGTGCTCAAGACAAACCGCGTTGCCGGCCTTCTGGAAGTAAAAGACCAGCAGCATTTGATTTCAGAACTTCTGCCGATTGAAAAGGCTCTTACAAGCGGCATAAATCTTGCGCCGTATGCTTACATTAAAGCAGGTCAGCGATGCAAGGTTATTGCAGGACCTCTTATAGGCACAGAAGGATTGGTTGTCAGCGAACAGAGCAAAACAAGGCTTGTTCTTCAGGTAGATATACTCGGCAAGGCCACGTGTCTTGAAATTGATGCTTCTCTTCTCGAAACAATTCAGGAGAACTGATTTTTAAAGTGTAACTTTTATATGGAGGTGATTTATGAATTGGCTGCCAAAAATTGTCGCGATTCTCATTGTAATTGACGGTATTGTAATTCTATTTCGACCGGACCTTTTAAAAAAATACTGCCAGATTTTCTGTCAGGGTGCCACAATTTATCTTGCCGCACTTCTCAAAGCGTTAGTAGGCGCTGCTTTTCTCTTCAGTTCTCCAGGCAAATGCAATATCCCTGCAGTTATAATAACTTTCGGTATTCTGGCTCTTGCAGGAGCTGTCTTCATTGTTATCATGCCGCAAAAGGCCAGGGCCATGGCCGGATGGTTCGCAGCAAGAAATAATACAACCCTGCGACTCTTTTCGATAATCTATCTGCTGATTGGCGCACTTTTAGTCTACTCGGCATAGAAATCGTCCGGCAAATATCTGCTGGTCTTCTGTTCAACGCCAGGAACATTTATAAAATCGGCAGTCAAGCAGCCCGAAAATAGAGTTTAACTTATTTAAATTTAACACTTTACATCAACAGGATATATAGTTATGATTTTTGAAGAAGAACCAAAAAATTTTGATATAATCTGGGCTTTACAAATACGTTCAGCGGATGATTAACATGGATAAAAATCTGGATATATCGGTAGTTATCCCTGTTTTTAATGAGCAGGAGAATCTGGAAAAAATATATCGGCAGGTTATAGATTCCCTGCAGAGCAAGTATTCATTTGAGATAATATTTATAGATGACGGAAGCACGGATGGCAGCTGTAAGGTTCTTGAGAATATACATCTTAAGGACTCAAGGGTAAAGGTAATAATGTTCCGTCGAAATTTCGGCCAGACCGCTGCGATGAGTGCAGGTTTTAATCATGCAAAGGCTGATATCATAGTCCCGCTTGATGCAGACGGCCAAAACGACCCTGCAGATATCCCCGCATTGGTTGAGAAGTTAAAACAAGGCTATGACATAGTAAGCGGCTGGCGAAAAGACCGGAAGGACAGAACAATCAGCCGCAAAATTCCATCAATGATGGCAAACTGGCTCATTGGAAAAATGACCGGCGTTAAGCTTCACGATTACGGCTGCAGTTTGAAGGCATACAAACGTGAAGTGCTTGAAACGATTAATTTATACGGCGAGATGCACAGATTTATACCTGCAATTGCAAGCTGGTCAGGTGCAAAAATCACAGAGATGGTTGTAAATCATCATCCAAGGGTTGCCGGAGTTGCAAAATACGGCCTTGAAAGAACTCTTAAAGTTCTCCTCGATTTGATGACGGTCAAGTTTTTAGGTTCTTATGCCACCAAACCTATATATATCTTCGGCGGCATGGGCATTCTCAGCGGTTTTGCTGCTGTAATTTGCGGCCTTGCCATACTGTATATGAAATATATAAGCTCAGAGCATCTTGCAATGAACCGCAACCCCCTTTTGCTGCTTACAGCGATTTTAATAATCTCAACTATTCAGCTTATACTTATGGGACTGCTTGCGGAAATGATTGTAAGGACCTATCACGAGTCTCAAAAACGGCCGATATATGTCATAAGAAATATCCTGGAACGTAAACCTAATCAAGAGCATGTTAATGAGTCGAATGTCTAAAAAAAAAAGACCAGACAACAAATAACTGAACACAACACTGTAACTTTCAGCAAATTTTTTTACTTATTTATTGTCATCATTTTAGCCAGCATACCCTTCTGGCTCGGCAAATATTTCGAACTCAATTATCCTGACCCCTTCGATTCCGCTGCCAATGTCTATTCGGCACAACGCATCCTCAATGGAGCAAGAATCGGTATTGATGAAAAGCCAAGTGCTGCATTAGGGACATTGCTGGTCAATATTTTAGGAGCCCGGTTGTTCGGGTTCAGCGAATTCGGACCGAAATTGATTCAATTGACTATGCAGGCGGGCGCCTTAGCAGCAATGTATATTGCCACCAGAAAGCTGTTTGGCAGACTGCCGGCATCTGTCAGCGTAATTATCGCTTCAATTTATATCTCAGCCCCGCTTATCGCCAAGTTCGGCAATGTAAAAGAGCAATATATGATAACATGCATGGTAACGGCGATAAGCTTATTTGTGCTCAGACAATCAGGCGGAGGCTGGTGGTACAGTTTGCTGGCTGGTGCGATTGTCAGCTGGGCGCCGCTTTTTAAGGAGACAGGCTTGTCTGCACCGGGAGCAATCGGGTTATTTGTAATACTGCAGCCGATATTTCGGCACAGGACGTGGAAGCAAACAGGAATTGATATTGTATTGCTGCTGGCCGGTGCAGCGGCAGCAATGACGCCATTATACATCTGGATAATCTGGCAGGATGTGCAAATATCACTGCCGTATTCGTTCGCGTGGGAGATTATCGGAGGACTTCTACCCGGGCACCAGACAGCACTGCAGGCGGACACTTATGTCTCATCACTGAGAGCAACAATTCCTTTTTCCGAGCAGTGGCCGAAGGTGTTGCGATATTACCTCGCTCTGTGCCTGCCGGTCTTGCTGGCTGCCGGTGCAATCATCGCAAGAATCGGAAAAATGATTCTCAATTTGTCAAAAAAGTCCCCGCCGGAGCCTGGCAGGTGCGATTACGACCGCTTCGTCCTGCTGCTTGGGGTCTGGTGGGCTCTTGATATGGCCCTTGTGTGGGTAAGTCCGGCTTCTTACGAACAATATTATCTGCCGCTTACCGCCTCTGGTGCAATGACGGGGTGTTATCTCATAGCCGTCTGGCGCGACAAACTTATCAGGGCGGTGTCTAAAACCAAATGGGTCATTACAGGAATTGCTGGTCTTATCCTGATGGTGATTATGTCCTGGCACATATTCTTTGGCCTGCCGAGAAGCCCATACTCAGGTATAAAATACCCTGAAAAGCGAAACGGCTATGCTCAGCGATGGAATGAAATCGAACACCGCAGACACGATGGCTGGAAGGGTTCGTGGGAGGTCGCGGGTGAGTATATACGCGACCATACACAGCCGACGGACAAAATTTATGTATGGGGCTGGGTGCCGGGCATATACCTGTCAGCACAGAGGTTCTGCCCCGCCCCAAATGCCTTTGAAAGTGAAATGCACACCAGACCTCCCGAACAGCTCGAGCAGATAATCGACGGACTGCTCAGTTCCTTTAACAAAGAGATGCCCAAATACATTGTGGACAGTCGCAAGCAGCATTTACCTCTCAACCGGCTGAAATTCGAGCTTTGGCCTATTGTGGGTTATTCCAGCCAGGGGCAGCCGCAGTTCCTGCCATCTGACCCGCAAATAGTGGCCGAATTTGAAAAACAATGGAGCAAGATGACTAAGGACAGGTCGGGCGACGAAGAGGCGAGAAGATTCGAGGTTATGGGCAAATTCAGGAAGTTTATAAGAGAAAATTACGATATAGTTCAGATGTTCGGCGAGCATGTTGTTTTTAAGCTGAAGAAAAAGTAAATGAATATCCTGATGTTAAATTATGAGTTCCCCCCTATTGGGGGCGGTGCAGGCAAAGCGCACCTGAATATGCTCGGCGAATATTCAAAACGAAACGACCTGAGCATCGATATACTGACATCGGCGCCACAGCCGGGAAATCATATCATCAGATTTTCCAATAACATAAATATTCATAAAATCGGCGTTCATAAAAAGACCCTGCATTTCTGGAGAAAGATGGAAATTCTCGAGTGGATTGTCAAAGCCGGCCATTATTATAAGAAACTAATTAAGCACAAAAAATACGACTTTGTTCATTCATTTTTTGGATTTCCAACGGGCTGGTTCTGCTATAGAAGCAGAAACAAACTGCCGTATATAATTTCATTAAGAGGTTCGGATGTTCCCGGGAAAAATTTGCGGTTTGCCTTTGAGTACAAGCTGCTGGGAATCTTTTTTAAAGTTATATGGAAGAATGCCTCTGCTCTGATAGCATGCAGCGAGGGATTAAAGCAGAGAGCATTAAAATTTTACCCGCAGGTGAAAATAGATGTTGTGCCCAATGGCGTTGATATCGAGAAATTCTGCCCAATATCGCAAAATACTGAAAAAAAATCCGATGTAATCAGGCTTATCACTGTCGGCAGACTAAGTAATACCAAAAGAGTTGATATTTTAATCGAAGCGGTCAAAATTCTTGTCGAGAGCCGAAAAAACGTCAAGCTGCTTATTGTTGGAGGAGGCTCTCTTAAGGATTCTCTCGAAAAACTTGCTGCTCAAAAAAATCTTGCAAATTTTATTGAATTCAAGGACATTGTAGATTCGGAACAAATGCCTCAACTTTATCAAAACAGTGATTTGTATGTCAGTGCAACCATGCAGGAAGGGATGAGCAACGCTATGCTCGAGGCAATAGCATGCGGTCTGCCGATTATAACGACTCAATGTGAAGGCGTTGACGAACTGATAAAGGGAAACGGTATAATAATCAAAGAAGAAACAGCAGACGAAATCGCAAAAGCGATATCAGAACTGGTTATGAATACCGAGAAACTGGAATCGATGTCCAAAGCATCAAGAAAACATTCCGAAAATTTTACATGGAAATCTGTTTCGCAAGCTTACCTGAAATTTTATCAGAAGATTTAATTGTGGAAAAAACATTTTGCATAACAATTGACACCGAACCGGACTGCGACGTTCACTGGAAAAGGTCACACCCATTGTCGTTTGAGTCTGTTTTATTCGGTATTCCTGATATTTTGCGGCCTATATGGGATTTATATAACATCAAGCCGGTATATTTCGTTTCTCCGGAAGTAATCAACAACGAGCAATGCTGCCAGGTACTAAAAAATGAAATCGAATCAGGAGCGGAAATAGGCACTCATCTGCACTCGGAGTACATAGAACCAGAGATGAAATATGATGAAGCAGATGGAACTGTAAGCAGCGAATTCCCTTGTTTCGCTTACAGCGATGATATCGAACTCGAAAAAATAAAAAATCTCACCGTCTTAATAAAGCAGAAGCTGAATATTGTGCCGACTTCTTACAGAGCAGCAAGATATGGAGCGAATCTGGCAACCATAAAATCTCTTGAAAAGCTGGGTTATAAAGTGGACAGTTCTGTTACTCCGGATATTAACTGGTCTTCTGTCGGAGGACTAGACCATTCAGCCGCTCCAAAACAGCCGTATTTTGTTAATCACGAAAACCTATACTGCCCAGGCAGTATGAAAATTCTTGAAGTGCCAATCACTATCTCCAAAAAACGGCTGCGTTTTCTGCCTGACAAATGGCCGTTCTATCGCTGGTTAAGACCAAGCCATATGACCGTTTTTGAGATGAAAATGGTTGTAAACGAATTTCTTGCCAACTTTGAGAATCCCGTTTTAAACATGATGTTCCACTCAATGGAAATAATTCCCGGCAAATCACCGTTTGTACGCACAAGATTCGAACAAAAACTTTTTCTGCGCAGACTTGAAAAAATCATACAATACATAATAGAAAAAGGGTTTGAAAATAAAACCCTGGATATGATTTACACGGAAAAGAAATGTGCGGAATAGCAGGTTTTAACTGGACAAGCAAGGAGTCTGTCGAAAAAATGGCTGATACCCTGCGCCATAGAGGGCCGGATGATAGGGGCATCTACTTAGATACAAACGTTTCATTAGGTCATACAAGACTGTCCATCATCGACCTCTCACCAAAAGGTCATCAGCCTATGGAATCCCAAGACCTTGTGCTTATATATAATGGAGAAATATACAACTTCAAGGAATTGAGAAAACAATTAGAGTCCAAAGGTTATCGGTTTAACTCCGGAACTGATACGGAAGTTTTACTATACAGCTACCATTTCTGGGGGCCGGCGTGTGCTGAAAAATTTGACGGTATGTGGGCATTTTGCATATATGACAAGAAGAAAAATACTCTTTTTCTTTCGAGAGACAGGTTCGGAATTAAGCCTCTCTATTACTACTTTGACAGCGATAGATTTATCTTCGCTTCGGAACTCAAGGCGATAACATCTCATAATATAAATTTTAAAATAGACACTCGTGCAGTCAATTTCTTTTTTTACCAAAAATATATCGGAGATAATCTGACTATATTTGAGAATTGTTATAAGCTCAGGCCTTGCGAGAATTTATTTTTTGATTTAAACGACAAAAAAATCCGTCTTGAAAAATATTATAACCTTGAACAGGACGTTGCCCGCCATCAGGAAATACCTCTGGCAGAAAGACTGCAATCACTTGAAACTACACTTGCCGAAGCGGTCGAGGAAAGACTCGTTGCGGACGTACCGGTGGGAAGTTTTCTGTCCGGCGGGATAGACTCTTCGCTGATTTCCGCTATTATCAGCCGAAGACATAAGGCTTTTGACACTTTTTCCATCGGCTTCAAGGACGAATCTTATGACGAATTAAAATATTCAATACTGGTCTCAGAGCATATTCATACTCAACATCATTATGAGTATATGGAAGTTGACGAAAACGTTCTCACGTTCATTTTGGAGAATATGGATGAGCCGTTTGGGGACTCTTCTTTATTACCAACGTATTTATTGTCCAAAATAACCCGCCAAAAAGTAACTGTCGCTTTGTCCGGCGATGCCGGCGATGAGGTCTTTGGCGGTTATGATACCTATAAAGCATATAAGTACGCCCAATATTTCCCAAAGGCCCTGTTGAGATTAACCAGATATTGTGTCGATTTACTTGGTCCTTCCGACAAAAAGGTAACGTTTGCTTTTAAGGCAAAGAGATTTTTAAGAGATTTCGGTGCGGAGGTCAATAAAAGGCATCTGGACTGGATGGCTACATTTAATGATTCACAAAGACAAAAACTCCTCGATCAGCATTTCGTTCCTGCTGAATCCCTGATTTCCTGCAATTATGGCAAAGACCTTCTTTCAATCCAGCTCAACGATATTCATAACTATCTTGCAGAAGATATCCTTAAAAAGGTCGATACAGCTTCTATGCTGAATTCTCTGGAAGTAAGGGTGCCGTTTCTTGACCATCAGTTGCTTCCGCTGGTATTAAGTTTGCCGGAGAAATATAAAGTCGGTCTCTTTGAAACAAAACGAACTTTAAAAAAAATTGCTTCTGATTATCTGCCCAAAAAGATAATCCACAGGCCGAAAAGAGGTTTTACCGTTCCGATTTCCAGATGGATTAAAAAAAGCGATCTAATTAGGGAATTTTTGACTAATCGAAAGTTTTACAGGCATAACCTGTTAAACTATGATTATGCTCAACAGATGTTTAATGCCTATATTAACAGCAGAGCTGATAACGCAAGACATCTTTGGCTGATTTTCATATTCAATTACTGGTGGAATAAAAATGAATAAAGATAAAAATCTTGCTTTTAATTTCGGAGAAAACTGGCAGCAATTTTCTCAAAGCACGCTTGACAACCTCAAATTTAAAGAGGCGTATAACTCACTTGACCAACTGATAGGTCACGAGAAGATTAAAGGCAGTAGTTTTTTGGATATCGGCTGCGGTAGCGGAATATTTGCCATCGCGGCATCGCTTGCAGGGGCCAGGAAAGTAATCGGGATTGATATATCCAAGGAAAGTATTGAAGTGTCAATCAGCAACAAAAAAAGATTTGCCAATCAAAATACCATAGACTTTTTTCATAAATCGGTTTTTGATGACGACATTTTACAATTGGGCCAATTTGATATTGTATATTCGTGGGGCGTTCTGCATCATACAGGCGATATGTGGAGGTCAATTGATATTGCTTCGCAGCTTGTGTCTCCTAATTTATTATTTGTGATTGCTATTTATAACAAACACTGGTCCTGCAAAATCTGGAAGGCAATAAAACGGCTTTACAATATCGCGCCTGCAATTATTCAAAAGCTGATGATATGGCTTTTTTTCATTATCATCGCAATAGCTAAACTGATTGTTACTCGCAAAAATCCCTTCAAAAAGCAAAAAAGGGGTATGAGTTTTTATTATGATGTTATAGACTGGGTCGGCGGTTATCCATACGAATACGCGGATAAAAATGAAGTCATAAATTGTGTGGAAAGACTGGGATTTAAGTGTATCAAATTTGTAAAGCCGGTGGTGCCTACCGGCTGTAATGAATTTGTATTCTTAAAGACGTGAATTGAACAATGCCAATTTAATGTCCGCCTTTAAGGGCGAAGACCCATTTTCCTAACAGTTTATAGACTAAAACGGAATTATCCAGACAGAAGTAAGCATATTGAGCAGCTAATGAAAGGAAATTATAACTAAATTTCATAGTCCCGCAAAAATAGTCCCACAAATAATTAAGCGGCGGGTGCTTTTTTACTTCTCTATATCGTAATTGTATCTGATGGAACAGGTCGGTAAGCTCATCCGCAGTTATACCTTCAAGTCTAATAGCCCCGGCGATCCAGCGGTCCTTGTGAGATTTATCAAACTCCATCATATCATACATTTTTGAGCCGGGTGTAGGTGCAGTATAATGAAGGTCTATAAAATTAGGTCTTATCCTTTCTACCAATTTAACAGTGTCTAATATAGACTCTTTATTATCGCCTGGGGAACCTATCATTAGTGCTGCACATGTCAGAATATTATTCTGCTCACAAATCTTAAAAGCTCTCTCTATCTGGGCGATAGTAACTTGTTTGTCCATTACACTATCCAGGATACGTTGACAACCGGATTCAACTCCAAATGCCATATACCGACAATTTATTCTTCTTAATCTTTCCGCTATTTCCGGCGTTAACGTATCCGCCTTGCCCTGAACTGCAGTTATTAAATTGTAGTTTCTCTTTTCAATGCCATCGCAAATTTCGTACAACCATTTTTTATTAATTGTCATATTGTCATCGGCAAACAACACAGTTTTGACTTTATACTTGTTGACCAATTCATCGATTTCCTGCAGAACACTTTGAGGACTTCGGAAACGCACCTTCTTTCCAAAAAGTTCTCTCAGCATTGGCTGACAAAATGTGCAATTAAACGGACAACCTCTGCTGGCGATAATAATGCCAACGGGTGGTACATTTGGGAAAAGCGGTATTTGACGAAAATATTTTTTAATCGTCGGAAGCATTTCCCTTGCCGGCAATGGAAGACCGTCCAGCTCTACGGGCCCCTCTCTTTCAGTTTGTATAATCTGTCCATCCTGCTTAAAAACTATGCTCTTTATTTCCTTTAGTTCACCTTGGTTTTGCAGTGTGTTCAATAACGGCACAATGATTTTTTCCGCCTCTCCTACAACCACGACGTCTACAAAATCATCCTTTATAACTTCCAAGGGCAGTGCGGTTGCGTGAGGGCCGCCGATAATTATTTTTGCATGTGGAACAATTTTCTTGGTAATTGCCGCTGCCTTACACACATCATCATAAAATGGTGACAAAGCGGTAAAACCAATAATATCAGGCTTTTGCTTTGTTATTCGTTTTTCATAAGCAGCCCAACTATTGTCAAATGTCAAGTCAATAAGTTTGACATCAATCCCATTCTTCTTGCAAACGGCGGCTAAATACATAATCCCCAATGGAGGACATATTGATAAATTAACGGGCATACGCGGGAAAATGCCCCCCATCTTGGGATACACAAAAGCAACTTTCATTTCGATATCTCTAATTAGACATCATACTCTTGAAACACATTTTGAAACTCTTTTAAGTCTTCCGGTCATTTTAATACATCTATAAGATACTAAAAACTACTTCAAATCACAACCTTTTTTACAGATGCAAAAATTGAACCAATCTTCAAAATCCTTATTCATGAAAATTCTAACTGTAATCTTATTCATAATGTATTATAATGAAAAAACCATTATAATTAGGTGCTAATTGCTTTTAATATAAATATAATTACACCGCTGACTCGTCGTAAGTAGAATAATGACAACCAGTTATGAATTTGAAGGTTTCCATTTTGCGACATATTTTTTGCCAGTACTTGTGTAATAAGACGTTCGAAATGGAGAAACACAATGGAAAAAGAAGAAATTCTACTTAGACAAAAGGCACATAATCAATTGCAGGCCTTCTTAACTGATTGTGAGGTGAAAAATCCTCAAGAGAAAAAAATATTAGAACTTGGTTTTAAGAATGGATTATTTCTCGATGAATGTTATAAAGCCGGCATTACAGCGACCGGATTGGAAATAAACAAAGAGTATTTTGAGAATACCAAAGCTGAATTCCCGTATTTAGATTTGCTCCGTTATGACGGCGGCACATTTCCTGTCCCTGACAACTCTTTTGATTTTGTCGCTTCCTTTCAAGTCCTGGAACACGTCAATTCAATAGAACATATAATTAAAGAATGTCTGAGAGTCTTAAAGCCTGATGGCATTATGTATCACGTCTGCCCCAATTATCACTCTTTTTATGAAGGCCATCATAAAGTTCTCTGGCTCCCATTTCTAAATAAGAAAACAGGTCGTATATACCTGAAATTACTTGGTCGTTATTTACCCATTTTTGAGGAGCTTAATTTTGTCAAGCTGAAAGACATAATAAAAATCTTTAAGAAGCATAAAAATGAGCTGGAAATGATTACGCTGGGACAAAAGGAATTCATCAGAAAATTCAACGATAAACAAATTGAGAAAATAGAAATAGGTTTTCTGAGAAAATGTATGAAAGCATTAAGTGTCTGCCCTATACTCCGAGAATGTTTTCTCTATGTTATCTGTTGGACCGGACTTTACTACCCGATAACTGTAATTTTTAGAAAGAAGGCTATTCTCAAAAGTGACGCCTGGAGCCTCGGTTCATAACCTTTTTGGGGATTATTTTTGAACGAGAAAAACAAAAAAAACGCCAAACTTTTAGTTAGAATCCTAATCACCACACTTCTCTTAACGTGGGTCTTTACAAAGATTGATTTCCAGCAGTTTACTGACGCTGTAAAGGAAGCCAAGTGGTATCTTTTGATTTTAAGCTGGATAGTAACCCTTTTAATTTTTTGGGTGGCGTCTTTTACAATGCGCCTCATTATGAAGCGATTGGATTGTGAAATCAGTACAGGCACTGTTTTCTTCGCTTCTGCAATTACCTCACTTTATGGAATGATACTGCCCGGCATATTGGATGTGTCCGCAAAATGGTACGTTCTCAAACTCCACACAGGCAAACCGAGTCATATACTCAGTGGTATGGTGTATAACCAATTCACATCGACTTTGATGATAATTATTTTTGGCTTGTCTGCATTAATAATATCCAACCCGACTGCAGACTTTAAGCTGCCTTTAATCTGTATTTTTTTGCTTATAATAACTATTTTATGCTGTCTATTATTATTCAACCGAATCACCGGCCCTAAAGTAACCAATTTTTTTGGCTCGACATTAAAATGGCTGCCTTCAAAAATAAATAACGTAGGCCAAAAAATACTCAGCCAGCTGTCGATATTTCAAACGGCCGAGTGGAAGTTTCATTTACAAATATTATTGCTGACCGCGTTTATAACCTTTTTAGGCGTAATACTTTATGTTTTTGCGGCAAAAGCAGCAGGCATAACAGTTTCTTTTGGGGTTCTCGTATGGCAAAGTTCGCTTATTTACCTATTGGGACGGCTGCCGATTTCCATAGCTGACCTCGGAGTAAGGGAAATTACCATAGTTGAAAGTCTGGCTCGATATGGGGTTTCAGCGCCCCAAGCCCTGTTAATGTCAATGGTAGTATTTTCAAACAGGATTATAATGGTGCTTTTGGGCGCTATTTATCAAATTTACCTGGTATTTGGCAGTCACAAATTTATTCAAGCCGGAAAACATTAATAAATCTGCCTTGGCTCCTGATTTGAGTTATGAATTTATAAGGCCCTTCATCCTTGGTATTAACCAGAAAAGGAACAGTAACGTGCATATTCAATACACGGTCGCCATGAGGGTCTTTGCTGAAACCTTCCCTGCTTGCCCAGCAAACATACGTAACATTTTCCTGACGGAGTTTTTCCACAAGTTCCTCAGGACTATCGGCATAAGGAAAGCTTACAAAACATTTGTCGGATTTCGGCGCAAATATTTTTACCGTCGCCCACATATACACTGCCATTTTCTCATCCGGCTTGGCATTGGCAGTAAACCAATCCGCCAAATATTTAAATTCAATATCCTGCTTTCCGTCTCCCAGCAATGGTGCAAGAGAAAACTGATTTGACAGAATAACAAGAATCATCACTGCTGCAACTGCTGCATCGGATAATAGGTATTTGAATCTGTATAAAAAAACTCTCAACAGAACTATCAGAATAACCGCAAAAATTACAACAAAGGGCAAAAATTTAACTACAGAACAAAACTCTGCCAATCGCTGCAAATAGGATGCAAGAGGGGTTATCAAAAATAATGTGATGATTAATACAACAGCCTCAAATACCTTGATTACAACGCCGGGCAGAGGCAGTTTGTTATTTATAATAATCCAAAGCTGTTTCAAACCGAATATTCCTATCAGCAAAACAATCCAGAAAATTGTCGAATGAAACCTGGGAATCGGATAAGGATAATAAGCATGAACAAGAAAATAAGGAATAAAGAAAATCAGCAGAATAAATATCTGCCGGCTTTTCTTTATAAGCCCCCAAATTGCTCCAAATGCAAAAGTTACTAATGCTGTGAATTTACTGATGGACCATAACGTTTCAAACGCTTCCTGACCTGATTTAGGGTCTATCATAAATAAAGGCCTGAAACCCACATTCCACATTATGCCCAAATGCATTACTATTCCAGTTCTACCTTTCCCTGCGTTGAGAAAGTATTGTGTATGTTTTTTTGTAAATACTTCCAGATAACTTTCAGCAGATTCCATCCTGATACTTTGCAATAAGGTGCCCCAAAGCCATAACGCCATAGGAATAGAAGCCATCGCGGAATAGACAAATGCAATAATCTTTTCCTTTTTTGTCTTTCTGTATATCAAATCCATCACAAATGCAGTCAGAATCAAAACAGCCCCTTCAAATCGCACCATCGTCGTGATAGACGCTGTCAGATATGCCCATCTCGAATTTAAGCAGATAAGATATATCGTTAGCAGAACAAAAAACAGCAAAGGAAATTCGGCCAGAGGTTCTCTAAGCATATACACTGTCCACGGATTTATCGCAGCAATTATGACAAACCATATAGCGGTTTTGCCAATCAGCCTTTTGCCGATAAGCCACAGAAGGATGAGATTCAACGGATGAAGAACGGAATTCAGCAGCCAGCCTCCCCTTAAATCGGGGAACCTTCCTCCGGCCAATTTGCCAAAAAGAATCTGCAAAACACCTGTCACAGGTCCCCTTTTGAAATCTGATGGGCACTTAAAAGATAAAATCTCATGGCCGGTTTGTACGAAAGCAGGAAAATCAGATATCGGCACAATCTTATGACCGAAGAGAATGTAGCTCTGATAAACACCAACGGCTATCAAAATACAAATTGCAAAATAGTCAAAATACTTGTCCTGCTTGTCTGTGTTTATTTTTAACTCGATATGTTTTACTTTTTGCTTTTTTGCTCTCATTTCTTAAAATCCCAAAAATTATTACCCTGTTCAATTACTGACTCTGCCACTCAATACAGACAGCCAGTTCGGTTTATAAATAAATTCTATATTATGTTCCCCTTTTTCAATAGCAACCGATTTAAATGTGCCGAAAAGCAGCTCTATCTTTTTTTCTTCGCCGTCAACAAACACCTTCCAGTTGCTGTCCCAGTTATCAATAAAGCTGATATATCCTGCTGTAGGAGCATCAATTTTCCATTCTAATTTATCGCCGGTATATGACCATAAATAGCCGTGATTCTTATACCGTAATGAATCCCTCAAAAAACCTTCTATGGTATTATGAGCAATGGATTCAGAAAAGAATACTTTTTGTCTGCCGATTACTCCAAGCAGGATTTGTCGAGCCTGTAAATCATCGGAGCTTCTTTCTAAAAATTCTACATAACGAGCAAAATACCAGTTCGGCAATGTGCCAACGCTGAAGAAAGGTTGAAGAGAAATTGAATACCTGCGGTATTTGTCGCCCTCTATTCTTGAAAAATTGAATGACATCTGATTTATCCTATCAACATCAAGATTTATACGACCATCTTGGAGTTTCTCCTTATTTGTCCACGTATGTGTTCCAAGCGGCCACATCTCTAAAACTGCCGAGATTATCAACAGAAAAGCTATTATAGCCAATACTTTGGCCGACTTTAAAACGAATTTTCTGGCGACAATCAATATTGACAGAATAATCACAAATGCTGGAATCCCCAGATATAAAAACCACAAGGTGTTATACGATGAAAGTCTTAAATATTCTTCCCAGTAGAGGTCATACACTTTATTCAAAATCAGATAAAGCTGAGTACACAAGATCATAACATAAACAAAAATCAGCGTTAAAATCACCTGATTTCTTTTCCAGAAACCTTTGTCTTCTATTGGAATAGAACCGGAGATTATATTTTCGAAATGATTAAAGGCTAATGACAGCAGCCAGGCCAGTATGGGCAAAAGAATAATGTTTAATCTGCCCCAGACACGAAGACTGGAAAAGCCCGGCAGATATTTCCATAAGAATATAAAAAGATATGAACTTTTACCATAACTTATGTAACTTATGGTTCCAATCCAAAGAACAAAAAATATTTTTACAGTTATTTCCCTGGAAAAATACGAACCAGAGGAAGGCCTATCTGCCGGTTTTGTAATTAGATATAAAACAATTATCAACAAGGCTGTAATACTGAAGAAATACCATCCTTCAGCCTGCGAAGCAGGAGGGTAAACCAGCGAGCCAATTGTGTCAGTAAGATTAAACACATGCTGCGTGGAATAATCAAAATCCTTGCCGGCTCGATCTGTTGTTTGAGACACCAGGCTTTTAATATCTAACAAGTAAGGCACGCAAATCAAGCCGGTCAAAACAGCACAAACCACTAAAGTAATAACAACAACTTTCCATTTTATTGAATCTATGCCAAATAAACATTGACGAAACGGTCTGACCGATAAAACAAGAATATATGGCAAGAATAAAAACTGAGAATAATATACATAATATGGATATCCTCCCGTACACAGACATATTGTGAAGAAAACGAGCATTAAACCGGCAAATATACCGTTTTTAAACGAGCAGCTTTTAAATATTTTTGTTATTGCATACAGCACCCATGGATACCAGGCAGCCGTGTGTACCGCATTAGGAAACCTTAATATCTCTGTCATTTTAAAGCTTATGGAAATAATAACGGCACTCAGAATTACAGCTCTCGTATTTTTGTTAATCAATTGGAGCCATTTATAAAGGCCAAGCGCAAATATTGAAATTCCGAGCACCGTAAAAATATGGTGATCTATCGGATTGTATCCTCCGGACATCCTGTACCAGAAAACCAACGGCAGATTTAAAGGATAAAAAGCCTGGGCAAATGGATTTGTATAAAACGGGAATCCTGCTGCCTCCGCAGGGGACCAGAGAGGAAATTTAAACTGTGAAAGACATGCAAGCAGATAAATTTTGTATCGATAATACAGTACAATAAAATCATTGCCTGCGGCAGTATATTGTCCATTTATTGGTATAATATGATGAAACAAATATATTAGCGGCCAGAGAAAAATAAAAATGCCCGCAAGGTATCCGAACCTGCTCCTTTGGTTGCAGTTTAAAGGTGCTTCCTTCTTTAAATCAGGATGTTCATCCTTTTTTCTATTTCTCGTTTTCATTCTGCCTTATCATTTGATTTCGTAATTTCCTGTATTTTTTTGTCCTTAGCCTCATGAGCATCATCGAGCAGATGTTCCAGTGTCGGTAAAGGTTTTGCTATAATCGCGATCTGGTAGGAAAATAAAGTTTTTGAAATTAAAATCAAAAACTTATTAACCCAAAGCAGAAAACTGGCAATTTTGCCTTTGCCGACAGCCAGCGGAAATGGTGCCGGGATGCCTTGTTTTTTTATAACTTCATACCCATGAATTTCCAGTGTTTTTGCCAGCGAGTAAAAAGTAAACAAACGGGTATGGTCTAAATCAAGAATGCCTCTCTTGCCGTAATTAAAACTTCCCAAAAGCAGGCTTAATCTCGCAGGGAAAAAGGCGATATTCCCGGTTGTTATGATCATAGTTGGACTGTCTTTTGAGAATCTTTGTCGTATCACCTTCAAGAGTCGTTCCGGCGATTTGAGATGCTCAATAACATCAAGAACCAACAGATAATCTACTTTGCCAAAATCATCATTAAAATCGTATTTTTCGATATCGGCTTCGATATATTTCCAAGAATTTTCCTCTACTTGCGGCTGAATCTGTAAATCGATTGAGATGGCTTTTACGTTTTTATCTTTAAGTCTCTTCGCCATAAACCCCGGACCACAACCAATGTCAACCACTGTTGATTGGGGTTTGATATTATCCAGTGCAAACTGTTGTGAACTCGGATATCCCAATTTGCTCTGATAATGAGCGTTTGAATCCTGAGCATAATCAAATCTGGGCTGATAATACAGTCCAAGTTTGTTCAGACGTGATTGTATACAGGACTTGATAATCCGAATCGCATATTTGATTCCGTTAACTCTGCAAATTTCATCCCCATAGAAAGTAGGAATAGAAATTTCCTTTATCCTTTTTTTATTATCCACAAGCTGAATTATAATATCGGTATCAAAATCAAAGTAATTCGAATTGCATTCAAAAGGAATTCCTGAAAGCGTTTTTATGCTGTATGCCCGGTAACCGCTGTGAAATTCTGACAATCGTGATTTTATAATTCTGTTCTGGACAAAAGTCAAAATCTGGTTGCCAATCCATTTATAAAAGGGCATTCGCCCTTTAAGAGCATCAATACGGTTAATCATTCGAGAACCGAAAACCGCATCAGCCTCGTTATTGATAATCGGCCTTATCATCTGGTCAAGATATTCAGGGGCATATTGTCCGTCGCCATGCAGTAAAACAACGACATCGAAGCCCTGCCGGATAGCGTAGCAATAGCCGATTTTCTGATTGCCTCCATAACCCTGATTTTTAGGATTGTACAACACTGTCAGATGACGGTCAGGATAAAGCCTCGAATATTCATGAGCCTTGTAAAAAGTCTGGTCGAAAGACTGGTCGTCTACGATTAACACTTCGCTGTAATAATTTTCATTCCCCCATATTTCCTGCGGGATGCGGTCAAGCACAGATTCGATGGTATGTTCCGCGTTATAACATACAATAAAAATTAAAACTTTTTTCTTTTCAACAGATAAATTTTCTCCAGTTTTAATGTCCATCAACCTTCACTTTCAATCATTTGTTACTGTCTTTCCAAAACAATTGTTTCAAACATCCCAAGCCATTTGTTAAAAGGACGAAGACAAATCTCCAAAAAATTGACGAAGCTATACATAAACGAGGGAAGCAGTTGTCTGTAGGTTAGTCCTCCGCTTACTATATATCTAAAGGGAGTATGAAAACAGATGCTTTTGATTTTCAGATTTTCGAATTCTGATTCAAAAAGTTTTCTGTCTCTTTGAAATATTATCCAGGCCAACGCTCCATTAGCGTCGGATAACGGTCCGACTTTGTTCATTTCCCACCCTGCCGACGTGTCAAATAACTCACGATGAAAGTTTTTAAATACAAATCTGGACCACAGGGTATTAGCGGGTTCAATCATAACTATTTTGCCGCTTTTTCTCAGGCATCTTTGCGCTTCAGAGAAAAAAACTCTTGGTCCTTTAATATGATGCAGCACATCTATCATGAAAAATGTATCGACACTGCTGCTTTCAAAGGGCATTTGCTCCGCTGAAAATGACATACCTGCATTCGGCACCTTTATAATATCAGAGGTAACCACATCAGGTATGATTTCCTTTATGAATCCGCCTCCACTGCCCAATTCAACCATCATCTTGGCATTTTGGTCGATTGACTTTTTGAAAATTTTGTAAAAGTCGGTATACAAATTTCTTAAAAAAACTTTTTCTTTTATAATTTGCGAATGCAGAACTGTTGTCTGAGGGTCGTCAAGATTTTTAATTCTTTTCAATTCAGGCTGCTTTAAGTATTTCAGCAAATTCATTACACTAACCTCTGCCCAGCCATTTTATTTTTTTAAAGGCTATCCAGCTCATCTTCAGCAGGAGCCATCCGTGCCAGAATCTGCTGATGTTTGTTGTCCCGTATGTTCTGGCCTTATAATTAACCGGTATTTCGACAACCTTGAGATTTTGCTTTACCGCGCCGAAAATCAGGTCAAAATCTCCAAAAGGGTCAAACTCGCCGAAATAAGAGCGGTTAGCAGCGATAAGCTCATAATTCTTTTTGCTTATCATTTTAGTGCCACAGAGAGTATCTTTAAATCTCTGCCCCAGAAGCCAGGTAAACAAGACGCTGAAGAATTTATTTCCAAGCAGATTTAGAAACCTCATTGCCTCTTTTTCCATAGGGTAAACTAATCTCGAGCCGCTGATAAACTCACCTTTACTCTGACATAATGCCTTGAAAAACTTCAGCAGGTCCTCAGGCGGCACTGTTAAATCGGCATCCTGTATCGCCAGCACATCGCCGCAGGCTTCAGCAAAGCCTTTTCTTACCGCATCTCCTTTGCCTTTTGCCTCGCCCTGATGAAGCAATTTGATATTCCTTTTGGGATGAAGCTTTATTTGTCTTTCTATTTCTTCCACAGTGCCGTCAGTGCTGTTGCCGTCAACAAAAACAACCTCAGTTTGGCGCCCCATTTGAGGTATTCGCTTAATAGCGTCTCCAACATTGCCTTTTTCATTTCTGCACGGCACTATCACGGATACGGAAAGCTCATTCTCAGGCATCTTAGCGGCCGCGGGTCTTGCGATTATCAGATTGACCAGGTTCAGATGTTTTAATCCCGGCAATGGAGAAAGAAAATAATTGAAAATGGAAGTTATCGGCCAGATTCGCTTGGGAAGTAAAACATACGAATCCTGTCTGATTACATCAAAATCAGCAATGTTCAGCAGGTTAATTATATCGTCCTGAGCAAGCCAGTTCTGATAATGGTAAGGCCTTCTCAATTTCACGAAAGAGCCCAGCCGAAATATAAACTCCCAGAGGTAATTGTAATATGTTACTATAATTCGCGTTTCAGCAGTTACGGCAGAACGCATATTTTCAAAAACCTTTTGTATGTCATGCCACTGACCAAGTGAATTACATATGATTATGTAATCAAATTTCTCATTTGTTTTAAACTCATGAGGGTCGGCAGCCTGAAAAACAAGGTTTTGAAATCTTGTTTTTGCCAGTTCGATATTCTCTCTGTTAGGGTCTATTCCCAGCCCGTATGAAGGATTAAGGCTTGCCAGCAAATCACCCGCTTCACAGCCGATATGCAGAATTCTGCTGTTAGGCCTCATTATAAATTTATGAATCTTCTCTATCCATCTGTAATAATAAGAATTCCTCTTCCTCCATTTCAGGACACTATTTACGTCAGTTTTATCCTTGCACATCTGATAATATCCTTTTTGTCTATCTGTTGAAGAACACCCTGATAATGTCGTTATATGTAATCATCACAAACAAAGCTCCGATGATGACAAGACCGGCGTATGTCAGCCATTCCTGCACCTTTGTATGTACCGGCGAGCCTTTGATTTTTTCGATTATGAGCATCACAACGAGTCCTCCGTCGAGTATGGGCAGCGGCAGAAAATTCACAACAGTAAGGCAGGCGCTTATCAGACCCATAAAATAAAAATACATTATGAATTCACGCTCTGCGATAATCCTGGAACTGGCTGCTATTATGCCCACCGGCCCCATAAGGCTCTTGGGGCTGATTGTCCTGAGAATAAGCCCTTTCAGTGTCATATAGGTCTGCACTATGAACACAAAGGTCTTTTGGCAGCCGATCGCCACTGCGTCAATCGGCCCGGTTGCTCTAAAAAGTTTTTCCAACGGCTTAAACGGAACATTATCGGCTAAATATGACGAGATTCCAACAGCCTCGCCTTCAGGCACCTTAAAAACAACAAAACCAATCTCATCGGAGTCCGCAATACGATATTTCACTTTTATCTGTCTGCCCTGCGATGCTTTCATTACCCTGATAACATCATAGAAGTTTAAGACTTTTTCATTATCTATACTGATTATCTCTGCTCCTGATGGAATCGCCGGCAGTTCTAATCCTTCGGCAGCTTTTATTGTTTTAGCAACGACAGCATGTTCAACATCTAATTCTTGGAATATTCCAATAACAAATCTATCACCGTCTTTAACAGGCTTAACTTCTCCGGTCAGCTCGGCTCCATCTCGCAGAACCGCCATCGGCATATATTCATCGCCATATTCTTTTATTAACGTCCGAAGCTCAAGCAATGTCGGATTATTTACCTCGGCGACTCTTACGATTATATCTCCGGCCAGCAGTGCAAGTTCCGGTTTGACAGTCCATTTTATAATATTAAAACGATTAAGAAACACTTTCGCTCTATCTTCAACAGCAACCTTTCTCCGGGCAACAGCAGCAATCTTTAACCTCGGCACCATTGAATAGATGTGTCCCAAATCGGCATCGGTCTCTATCTTATAGTTGTTTGCCAGCGAAAGACCCAGTTTAAAGCGGGTTTGAACAGGTTCGGCCTGGCCGGGCCTCTGAATCTCAACAGGAATATCCTTTTCGAGAGTATTCTTAACAGCCTCCGTAAATTGCCAGGGCTTCTCAACCTTTTCGCCGCCGGCAGCAACAATTTTATCACCCGGCTTTAAACCGACACTCTCAAACAGAACATTAGGCTCCAAGACTTCTGCTATTTCAAGTGTATCCGGCCTGTAAATGCCAAACTCGCGAACCCCTCTGTCTGAGGCCGCAGGCTCTACTTCCATATCTTCCACAGTACCGTTTCTGTGTTCGACCTTTAAACCAACAGCCTCGCCTCTGTCTGAAAGCGCTGCTGCCATGGCAACATCTGTGAAATCGACATTCGTTTTGCCGTCAACAGCTATTATTTTGTCCCCGGCTTTCAGGCCTGCCTTATCAGCGGGCATACCCGGCACAACATCGCCGACGATTGCCGGCGGCATCCTGATACCTATCGTAAAAACAACAATGAAAAACGCTATCGCCACAATGACATTGAAGGTTACGCCGGCTGCCCCAACTAATATTCTTTTCCAGATAGGCTTGTTCACAAATGAGCGAGGGTCGTCGCTGGGCTTATCTGCGCCTATATCTTCCTGTCCGAGCAGTTTTACAAAACCCCCTACCGGAAAAATCCTCAACTGATATTCGGTTTCGCCCGGCTTGAATCTTCCGCCGATACTAAAGCACAGCAGCCCCTCATTGTCCGGGTCATCCTGCTTGACAAGAATGGTCGGCAGGATTCTGAAACGCAGCCGGTTCTTAAACCTTTTAATTCCCAGCAGAATCGGCCCGAATCCTACCGCAAAAGCCTCAACATTTATATCGCACAGCTTTCCTGCGGTGAAATGCCCAAGCTCATGCACAAATATCACCGCGCCAAGTCCAACCAGCGCCAGCATCACGTTCGCAGCTTTCTCGATATCTTTAGCTGCCCACCAGCCAATAAGGGCTACTATTGCCGCCAGCATTGCCGCATTTTTAAGATTTTGCACCGCTATACTTTTCTTTTCAGACATTCCTTGACCTCATTTCTTGCCCAGCTGTCAGCCGAAAGCAAATCCTCCAGCGTTGCATCCTTTTTTACCTTATGCTTATTAAGACAATGTTCGATAAGTTCAATTATATTAACAAATTTTATCTTTCCTTCCAGAAATTCTTTAACTGCCGCTTCGTTTGCTGCATTAAAGACTGCTGCTGCCGTACCGCCGGTTCGTGCGACCTGATAACCAATCTTCAGAGCCTTAAAGACTTCCATATCGGGTTTTTCAAAGGTCAGTCTGCCTATCTGCTCAAGTTTCAGATGCCTTGTTATTCCCTTTACTCTTTTCGGAAATGTCAGGGCATATTGTATCGGCAGGCACATATCCGGCGCAGACATCTGAGCTATTATTGAACCATCGACAAACTCCACCATGGAATGCACGATGGATTCCGGGTGGACGAGAACCTCGATTTTTTCCACCGGCACATCGAACAGCCATCTTGCCTCGATTACTTCCAGCGCCTTGTTCATCATTGTCGCCGAGTCTATGGTAACTTTTTTACCCATGTTCCACGTAGGATGCGCCAGTGCCTGCTCAATTGTTACATTTTGAATCTGCTCGGCACTAAAGCCTCGCAGCGGCCCTCCGCTTGCCGTCAGGATAATTCTGTTTACTTCTTTGGCGCCTCCTGACTGCATAGCCTGAAAAACGGCAGAATGTTCACTGTCAACCGGCAGAATTTTTGCGTTATTCTGCCGGCAGGTTTCCGTCAGAAGTTCGCCGGCAATAACTAATGGCTCTTTGTTGGCTATGGCAATGGTTTTACCGGCTTTTGCCGCCGACAAAATCGCTTCGAGCCCCGCTGCGCCCACAATCGCGGCTATCACTATATCTACATTCTTATCTGAGGCTGCGGCCAAAAGCCCCTTTTCGCCCGCATAAATTTCGATATCCACGCCTCGCAGCAGAGCCTCCAATTCATCGACCTTATCAGAATTGGTAACTACTGCGATTTTCGGCTTGAATTTTCTGACCTGTTCGGCAAGCAGTTTGACATTGCTGTGAGCGGTAAGCGCAGTAACTTCGTACCTGTCTTGAGTGTAGTCGAAAGAATCGCCGCCAAGTGCTTCTATAACTCGCAGGGCGTTTGTGCCTATTGAGCCTGTCGAACCGAGTATTGCTATCCTTTTAGCCATATAAACCTGTCTATCACGTCAATCGGTTGCGTCAATCGCAAAATGTCGTTTAGCACGCAACCAACAGACGATTGACGAAACAAGCATCGCAACCGATGAACGAAAGACGCAACCAGAAACATTTTTCTTTCTTTAATCTTCATTCTTAAATTTTTAATTATACTTTGTGCCTTTGCCTGTCTCGCCATAGCACAAATGTGCAACGGCGGATGTCTTTGTGGCTCATTTTCTTCTGTTCATTTCTCTAAACTGTCTCGGCGGCACACCGACAACTTCCTTAAAGGTCCGTGTAAAATAGCTCTGATTATTGTAACCCGCCTCAAAGCAAATTTCAGTACAGTTCTTATTTGTGGAGATTAAAAGCTCCTTTGCGCATTGAATGCGGACATTTGTCAGATAATCTATTATAGTAATACCCGCTTGTTTCTTGAAAACATGACTCAGTCTTGAGACGCTCAGGTGAGCTGCCCTCGCAATATCATCAAGCGTTATCGGCCGGTCGTAATGAGCTTCAATATATTCGATAGCGGGTTTGATTTGGGAGACCCTTTTACTATCCTGCGTGGAATAAACAAGCTCGATAAAATCGTTAAGGGCACTTCCAATCCAGACGCACAAATCCTGCTGGTTGTCAATCTGCATGGCTTTATTAATATACTCAAGGTTTTTTTCGAGAAGAAAATTGGCGCCAACTCCGCCTTCTACGGCGCTTCTGCTGAGGATGCTTAAAAGTTCGAGCATTCTCGCCCTCAGCACTGCCAGGTCTCCAGGGTCTTTCAGCATGATACTTGCCAGAATCATATTGAGGATTTCTCTTGCACCGATTCGGTCGCCGATTTTGACCTTGCCCATAAGCTGCTTTTCAGCTTCAATCGGGTATTGGCCTGCCCCGCTTTCTTCCTTATGTTCGCGAATAAACTCGCCTATTTCGGACTGCTGCTGACTTCTCCGTCTTCGCCATTGGATAACATGGCGGTCGAGACCTGTAACTTCATAAACAGCAACGAACAGAAATTCGGCAGCCTCATGGATTTTTCTGGCCGGAACAATCGGCAATTTTCTTATCGCCTGTATTAATCTTGTTTTGTCTTTATGCACTGACCTGAGTCGTTTGTTAACATCTTCAATCAGCATTTCATCCGGCTTTTCCCAGAGGCATTTGCCGAAAAATACTCCGCCCAAAGGCTTGTCCTTATCCATTATGGGTACGCACGCAAGAACGATTCCCGCATAACAGATAGTGATATAAGGCTGGCCTGTCTCAAAGGCCATTCTGACGCTTCTTAATCTTTCCTGTTGGCAGCGCTTCAAGCCTGCAGGACTCTTTCGGACGATTTTGCAAAATCCCGGATGGCAGTCTCTGCTGCAAACCTGCGTAATTTCCCTGCCGCGAGCATCCGTTGCCTCAAGAGATATTTTCCCGCAGGACGCCTTATGGCGGAAGTTATTGTGGAAAGCAGTTTCTATTTTTGCAAAAGTCTTCTTTGTAAATAGTGTTTTTTCCATCTAACGACTATCAACTACCTTCGGTTATTATACACCAAAAAATAAATTTTAACACTATTTTGCTGAAATTCTTATAAGTCTTTTTAGTGAAAGAAATTAGGTGAAATTTGGGAAATTGCAGAAAATGAACCGAATTATCACTTTGCGCGCGCAAAATGATCGCTGTCAGGAAGAAATGTTCACCTGCTCTATTTTCTCCACCAAAATCGGAGAAAATCGGTTGAGTTTGAAAAGAAGGAAAGATATAATTTTTAAAGCCACGAGGAAGCAGCAACATGATAAATTTTTAGTACAGATTTATGGCGTAAGCCATCCCGGCGATTGATTTAAACCCGGATTTCCCATATTTATCCCCCTGAGGGGGATTAAGGTGGCGCAATGGTATTTGGAATGTTATGCGAAGCAATATAAACAATGTTATGCACAGAATGCAGAGGTATTACTGAGGCAGTAAATGGCATTCAATAAAAACAGAGCAATACAACTTCTTCGACTTGGTTCCGATCTCTCTAATGCCAACTTCCGCGAAGGACAGGAAGAAGCGATTCGCTACATCGTCGAAGGCCGTGGCCGCCTGCTGGTTGTGCAAAAAACCGGCTGGGGCAAGAGCTTCGTCTATTTCATAGCCACCAAGTTGCTGCGTGAAGCAGGCAACGGCGTCGTCTTGCTGATCTCGCCGCTGCTGGCGTTAATGCGTAACCAGATTGCAGCGGCACAGCGCATGGGTGTACGGGCCGCCACAATCAACTCCGACAACCAAGAGAACTGGGTAAACGTCGAGGCGGCGATTCAACACAACGAGGTGGACATCCTGCTGATCTCGCCCGAGCGGTTGGCAAACGAACGCTTTCGCACTGAGGTGCTGGCGGGTGTTGCGGGGCGGATCGCCTTGTTGGTGATCGACGAAGCACACTGCATCTCGGACTGGGGGCACGACTTCCGGCCGCACTATCGCCTGCTCGAGCGTATCGTGCGCACGCTGCCGGCGAACTTGCGGCTCCTTGCGACCACGGCGACGGCGAACAACCGTGTAATGGATGACCTGAGGACCGTGCTCGGACCCAATCTTGGCATTTCGCGGGGCGACCTAAACCGGCCATCGCTCACGCTCCAGACAATGCGTTTGCCCAGTCAATCGGAACGCCTGGCTTGGCTCGCCGCACAGGTGGCCGCCTTGCCCGGTCACGGGATCATTTACACACTGACGGTTCGCGATGCGGTGCAGGTGGCTGACTGGCTCAAATCGCGCGGCTTGAACGTGGCATCTTATACGGGCGAAACGGGTGAGGGCCGGGCCGAACTGGAGCAGTCGCTACTGGAGAACCGGGTGAAGGCGCTGGTGGCCACCACGGCGCTGGGGATGGGCTTCGACAAGCCGGACCTCGCCTTCGTGATTCACTACCAGACTCCGGGTTCGGTCGTGGCCTATTACCAGCAGGTCGGGCGTGCAGGGCGAGCGCTCGATTCCGCTTACGGGGTGCTGCTCAGCGGCGAGGAAGAGACGGATATTATGGACTTCTTCATTGAAAGCGCCTTCCCCACGCGCGAGGAAGTCTGCAAGGTGCTTGATGCACTGGTAGCAGCGCCTGGTGGTCTTACTGTCCCTGAACTGCTTGGAAAGATAAACGTCAGCAAGGGCCGGATCGAGAAAACCATCGCGCTGCTGTCGTTGGAATCTCCAGCTCCGATCGCCAAACAAGGAACGAAGTGGCAATTGACGGCGGCGAACCTGAGCGAAGCATTCTGGGAAAGGGCACAGCGGCTGACCGACCTGCGGCGCGACGAGCAACGGCAGATGCAGGAATATGTGAGCCTAACATCAGGCCACATGGAATTTCTTATCCGGGCGCTCGACGGTGATCCGGGCACAGTCCGTGCGCACGCTTTGCCGCCGCTGCCGACTAACACAGACCCGGCGCTGGTGCGAGAAGCCGTGGCGTTTCTTCGCCGAACCAGTCTGCCGATTGAGCCTCGCAAGCAATGGCCTGCGGGTGGGATGCCGCAGTATCGTCTCAGTGGACGAATTGCCACCAACCTTCAGGCACAGCCCGGCAAAGCCCTTTGCATTTGGGGTGATGCCGGATGGGGTGGCCTCGTGAGACAGGGCAAGTACCACGACAGGCGCTTTGCGGATGACCTGGTCGCAGCTTGCGTCGGCATGATTCGGGAGTGGAATCCACAGCCCTCGCCGACTTGGGCCACCTGTGTTCCCTCGTTGCGTCACACTGATCTTGTTCCGGATTTCGCGCGCCGCTTGGCTGCTGCCCTTGGCTTAGCATTTCATACGGTGATAGATAAAACCGACAACCGGCCCGAACAGAAAACCATGGCGAATAGCACCCAGCAAGCGCGCAATATCGATGGTTCCTTGGCAATCTGTGTTCAGCCGCTGCCCGCTGAGCCTATCCTGCTCGTGGATGACATGGTGGATTCGCACTGGACGTTGACTGTTGCGGCCTGGTTGTTGCGATCACA
>JBGOWI010000072.1:0-9188 GCA_041478555.1 Phycisphaerae bacterium
AATCGGCAGCATGTCCCACGTCCCTTTGTGGATGATCACGTTGCATTTCTTCGGCAGCACACGCGGGAGGTTGTCCACAAAACCGCCACCGGTGATGTGGGCGAAGGCTTTGATCGGGCATTTTGAATTTTTAATTTTTAATTTTGAATTACTTTTATGCTGTATCATTTATTTTCATATTTGCAGGATTTTATAACCCGCTCATTGGGTTTTTATGCCTGGCAGGAGGTGATGTTTCGCTGCATAATGGCAGCCCTCACAAGTCTTTTTGTGGCCTGGCTTTCCGGTCCGAAGATAATTCGCTGGCTGATGCGCAAAAAGATAGGTGACCGGCCGGAATTTCATCACGAAACGTTGAATGAGCTTAACAAGGAAAAGGCCAATACGCCGACGATGGGTGGTCTGATAATTCTTGCTGCGGTATTGGCCGGTACTCTTCTCTGGGCAAAGTTGAACAATCCATTTATCCAGAAGGCGATTATTTTGATGTTATGGTTTGGCGGCATAGGAGCGGTGGATGACTGGCTCAAGCTTACAAGTAAAATTCGTCATCGGAGCCGCAACGGCTTAAAGCCCTGGGAGAAGCTTGCGTTTCAGTTTGGCGGTGCGGTGCTTATTGCGACATTTTTGTATTTTGATATTGCCAATGTGCCGGACGCAACGAGATTTTGGCTCCCCTTTTACAAGTATGGCATACCGATAACCGGCTGGTTGTTTGTATTGATTGCGATACTTTATATTTCAGCGACAAGCAATGCGGTCAACCTGACTGACGGCATGGACGGCCTGGCGACGGGCTGTGTAGCGATAGCAAGTATGACTCTGGCTATTCTTTGCTATGTTGCTTCCGAATCGATGACAAGGACCTCGACGATGACATGGGCCGGCTATCTGCTTTTGCCGCACATACCGCAGTCCGGCGAACTTAGTATATTTTTCTCATCTATTCTCGGTGCTTCACTTGGTTTTTTATGGTTCAATTGTCATCCCGCACAGGCGTTTATGGGTGATATTGGTTCGCTTCCGTTGGGTGCTGCGATGGGTTATGGTGCTCTGGTTACGAGGAATGAGATACTGCTTTTGGTAATTGGCGGCGTGTTTGTGGTTGAGCTTGTCAGCGTGATTTTACAGGTGCTGTATTTTCGCTATACCGGCGGAAGGAGGCTGTTTCGCTGTGCTCCGATACATCATCATTTTCATCTTGGCGGCTGGTCTGAGCCGCAGGTAGTGGTTCGCTTTTGGCTTTTGGCTGCCGCCTTCGCCGCCCTTGCCCTTGCAACATTAAAAATCCGCTGAAAAAATATTAGACACGGATTAACACAGACTATTTTAAGACACGGATTTACACTGATTAATACCGTTTATAATTATATATCTCTGTGTTCTCTGTGAGCTCTGTGGCTAAAAAAATGTTCAATATTCTCTGCGGCTATAAAAGTTTCTGTCATCCTTCATATAAGAATTGCTTCTTTAAGGATTTTGTCTTTGATATACCAATGCAGCCCTTGTTCTGTTACTATACCAACCTTGCGATGCAGTAATTCTTGTAAGTCCATCAGCAGTCCGCCAAGGTCAAAGAGACTGCGTCCATCTTCCATATCGACAAGGAAGTCCACATCGCTGTCAGGGTTTGCCTCGCCTCTTGCAACTGAGCCAAAAACTCTGACATTAAAAGCACCGCGCTTTGCCGCAAGGGCAAGTATCTGGTCTCTTTGCTTGCCTATTATTTCCGCTGTTCCCATACAATAAAGTGTAAATCCTGTGTTAATCCGTGTCAAATATAAAGTTGTAAAAAAAGCCCCTATATTTTTTCAACATCGGGGCTTGTAGAAATTTATGAAATATTCTACTCGAATAAAAACGAGCCGTACTGTGCGGCTTCGCCGAGTTCTTCGTGAATTCTCAAAAGCTGATTATATTTGCAGATTCTGTCTGTTCTGCAGGCCGAACCTGTCTTAATTTGTCCTACTCCCGTGGCGACAGCCAAATCTGCAATGGTTGAATCTTCCGTTTCGCCGCTGCGATGGCTTATAACCGCCGTCCAGCCGGCTCTCTTGGCCATATTGATTGCTTCAAACGTCTCTGTCAGCGTGCCTATCTGGTTGAGCTTTATCAATATCGAGTTTGCAGCGCCCATTTTGATGCCTTTGGCAAGACGCTCGGTATTTGTAACGAACAAATCGTCGCCGACAATCTGACATTTTTTGCCGAGTGCCTCGGTCAGTTTTTTCCAGCCGTCCCAGTCATCCTCGGCAAGGCCGTCTTCAAGGCTGACAATCGGATATTTATTTATCCAGCCGGTCCAGTGCTTAATCATTTCGTCTGATGAAACCCTTTTATCGGGGGCCGATTTGAAAAATTTATATTTCTTTGACTCATCGTCCCACAATTCTGTTGCTGCCGGGTCGAGTGCGATTGATATTTGTTTTCCTGCCTTATAGCCTGCCTTTTCGATTGCTTCCAGTATTACCTCAATTGCCTCGTCGTTTGTTTTTAAGGATGGTGCAAATCCGCCTTCATCGCCGACGGAGGTATTATAGCCTTTTTCCTTCAGGACTTTCTTAAGCGTATGGAACACTTCTGCTCCCATCCGCAGTCCTTCCGGGAAATTTTCCGCCCCGATTGGCATAACCATAAATTCCTGAAAATCAACATTGTTGTCTGCGTGTTTGCCGCCGTTGAGTATATTCATCATCGGCACCGGCAGGACATTTGCGTTATGCCCGCCCAGATAACGATACAACGGCTCTCCGGCCGATTCTGCAGCAGCCTTGGCTACTGCCAGCGATACGCCGAGTATGGCGTTTGCGCCCAGTTTTCCCTTATTTCTCGTGCCGTCCAGTTCAATCATCAGCTTATCGATTTTTTCCTGTGCCGCAGCGTCCATTCCGATGAGCTTCGGAGCAATTTTTTCGTTAACGTTTTTTACAGCGCCGAGGGTGCCCTTTCCCATATATCTTTTTGAATCGGCATCTCGCAGTTCTACCGCCTCATGAGCGCCTGTGCTTGCTCCTGAAGGCACTGCAGCTCTGCCGAATGAACCGTCATCGAGTTTAACGTCGACTTCAACAGTCGGGTTTCCGCGTGAATCGAGTATCTCTCTTGCCTTTACGCCAACAATTGTCGTGAACATTTTTAATCCTTGTTTATTTGGGATTTATTTGTTTAGCCCCCACCCCTGTGATGGGGGTCTTTGAAACAAAAAGGGTAACTATTTTGCGCCAATTAGTCAATCCTAAAGTTCGGTGTGAAAAATGTGGTTAGCCCTGCCATCACGGAGTTTACCCTCGAGAAATCGGGGGTCAGGGCTAATTTTCATCGCCGTCACGGAGTTTACTCCCGCAGGTGAGAGGCGAGGTTTCGTTTATCAATCGAATCTGATTTGATGTTTTATTCTTCGAATTTCTTCCCTGTCCACGGACAATATTTCCAGCTCACATGTGCCGGCTTTCCATTAGGACAAATCCTTGGCACGTACAGAGAATTTAGCGGCAAATCTAACCGTGCCTCTAATATTCCTCCGCTTCGTTTTCCAAGTTGGAACTTGATTTTCCCGAACCGGTATGGGTCGACAATTCTTTTATCATTGGGTTCATAATCTTTTAAAACATAGAAGTGAAAATTTTCGCCCATATTACCTGCCGCCGCGCTGAATATTGGCTTAAACATTGCAAGCAGAACATTAATGTCTGGATCGACATCCTTTAATGGTATAAGTTTACATGTATTTCCATTTGCGTCTTCAAGGGTAATATTCAGCCTGTTTAGTATTTCTTCTTTGCTGTAAAATTTAAATGCCCCGAAATCTGAAATTTCAGCCTGGCAGATTGCGACAAGTGAATATGGTTTTAGAACCTTCATAGTTTTTTCTTTATCGGCTTCGGAAGTATTTTTGTCGTTTGCGTATATTGACTCCCAGAACTCGAATGGTATCCACCATATAAGGTTCATCTGTCCAGGCCCGCCCGGCGATGTGATTTGGGTATCTTTAATGAATTCATCGGTACTGACTTTATCAATTGTTTTCCTCTCCAGCGCAAAAGCAGCGGATGTCGCGATAAAAATTAACAGGGCAGATGTAATAATGGCAGGTTTTTTCATTTGTTTCTCCTTAATTTTCGTCCAACTATAATTATACAGTTTGTATAAAACCCCAAACACATATAATTAGAATACATTATCTTACCCAAAAATCAAGATGAATCCCGTTAGAGACAGGCCGCCAAAGGCGGCCGTCCCCCTTAGGGGTGTCTCTAACGGGATGAATATTGGTCTAAAAAATCCGTGAAATCTGCATAATCTGCGGTTAAAATAAGCTATTATGCGAATACCTATAACAAAATATGGTCTGCCGCAGGTGGTCTTTTATCCGGGTCTGTGTGTTCTTACGATGATTTTGGTCGCCTTTGCAGTTGTGAATATTGTGCTGCTCTGGGTGCTTGAGGCTTTTTTGGCGGTTGTTTTGGTATGGCTTTTGTCTTTTTTCCGTGACCCCGGGCGCGATATTCCGGCAGGGGACAATTTAATTCTTTCGCCTGCTGATGGTACTATAAGCGATATAGAAATTATTGACGAGCCGAACTTTATCGGCGGCAAGGCGACCAGAATAGGCATATTTTTAAGCATTTTTAGTGTTCACATCAATCGTACCCCTTGTGCAGTTAGAATTGAGAAAATCACTTATCGCAAAGGCTGTTTCAGGAACGCCTTAAATCCCGCCAGCGGTAAAGTCAATGAATGCAATGAGATAGCAATGGCCCGGCTTGCCGAACCGTCTCATAAAATTCTTGTCCGCCAGGTAAGCGGTGCGATAGCCCGCAGGATTGTCTGTGACGTCGAGGCCGGTCAGGAATTTTCTGGTGGAGCGGTTTTTGGTATGATAAAATTTGGTTCAAGAACCGAGCTTTACCTCCCGCTCGGAAGTTCGGCGAAAATAATCGTCAAAAAAGGCGACAAGGTAAAGGCGGGCATTACTATACTTGCGGAATATGACAGAACTGGTTAGCAGATCGGAGCGTGCCAAGCGAAGCCTTTTGCGAACAGTTCGCAAACAGAGGCTCAAGTACATCACCATTCTTCCTTCGCTGGTAACGCTTATCAATGGTGCCTGCGGTTTCGCTGCGATTGTCTTTGCCTCGAAGGCCGGCCAGGCCAACCTTGCGGGTCTTAACGTTTATCATCGTCAGTTTCCATTCTTTTCTATGGCCTGTTATATGATTTTTCTTGCGATGCTTGCCGACATGCTGGACGGCCATCTGGCGCGAATGAGTCAAAGCACCAGCAGTTTTGGCGGCCAGCTCGACAGTCTTTGTGATGTAATCAGTTTCGGCGTAGCTCCTGCGTTTTTAATGCTTCGTGTTGTGGAGAATAACGTTACTTTCAGTCCTGCCTTTGACGAATTTGTATATCGTTTCTTATGGCTGACGGCTGCGATATATATCGGCTGTGCTGCGATACGTCTTGCCAGATTCAACGTTGAGAACGAGGAGGATGAGGCCAGTCACATGAGTTTCTGGGGTCTTCCGACACCGGCAGCGGCTGGTGTGCTTACCAGTCTTATTATTCTCAATCAGTACATCGTCAAAAATATTGATAACAGCCATACATTTTTCTCAAGCGTTGGGCACAACATTATCATTATTTCCCTGCCGTTTGTTGCCCTGGGCGTCTCTGTTCTTATGGTAAGTAGAATCCGTTATTCGCACATTCTTAATCAGTATCTTCGCGGCCGAAAGCCCTTTGCATATCTTATAAGAGCGATAGCTTTCATTGTAATTATTATCTACAGGTTTGAAGTTGCACTTGTTCTGGTTTTCTGCAGTTTTGCCTTAAGCGGCTTTTTGAAGTGGTTTTATTATCGTGTAATTGCTCACAAACAGACCGACAGTGAAACTGAAGAGCCGCCGCTGCTTACGATTTCGCACTGAGACAATCTTATAGCCACTAAGACGCCAGGACACGAAGACAATTTTGATTCTGACTCATTTGTTCTTAGTGCCGGAGCCTGTCCGCCGTAGGTTTACCGAAGGCGGATGCCTTCGTGGCTATAGTTTTAAATTTTAAGTTTTTCCATGAAAGGAGCACAACTTGAAGGAAAGCAAAAGACACGTATCTCGTGAGGTGGGTCTTGAAATCGGCCATATTCTCGGCAAAGGCCTGTTCAATCTCGAGCATCTGCATTATGGTTTATGGAAGAAGGGTCTTGAACCTGATGTCCTCAATCTCCATTTAGCACAGGAGGAGTACTGCAGGTTTGTGATTTCGCACATTCCTGCCGAGGTAAAGTCAATTCTTGATGTCGGTTGTGGAGCCGGTGCTTTTTCAAAAAAACTTGTCGATTTGGGATATAAGGTTGATTGTGTTTGTCCTACTGAGTATCAGAATGAGCTCGTCGAAGAGCTGCTCGGCGGCAGCAGCGAGATTTTCAAGTGCAAATTTGAGGATATTCAGACTGACAGGAAATACGATATGGTGATGTTCTGCGAGAGTTTTCAGTATATCGACCTTGACCGTGTGATTGACGTGGCGGCATCTCTTGTAAGGCAGGGCGGGTATATGTTAATCTGTGATTTCTTCAAAAAGCAGTCCGCCAGAAGCGAGACCTCGCCCAAGGGCGGGTCTTCCGACTCCTGCGGCATTAAAGGCGGCCACAAGCTCGATAAGTTTATGAATCTGATTGAGCGGTCATCTTTCAAGATGATTGAAGATATAGATATTACCGCCGAAACATCTCCGAATCTTGATATTCTGGACAGAGCCACAAAAGAGGTAATGATACCGGCAGTTGATGCTATTGAGCGATTCTTTAAAAGCCGGCACCCCATAGTGCTTAAAATTCTCAAGTGGCGGTATAGGAAGAAGATTGAAAAAGCCGAGCAGAAGTATCTGAAGGGCAAACGCACCGGCAAAGACTTTGCAGAGTACAAAACCTATAGGCTCTTTGTCTGCCGCAAAGCGAAATAGAAGAATTCTGAATTCTGTTTATTCAAACTGAATATCATTCAAAACGAGTTGCACAGCCGGTTGACCATAGAAGTTGTCTATCTGCGGCTCGAAAGCGATACTGAAGAATTCATTTTCCAGCAGTTTTTTTTCCAGATGGGCCATATTAAAGCCGATACATCGTGCGTTTGCTCCGCTGTCGCAGACGGCTAATTGCAGATGTTCGCCGTCACGTCCCACTCTTCTTGGCGAAGCAACTAATCTTATTCCTCTTGCAGCGAAAATCGGTGAAGGATTGCCCCTTCCGAACGGTCCAAGCATTGCCAGCGACCGAACAGTCGGCACGCTCAAATCCGAAAGCCGGCAGACCGCATCAATTTCGAGTTTATTGACAAACTCATCGGCATTCCAGTTCTCAGCGGCGTAATTTTCAAAAGCCGCTGCGAATCTGTCTATTTTATCGACGTCGATTGTCAGTCCTGCCGCCATGGCGTGTCCGCCGAACGTGTTTAATTCACTGCTGCAGGCGGTAATGGCTTCGAGGATGTCGAAGCCTTCGATTGAGCGGGCCGAGCCCTGGGCCTTGCCGTTTGCAATGTTGAACAGGATGGCGGGTTTATAGTATTTATCGACAAGTCTTGAGGCGACGATGCCGATTACGCCGGTGTGCCAGTCGCCGCTTGCCAGGACGATGGATTTTTTGTCCGGCCTGTCGAGTCCCAGGCCGCTTATCATATCGCAGGCATGTTTGTATATTTTCTTTTCGAGTAGTTGTCTCTGTTTGTTCTGTTGTTTGAGGTATTCGGCAATCCGGATTGCCCTGATGCTGTTATCGCATGTCAGCAGTTCGACGGCAAGTCGTGCATGGCCCATTCTGCCGGCCGCGTTGAGCATCGGGGCAAGACAGTAGCTTATATGAAAGCTGTCGATTGTCTGGGTTGTGAGATTTGCGGCATCGACCAGTGCTTTCATTCCCGGCAGGCCGGACTCGCCGTAAACTCGCAGTCCGAAACTGCTGATGATTCTGTTTTCGCCGCGCATATCGATTACGTCTGCGATGGTGCCCATCGCTGCGAATATCGTGGCGTTAATCAGAAATTGTCTCAAATGTTGAGGCGTAGCGCCGGCACCTTTGAAGCGATTGATAACTGCCCATGCGAGTTTAAAGGCCACTGTAGCGCCGGCACTTGTCTGTGCAGGGTGGTTTTTATCGAGATTCGGATGCACAATCGCAGCCGCCTGCGGCAGTGAACCGTCGCCAGATATTCTGTGATGGTCTGTGATAATCAGGTCGATATTCTTGGCTTTGGCGGCCAGGGCCGATTCAAAGGCCGTTATACCGCAATCGACGCTTATGAGTAATTTTACGCCTGACCGGGCAATTTGCTCAACCGCCTCGATATTCAGGCCGTAACCTTCATCTATCCTGTGCGGGATATAATAATCGACATCGGCATTGAGCAGCTTGAAAAGTCCCAGCAGAATCGCAACAGCCGTGATGCCGTCAACGTCGTAATCGCCGTAGATTGTGATTTTTTCTTTGTCTTTTATAGCCTTTTCGATGCGGTCGATGGCTGCGTTTACGCCCGGCATCAATTCCGGCTCAATGAGCTCATTGAGTTTAGGATTGAGAAAGCTTTTTGCCTCGTCGGGGCTTTTAACCCCGCGGTTTATGAGCACCTGTGCAAGCAGGGGCGGTATTTTCAGTTCATATGCGAGTTGCCCCGCAAAGGTATCAGCAGGTAAAATATGCCATAATTTTTTTTGCATCCTTGCCGCCAGCCGCATTTATACGCCTTGAATATGCTTAAGTAAGTATTCCTGTTCGTTTCAGCGGGGGATTATACCAGAAAATCAGGCCTTGTCAAAGCCTGTCCCGAGCTTGTTTATACTGAGCTTTGTCGAAGTGTCGAGGGGGTAAGTATCCGGGGCAAATTAGTAAACGGTCATTAGTCGGTAGATTTGTTGTGGGGTTTTTGTTTAAATTTACTCAGGGCCAATCCATCGGATTGGCCCTGAGATTTTAAGCTTCTAAAGCTTTTCTTTTAACGTCGTCTTATGGCAAGTAAGCCAAGACCAAGCAATGCAAGTGTAGCCGGTTCTGGTATTGTGAAAATTAATACTCCTGACCTGTTGACAGCCAGTCCTGCGCAATATAAAACAAATCATCCATTGATATCACATTATTATGATAGCTATGCCATCCCCAAGGGACTGAAATCATAGTTTTCACCATAGATTTGCCG
>JBGOWI010000036.1:0-24302 GCA_041478555.1 Phycisphaerae bacterium
ATTTCCAGTGGCGAGCCGGTTGATTTCGCCTTCAGTCATTTCCTTTATACGTGCGATGCCGGCTCCGATTCTCTTTAGTATCATAACCACAATGCCGTCATCATCATGTAAAACGGCACTTAACAGATGCAGCGGCGAAAGAACCGTATTGGACTTTGCCATTGCTATCTGCTGAGCTGTGGCCAAGGCTTCCTGCGCCTTTAATGTAAATTTGTCAAACTGCATATTTTTCCCTTTCTGTATTCTATCTTTCTAATGAGCAAAGGACGTACCGAAAATAGACAAAAAACCTAACTTTAGTATCGACAAGGGCTTGCAAAAAGGGCTGGCAATATTTTTATGCCGGTTTGGCAGTTTTTAAAAAATCACAGCCAAGAACAGCAGAAGTGCCCCGAAAACCATCCCTATAAAGGTTATCTGCGAAAGCCTGCTGTAGCGGGCAAAGCCGGGGTAGGTATCCTCAAATTCCCAGTAAATATCGTCAAAATCGCCGGTCTGTCCGGGACGAAGTTTCAGTTTTACATAGATATGCGCAACAAACGAGACAATGAAAAGCAAACTGCCGACAAGTAATAAAATAACTTTCATTTCTTTATCGAAACCTTTTGCTCAAGAAGTGCAAAGATAACTTTTGCGATATCGGTATTGTCTATGTACGAGCCGTAAACAGGGTCTTTGCTTTTTGCTTTTTTTGCAAAAAGTTTTGAACCCGGGCCTTTTGCAAAGAAAAAGACAAGCGAATTTGTATGGTTTGTGCTGCTGAACTGCATCTGCGGCAGTTTTCCTTTGCCGTTGTTTATGACGGGTCTTATTTTCCTTTTATCTTTTTGCAGTCCGGTCAGGCAGCCGCATTCGTGGTCTGCTGTTATAATCAGAAGACTTTTTTGCCAACTGCTTTTTGTCTCTATCCAATCAATAACGGCACCGGCAGCACCGCTGAAATCCGTCATCTCTTCAATCATTCTTGCGCCGTTATTATCATGCGAGGCCCAGTCAACAGCACCGGCTTCAATCATCACAAAAAATCCATCAGGGTCATCATCGAGAACATTAAGAGCTGCCTTTGTCATTTCAGGCAGACTGGGCACATTCTGATTGAAAGGAACGTCGAAAGGCACAACAGAATTGCCGCTGCGTTTTTCCTGCAGGGTAGTAGCGGCCTGAGCGATGCCCAAAACCCTTTTGGGTGTTCGGCCGCGGGCAAGATTCAAAAATTCCTTTTTGTCCTGAACCAAAGTCCATTTATCGGCTGTTCCATCGCCGTCTGCATCGGCACCGACGGAGCCTTCGAGAAGAGATTTCCAGATTTCCTTTGAGCCGACGTATTTAAAATTGCCCGGCCTATCAAGTTTTTTGCCGTCATCGTCAAACAGTGGATTCCCGCAGCCGAAGAGGACTTCGAGGGCACTTGTGTTAATCATTTCATCGGCAATTTCCTGATAGCTGCTACGGGATTGTTTGTGAGCGACAAAGCCGGCCGGCGTGGCGTGGCTTATCGGCACTGTTGTAACTACTCCCGTAGACAAGCCGAGCTTTTCACATCTTTCGATGATATGTTCAAGCCTGCTGCCGTTGGCATCAATACCTATTGCGCCGTCGGGGGTTTTTGTGCCTGTTGACATTGCCGTTGCTGCTGCTGCGCTGTCTGTAAAACCTGTCTTTACATAATTAAAATCTCCTGCTGCTTTTTTCGGCTCGTAAGAACCGCCGGCAGAGTAGGTAGTCATTGCAAGTTTTACGGGGAATTTTTCGAAAGGCTGCCCGCCTTTTTTGCCGTATTGATAATAGTCTATCGCCTTGATGTGATTAAATCCGCCGCCGTCAACAATTATAAGAATAATGTTTTGGGGATAATCCGCTGAAGATGCAAAAACAAAAGACTGTATTAAAAAGAACGCCAGAACAAGATATTTTGCCGTTTTCATTTTTTCCTTTTCTTTGGCCTATCTTTGTTTTTTGCCTCCTTTTGGCGGTCTGGTCTGTCCTTATGTTTTTCAAGCGGGACAACATTCAATTGTCTTGCCGCTATATTAACCGATACAATCCTGACGGTTAAAGGCATACCGATATGAAAGATTTTTCCGCTGTGCTGGCCGTAAACGCACTGTGCGCGGTGGTCGTAAACAAATTTTTCTTTTCCGAGCAGCTCAAGCGGAATAAGGCCTTCAATGCCAAACTTTGTGCATTGAACGAAAATGCCGAAATTTGCAAGGCCGGATACGACTGTCTCAAGGGTTTCGCCGAGGCGCTTTTGGAAAAGCAGCAAAATCAAAACCGTCCGCAAATCGTCTTCGGCGTCTTCTGCCCGCTGTTCAGTAAAACTAATATGTTTGCCGATTTCGGTGAGCTCTTCCTGCGACGGCATATTGCCGCCACCTTTTTTCTTAAGATATATTTCGAGAAGTCTGTGGATGAGCAAATCGGCGTATCTTCTAATAGGGCTTGTAAAATGGCAGTAATGCTTTGAGGCAAGGGCGTAATGGCCGATAGGCAGCGGCGAATATTCGGCACGGGTAAGAGAACGAAGAATATAAATATTTACCGCAAAAGCGGCGGGAGAGCCCTTTACAAAGGTGAGGATATTCTGCAAATCGAACCTGTCGGGATTTTTCGGCACTGGAAAACCAAACATTTTCAGCGTTTCCGAAAGGCCCTTTAGGCTCAACGAGTCCGGGTCAGGATGAATCCTGCGCATAAAAGGAACATCACATTTATTAAGAAGCTCTGCGACCGCTTCGTTAGCCTCGACCATAAACATTTCAATTATTGTATGAGGATAGCTGGTATCGGCAGGATGGGCGTCGATAACGCGGCCGGCTTTATCAAAGACAAGCTCTATTTCGGGCACATCGAGATGCAACATGCCATCACCGTTGCGTCTTGATTCTATTATTTTTGCAAGTTTTTCCATGTCGCGCAGGAGCAAGACAACTTCAGACGGTCTTTGTGTCTTTTGGCCTTTAAGGATTCTGTCGGCCTCGGTATATGTGAGCCTTGCTGTCGAGCGGATGACAGAGTTTGCAAAACTCTTTTTAAGAATATTTCCCAAAGAGTCATAAGTTATAAAGACCGATTTTGTAAGTCTCGGCTGATTCGGCTGGAGGCTACAAACGCCATTGCTCAAGACTTCAGGCAGCATAGGCAGGACAAAACCCGGCAGATAGACACTGTTGCCCCTGTTTTTCGCCTCGAGGTCGAGAGGCAAATCGGACTCAACAAAGCTGCCGACATCGGCAATATGGACGCCGAGCACAAATTTCCCATCAGAATTTTTTTCAACGCTTACAGCATCATCGAAATCCTTCGCATCTTCGGGGTCAATGGTTATGATGATTTTTTTTGTCAAATCGAGTCTATCGGAGAAATCGGCCTGCTCGAAATTTCTTGCGGCCTGCGCCGCTGTGTCGAGACAATCTTTGCTGAACTGATATAGCAGGCCGAACCGCCGGATACTCGCGTTAATTTCAGTTTTATATGTTCCGCTTTTTCCAAGCAGTTCGACGATAACGCCGCGGGCGCAATTATATTGAGTAGGATAGCTTATTATCTCGACAACCGCCTTATCGCCCGGCTGAGCGTTTTTTGCACCGACATCGTCAATTTCCACAGGTTCGGTGAATTTACCGTCCGGCAGAAGGTAATAAAAATCTCCTTTTTTTGTTACCGTGCCGACGAAACAGCTATTTGCTCGCTGATTTATTTCGACAATTTTCCCGCTGTATCGAATCTGGTCTCCGCGACGGTCTTTCTTTACAACCTTTGCAGTAACCGTATCTCCCGTCATGGCGTCTGCGGTAAATCCTGCAGGAATGAACAAATCGCTGTGCGAACTCGGCTCAATCGGCGTTACAAATCCAAAACCTTTTGTCGTGGCCCGGAAAGTGCCGAAAATTCTGCCTGAAACAGGCGGCAGCGAGACGAGCTTTTTTGAGCCGATGATAACAAGTCCTTCGGCTCGAAGCTGTTCGAAGGCCTTTTTAAAGGTTTCCAATTCGTCCGGTTTTACGCCGAGCGATTTTGCCAGTTCGGCGGGCTTTACCGGTCTGTAGTCTCTGTGGCCGAGATGTCTGATAATTTTCTTTTTGAGGACTTCCACCATAAAGGCCTTTTCATCTGATTAATAAAAAACAGCACCGGCCGATTATTTCAAGCGGCAAGGTGCTGCTATACACTAATTTCATTCGACAACAGGTTTTTATCCTCTTATCTTATTCAGTTTCCGGGCCAAGCGTGATTTGAGTCTTGCAGCCTTGTTTTTATGAATTGTTTTCGCCGAGGCTATGCTGTCGAGCTTTTTGACGATGAGTCTGTACTGCTCAGATGCTGCCTTTTTATCATCGCTGCTTATTGCGGCCTCGAAGCCCTTTATTCCGGTTTTAATCACGCTTTTGCGTGCGCGGTTAATGATTCTGCGTTTCGCGTTCTGTCTTACTCTTTTTTTAGCCGATAATGAATGTGCCACAATAGTCTCCGAAAAATAACGTAATTTTAATCTTTTAACTCTTTACCTTTTCTGCTTCATACCATACATACAGGTGATAAAGCGGATTTACAAATTTGTACTCCCCTCGTGTTTCTGCATCTTCCATAATACCAAGTTTTTTGACTTTGTTCAGAAAATTGTCCAAGTTTTTCTGTTCCTTCTCTAGTGCGTTTTCTTTCAGAAGTTCCTGTCTTTTGAAAGTTGCTCCTATGGGCAGTTTTTTCCCCAAGCGAGTAAGGATAGAAGAATATATTTTGTTCCTGAATACGCTTGATACTTGAGGGCCGATATATTTTCTTCCAACAGTTTGAGCGGCTTCCGTTATTCCATGTCTTGCATCTATTCCATCTATCCGCTCATCTGTATCCTGCCAAAAAACTGCATCACCTATTTCATGTATTAACGTCGGCAAACCGGCGGAAAAGTTTGTCATTAATGAAAGTGCTTTCGGCTCAATTGCCGTTTTAACTTTGGCAAAAAAACCATTGAAAACTTCCTGTGATTCCTTTTCGGACATTGGCGGAAGGTTTACAACATCAAATATTCTTGCTACGGACGGTTGATTTTTCAACATATCTTCTCGTCTTTCGCTCAAGCCAACCAATAGCATTAGGAGCGGCAGTTTTTGGTATATCGCCAGTTCATCCACAAAACTTTTCAAAAATTCTGCAAACTCGGGAACGTCTGCAATTCCGTTAAGGTCGTCAAGTATTAGAATGATCCCTTTCTTGCCTGCCTTTTCGATTTTGTCGTAAATGCTCTTCATAAGGGGCAAAAAATTATCTACCAGAACCTGCAATTGCTGTGGATTATCAGTAAATTCGACATTGACTCCGAATAACTCCACGCTTTTTATGAAACTGCCGAAAATACTTCTCAGGCTGTCAAACAAAGTTTTATCGCTGCACTGCTGAAGAAGCCTTTGAAAAACAACCCTCATCAGTTCCGGTAAAGTTCTTACGCCCCCCAAAAGACAATGAGCGCCAACCATATTATATTCTTTTTCAGCCAAAAAACGGATAAAACCAACAAGAGAACTCTTGCCAATACCTCTTTCACCAGTAACAAATATATTCTCATTGCGTCCTGAAGCAGCTTGTTCGATTGCACGATTCAATCTTTTGATTTCATTAACCCTCGCAATAAAATACTCAGGCTGTACTGGTCGCCCGGGAGTAAAAGGACTTTCTTTTGTCTGGATTCCAGTCATAATCAATCTTTAAATTTATTATTGGTCGGTTTTTCTTAATCTGTCGACCCTTGCTCTGACATCCTTATACGAGAAATCAAGCTGGGCAAGTCTGCGGTAAATCTCCAGGGCCTGGTCGATATTGCCCTGCTGCTCATAGGCTCTTGCGAGATTGTACCTTAAATCCTTTGCGATGTCATCGTCTTTTATTTCATACCCGTCGATTGCCTGCTTAAGAGTATCAATTGCGTCGTTGAACCAGCCCTTCATAAAGAAGCACAGACCGATTTTGTTCATTGCCGATATTTTGTGTTTCGGCTCTTTTTTGGCTTCCTGCAGATACGGTATGGCCTGGTCGTACTTCTGATTTCTAATAAGTCTGACGCCGTATTCGTATTTGAGCCGAAGGTCCGTCGGATAATTTTCCATACAGAGCCGGTAATGCTCCAGTTCGGCGGCCAGAAGCTGCTTTGTCGCGTCGGTAAAGGTAGCTCTTGCGATTTGGTCAGAAGGATTTTTCTCAAGGCCTGCTTTCACTTTTCTGATATGCCTGCGGAGCATTTTCAGCATTATTTCTCCTGAGCGGCGTTTAAACGTAAAATCCTTAAATCGCTGAAAAGCATCATCGAGCAGCTTCATCGCCTCGTTGCCCGCATCATCGGTCTGTAACTCATTCAGGGCGTCAGCAAGCTTAAATATATTCTGAGGCGAGTTGTCCGACTGGAGCAGCTGACGCGATTCTTCCACCGCCTGCTGACAAAAATCAACGCTTTTCACAACCGCCTGTTGCGACTGGAGCTTTTCCTGGGATTCTCTATCCTTGATGGATTTTCTGAAGTCTCCATCCTGGTCGTATTTGCCCTTCTGCATAGTAAGGTTTGCAGATAAGTTTTTGAATTCATCGGCCAGAGCCCCATCGTCAGGCTTTAGTTTGCATGCATAGCCGCAGGCACTGAGGGCCTTGGCATATTCTTCAATTGCCGAATAGGAATCCTTCAAAAGCAGAAACGTCTGAAGGCTGGGCTTGTCGAGCGCCTTGTTTACCTCGAAAATCAAGTCAGCAATCCACAATACGGTTTTCTTGAACCCGCCGGCAACAGCGGCCTTGAGCATCTGTTCGGCATAAGTCAGGTTATCCGGGTCCTTTGCGAGCAGAAACTCGGCGTTGAGCATATTTTCGAGCGGGTCTTTGCCGCGCGAGCGTTTCATCATTTTTTGAATGACGGATGGTTTTTTCCCGCCTTTAGCCTGCCTTATCAAGGCGTTATGGCGGAGAGGTTTATGCCCTTCCAAGGCATCTGGCGCACGCCGCAACCCTTCAATATACATATCGATTGCATAGTCGAAGTTGTCCGTGGCGGCAACCTCTTCAGCCCTTCTGAAAAAAGGAACAGCTTTGGTCAAATCGCCATTATTGTTTACAGCCGCATCCGCCATAAAAGGCAAAACACCTCCGTTAATGCTTTATCTTAAATTTTTTATGGTAAAATAACTTATATCTTTTGTCAATAATAAAGGAAAGCCGGCAGTTTCGGCCGACAAATTTCTCTAATGTCCCTCCTTACAGACCCGGCAGACCTATATCCTGATTGCAGTTACAATCCTGTCGTTGTTATTAAAATCCTTTTCTACTTTTACCGATTCGAAAGCGTTTGTATCTTCAAGCAGTTTTTTAACCTGCTGACCCTGGAGAAAACCTATTTCAAGCAGAAGTGCTCCGTCTTTTTTCAAATGACCTCCCACATCCGCAGCTATTCTTCGATAAATGTCAAGGCCGTCGGGGCCGCCGTCAAGTGCGAGCTTCGGCTCGTAATTTTTTACCTTCGCATCGAGTTTTTCATATTCAGAGCGGCTGACATAAGGCGGATTACAGACGATTAAGTCAAATTCTCTCACATCGAGCTGACTGATTACAGGCTCGAACAAATCACCCTGCAAAAGTTCGATTCTTTCTTCGAGCTGGTATTTTGCAACGTTTTGGGCGGCAACACGAAGAGCCTTGTCACAGATATCTGTGGCTATGATTTTTGCGTTTGAGAAATTTTTAGCTACGACCACGGCGATACAGCCACAGCCGGTGCACAAATCGCAGACATACTGCGCCCCTGCCCGGCTGCGCAGGAATTCTATCGCCCTTTCGACAAGCATCTCTGTTTCTGGTCTTGGTATCAGGCAGGCAGGAGAAACTTCGAGCGAGAGCGAATAAAACTCACACCTGCCCGTCAGATACTGGACAGGTTCATTCTGTGTGCAGCGATTTACCAGACTATGAAGTTTGTCGAGCTGTGGTTTTTTAACAGGCTGGTCGAAGTGCATGTAAAGTTCGATTCTTCCTGTTCCCAGCACAAAAGACAGGATTAATTCAGCAGTTAATCGCGGTGAGTCAATCCCCTTTTTGGTGAAATGGTGTATCATCCAGTCGAGCAGTTTTTTAATTGTCCAGACTTCTGCCAATTTAATCCCCAGAAATTTTTGCAGAGGTTAGAAGCTCCCGCTCAAGCTCGAAAATAAGCGAATCGACATAGTCGGTATCGATAGTTTTCTTACAGCGGGCGGGTATATTTCTTCTGTGGCCTTCTTCGAGCCTTTCGGCAAGCAAAACAACTCTATCGTGCATAATGCGCTTATCGGCATAATATACTATCTTTTCTTCGATGGTCTGCGGTTTGAGTTTTTCATCGAGCAGCGATTTATATGCGTGTTTTTTTATAGCAAGTGCAAGTTCGGGCCAGTCTTCTTTTAAAAATTCATAGGCTGCATCCTCGTGACGGAGTCCATTGTACTGCCGACTCAACTGCTGCCATTTTTTTACATCTTTTTCGCTTACCGGCTCATCAAATATTTCATCGAGCGGCTCGTGAAAATCACATACCCTCATAATATCATGCAGCAGGCAGGCCCGGTGGACAAAATCAGTATCGACCTTAATGCCGTTTTGTGCAATTTTCTTTGCAAGTTCAACGGCAAAATCGGCAGTTACTTCACAGTGCCTGACAATGTGTTTCGGTACATGGCACTGTTTCAAAAGTGCATAGCATTGCCGGACAGTCGGAATTTTATAGTCTTGCATTTATCAGCTCAGCAACCTTTTTGCCTGATTTGAGCATGCCGCCGAAAATCGGGCCCATTCTCGGCAGATTGTAAGCAGAACAGACGCCCATTCCCGCAATATAAAGGCCGTTAAAAATTTCGCCGGTCTTTTCGACAACACCGGCTTCGGAAGCCTCGACGTCCATATATCCTTCACCGATTTTCTTAATATGAAAATCTTCTTTTCTGTTTTTAAGCAGTGCAACCAGTTCCGCAGGATGGCCGGTGGCGTCTACAACAAATTTCGCACTTATGCAGAATGGGTCAACGTGGAGTTTTGCAAGTCTTATCGCTGTGCCGTTAACGACAACACCACAGACGGTATTTTTCTTAACAACGATATCTTCAACCTCCATCAGATTGAATATAACCGCTCCTGCTGCGATTGCCTTGCTGCAAAGAGTCGTGGCAAATTCGATTGAATCGACGATACAAAGGCCGTTTTTCTTTTTTGACGGTATTCCTATTTCGTCGAGGATTTGGCTGTCTTCAAGGACAACTTCGTTAAAGCCTGCGGCCCCGCCCCAGATGCCTCCGCCGACAGCGAGCTTCTTCTCAATGACGGTTGTCTTTACGCCATTTTTGGCAAGGTAATAAGCCGCAGTAAGACCGGCCGGGCCGGAGCCTGCAATGACAACATCATTTTCGAGCCTGTCGAGCAACTTTTCGCTGAACTGCTCTATAATCGCCCTGCTAATCCGAATTTCCATCTCTTTCATATCTGCTTCCTTTCATTATATATAGTTAATAAAAAAACGCACCGCCGAAAGGAAGCGCGTCTTGCTTTTTTGTGCCTCCCTTCGCAGGTATTACCGCTGTTCAGGTTCAAAGGGTCGCCGCTTTGCCGGCCTCTCAGCCCCGATATTCCGGGACTCCCCTGTCACTTGGAAACCAATGTTTACTTTTTGATGATTTTACATACGCTGCGGCAGAAAACAAGTCAAATCCTGTCTCGGCTGAAAAATTTCCTTTTCCTCATCGGCCTTGTAATTGGTGCGGTTTGGCAATATAATATGCCACTTTATTCTGGAAAGATTTTATGGCAAAATTAACCAAACTTGATGATATCGTATCGCTGTGCAAAAGACGAGGTTTCATATTCCAATCCAGTGAAATCTACGGCGGGCTTGCAAGCTGCTATGATTATGGGCCTTTGGGTGTCGAACTTAAGCGAAATGTCCGAAACGAATGGTGGAAAAGCACCGTGCAGATGAGAGACGATATTGTGGGACTCGATTGCAGTATATTCATGCATCCCCTGGTCTGGAAGGCGTCGGGGCATGCTGACAAATTTGCTGATTTGATTGCCGAATGCAAAAAATGTAACGTAAGGAGCCGGGTTGACCATCTGGCCCAGCACGCCCAAGAGCACACCGCTCATGTTTCAATCGAGACCGCACAAAAGGACGCTCAAAATCTTTCCAACAAAGTCTGCCCGGCTTGCGGCACGGTTGGAAAATTTACCGAGCCGATGCCTTTCAGGCTGATGTTTGAGACACAAATGGGAGCAAACGTTGACGACTCAATGACGATATTTTTAAGACCTGAGACCGCTCAGGGAATCTTTGTAAACTTCCGGAACGTGCTTGATACAACAAGGGTGAAGGTGCCTTTCGGCATAGCACAAATCGGCAAAAGTTTTCGCAATGAAGTAACGACAAAGGCATTTATCTTTCGGACAAGAGAATTCGAACAGGCTGAGATAGAATTTTTCTGTGCTCCGGGCACAGATGAGCAGTGGTACGAACACTGGAAAGAAGTTCGCTTCAAATGGTATCTGGATTTGGGCATAAAGAAGGAAAATCTGCGGCTTCGTCAGCACGAAAAGGATGAGCTTGCTCATTATGCAAAGGCCTGTGTCGATGTCGAATACAAATTTCCATTCGGCTCCGGCGACTGGCAGGAGCTCGAAGGAATTGCCAACAGAACTGACTTTGACCTTCGTCAGCATCAAAAAGGCATGAGAACTCTGAATGCCTGGTACGAAAAGAAAGGAGATTTGTCGAAAATCGAACTTAACAGCGAAGCAGAGGATTATGAAAAAGGCCCATTAAGCTTTTTCGACGAACAGACCGGCAAACGGTTTATCCCTTACGTAATTGAGCCAAGCGCCGGTATCGACAGAAGCTGTCTTGCATTTTTAGTTGATGCTTATGATGAGGACGAGGTCAAAGGCGAAAAGAGAAATCTGCTTCGCTTCCATCCGGCCATCGCACCGATAAAAGTTGCCGTCTTTCCACTGGTAAAAAAAGACGGAATGCCTGAAATCGCGGTGAAAATTTACGACAATTTAAAAAAGTATTTCACCTGTTTCTACGACGAAAAAGGAGCTGTCGGCAGAAGATATCGCAGGCAGGACGAAGCAGGCACGCCGTTCTGCATCACCGTTGACGGCCAGACAAAAGAGGACGATACGGTAACCGTCAGAGAACGAGACAGTATGAAGCAGGAAAGAGTAAACATTTCGCAGGTAAAACAATATCTGCGTGAGAAACTTGATTTATAAATAATATTGAGGAATATCGAAGATGAAGAAACTTTATTTATCGAAAACCGACAGGAAAATTTTAGGTGTTTGCGGCGGACTGGGCGAAATGCTCTCAATTGATTCAACCCTGATACGGCTGGCTCTTGTCTTTTTGTGCCTGCTTACCGGCATACTTCCATTAGTTGCGACTTATATCATCGCAGGGATAATCACGCCTGAAAAACCACAGGGGCAATAAAAGGACACAAAGTGCTTAAAGGTCTTACAAGAATCTCCTGTTTAAAAGATAATGTTGAAAAGATTGTAACAATCGGCGGCTGGGTTTACCATTCAAGGCCGAGCGGAAAATTGATATTTATCGTCGTCCGCGACGGTTCGGGTTTATGTCAGTGCGTTATCGAAAAAGAGAAAATCTCTGAAGAACTGTTTGAACAGCTCAAAAGGCTCGGTACAGAATCTTCGCTCACAATAACAGGCACCGTAAAAAAAGATGAGCGTAGCATCGGCGGTTACGAACTTGCCGTTACCGACGCCAAAGTTATCTGTGAATCAACAGATTATCCAATTACGCCGAAGTCTCACGGCATAGATTTTCTTCTGAAAAACCGTCATCTGCACCTGCGTTCGCAAAGACAGTGGTGTATCGGCAGAGTGCGCCATACACTGGTCAATGCGATAAGACAATTTTTCAACGATAACGGTTTTATCCTTATTGATACGCCGATTTTTACAGGCATTGCAGGAGAAGAAGCCGGCAGTTTATTCGAGGTTGACTATTTCGGCCAGCCCGCTCATCTGACTCAGACCGGCCAGCTTCATCTCGAATGCGCAGCGATGAGTTTCGGCAAAGTTTACTGCTTCGGCCCGACATTCAGAGCTGAAAAAAGCAAAACAAGAAGGCACTTAACCGAATTCTGGATGGTTGAGCCTGAGGTCGCTTTTGTCGATTTGCCGGGCCTGCTGGAAATAGCTGAAAATTTTGTATCGTTCATTGTAAAACAGGCACTTGAAAAAAACCGCTCTGAGCTCGAAACGCTCGGCGCAGATATTGCATCACTCGAAAAGATTACTCCACCTTTTTATCGTTTGACTTACACACAAACAATGGAAATTTTGAAGAGCAAAAAAACTCAGGATTTCCTCGCCGTACAACTAAACGAATTTAAAACTCAAAAAGAACAGCTTGAAAAAAAGATAGCTGAGCTTGAAAACGAGGCCAAAGGCCAAATCAAACAATGGTGGCAGGACAAAATCGCCGCAGAACTTATTGACATCCGCAGCGAACTGGCAGAAATCGAGACAAAGATTGAAAACAATCCCAAACATGCAAAACTCGCCTCCGAATTTAAATGGGGCGAGGATTTAGGCGGCAGTGACGAAACGATAATTTCGCTTATGCACGATAAACCTGTCTTTGTTACGCACTATCCGAGGGAGGCAAAGGCCTTTTATATGAAGCAGGACCCCGAAAATCCGAAGGTCGTCCAGAATTTCGATGTGCTGGCACCGGCAGGCTTTGGTGAAATCATCGGCGGCTCAATGAGAGAGGACAGCTATGAAAAACTGCTGGTGAGAATCAACAAGCAGGGATACAAGGTTGAAAATTATCAGTGGTATCTTGATTTGCGAAGGTACGGCTCAGTGCCTCACGGCGGCTTCGGATTAGGCGTTGAAAGGACGCTTGCCTGGCTGACCGGCGAGCCGCACATCCGCCAGTGCATCGCCTTTCCCCGAATGATGGATAAAATTTTGATATAACCCGATGGATAGAAGCCAAAACGCCGGCTACAAACAATGGACAAAAAACAAATTGAAAAACTTGCCAAAGACCCAAGATTTATCAGCGGCATTTATAACTACTGCGACAGATGGTGCGAGCGTTGTGGGTTTACCCTGCGGTGTATGACTTATGCGTTATGCGAGGATGAGTTTAACAATCCACAATCCCGCGACATAAACAACAAGGCCTTTTGGAACAAGCTGCATGACATATTCAGGGTAACGCTGGAGATGGTCAAAGAAACGGCCCAGAAAATGGGTATCGACCTTAATTCCATCGACCACGAAGAAACAGCAAAACGGGAGGAGCAGGTGCACAAAACGGCCACAGAACAGCCATATTGTCAGGCTGCGCTTGATTATATAAGAATGGTGGACAACTGGTTCGATTCAAACAAAGAGGTACTCGAAGACAAGGCCGACGAATTAAAGACGCTGGCTGAAGCCGATATTCCTGGCGCAAAACCAGTCGACGAAGCGATAAGTATTCGAGATTGCTTTGAAGTAGTTCGCTGGTACCAGCACCAGATATACGTCAAGCTTTGTCGAGCGGCCAGCGGAATGATACGAGGCGAATTCGAAGAAATTGAATACTCCCCGCAGGACGCAAACGGCTCGGTGAAAGTGGCCCTTATCGGGATTGAGCGTTCCATTGCGGCATGGGGAGGACTGCTAAGTCAATTTCCTCAACAGGAACAAACGATACTTGCATTGCTGGTGAAATTAAAGAGATTGCTGCGAAATGTTGAGACATCATTCCCTGACGCTCGAACTTTTGTCAGGCCTGGATTCGACACAGCGAATTAAGCTTAGAAGACTTGCTAATGTGCCGACCAAAGTGTAAAATTATCTTCAATGCAAAGAAAAAACCACCAAAACGGTTATGTGCTGCTGGTTCTTTTAATCGGCATAGTAATCATAGCCCTGCTGTATATGATTGACCTGACCGCGATGTTCGGGCCGAGAGGGACAATCGATATTTACGCAGAAAGGCCGTGGTTCGAAGAAAAAAGATTGCTTGGCGAAGACAAATTCCCGGTAAAACAAACAGGCAAAAAAGGAAAGGTGGTTATAAGAGATGAAACTACCCTTGCAGGCACTGTTCAGCGCAAAAGCGAAAGCAGAGGCGATATCGAAATAACCATAGACCCAAACGGCAGAGCTTATGGACACTGGAGCTGTGCGTATCAGTATCCAGACAGCGGTTATATCATCAGCGCTGAATTTGCAGGCAATATCGACCCGACTAAAACATACGAGGATAAAACCGGCAAGAATAAACAGCTTCTGTACTTTATTACAAAAGGAAAATATCAGCAGATAAAAACAGACAAGGCAACCAATAATCAATGGCCGAGCAAAGAGACAATCTACGTTGTCGGCTGGATACATCCCGTTAGAGACAAGGCGTCATTGACGCCTGATGGCCGCCAAAGGCAGCCTGTCTCTAACGGGATACAGAAAAACAACTTTGCCAAAGGCAAATTGTTTCTAATGACCGCTGACGGCGGAAATGCTGAATACGACTGGCAAACAGGCTCAACCGACTTGAAAAATGCAGATAAGAATAAGTAATTCCATTCTCGAACTTGTAAAAGGCGATATTACCGAACTTTCCTGCGATGCAATAGTAAATGCAGCCAATGCGCAACTTGTTCTTGGCGGCGGTGTGGCAGGAGCAATCCGCAGAAAAGGCGGACCGGCAATTGGGACCGAGTGCAACAAAATTGGCGGCACCTTCGTCGGCGGCGCAGTCATTACCGGCGCAGGAAATTTAAAAGCAAAATATGTAATTCACGCCGTCGGCCCACAAATGGGCGAAGGCGATGAAGATAACAAACTCAAAAACGCAACGCTTAATTCCCTCAAACTTGCAGACAAACACAAACTGCATTCGATAACATTCCCGGCGATAAGCACAGGCATCTTCGGCTATCCGGTCGACAGATGTGCAAAAATAATGCTTTCGACAATAATCGATTATCTCAAAGACAATACCGGCATAAAAAAAGTAACTATGTGTCTTTTCGACGACAAAATTTCAGGAATATTCGAAGACCGGCTTAAGGAGCTTGCAGATATTGAAGGCAATAATTCTTGAAAAACACGCACCGGTTGAACAGAAACCTCTGAAATTCGCAGAGCTGCCGACTCCCCGGCCGCAGAAAAATCAGATACTCGTAAAAATAAGCTGCTGCGGCCTGTGTCATACCGACATCGATGAAATCGAAGGCAGACTCAAACCGCCAAAACTGCCGATTGTATTAGGCCATCAGGTTGTCGGCACTGTCGAAAAACTCGCAGCAGGTACGAAAAAAATCAAAACTGGTCAGCGAATCGGAATCACCTGGCTCAATAGCTGCTGCGACAACTGCGACTTTTGCAAAAGCGGCAGAGAAAATCTCTGCCAAAGTGCCAAATGGACAGGACTCGATGCAAACGGCGGCTACGCTGAATATACGGTAATTAACGAGGATTTTGCTTATCCGATTCCGGATTTTTTCAGCGATGCTCAGGCTGCCCCGCTTCTATGCGCAGGCCTAATAGGATACAGAGCTGTTAAACTGCTTGAACCACAAGACAGATGGAAAATCGGCCTGTTCGGCTTCGGTGCATCGGCTCACATTGTTATTCAGATACTCAAATACTATTTGGCGAATATAAAAATCCTTGTCTTTACAAGAAGCAAAAAACATCAGGAATATGCAAAAACTTTAGGCGCCGACTGGGCCGGAAATGCTGAAGACGAGTTCGGTGAAAAACTCAACGGCGCGATTGATTTTACACCTTCAGGAAAAATAATACCACTGATTATGCAGAAACTTGACAGAGGCGGAAAACTCGTCATCAATGCTATCCGCAAGACCGAAACTATTGACGGTTTGGATTATGCCGAACATCTCTGGTATGAAAAAATAATACAAAGCACCGCTAACGTAACGCGCAGCGATGCAAATGAATTTCTGCCGCTGGCTGCACAAATACCCATAAGACCGACAGTCGAGGAATTTGCATTTGAACAGGCAAATGACGCACTTGTCCTCTTGAAACAGTCAAAACTAAAAGCTGCCGCCTGTTTGAGAATCCTTTAATATGGAAATTTGCATGAAGGAAATTATTTTAAAGAAGTTTCGCGACACCTTCGGGGAGAATGCCCGGATTATCAGCACGGCAAGCGGCCGGGCCGAGCTGATTGGCGGACATACCGATTACAACGATGGTTTCGTTACAGCCTGTGCAATCGACAAATCGTTCAGCGTCGCAGCACATGCTCGAAGCGATAAAAAAATAATAATGTATTCGGACTGGGCAAAGGCCGTTTTCGAATTTGAACTTTCAGCAAGTCTCAAACGCACTAAAGAGGTCAGATGGGCAAATTATGGTATAGGTGTTGCAGTACTGCTCGCACAGGCTGATTTACTCTCCTGCGGCGCAGAGCTTTTGATAACCGGCGATGTGCCTGTCGGTGCAGGTCTTAGTTCGTCGGCGGCACTTGAGATTTCAATCGCCAATGCTCTTCTGGCCCTGGGCGGTAACGAGAAGAATATAAGTGAAAATAAACTTGCCGCGCTTTGCCAGAAGGCGGAAAACGAATACGCAACCAGTCCGTGCGGGATAATGGACCAGACGGTAGTAATTAACGGCCGAAAGGACTATGCACTGCTTCTGGACTGCCGCAGTCTTACTATTAAGCAACTGCCGTTTGATACCAGAAACTTTTGCATAATGGTATTCAACAGTATGGTTCGACATGAAGTGGGGGCAGGCGGTTACGGCAGCAGAAAAAAGCAGTGTCGAAAGGCACTCGAAATAATCCAAAAGAAAGAACCAAATGTAAAAGCCCTTCGTGATATAGACACACAGAAGCTCGCAGATTTTAAAAATGAACTCGATTCGGTACTATTCAAACGTGCAAACCATATAGTCGGTGAAAATGCAAGAGTTCTTGCTGCAGCAGATGCTCTTAAAAAGAGCAATATGAAAGAATTCGGCCTTCTGATGTATAAATCACACCGTTCGGCTCGCGACCTGTATGAGATAAGCTGCCGGGAGATTGATTTCCTGGTTGAAAAAATTGTCGAACTGCCGGGCGCTTTAGGTGCTCGATTATGTGGGGGAGGCTTTGGCGGTGCAGCAGTCGCACTGGCCGAAAGCAAATCGGCCCAAAAAATCAAGGAAAAAATCTTTGCCGATTACAAAAAACGCTTCGGAATCGACAGTGAAATTTATATCGTCATCCCCTCTGACGGTACAGAAATACTAACACTCTGATTTCTGTCCGAATTTGCTTTTGAGAATCCTGAGCATTTCTATTATTTTGATTTTCTGTGTGCACTTCTGCTCGCATTTGCCGCATTCGATGCACTCGGCCGGGTCGGCGGATTTGTCCTGGTTTGACGGATTCAGTATCCAGCCGTAAAAATTTTTTGCCTGCCTGTCGACTCTCAGAAATTCACTGAAATATGCCGCGTTCATAAAGGCAGGAATATTTATATCCTTCGGACAGGGCAGGCAATATTTACAGTTGACACAGAAGCCGGTGTTCTTCCTCGAGATTTTGGAAAGCTCTTTATCAAGCAGTTCCTTCTGCTTTGGTGTCAATGGAGGCTTTTCGTAATTCGTCAGCGTGCTTGTTATGTCGTATTGTTTCTCAATCCCGCACAGAATTGTATCGATATTTTCATTGTATTTGAGCCAGCGATGCGCCACTTCCACCACATCGTCAACTCCCAATACCTTTTTTACTGCCTTTTTTATCGGCGGCGAATCCTGCACAAAAACTCCGCCGCCTATCGGGTTCATAACAATTGTTGCTATGCCTTTCTGGTGCGCCTCGGCAATAACATCTTCGTAAGTTCTGTCGAGCATATTGTATGTGAAAAGTATCGCCTCGCACCAGTCGGCTTTATTGATATACCTGCTGACATTCTCAGGTGTGTCGTGAGTAGTAAAGCCGGTATGCTTTACAAGTCCTTCCTTCATCGCACGTAAAATCCCGTCGAGCATTCCGCCTTTGCGCGTCACCTGAATATATTGTTCGGCGTTGTTTATGCTCCATATTTGATAAAAATCCAGATAATCAACGTCGAGTCTCTGCATCGATTCGAGGATTCTTTTATACATACAGTCTGCCGAAGTGTCGTCATCCGTCTCAACCATCAGATTCCACGGACACCATTTGGTTGAAAGTATCACTTTATTTCTGCAGCCGTCTTTCAGTGCCTTGCCGACTTTTATTTCGCTGTCGCCATAACCGCGGCTGGTATCTATATAAATCATCCCTGCGTCGATTGCCTGTCTTAAAAGCGATGCCGCTTTATCGACATCTTTCGGCAATCGCATCGCACCGATGCTCACAGGACAGACCTTAAAACCGCTGCGCTTTCCGAAATCAATAAGTTTTGTCTGCCTGATTTTCATCCCGCACCTTCTTTTTATTCAAATTCTTTATCGTTATTAAGCCCAAATGTGCAATTCATTTATTTTCCCATTCCCCGCATCTTCCGGGAATATTAGAAGGTGCGGGATTCATACTGCAATTTTTCAAAGGACGGGGATTATATTAAATCAGTCCTGTCTGTGCAAGTCTTAATTGTTTTGGAGGTTATGGTTCAACTTCCGACACATATCTTTTATACGGTTTACTTTTTCATTGCCGAAAAGGATTATTGGAAATGCGGTTTTGTTGTGACAAAGAGGCTCATTCATATCAACATATTTTCTGCAAAGCTGGCCGTCTGCTGTGCCCGGTATCGGCGAAAAGTCCGCAAGCATAATTCTTACGCCAAGATTACTGACAAATTTCATCGACTCCTCAACATTCTGAATTTCAAACCTCGGATGACTTGACATCAGATACGCAGTTATACTGCTTGTGTTCGCACCGGCAGCAACAAGCATTTTTACGGCTCGTGCAAATTCATTATCAAAAACCTTTGAACCTGTCTGTTTCTGAAACTCCTCTAATCTCATTCATTTCTTCTCTAATCTCTCGCCTTTGGTAATACGCAGGGAGGTTTTATTTCGTTTATTTATTTAGCCGCCGCCACCGTGTCTCGCCGAAGCCTTGGCGAAGGCGGATCAGGGCGGCGTTATTCTTTCAACTCTCAACTTTCCCTGCCCAGCCTGTCCCGCACATATTTAATATTCTTGTTCTACTCATTTTTATACTTATTGAATGAATTGGTGCGGGATTCTCCGCTTCGGCCAAGAAAGCCTCGTCTTATTCAATACATTCGTTGGTTGCTCTTTTCTAAACCTACTATAGGTATAGGTACTTCTTTGCTTTGTCCCGGATACGTTTCAGTGCTTTGCATACTGGGCTATGGTTTGCGTACCCCAGCCTTTTGGAAATCTCAGATACACGTGTTGTACCGTTTTTCAGGCACACAACGATCCTACGTTCCTTCCTGTCAAGCAGCGCAATAAAATCCTCCCAGAGAAGATTTCCATGAAGCTCACTTGTGGGTGCATGAACTGGTTTGGCCTCATCTAATTGGACAAATGATACCCGCACCTTTGAACGCTTGTGATAGATCTTCCGTTCAAAATCTTCTTTCGCATATGACCAAAGATTGGAAAAGTCATCCTTAACACGATTTGATCTTACAGCTTCGAGTATTGCTCGTAACTTCCCATCTTTATCGGCGACCTGAATAAGTTCCTTAGTTGCTTGACGAGCATCTTCTTCTCCGTACCATATCGAACCTCCCTTAAGAGGCCTATTTACCTGAATATCGGAAGGCAAACTGGTTTGAATTTTCTGCATTGCATGCATTTGTTTCTTGTTATCAAATTCAACTCTATGAAAACACTGTAATCGCTCTTCTGCAACTTTGTATATGCAAGGTAACCAGAAATTCAGGTTATGCGCGAGAAGGACTATGGGGTCATCTTTTGAAAAGGAATGAAGTCGGGAACCAGAGTCTAACCACGGCCACAGGTAACTGGCAAAAGCCTTTGCCACTCGTTCATCAAAATCATCTGTAAAGTGTTGGTCTATAGTATGGTGATATGTCCGGGGTGGCCAAAAGCCCGGTTTAAATGCCGGCAGGCCAAACCTGTTTAGTGTATGCAATGGCAAAAGATGATAAAGAGGCTCAAATGCATCGAATGCGCTCTTACGACCATTGGGAATCAAATATAGATTGGCATTCTCGATTTTGGTGAGCCATCTCAGTTCTTTAGGAAAATCATGGGTGAGGATTTTGGGGACAAACTCTGACCGTAGATGACCTGCTTCCCATAGAGAATTCCATTCAGTTATTGCTAATGTGACTTTGAGTGATGACTTATCCCATTGTTTGTTCGGGTTAATTGGCACGTACACAAATTCAGGTGGCAATGTATGAGAAGGCTTAGGAATAAAATTAAACATAAAGCCTGCAGACAGATTAATCAGTTCTGGAAAATTTTCCGGGAGCAGGCTTTCCCCTTTTGCCAAATGGAACTCTTTCATATTGACATCGGAAGTTTTAGTCATTTTTTTTACTCCTTTCATGACTATAGTAGCCATTATTAGGAGATACGACAAAAAGTCTCGGTTTTGTTCCAAGAATCCTTATTCCCTCTCGGCTTCCCTTCGCAACCAACACAATAACATACCGCACTTTTTGCACTATCAATTTTATCCTGCCATTATGCGCTAATATCAATAGTTTATTCTTCATCCTTATCTTCTGTTATGTCCCCTGCCTGCAGGTCGCCGATTTGTTTGATTATTGCCTTGGTTATCTGTGCTGCCCGCCGTTCCACTTCACCACCATATGCCAAGTAATCAAGATCTCGTGCGATGGTTCGAAGTTCTGTTCTACCTTCAAAAACTTGCATACAAACTTTGGAAAGCAGCGAGGCCGCTCGTTCTGGTTTCTCTATGAGTTCCTTTGCATGAGGAGACGTTGTGCCGGTAATATTATACTGAGTCGTTGTAACAGCACGAGCTGCAATTAGTCGCCGATCACGTTTGTCGAACTTTGATATCATATCTTTGAATCCCCAGTAAAAAGATGGTGGCTGGGGGTGTCGTTTCCACTTTTTATGCCATTTCCCATAAAGCCATTCGGAAAACTCTTTACCCAACAGAATTGCTATTCGCAATAGGCCATGTATGTGTGGCGATTTAGGATGCAAATAGAGGTCTGCAAAGGTTTGGGCGGTAATCTTAACAGGCAAGGTAACAGCCCAATATAGGCCGGGGGCGTAGAGCTCGGTAATAGCGCTATGAAGTAGTAGCGAAATATTTGAATCTGACTGTTGCACATGCTGGCGTTCTGCGTAGATGCGGTAATAAATGGGCTGCCCAAGAAAAAAATGTTGCTGCCCTTTTGCTAAAATGGTATTTGCATCGATCACATTATTAATCTCATCAAATATACCTTCAGAGACCTCCTCGTGCATAAATGTACCTGATGCTTTTGTACGGTCTCTTGTAAGAATCACCGGTGTCGCATTAGGATCATTAACAGCACGAACATTGGCGGTTAGAGGAACAGCTGATGTAATAGTGCCCCGTGTTTGAACGGTGACGACTTGCGAACCTTGGGGAGCCTGCACAACTTTCCTCACACCCTTTATCCAGGACTTGCGAATCAGCTCCAACTGACGCTCGATTACTCTTCTGATGTCATCACTTGTTCCGGGTTCGCTTTTTGCACCATGCCGGAAATACACTGTGCCAACGCTGAAGGCTGTGCGTTGCTTCCCGTCATCAATATTATATGTTCCGGGTTTTTGGAACACTATGGGAATGGAGACCGCTTGAATCACAAAGGCAACAAGTTTGGCCTCTTCCTTCTTTACCTCACGGATTTCAAACTCTAAGTCCACAGCACCTGTATACTTGGATATTTTGTCTGCTACATCAGCCGGGTCCAGATTTTTAACTGGTTCTATCGGAGAGCCGCAGAGGTTTCCAATATTGTCGACACCGAAAAGGATGACACCACCGCCAGAATTGGCAATGGCGACGAGATCTTTGACAATCTCACACCAGTCCCGAGTCGAGTTAGGGTCAAACGTACTTTTGAACTCGATATGCTTCGATTCACGCTTTGCGTTTAAAGCCTTCTCGATAAAGTCAGGCATTTTATTTCTCGGGTTCAACGTAATAGTCTACCACACTTTTTGCCTAAGCATTTTACTCTGTCGCCAATAAACCATCAACATTCGTGAATTTTAATTTTCTGTTGTTGCTTCCTCGCTGCTTTGTAGAAATTATATCTCTGAAGAAGAAAAAAGTAAAGAGAAATTCATCCGCTATCGATATTTTTACCTTTTTTTATTTGTGGTTTTTAATTCTTCTGCTCATTATTCCCTTATACCATTATATACTCATACCATTATATACTCATACCATTGTATACTTATAGTATTATAGCCTTATAGCCTTGTCTCTTGCTTCTCTTCTTCTTTTCAAACTCAATGGAATTTTACGCTTAAATAAATCGGTGAAATCCGTGAAATCTGTGGTTAAAATTCGTGTAGATTCGTGCCTGCCCTCCGAAGCTCTAGCGGAGGTGGGTTAATTCGTGATTAATTCTTCGTGTTTCTTCTTTTCGGAGCCTGCCCCTGCGAAGGCAGGGGTGGCTACAATTCCGCTATATCGACATTTTTAGCAGCGGCGGTTTCGTCGAGTCTGCCGACAGGCGTTGTTACAGGCGCAGCCTTGAGTTTTTCCGGGTCTTTCTGTGCCGTTTCGGCAATGGCGCGCATCACTTCAATAAACGCATCGAGCGTTTCTTTGCTCTCTGTCTCGGTCGGTTCAATCATCATTGACTCTTTAACTATCGTCGGAAAATAAACGGTTGGCGGATGAAAGCCGGCGTCAATCAACGCCTTTGCAATATCTATTGCGTGAACACCGTTGGCCATCTGGCGAGCGGCACTGAAAACACATTCGTGTTTGCAAAGGCCGTTAAAGGGAAGGTCATAATAGTCTTTCAGCTTGTGTTTGATATAATTCGCATTTAAAACCGCATTTTCAGCTACTTCTCGCAGGCCCTCTTTGCCTAACATAAGGATATAGACATACGCCCGCAGTATGACTGCAAAGTTGCCGTAAAACGGAGCGATATAGCCGATGGATTTTGGCCTGTCATACTCGAGTGCAAAAGTGCCGTCGTTTCTCTTTACAACAATCGAGACCGGCAGATAATCGAGCAGCTTTTCAATAACGCCGACAGGCCCTGCACCGGGTCCGCCGCCGCCGTGAGGAGTCGCAAAAGTCTTGTGAAGATTCAAATGAGCAATATCAAAACCAAAATCGGCCGGCTTTGCCTTGCCGACTATGGCGTTTAAGTTTGCCCCATCATAATATGTAAGGCCGTCAACTGAATGTAAACAATCGCAAATCTCTTTTATGTCCGGCTCGAAAATCCCCAGCGTATTCGGGCAGGTAAGCATTACCCCTGCCGTCTCGGAATTGACCATTTTTTTAAGGGCGTTAATATCCATTACGCCTCTGTTATCCGAAGGCACTGAAACGACTTTATAGCCTGCAATGGCAGCAGAAGCAGGATTTGTGCCGTGAGCGCTGTCGGGAATAAGGACGGTTGTCTTTTTATTGCCCCTGTCCCTGTGATATGCAGCCATAATCATTATGCCGCAAAGTTCGCCGTGAGCGCCGGCCATCGGCTGCATCGTAAAGCCGGCCATTCCTGTTATTTCGCAAAGCAATTTATCCATATCATACAAAACCTCAAGCGCACCCTGCGTAAGAAGCCCCCCCATTCTCAACTGCGGCATAAGCGGATGTAAATGTGCAAAACCAGGATAAGATGCTATGCGCTCGGCAACCTTGGGATTGTATTTCATCGTGCAGGAGCCGAGCGGATAGAAATTTGTATCAACGCCGAAGTTTCTTCTCGATAGCTCCGTAAAATGCCGCACAACGTCAAGCTCGCTTAATTCAGGTAGTTTTGCCTCTACACTCCTCAATAATTCTTTTTTTATATGTATTGAGGTAGAAACATCACTTTGAGGCGGGGCAACTCCGCGACGGTTCGGCACACTTTTATCAAAAATCAGTTTCATCCCGCACCTTCTTTTTGTTCCAACCCGCCGAAGACGAGGTCTCGCCTTTAGGCGGGTTTTATATCGTTGGTATATCCCATATACAAGGCCGTGTATTTTTTCGATTCCCGACATCTTCCAGGAATATTAGAAGGTGCGGGATTCATAAAACAGTCTCCAGAGCCTCGGCAAGCATTCCTATCTGCTGTTTTGTTCTTTTCTCCGTAACGGCAACAAGCAGCGAATTTTCCATTCCTTGGTAA
>JBGOWI010000004.1:0-93242 GCA_041478555.1 Phycisphaerae bacterium
AAACAGGACCCGATTGGGAAAATAATTCGCATAGGCAAGGTTCCTTTTGAAGTTATCGGAGTTTTATCTCCTAAGGGGCTGGATATTAACGGAATGGATCAAGATGACCAGATATTTATTCCAGTCAGAACCGCATTGAGGAGAGTTTTTAACTTAACGTATATTAATGCGATATACGTGAAAGTAAAGGATAGCAGTTTAATGGATCAAGCCGAAAAAGAACTAAGCAGTATTTTGCGGGGGAAACACCATATTAAAGATGACAAAGCGGATGATTTTACTATCCAGAATCAAGCGATGGTCTTGGAGACACAAAAAGAAAGCAGCAAGGCGTTCACGCTACTTATTGGAAGTATCGCAGCTGTTTCTCTTTTGGTCGGGGGGATTGGTATTTTGGCTGTCATGCTCATTTCTATTAGAGAAAGGATAAAAGAAATAGGTATAAGAAGAGCGGTGGGCGCTAAACGGAGAGATATCCTTATTCAGTTTCTATCCGAGGCTTTAATTTTGAGTATTAGCGGCGGAGTGATAGGTGTGATTATAGGAATTACCGTTTCGATGCTTATAGCTATTTTTTCCGGCTGGCCGTTTGTAATTTCGATAAATGCCGTAGCAGCATCTTTTCTTTCCACTTTTGTCATTGGTATCTTTTTTGGAGTGTATCCGGCCATGAAGGCTGCTTTGTCGGATCCAATCAAAGCACTGCAGTTTGAATAGGTGGGTCTATATGGTACTGGCAAGACTGTCTGTGCATACAAAAAGAGAGTTTGTGCTGGATATGGTCAGGTCAGGCGGTCTGGGGGCTAAACAAAAGAAAAACCCCCATTAAAAGTGGGGGCTAAATATAAGTGAACCTATTTTCCAATTAACGATTTGGCAAGGTCAACGGCAGAAGCGGCATCGGGTGCGTAGCCATCGGCGCCAATCCTGTCGGCGTAGGCCTGAGTAACAGGAGCACCGCCTATCATTGTTTTTACGGCAAGGCCGGCTTCCTTGATGGCCTTGATTGTCTTTTCCATCGAAGGCATTGTAGTAGTAATCAGTGCACTCATGCCGACAAGCTTCGCCTTTGTCTCTTTTGCCTTTTCCACAAACTTGGCGGCACTGACATCAACGCCAAGGTCAACAACATCAAAGCCTGCGCCTTTTAACATCATAGCCACGAGGTTTTTGCCGATATCGTGCAAATCGCCCTGAACCGTGCCCATCACAGCCTTTCCCACAGGCTCAACGCCGGCCTCAACCAGCTTCGGCGCAAGAACCTCCAAGGCGCTTTTCATCGCTCGTGCGGCAATAAGAACCTCAGGAATATAAACCTCGTTTTTCTTGAACCGCTCGCCAATTACGTTCATGCCGGCAATAAGACCATCGTTAAGAATTATCCCTGGAGAAACGCCTTCGCTGATAGCAGCCCTGGTTATCTCAAGTGCCTTGGCCTGGTCACCCCTTATCACAGCTTCGCTTAACGCCTTCATATCTGCCATTACCTTATCCTTTACCTGAAAAAAGACAGTAAACCATAATTTCCAATTCTACAAACAGTGGCTTGGCCACACCTGCCGTGGCGGATATTAAACCGTTTTTCAACCAAACTATCAAGAGAGAAGTCCGATAATGGAAAAAATAGCAAATTTGCACAGTATCACGGCAAAATAATTACAAAAAAAAGCCCCTGCTTTATAGCTAATTTGATGAAATTAACGGAAAATTCAGTATGATACCAACCGGAGAAACTGAGAAATAACAAGGTCCAAAATGAGCGATTACATAGTACTTGTCAAACAGGTGCCGGATGTTACTCAGATAACAGACAATGCCTTTGACCCCCAAACCGGTACGCTTATTCGGACAAGGCTGGCAAGTGTGATAAACGAGCTGGACACACTGGCACTTGCAGCCGCCAACCGGATGAATCAATCAGGCCCAAAACCGGGTAAAATCATTGTTTTGACCATGGGCCCGCCGATGGCTCAGGATGTCCTGCGATACAGCCTTGCAAGGTGTGCCGATACTGCTGTACTCTTGACCGACAAGGCATTAGGAGGAGCTGATACATGCGCAACGGCAAACCCCCTTGCCCATGCCATCCGAAAAATCGTCAAAGACATACTCGGCGGCAGCAATGACTACTATATCGTAACCGGTATGCAATCCGTTGACGGCGATACCGCTCAGGTACCGGCTCAGATTGCAGAAGAATTCAACATCCCATGTGTTACATACGTAACCGATGTGGAATACAAACACAGCGGGTTTGAATTTACAAGAATTATCAGCGGCGGAAACCAGGTAGTAACCACGCGCTCGGTGCCGGCGGTTATTACCATTGCAAAATACGAGTATCCGCTGTTCGCAACCTTCGCAGATACCAGAAAAGCGAATAGATTCAAGCTTACTCAGTGGGATGCCGACGATATCAAGGCCGTCAACATAGGAATAAACGGCTCAAGGACTCGCGTTATCAGAGTTTTCCCGCCGGGCAAGACTACAAGAAAATGCCGACAGATAACCGAACCAACAGAACTTGCAGAGGCAATTGCCGAAAGCTTCAGTGAATCGCAAAAGCAAACCGCAAAAACCGAGGATAAAACCGACACCTATATCCTGCCTGAAAAAAGAGTGAATCTATTCAACAGAAACTTTGAAGGAACAAAAAAAGAAAGCGAAGATTACAAAATCCTTGCCGATATCTTCGAAAAGCTCGCAATTACGAAACTATCAGAAATTACGGAAGAAATAAAAGAAAATATTCTCAGCCTGGCCGGCGAACATTTCCATAAAAATGCCCTCGAAGATATGCTCGAAGGATTCAAAGCTGCCGCACCCTGTTATCAGGGCGAGGTCTGGGTCGTTGCAGAACTCAACGCAGGAAAAATTCATCCCGCGACATTCGAACTTATCGGAAAGGCTCGAAGCCTCGCAGACTCACTCGAAACAAAAGTCGGCGTGACTATCGCAGGAGACAACATCCAGAAGTTCTGTCAGGAACTTATCGTCGCCGGTGCTGATGTAGTTTATACGATTGAACATCCGGTGCTCGGCGAATTCGACCCCGCAGCCTACAAAAAAGCAATTTCAGATACCATCAGACAGTACTGGCCGCAGATTGTGCTGTTCGCTGCTACGCCGACCGGCAGAGTGCTCGCACCGATGATAGCTTACAGGCTCGGATGCGGACTGACGGCCGACTGCACAGAACTGGATATAAAAGACAGCTCCAGAAAAGGACAAGTCGGAATACTGATGCAGACACGGCCTGCTCTGGGCGGTAATGTCATGGCGACAATCTGCACAAAAGATTCAAAAAGCCAAATGGCAACTGCACGGCCGGGTGTAATGAAAAGGCTGCCGCCGGAGCCAGCAAGAAAGGGCAAAATTATTAAACAGACGCCGCAATTAAGCGAAGCAGATTTAAGCCTTAACATTATCAGAACAGAAACCGGCAAAGGCCGCGTCAATTTCGACGCCGAAATAGTTGTCAGCGGCGGAAAAGGCATGCAGAGCAGAGATAACTACGAAAAGCTGCTGAATAAACTTACCGCAGCCATTGCAGAAAGATTCAAGAAAACCTGCGAACGCGGCGCTTCGAGAGCCGCCGTCGAACAGGGCTTCATCGACAGAATCCACCAGGTCGGACAGACAGGCACTTCAATAGCGCCAAAAGTATACATCGCACTTGGGATATCCGGCGCGATTCAGCATATGATAGGCGTTGCGAACAGCGAAACAATAGTCGCGGTCAACAGCGACCCAAACGCACCTATTTTCAAACACTGTGATTACTACATAATAGGAACCGTTGAAAAAATTGTGCCAGAGCTATCCGAAGCACTGATGAAAAAACAATAAAAAGGAACTGCCGTGGCCGTAACAAACTTAAATAAAACTTCGGTACTTATTGTCGGTGCAGGACCGGCAGGACTCGCCGCCGCCATTACACTCAAAAATAAACTCCCCCATACTGAAATCTGCGTAATCGATAAGGCCGCCGAGCCGGGAAACCATAATCTCTCAGGTGCCGTGCTCGAGGCCGACTGCCTCAATACACTCCTGGCAGCGGTCGATAAAGACTGGAAACAATCCGAACAGGCAAAAGAAATCCTCGCATACAAGGTAACAAAAGACAACCTCCTGTTCCTGGCAGGAAAAAATTTTCCCTTCAATATCTCCATATCAATAAAACTTGCAAAGGCACTGAAACTGAACTTCGCACAGATGAGCCATATGGGCGATTATATAGTATCCATAAGCAAACTGACAAAATGGCTGAGCCAGGCGGCAAAGAACCTCGGCGTAGAGGTAATACACGGCTTTGCCGCTGAAGATATTATTTACGATGAGAAAAAAAATGCCGCCCTCGGCGTAAAACTTGTTGACCAGGGACTCGATAAGCTCGGCCAGAAGCAGCCAAATTATGTCGCAGGCGAAATTATAAATGCAGATGTAATCGTCCTTGCCGAAGGATGCGATGGCCTTGTAACAGAAAAATTCATAGAGGAGGCGGGCCTTGTCAGGCGGGCAAATCAGCTTTATTCCGTCGGCGTAAAAGAAATTATCAAGGTAAGCGATGAGCAGTTCAGAAAATTCACCCACGGCCGGGCCGTCCACGCATTAGGATACCCCCTCTGGACACCGGTCCTCGGACCTGCGATGTTCGGCGGAGGTATAATGTATCCGGCAGGCGAAAATCACATCGCTGTGGGAATGATTGTGGGGCTCGACTGGAAATACTGTGACTTCAATCCGCAGGATGCTTTGACCAATTTCAAAAATCACAGATTTGTAAAAAAATTCATCGAAGGCGGAACAATCGTCGAGGCCGGAGCAAAAATGATTCCCGAAGGCGGTTACTTCGCCCTGCCGAGAAACCCGCAAACCAGCGCCATCGGAAAAGCCAATGTCCTTTTGCTCGGTGATGCCGCGGGGTTCGTAAACATGCTGAAAATCAAGGGCATACATAACGCAATAAAATCCGGCATTGCTGCAGGTGCGGCGATTGCAGAGTGTACAAACAACCCTGCCGCAATAGCATCGAAATACACCGAACTGCTGAATATGTCCGGCGTAATCGAAGAAATGAAACAGGCGGCAAAATTCAGACAGACCGTAGCAAAACTGGGGCCGCTGTTCGGAATACCTCTGTCAATCCTCGGCGGCAAACTGCCAAAATTCAAAATCAAAAAAGATTATGAGGTTTTAACGAGCAAAAAATATAAATACAAGCCGTCAAAAAATTACGACAAAGACACATTTACCGCAATGGCTGCAACGGAACATCGTGAAGAACAACCCAGCCATTTGACTATAACCAATACAAATATCTGCGCACAAAAATGCACACCCAGATTTAATTCGCCCTGCATTACCTTCTGCCCGGCAGGAGTCTATGAGACAGTAAACGAACAGGTAAAACCTGCAAATCCCTCAAACTGCCTGCACTGCAAGACCTGTCAGAGAAAATGCCCGTTTGATAATATCAGATGGACGGCGCCAGAGGGCGGCGGAGGACCAAGATATAAAAATATGTAATATTAGAATAATAAAAGTTTTATCGCTGCCGCGGCGGCGAGTATTTCAACTGCCAGCTTAAACCATTTATGGGAGATATTCTTTAAAATCAAAATGCCTGCAAAGGCGCCGACAGCAATAAGGCCAAGCATAATAATATCAGCACAAGCAGATTCGAGAGTTATTCTGCCTTCGCTGACAAACACGGGAATCTTGAGCCAGTTGATAATAAGAAAGAACCATGCGCCTGTCCCGATGAATTCATATTTCGGCAATTTCATCGCAAGAAGATAAATAATCATAATCGGCCCGGCGGCGTTTGCAAGCTGGGTCGTAAGACCCGCAAAAAAACCCATCGCAACCGCAAACAACCAGTGCTGAGGCACACTAAAATCATCCTGCTGTTTTCTGTTTCGAAGATAATTCAAAACGAGCATAACAAGCACAATCAGACCTATTACAGGTGCCAGCTGGAAGTCGGCGATATGCCTGACCGTCAGGGACCCGGCTGCAATACCGACGAGAGCGGCAGGCAGAAGTTTTATAATATGATTCCATTTTGCATGGCTATGATAGTAACCGACCGCAAACAAATCAGCCATCGCAAGAAGCGGCAAAAGCAGACCAGTTGAGGCCTTTGCAGGAAAAAACGCCGCAATAAGAGGCACAACAACTATCCCCAGTCCGGGCAGGCCTGTCTTGTTTATGCCTACACAGACGGCACAGATACAAAGCACAAACCATTGTGTGAAACTGTAATCCTGCGGTAATAAATTTATAAAACCTGAAAGCATAACAATACAGAATATCAGCAATTCACAGTTCTAAAGGCAAAAAAATGGCTGTCCCACAAAGCTTTCTCCGCCGGACAGCCATCCAGAATTAAATCTCTAACAATTATTTGCACTTACCAGCATGCTTCTCAGGGTCTTTTTCAAATTGTTTTTTGCAGCCCTCACAACAGAAACAATACCGTTTGCCTTTGTATTCAGTGCAAATGCTCTTATTCGCTGCTTTACCATCCCCAATGGCACACATCATCTTCTCACACCGCTTTGCTGCCGCGTTTGCATCAGAAACGCTCTTTGCCTTCTTCGCATCAGAGGGCTTCTTACCTTTCATTGGGCAGGTTTTCACGGCGTTTGCGTCCGCAACTTTGCCTGTACTGCCGGTTTTTACCTTACCTGCAATAGAAGCCTTCGGAGCAGCCTGCACACCCTGAGCACCCGTCTTGGCCTGTTTCTCGCAGCCGACAAAAATCAGAATCGATGCCATTACTGCTGTCAAAACAAACAAAACTACAACATGTTTACTTACTTTTAACTGCATAATTACACCTTTCAAAATAAGTCCTTTAAGTTTATATTCTTAATTCGTACTGTCCAGACAAAAATTGGGTCGCAAAAAAATATAGTTTATTCATATACCGGCCCTGTTGCCGAGATATTCGGTTTTCGGCAGGCCGCCGGTCAGCGGCAGGGCATAATCAACAAAGGCACTCGTTACGCCGTTGCCATCTTTGTTAATAAATTCGTCAGACAGCGATTTCGTCTTTTCAGCGACATTGGCAAGCTCGGTCCTGAAAAGTTCAACCGCATAATTTTTGCCGCTGCCGACTCGTTTGATTGCGACAGAACCGCTCACATTCGTCATCGCAAGTTTAACCGCCTCAACACCGCAGCGGCGAGCCTCGGATGCGTCAACCGATGACTGCAATCCTGCAAAGCTCCTTTGCAGATAACCAAATGTATCGGCACGGACTCGCTTGACCTTCAATCTGCTCTTAATCTGCGCTGCGAGATAATCTGCAAGTGTGCCTGTGCCGGAAAGCTGGATGTTGCCGTGTGAATCGTGCTCATCTGTTTCGGTAATTTTCTCTGCCCATGTTTTATGGTCAGTATCGCTGATACCTTCACTTGCCGCAATAACACATCTGCCAAGTTTCCTATAAACAGTTTCTACATCGGAGAGAAACTTCTGCATCGAAACCGGTCTTTCAGGAAAATAAAGCAAATGCGGGCCGTCATCATCCCTCTGTTTTGCCAGAGCGGCAGCAGCGGTAAGAAAGCCGGCATTTCTGCCCATTAGACAATCGACCTTTATCCCCGGCAGAGCCCTGTTGTCGAGGTCGTCACCTATAAGGGCGCAAGCAACGAATTTAGCTGCTGTGCCGTAGCCGGGACAGTGGTCGGTAACAAGCAGGTCATTATCAATCGTTTTTGGAATATGAAAGGCCCGCAATTCGTAGCCGGCCTGCTGCGCCATATTATTTATGATAAAGCAGGTATTGGCTGAATCGTTGCCGCCGATATAAAAGAAATAACGAATATCGTGCTTTTTAAACACATCAAGAATTTTTTTACAGTATTCCGCATCGGGCTTGTCTCTGCTTGAGCCGAGGGCCGATGAGGGGCTTGCTGCAACGGTTTCAAGCACATCGGCAGAGATTTTCTTAAGGTCTATGAAATTTTCCTTCACGATGCCGCTTACCGCGTGAACAGCACCGTAGAGATTCTTAATCTCAGAATGTTTTTTCGCCTCTTCAATTACACCGACTAAAGAAGCATTGATAACACCTGTCGGACCGCCCGACTGGCTGACGACAGCATTTGCTTTCGGTGCATTTGCCATTTTTAAAACCTTTCAAATTGTTTTTTATGTATGAATTCTTACGTTTTAAGCCCACGGCCGAACAATTATACAAATTTGGCTGCCGGCAGCAAGTCAAAACTGACTTTACCCCGCACCTATTTGTATTATGCGAACGCAAGAGAAAAAACTGTAGTTTATTGCGTATCGTTTAACGACGTGATTTTAAGAAAACACGGGACAAATAGGTGCGGGGTTTACATAACCTCGACAATCGTTTAGGATTATGAAAAATAACTTCGCAGGTCTGTTTTATGAGCACTGTTGCGGTTGTTGAATTTAAAAATTATACCCAAAGCATCCCTGTCGCCCTTGAGCTTGCAGGGGCTGAAAAAATCCTGCCTCAGGCCGGCACGATAATCCTCAAACCCAATCTGACAAATTCTTCTCCGCCGCCTGTTACAACATCAGTTAAAATGGTTGAGGCTGTTTACACTTATTGCGTCAGGCAGACAAAGGCAAAAATCATAATTGGCGAAGGCTGCGGCAGCGGAAATACGTTTGATATCTTTAAGGAACTCGGATACACAGCTTTGGCCGAAAAATATAAAATCGAACTTGTCGATTTCAACGAGGTGGATGCAGTTTTGCTCGAGAACAAAAATGCACTGCAGCTAAAACAGCTTTATTTACCGAAGATAGTTTTAGATGCATTTATAATTTCCATGCCGGTCCTCAAGGACCACAGCTTCACAGGCACAACGGTCGCAATGAAAAACATGTTCGGCCTTGCACCGGGAAAATATTATAAAATCGGATGGAACAAATCAAAACTGCACAGCCCGTCAACAGACAAATCTGTAGTCGATGTCTGTATGTATAAAAAACCTGGGCTTTGTATTGTCGATGCATCGGTTGCATTGGCCGGAATGCATCTTTCAGGAACAGAAAAGAAAATCGGCAAACTAATTGCCGGCAGCGATTGTGTCGCAGTCGATGCTGTCGCAAGTCAAATGCTCGGACATAAACCACAGGACCTCGAATACCTTGCTGAGGCAAACGGCCTGCTGGGAGATATGAAAAATATCAATATTATAAAAGGATAGGCCCTATGAAAATCGGGATAATCAGCGATAGTCACGACCACCACGCAAACGTACTTAAAGCTGTCGAAATTTTTAAGAACGAGCAGGTTCAATATATTCTGCACGCAGGTGATATCGTTTCGCCGTTTACCGCCAAGGCCTTTGGTGAAGTAAAGAATGCAAGATTCATCGCGGTATTCGGTAATAACGACGGCGAAAAGCCCGTACTTAAAAGCACTATCGAAAGTTTCGGCGGTGAAATTCATCGCGACCCGTATCGCGGCAAAATCGCAGGCAAAAGGGTTCTTATAACGCACAAGCCCGGCATTCTGGACGAAGCGATTGCAGGCGGAAAATATGACCTTATCGTTTACGGCCATACCCATTTTAGGGATATCAGAACTGTCGGAGAAACGCTTATCATAAACCCCGGCGAATCCACCGACTGGCTCAGCGGCAAAGGAAGGCTTATAATACTTGATACAGAAAGCTCAAAGATAACAGAAATGGAGCTTTAAGAACTCAACGGCCGATTCCAAATGTGCCGATATGGTCGCTGTGATTCAGCATCTTTATACGCGTAAGCGCACCACTGCCGGTTTTGGGATTATACCAGAATTTCTTTGCAACAGGAAAACCTTCCAGTACCTGATTTTGCTCATCAAATTCAGGTCCAAGACTGAATATCATCCATGTTACCGGCGACGTTTTTGGGTCGCCATACAGTTTGTATTCTCCCGTTTCATTATCAGGAAAACCTTTTGATATCTCTAAAAACTGGGTTGTGGGCGTACCGTAATAATCAAACCGCGGGCCGACAGCAACATATTTATACGCAAGATTTTTGTTGAACTTATCTTCCATTTTCGAAAAGACTACCGGTCCGGCCTTGCCGCCGGGCATATATCCGTTCTTGACAAGCTCCTGAGGCAATGCCCACCAGTATTGGCGAGTATCAGGATTGCAATCCGCACGGGTCGGCGGAAATTGATTTCCGTGGTCCATCCCGTATGCCTCCAGAGCAAGACCGATGTCGCATAATTCGGCGTTGGTTACCAGTATCTTTGCCTGCAAACGGGCCTTTCTCAGAGACGGCAACAGTATCGCCAGCAGCGAAGCTATTATTGCTATAACTACCAGCAGTTCCGTCAATGTAAAGGCCCGTTTCAGTTTCATAAAAGTTTTATTGACAATTAGTCAGTAAAGGATTAGTGCACTTCAGCCAGTCAGCGGCCAATATCGCGAAATCTTCAAAGTTTACTACGCAGTCTTTGTTGATATCGCCGGGGGCAAATACGCCATGCAGGTCACATCCATCAGTAAGTATCTGTCCATTTCCGTCATAATTTGTAACCCACAGCAGATAGCCTCCGGTGTTCGAGTTTTCTTGATTGAAAATGCCTATAACATCAAACTGGGCAGACAGATTATTTGAGCCAGCTGTTATGCCCGGTCCGATGCCAAGCCACAGCGGCAATGTTCTTGTGCCATCTGTAATTTGCAATGTTTTTGTGCCCGGCGCCCATTGATTAGCATCGACAAAGCTTACATTATTTATACGAACCAGTCTGCTTTGATAATATTCGCCGCCGGTTTGTCTTGTCTGATCAAAGATAAAATTGTCATTTACATCTTTAACCATATCAAGTGTTATTACTTCCGGCTCAGGCAAACCAGCGCCAAGCTGGACAAGTTTAATTATTATGTCATTATTGGAGTCGGTATTGTGCCGCTCATTGATATTTGTTTTGCCGCCATAGAATTTTGTCAGGCCGGTTACCTGCACCTTATCGCCCGGCATAAACCTATGGCCGGTGCAAGGGTCATAGTTAAGCTTGTCCAGTTCGGCAAGCCATTCCTCGTTTGTATAGCGTCCGGATCCCATACCAAGCATATTCGCATAATTCTGCGCCATCCACACTGCGGTGCCGGCATGGTCTCCCTCGCATCCCTGGACGAAAATCTGCCACTGCCCACCTAAATTATAAGGAATAGTATTGTAATTAGGCTCTCCGTTAAGCATATATTCCGGCCTGTTCAAAATATATCCTTCAACTGTTACCTTGTTGGTGCTGAACAACCAAGGGCTGTTGCCTTCGCCGGAACTGTTGACCGATTGGAGATTCCAGTTGGTCTCAGCAGAACAGGCGGTCGCGAATAAAACCATAACAACCATTAAACCTGTTGCTCTTCTTCCTGCCTTCTGCATCTTAAACCTTTCTTCAAAACATCCGCGCATAAAAAAAACAAAATCGTGATACCAAGAATACTGCAGCTCCCCGTTTTTGGCAAGAAAAATTATGGAAAAACCAGAAAATTTCCGTAGAATGGCCTGAAAATATGAATACTATCTCGAAAGTTGCCGAAATGTCTAAAAACGAACCTTTTGTAGCTGTTTTGAGCGAAAAATCAGAGCATCAGCCTCTTTTAAGGGGCGCCCCTCAAACCGGCGGAATGAAATCCGGAAGAGTTTATCTGCTGCCCGGCCAGGGCTGCGGAGCGCATTCAACCGAGGAAAACGAAGAAATGCTTGTTTTCCTTTCAGGCAAAGGTCAGGCTGTTACCAGCAATGGAAAAACTCTCGAAGTCGGGAAAGGGAAAATAATTTATATACCGCCGCAGACCGTTCATAATATAATAAATAACTCCGATGAGCCGTTGTGTTATGTTTACTGCGCGGCGCCGACAGGCGGTAACGGAGAAAAACAAAATGTCTGATATCGAACGAATAGGCGTATCGCTTGAAAATGACCTGCTTACGGCATTCGATAAGGTAATCTCCAACAAAGGCTATAAAAACCGCTCAGAAGCCATCCGGGACCTGATACGCTCCAATCTTTCACAGATAAAACTCGAACATAAAAAAGCGCCCGCCATCGGCGCAATCTTTCTGGTTTACGACCATCATACCGCACACATTTCAAACGTCTTTAAAAAACTGCGGCACGGCAAACCTATAAGAACCATTTCTTCCATCCATGTCTATATCGACCAAAACAACTGCCTCGAGATTCTGATTGTAAGAGGTATGACCTCAGATATAAATATGATGGGCGAAAAAATGATAAGTCTGCGGGGCGTAAAACACGGCTATATAAACCTCGTGGCTATTGAGGAAAGGACAAAATCTGATTCTGTTTAATCATCTGCCAGCAGAACTTCATAAACCGCATATATCACGACTGCCGCGGCCATAGCATAGCCTATCCACAACTGCCATTGCTGAATCATATTTGCGGCAGTTTCTTTGGCCAAAAAATACAATATCTCCATCAATTGCGTCGGCACCAATAAAAGATTTGGAAATATCAGCACTAATATTACTCCTGCTATTGGCAACAATATACACGCTGCTAACAGCACCCTTTCCTGTAGGACAACTTGTTTAAGCACCTTCTGCTGCTCAAACTGCTCAAGCCTGCTGAGCATCCGCTGATGGAATCCAGCAGGCACCGGCTGGCGGTATTGTTTAAGCGAATTTTTTAGCAGTTCATCGAACCTGTCTCCATTTTTTCTATTTTCAGGCAGCATATCAATACAACCTTTCCATTTTATTGCTTAGAAGCTCTTTAAGCCTTTCCCGGCCCCTGAACAGGCAGACCTTAACGGTATTTTGACGTTTTTCCATAATATTTGCAATCTCTTTAACGCTTTTTTCCTGCCTATAATACAAAACTATCGCTACCGCCTGGTCCTGCGGCAGTTTTTTTACGGCATCCCATATAATTTCAGAGCTATCGCCCGATGATTGTTCCGAAAAAGCAATTTCCTGCTCATCTGCGTATTGGTTCTGGAGCCGTTCCTGCAATTTTTGATGGCGGATTTTTTGCCGAATATAACTTATCGCCTTATTATACGCTATTTTCCAAAGCCAGGTGCTTATTTTTGACCTGCCGGCATAACTGCCGATTCCCTGATATGCCGCCAGAAATGTTTCGCTTGCCACATCTTCCGTTTCTGCGGCGTCAAGTCCCAGCAGGCGGCAGCACATAAAAACCTGTTGCTGATATTTTTCAACAAAATCGGCAAATGCCGCTTTATCGCCGCTGCGCAGCCGATGTATCAAATCAATTTGTTTGTTTTGCCCGGTTTCGTCTGTCAAAAAGGACTCCTTTTTATATTAGTCGCACGAAATAGTAAAAAGTTTCAGATTTTTATGAAACCTTTATAATAAATCTTGCGACTAATAAGTAAAATCGCAACAATAATTATCGTAAAAACGTTGTTTTGAAAGGGATTAATATGGATTCGTTAGTTCCGTTTGTAGCTTATATGCCGTTTATAATGGTGATGGTAATATTTGCACTGCTGGTTTGGTTTCTTATAACCAAAAAACGCCTTGAGCATCAGCAGATTATGGCAGCGATAGAAAAAGGTACCCCTCTTTCTGAGATAAAACCCGTCGAACTGAAAAAAAGGAAATTAACTGGATAAAGAGCCTGACCACAGGTATTGCTTTACTGCTGATAGGCTCAGGCTGGATTATTATGAGATTTATCGGCAGAGGCTTCTGTTTTGCTGATGCGGAAGCTAACTCAGGGGTATCGTTCGCAGCCCTGGTGCTTATCGCGATTGGCACAGCTGGAATTATTCGCGGTATCCTGCTGCGAAAAGCTGAAAAGGCATTATCCGCAGACAAATCAGCCCTTGACGCAAATCAGGGGCAATAGTTTTGCAACTTTTTTTGCAAGGCCGGCGTTTGCAGTCGCTTCGACAACGGCACTTACGTTTTTATATGCAGCAGGAGCTTCTTCAGCAAGACCCCGCATTGAGCGCGATTTTATTATTATCTGCCGACCGGCAAGTTCCCTGACAATCTGGCTGCCCTGCCATTGTTTTGCCGCCTGTGTCCTGCTCATACTTCGGCCTGCACCGTGACAGGCTGAGCTGAACGCAAGAGACTCGCTCTCGTTCGTTCCGGCAAGGATATAAGAAGCTGTGCCCATTGTGCCGCCAATTAAAACCGGCTGACCAAACTCTCTGTATTTTGGCGGCAAATCGCTATTTCCCGGCCCAAACGACCTCGTCGCTCCCTTGCGATGAACAAGTAAATTTTTACCTCTGCCGTCAACTTTATGCTCCTCAGCCTTTGCGGTGTTATGACTCACATCGTAGAGCATTTTGAGTTGGGCTTTTGGAAAAATTCTTGCAAAAATACGCCTGACAAGTTCGGTTAAAATCTGCCTGTTGGCAAGGGCACAATTTATTCCTGACCGCATCGCACCAAGATAATCCTGACCGAGCGGACTATTTACAGGCACTGAAGCCAGCTCCCTGTCAGGCAGCTCGATACCATAACTCGCAGCTTCAGAAGCCATTTGCTTCAGATAATCTGTGCCTATCTGATGACCGAGGCCGCGAGAGCCGCAGTGGATGCTTACCATTACATCACCTTTTTTTAAACAGAAGCCTTCGGCAATTTGCTCATCATAAATATCAACGACCTTCTGAACCTCAAGATAATGATTGCCTGAGCCGAGCGTTCCCATTTGCTCCCGCTGTCTTTTTTTCGCCTGTGGCGAAACCTTTGCAGGTATAGCGCCTTTTACGCAGCCGTGCTCCTCTATAAAATCCAAATCCTCTTTTGTGCCGAAGCCTTTTTCAACCGCCCAGACTGCTCCGCCTGTGAGCATGTTATCGAGCTGAGCAGTGCTTAAAGTGATATTTCCCGTACTGCCGAGGCCGGCTGGAATATCGCGAAACAAGGCCTCGGCAAGTTTTTCACTTATGCCGGCAATATCCTCTTCGATCAAACCCGTATGAAACGTCCTTACGCCGCAGGCGATATCGAATCCGACGCCGCCGCCGGAGATTACACCGCCGGCTTCAGGGTCAAAAGCGGCTACGCCGCCGATACAAAAACCATAACCCATGTGTGCATCCGGCATCGCAAAAGACGCCTTGACTATCCCCGGCAATGCTGCCACGTTGCAGACCTGTGATATGGTTTTTTCGTCCATGTCGTTAATCAGAACCTTATCGGCAAAAATCACGCCCGGAACTTTCATCTTTCCGAAAGGCTCTATCTGCCAGATATTTTCCGAAATTTTCTTTAATTCGGGTCTTGACATTGTTTTAACCGTTATACATCAATTACACATTGAACAATCCAGTTGCCGTTCTCGTTTTTTACACTCAACTGATTATATGTTACAGCCTTTGGCTCTACCGCAGGAGAATGTTTCTGTTGATTTATCTTTTCGCCCCATATTGTTGCAGAAACTTTTAAGTTTTCAACCCCGCACCTTCGAATATTCAAATTTGAATTGTCTGAAGGTGCGGGGTCAATCCGGACTTCAAACCGGCTAAAAAGCATTTTTCGCACGGCCATTTCATATATAACCGAATTGAGCCAGTTAACAAGCAGAAGCTCATTATTTTCGGCAGAGCATTCTATTTTCACAGATTCAATTTTGGCTACATTATTCGGTTCTGTAACAATCGCCGTCAGTGCGACAGCAGCATCCTCAAACGCTTTGCCTAAACTATCGGCAATTGCTCTTATGCCAATATCAGCCTGATGGGCAAAATGCTCCCACATATCAGTATCTGTAATGTTCCGGCTTGTAAGGGCCTTCGACAGGAACGCCTAAATATTTTGCCTGCTCCGGTGTAAGCATAGTAAGAGAAACACTCAACCTGCCAAGATGAAGCCTTGCGACTTCTTCGTCGAGCTTTTTGGGCAGTGTATAAACCTTTTTTTCAAAACCGCCTTTTGCAAGCATCATCTGAGCAAGGCACTGGTTCGTGAAACTGTTACTCATCACAAAGCTCGGATGGCCGGTTGCACAGCCGAGATTCACCAGCCTGCCTTCTGCCAAGACTATAATTGACCTTCCCGATTCGAGCGTCCACTTATCAACCTGAGGCTTTATATTCTGCCGTTTGCACTTCGGATTGCTGGTAAGATATTTCATATCGATTTCATGGTCAAAATGGCCGATATTGCATACGATGGCCTCGTTTTTCATTTTTTCCATATCTTCGCCGCCAATGACATCACAGCAGCCGGTAGCGGTAACGAATATATCGCCTTGTTCTACAACTTCCTCAAGGGTTCTGACTTCAAAACCTTCCATCGCCGCCTGCAAAGCGCATATCGGGTCAATCTCAGTGATAACCACTCTTGCGCCAAGGCCCCGCATTGATTGAGCACAGCCCTTGCCGACATCGCCATAGCCGCAGACAACGATGCATTTGCCTGCGACCATTATGCTGGTTGCTCTCTTGAGGCCGTCGGCAAGCGACTCCCGGCAGCCGTAAAGATTGTCAAACTTCGACTTGGTTACCGAATCATTGACATTAATCGCAGGAAACATCAAAGCGCCTTCCTTCTGCATCTGATATAGGCGATTGACGCCTGTGGTTGTCTCTTCCGACACGCCTTTAATATTTTTCGCAATATTCGTCCACCTGTCCGGTTTTTCGGCAATAGAGACCTTAAGCCTGTCCATAATTATCTGCATCTCGTGGTTTTCGTATTTTTCATTCAGAAGCGAAGAGTCTTTTTCAATCTTGACACCCTGATGAACAAAAAGCGTCGCATCGCCGCCGTCATCGACAATTAAATCAGGGCCCTTGCCGTCAGGCCATAAAAGTGCCTGCTCGGTGCACCACCAGTATTCTTCAAGAGACTCGCCCTTCCAGGCAAAAACGGCTGCGAGTTTCTCCTTTGCAACCGCAGCGGCGGCATGGTCCTGCGTGCTGAAGATATTGCATGAAGCCCATCTTACCTTTGCGCCGAGTTCGACAAGCGTCTCTATCAGCATTGCCGTCTGTATCGTCATATGCAGAGAGCCGGTAATTTTCAAACCTTTTAACGGCTTTTGGCTGCCGTATTTTTGACGGATAGCCATAAGGCCCGGCATCTCATTGCGGGCAAGATTCATTTCCTTCCTGCCCCAGTCGGCCAAAGATATATCGGCCACCTTGTACGGTAATTGCAATTCATATTTTTTCATTATGGCATTTTTCCACAAACTGTTAATTGATATTAAATACCTGTTTCAAAATAGATTCCACCTTTGTAAAACTTCTGTTATTCAGCGAACATATCTTTTTGACAATAAAATTTTTGGGGATAGAAGCGATTTTATCGCAGTTAATTTCTGATTTCTTCGGCAAAAAACCGGATACAGTATCCGCATTATCAATTTTTAATCGATAATTGCCCCCACGAATTTTAGAAGTTATCGCTACTCCTATGAAATCACAATGTGCTCTATCGAAGTTCATATTATTATTAGAAACAACCAAAACGGGCCTCTTTTTTGCCCCCAACTGATCTGAAAAAGGAAACGGAACAAGTACTATATCCTTTTGTGACAGACTGCTCATAATTTGTCCCAGATGTCTTCTTCCGGTTCATTCCAAATATCGGCAAAAGAAGCTTCGGCAACTGTGTACATGTTTATCTCATAATTTTTTTGTTTTGAGAGACGCACTTTTTCGATGGTTTTTTCCACAAATGGAATAAAACTATCCGCCTCACTTGCATTATAAGCAAAAAGTTTATTGTAGCAACCCAGACTTACGTTTAGAATTGTGCGTTCCACACCTGTCCATATGATATTGCTATAATTCATCTGTTTCCTTCCTTTAATTGTTCCTTCAGACTACGGATCTTTGAATCAAGCCAGTCTCGCAATACCTCTGCAGTTGCCAAATCCATTATGGCGCCAGCTTCTATTTCTCTAATTATTCCGATTTTACCTTCTCTGCTAAGTTCTTTGCCCAATAAACCTTTTTCGGTTACCTCATGAACGACCTTCTGGGGGGTAACGGCTCTTTCGATAAAAAATTCTATATAGATATTGCCTTTTGGGGTCGGCCCTCCAAAAACTCCATCCACATGGAAACTCCGATAATCTGGTGTTTTAAGATAATGAAGGGTTATTTCATTTATACCGGCATTTTTGGATTTTATAGTTTTTTTAGCCATAATCGTCTTTCCAGAATTTGGACTAAAAAGGTAAGGGGTCAATTTGTTCAAATAATGGCCTTACATGATACAAAAATTATCGGCCTATAAAAGTAAAAAATTGAATTTTGGAATATTATAGCCATTTTTCTTGACTTTTACAGCCTATTTTAATATTATTTATATTGATTATGGCTCAAAATCGTCCTAACTATCGTTTTGGTTGGTGGTGGCCTGTTGGCAAATAGCTGACAGGTTGTGAGCCTTAGTATATCCTAAAAACCTATTATTTAATAATTTTCACGGCCTGTCGGTAGCGGCAGGCCGTTTTTTTATGTATATTGTGGCTCTACTGAGCCTATCGAAGTGTGAGAAAAAATATGACAGAATTCAGTCAAAAAATTAACGAGGCAAAGACAGGGCAGATTATTCCGCTGGTCAGACAGATTGATAAGATAGAGCCGGTCGATTTCTTCGCAAGGTTAAGCAACTATGGCAGAAACCCACACTGCTGTCTGCTCGAATCAAAAGAGCATCTGGCGGAAAAAGGTCAGGGGGAACTCACTTTCGGCACAGCAAACCCGGCATTGTACCTGTCCGGAAAAGGCGCGGATTTTCAAATCGTCGCACTAAGCCCCGTTGGAAAAAGAATGATAAAATACCTCGCAACCGCTGCACGCAAAAGGTTCAACTTCTGTGAAAAAATAAACTTTGAAAAAGACCGTATCACAGGACAACTTAATCTCGACCACGATATCATCGACGAACAGACTCGCCTGAAGGCCGTAAATCAGATGGATGTTATCAGGGCGGTCAATTTCGCCTTTGAGCTTTCAGGAAAACCGTTCCGCGTAACCTGCGGTCTGCTCGGCGCGATAAGCTATGATTTTATCGACCAGTTTGAAAAACTACCGGCTAATGTTGCTGTCCTTCTCGATGTGCCGGACTACGAACTTTATTTCGCGGACAATATCTTTCTGATGGACCACAAGACCGGCGATGCCTTTATAATCGTCAATGCCGTCATAACCAACGACGACAGAAATGAGATTGTGGCAGATGCGGAAAACTGCTTTGATTATTACTTCAAGGCCGCCAAAACCCCGCTGCCAAAACCGATAAAGTACACCGGCCCTCTGCCAAAGGCCGGCACGGATACCGACAGGGGCGAATATGAAAAAATGGTGCAAATCGCAAAAAAACACATTACAGACGGCGATATCTTTCAGGTCGTCCTGAGCAGGACAATTTCGGAGCCCTGCCCCGATGAGCCGCTCGATGTCTATAAGAGACTGCGGCTGCTCAACCCTTCGCCTTATATGTTTTACCTTAATACACCCAGTACAATCCTGACCGGTGCAAGTCCCGAACTTAATCTGCGGGTAAGCGGAACAAAAAATCGTCAGGTGGAAATCAGACCTATCGCGGGAACAAAACCACGCGGCAGAGTTAACGGCCAACTCGACCTTGATACGGATTTCAGATATGAAGCTGAACTCAAGCTCGACAGAAAAGAGCTTGCTGAGCATATGATGCTGGTCGACCTTGCAAGAAACGATATCGCAAGAGTCGCACAAAAAGGCACACGAATTGTCACTGAACTGCTGGTTGCGGAAAAATATGAATCGGTAATGCACCTTGTAAGCAACGTTAAGGGCACTCTCAGCGATGAACTTGACGCATTAAGCGCCTATCTTGCAACTATGAATATGGGCACGCTGACAGGTGCGCCAAAAATAGAGGCTATGAAAATCATCCGCAGGCTCGAAAAAAACAAACGCGGCTATTACGGCGGAGCAGTAATGTATTTAACCGTTGACGGACAGTTCGACAGCTGTATAACTATACGTGCCCTGCAGGTAAAAGACCACGTAGCTTACATCCGGGCAGGAGGCGGGATTGTCCATGACAGTGTGCCGAAAACAGAATTCGAGGAAACTCAGCACAAGGCAAATTCCTGCCTGCGGGCAGTAAGAGGAAAATGAAAAATGAAAAATTCTGAAATTAACGAAAATCCAAAAGTGCTTTTTATAGACAACTTCGACTCATTTACATACAACCTCGTTGATGATTTCTGCAAAAGAGATTGTATCGCAAAGGTCTACCGTGCCGATACGCCGCTCGAAAGCTTAAAACAAATTGCAGAAGAGTTTAAGCCTGACCTGCTGGTGATTTCGCCCGGCCCGGGCACGCCCGCAAAGGCGGGAGTTACGCTCCAAGCAATCGGTTATTTTCAAGACAGACTTCCGATATTCGGCGTATGTCTCGGCCATCAGGCAATCGTCGAATATTTCGGCGGCACGGTCAGCCATGCTCCAAAAGTCATGCACGGAAAGTCGTCGAAAATAATACATAATGGCAAAGGAATCTTCGAAGGTCTTGAAAATCCGCTGCAGGCCGGCAGATACCACAGCCTCTGTGCAGTCAAGACGCCGGACTGTCTCGAAGTAACCGCACAATACGACAACATCGTGATGGCAGTAAAACACAAACAAAAACCGATTTTCGGCGTGCAGTTCCATCCTGAAAGCATTCTTACGCCGACAGGCGGAAAAATAATACAGAACCTTTTAAAAATTTCATTAACTAACAGGGAAAATCACAGTGACTAAAATAACTGAATACCTTGAAGTCCTTCTCGAAGGCGGCGACCTGAAGTACGAGCAGGCAAAAGACCTGCTGGACATAATCTTCAAAGGCGATGTCGCAGACGTCCAGATTGCAGCGTTTCTGGCAGCAATGAGAATGAAAAAGGCAACACCTGAAGAATTTGCGGGACTGGCGCAATCCCTCAGAGACCACGCTGTAAAGGTCAACACAAAAATCACCAATCTCATCGACACCTGCGGAACAGGCGGAGCGCCTCTGAAAACATTTAATATCTCCACGGCAGCGGCATTTGTAGCGGCAGGCGCAGGCGCTTATGTCGCAAAACACGGCAATCGCGGTATTACAAGTAAATGCGGCTCGGCCGATGTACTCGAGGTGCTCGGCGTTAAAATCGACTGTGCCCCTGATGTCGTTGCAGAGTGCATTGAAAACGCACATATAGGCTTTATGTTTGCTCCAAAGTATCATCCTGCAATGAAATTCGTTCAGTCTATAAGAAAAAGTCTCGACTTCCGCACCGCATTCAACATACTTGGCCCGCTTGCAAATCCCGCATCGGCTCAGGCACAGGTAATGGGTGTTGCAGAAGAAGCATTGCTGGACAGGATTGCGGAAACCTTCAAGATTCTCGGCACAAAACGAGCAATAATAGTTCACGGCAGCGGACTTGACGAAATAAGCATTACGGCCACCACAAAGGTTGTCGAACTTAAAGACAAAAAAAAGATTTCCTATGAAATTCATCCGAAGGATTTTGCAATCTCCTCGCCGAAAATGGCCGAACTCGTCGGCAGCAGCACCGAATACAATGCAAAGACGATAAAGGATGTTCTGTCCGCCAGAAACAAAGGCGCCGCCCGGGATATCATACTTTTAAATTCGGCAGCGGCAATAATGGTTGCAGGCATTGCCAACAATCTGCATATGGGGTTTCAAAAGGCTGCCGAATCAATCGATAGCGGAGCAGCTTACGAGTGCCTTGAAAAACTGATTGAGATTTCAAACAAAAAAATATAATCTGCCTGAACTTATGGTTGGACCGAAAGTTAAAATATGTGGAATAACAAACGTCGACGACGCCGTCAAGGCGGTGCAGCTCGGCGCGGACCTGCTCGGCTTTAACTTTTATCCCAAAAGCCCAAGATATATTGAGCCGCAGGAAGCCGAAAAGATTATCAGAAAACTGCCGGCATTCGTCGACATAGTCGGTCTGTTCGTAAACGCCGACGCAGATACCATTCGCAAAACCGCGAGCGATTTGATGGTCGACTGGGTGCAGCTTCACGGCGATGAAAGCCCGGGATTCTGCATGTCGCTTAATAATATGCCTGCACGGATTATAAAGGCCGTAAGGATAAAAGACGGCAGAGACATCGAATACGCAAAGAATTTCGCCGTCGATGCACTCCTGCTGGATGCTTTCCATCCCGTCTTACACGGCGGAACGGGCCAGCGTTTCGACTGGAACTCTCTGCCCGAACTTACAGGACATACATTCGGAAGAACATTTCTGGCAGGCGGAATAAATCCCCAAAACGTCATCGAGGCCGTTGGTCTCGGATTTTATGGTATCGATATCTGCAGCGGAATCGAAGATTCGCCACGCAAAAAAAATCATGAAAAAATGGAAGAACTTTTCAAAAAATTAAGAAGCGTTACCGCATAAAGGTGTAAAATGAAATACAGTGGAAGATTCGGCCAATATGGAGGCTTTTATGTGCCTGAAGTGCTTATACCGGCGCTTGAGGAAATGGAATCAGCCTTCTATCGATATTATAAGGACACAAAATTCGTCGCAGAACTCGATGTCCTTTATCGCGACTATGCAGGCAGACCCACGCCGCTGTATTATGCGATACGATTCAGCGAACTGGTGGGATTTAAGGTCTATATAAAACGCGAAGACCTCCTGCACGGGGGGGCACACAAGGTTAATAACTGCCTCGGCCAGGGACTCCTTGCAAAGTACATGGGCAAGACAAAGCTGATTGCTGAGACAGGAGCGGGACAGCACGGCCTTGCAACCTCAATGATTGGGGCGCTGTTTGGAATGCAGACAAAAATATTCATGGGCACAACCGACGTTGACCGCCAGAGCGTAAACGTTCACAAGATGAAGCTCTGCGGCGCAGAAGTCATTCCCGTAAAAGGCGGCACAGGAACATTGAAAGATGCCATCAACGAGGCTCTTCGCTACTGGACTGCTAATGTTACAGATACATTTTATCTGTTCGGCACTGTCTGCGGCCCGCATCCGTATCCGACCATTGTAAAACACTTCCAGACCTGTATCGGCACAGAAACACGCAGGCAGTGTCTTGAAAAAATCGGACGCCTGCCGGATATCGTAACCGCCTGCGTCGGCGGCGGAAGCAACGCAATAGGAATCTTTAACGCATTTCTTAATGACAAGGAAGTAAAACTCGTCGGCGTAGAGCCTGCCGGAAAAGGTATCGCCACCGGAAAACACGCCGCCTCGCTTTGCGCAGGAAAAGTTGGAATCCTGCACGGCACAAAGATGTATCTGCTGCAGGACGAAACCGGACAAATACTCGATACCGAATCAATCTCGGCAGGACTGGATTATCCGGGCGTAGGCCCTGAACACTGCCTGCTCAAAGATACCGGCAGAGCTAAGTATTTTGCAGTTGAAGACAAAGATGTGCTCGAAGTCTTTGATATTTTCACAAAGTGTGAGGGCATTCTGCCGGCGCTGGAAAGTGCCCATGCTCTTGCCTGGATTTACAGTCAAAAGAATAAACTGCCTGCCGATACCATAGTCGTCGTCAACCTCTCCGGCAGAGGTGACAAGGATGTCGATATAGTTGAAAGAAACAGGAAATTAGTGTAGTTTTGAGTTCTTAGTTTTGAGTTAATAAAATGAAAACATACAAAGAAGTATTTGCTCAATTAAAACGAGCTGCGTTGATTCCATTTTTCGTCATCGGCGACCCTGACTTTGACACAAGTGTGAGAATTGTAAAATCCGCTATTGATGCAGGCGCAGATATACTCGAACTGGGCATTGCCTTTTCAGACCCTATCGCAGACGGCCCTACTATCCAGAAGGCTGATATCAGGGCGCTCCAAGCCGGTATGGATATCGAAAAGGCAAAAGACTTCGTAGAAAAAATCAAATCCTACCGCGATATACCCATAGGGCTTTTGATGTATTACAATCTTGTTTACCAGTATGGCATTGAAAAGTTTTTCGCCGATTTTGCAAAAGCCGGCGTAAACAGCGTGCTTGTCGCCGATTTAAGTATTGACGATGTCGATGAAGTTTACGCTCCGGCCAGAAAGGCAGGCCTTGACACCGTTTTTATGATAACACCAAATACCGACATCAACCGTGCAAAAATCATCGCTTCAAAATGCACCGGTTTTATTTATACCGTCTCGCTGCTCGGCGTAACTGGCGGACGCGAAAAATTATCCGATATGGTAAAACCTCTGATAAGCAGACTGAAATCCTTTACGGATGTGCCGGTTTGCGTGGGCTTCGGCGTAAGCAAACCGCAGCACGCCGTCGAACTTGCCAAAGCCGGTGCCGACGGCGTAATAATCGGCTCAAAACTCGTAAAAATCATCGAAGATAACTTAAGCGACAAAAAATCCATACCTTTACAGGTATCTGAATTCATAAGACAAATCAGAGAGTCGCTCAAATCAGCCTGATTTACTGCCGATTGTTTATAAGCAGATATCCCCTTAACAATTCAGCTACACTCCAGGCCTGGGCAATTGCGCCGCGACTCTTGTGAGGTTCATCGCCGTCAAATATTTCGCTGACTGAACCGATGCAGCCATCGGTATTGAAATGATTTAAAAGCGGCTCAAGTAAAGCAGACGCCCTTTTTCTGCTCGGTTTGCTGTAATTATTTACCTTCAGATACGCCTCGATAAATGCACCCATCAGCCACGCCCAGACCGTGCCCTGATGATATGCACCGTCCCGCTCTTTGGGGCCGCCAAGATAACTGCCTCTATATCGGCTGTCGCTTTTTGCCAGCGTTCGCAGACCAAAAGGCGTAAGCAGCTCTCTTTCGACACAATCCACAACCGCCTGCTGTTGCTGGCTGGTCAATGGCGAAAACGGCAGCGAAACCGCAAATATCTGATTCGGCCTGATACTCATATCCTTGAAATCGTCTGTCACACAGTCATAAAGATACTGGCCCTTTTCAAACCAGAAACACGAGCGGAAACTGTTTGCAATCCTGTCGGCCATTTCGCTGAACTGCCTTGCAATAACTGCATCCTTGGCGCGATAAAACTCGGCACAATTGCATATCGCGTTGTACCACAGGGCATTTACCTCAACGGCTTTGCCGAATCTTGGCGTAAAGGCAATATTGTCAAACTTCGCATCCATCCACGTAAGCTGTGTATCAACCGACCCGCCGGTTATCAGACCATCGTTATCGGCTCTTATGCCGAACTTTGTACCCTTGCAGTAAGAATCGATTACCCAGCGAATCACAGGCATCAGCCTCGATGAAAAAGTTCTGATAGCGCTGCTTGCTTTATAGTATTTAAACGCCGCGTGGATAAACCAAAGCGAAGAATCTATGCTGTTAAATTGTGCCCCGCTATTGTAATCCCCGAAGCAATTTGGAACCATCCCCTCGTCGGCATTGTACGCAAAATTAAGCAGTACGCTAGCTGCATCCTCGTATCTGCCGCAGCAGAGCAAAAGACCTTCGAGGGCAATAAATGCGTCTCTGCCCCAGTCCATAAACCACGGGAAACCGGCAAGAATGGATTTGGTCTTTACCTTTTCAACCTGCCTGTCAATGATAAATTCATCGCCGCAACCCGCAAGATTCTGAACAATCGGCTCCCTGCTCTTTAAATTGCCGAGAATCTGTTTCTGCCGCAGCTTAAGGTCGTCGATAATCACATCAACATCAAGAGCCGTCATCTTCTGCGGCAAATCCGATGAGCCGAAACCTGCCCACAGAACAATCCTGGCCGGAGCGTCAACGGTTTTTCTGAAAATGCCCGGTGAGAACAAATCCTCTTTATAATCATAACCTCGCTGCTTTTCCTGCCGGTAGAAAAAGTTGTACCACCACTGCTGCTCTTCAACAAAGGCCATCTCTTCGGTCGAAAGAAGAAGCTGCCCCTGACAGTTCCGCCTCCTTACAGCGAGAAACTCATCAGACCATTCGAGATAAAATTCATCCGCCGCTTTTTTCAGACTGTGATAATCTCTCATGGCCGCAAGCGGCCTTACTGCAAATTCAAATTCCTCCTCGATATCTCTGAAATCATAACAAATCGCAACAATATCCGCCTCCGGCAGCAGATAAATGCTCTTTGTCAGATTAAAAATCTCTGTTGGATATTCAAAATGAATCCCGATATCCTTTCTGAAGTTTACCCCCGCGCTTTCTTGCGAAAGCAAGAGCGGGGGTTCGGACGACGGCGGGTCAAACTCAAAATGACTCAAACTGTAACTGCGCTTCCGGGTATAAACCGCCTCTACACATGCAGAAAGAGCAACGGTCCTCTGCGCAGGTGGGGTTAACGAGCCGATAAGTACACCATGATAACGGCGGGTATTACAGCAGGCAAGAGTGCCGCAGGAAAAACCGCCCCGCCTGTTGCTAAGCAGCCACTCGGTTTCTATCAACTGCTCATATCTATCAGGCCTGTTTGACTTCCGGTCTGCCTTGTTAAGTTCTTCCGCAATCTGAAGCACCAGCGAATCCCTTCTTAAGTTAAATGCCCCGGTCAATACCAGGGGCATTTTTATTCAAGTCTGAAAGATATTTAGGGTTACAGCTTATCCTGTCTGCTGCAATTTTTTGTATCTCTTCTCAAGGTTGCCCATCACATTCATAAAATTGATATACGAATCATAAGGCGAATCATAAGGATTAAAATACTTATGAACGTCGCCGTCGGAAAACCACTTTGTGCACATATAATAAAAATGGTCGCTCGTCTGTAACTTGCGCCAGTCGGTCAGAAGGGCCGCATCGCCTGTCTGCTTGATTTGCTGCTCCATCCGGTAAAGCTCATGCAGTGCACTGGACTGCATCGGATTGCCGAGCCATGCTGACAGGTCCCGTTCCGTATCCGCCCAGCTTATTATGCCGGGCACATCAATGACATCGGTAGCCGGATATGATGCGATAACCTCGCTGGGGGTTTTGAAATTGTTGTCGGGATGTTTCATAACCTCGCCCGGCAGATGACGCATAAATTCAAATATGCCCGTATCCTGCCACTGATGCTCGCCGAAGGTTTCATAGTCCATAAACAGATTAACAACATACCCGTTGCCGTTGACTTTACTTACCCAGTCGCTGAATTTATATGCCATCAGCGGCCATTCACACCAGTCCTTGTTGGAAAACCTGAAAGCTATATCATCGCTGAGAGCATAATTCTTCAATAGCAGCTTGATTCTGCTGCTCTGGGGAGAGGTATAAATAAAATTAGGGCTCCTGCCGCCGAGTATATGGTCGGCACCCTCGCTTAAAATGCCGTCAAACGCACCCATCGACTCTATCGTGTCGGTAAGGCTGTTGCTGTAGATAAGCTCGGTATTGCGAAAAATCCTCGGCCGAACGCCAAACAACTTTTCTATAGTCTCGACGTGCTTGCAAATCTGTTCCTTGAACTCGCTGCGGGAATAGAGAAAACTCAGACTATGATAGTAGGTCTCGGCCAGGAATTCCACACAGCCGGTTCGTGCAAGCGCATCAAAGGTGCTTATCACCTCAGGAGCAAATTCGGCCAGCTGCTCAAGCAGTACGCCCGTTATGCTGTAGGCAACCCTGAACTTGCCTTTGTGCTCTCTTATCAAATCCAGTATGAGCCTGTTTGCCGGAAGGTAACACTTGTTCGCAACCTTGCGACAAATTGTCCTGTTCTTAAAATCGTCAAAATACCGATGGTCCTCGTCGAAGACCGTATAATGTCGAAGCCTGCAAGGCTGATGAACCTGAAAGTAAAAACAAACGGATGGCATAATTATTCTTTAAAAAAACCTGCAAATTATTCCAAATCAGCATTTTAGTCTGGTTCAGAGTTTCAGACACAAACCGCTGAAGATAAAAGCTGGTCGTATATCTGCCTGCACCTCTCGGCAGCGTCTTCCCATTTGAGTTTTCTTACCTCAAAGTTGCCGTGCTCCCTTAACATCATCTGCAAAGGCGGATATTTCAGCACCGCTACAATCTTGTTGGCTATCTCGTCTACATCCCAGAAGTCCGCCTTCAAAACATGGGTAAGCACTTCTGAAACCCCGCTCTGTTTGCTGATAAGAACAGGCACATCGTGATTAAGGGCTTCAAGTGGAGTTATACCGAACGGCTCGGAAACGCTCGGCATGACATACAAATCCGCCATATCATAAACCTTCCGCAAATCTTCGCCGCGCAGAAAACCCGTAAAAAGAACCTTGCTGCCGATACCAAGCTCGGCGGCAAGCTCTATCGTCCTTCGCATCATATCGCCGGAGCCCGCCATCACAAACTTGACGTTGTCCATGACCTGGAGCACCTTCTTGGCTGCGCCAAGAAAATATTCGGGGCCCTTCTGCATCGTGATTCGGCCGAGAAACAGCACAATCTTCTCGTCCTTTTTGATGCCTGTTGTGCCAAGGTTAAGACCGTTGTCGTTTCTTTCAACACCGTTATAAACAACCTCAACCTTATCGCCGGTTACGCCGTAACGGCCGATTATTATATTCCTGGTCAGAAAACTGACTGCAATCACCTTGTCGGCCGCGTGCATCCCCGCTCGCTCAATGTCATAAATCATCTGGTTGACATGCTCTCCGCTGCGGTCAAATTCGGTCGAGTGAACATGAACAACAAGCGGCTTGCCTGTAACCGCTGCCACCGCAATACCTGCCGGATAAGTCATCCAGTCGTGAGCGTGAATTATATCAAAATCCTCCTGCATCGCCAGCTTAACCGCTGCAGCAGCATATTTGTGAACTTCTGTATACATATCGCCGCAATAGTGATGAAAACTGCCACCAGCAGATTCTTCGCCCGAGCCGGTTATACCATAGCGCTTTTGCTTGGCACGTATAAGCTCTTCCACCTCACGTTTGTAACTCTCAGCATCTGCATAAGGCCGTAACGGAGATTCAATGGCCCGGAACTTAACGTTTTTAAGCCCCCGTTCGAGTTTCTCCCGCTCCAGCTGGTTTATATCCGCTGGCGTCCGCATTTTGACATGGGTAGACCGCATGTCCATACCGACAGACCGGGGCAATACGAAGATTACCTCCAGCCCCAGCTTGCTCATGGACTTCGTTAAACCATAGCACGCTGTGCCTAAACCGCCACTGATAAAGGGCGGAAACTCCCATCCTAACATAAATATCTTCACGGCCCCTCTTGTCTCCAAAAAACAATTAAAAATAGGGCATTCGATAAGGTTATAATCGGTGTTTTCAGGCCATAGGGTTTAATAAATTGTTCCCATAAAATCGGATTTTCAGTATCGTAAGGCCAATCTTTCAAATATTTATCGGACCTGCTGGCAGAAAAAATTAAAAAAAGATAGAAATACTGCTGAAAAACATTATCAAAAATAAATTACGTCAAGTCCGTCCAAAAAAAAACCGACCATCTGTTCTTGTGCGCAGTGGTCGGTCAAAAATCCAAAAATTAAATATCAAAGTATCAAAATTGTGGAATCCCGCGCCTATTTGCACAGCAACACCGTAAACCGAAACTGCCCGGTTATTGCAGTACTATTCGGTTTTACACTTGCTGCCACAATGCAAATAGGTGCGGGGTAACTTCCTTAATTTTGCATTTTAAATTTTGAATTTTTAATTTTCGTTTTGTCCGCTACCGGCGGACAAAAATCACAGGTCTTGCGGCTTTAACGTGCTTCTCCTGTTGGCCTTTGTACGTTCACAGGCACAATCGAGAATACGATAAATCCTGTCGCTCAGAGCACCAAGGGCATCCACTGAGGTCATCATCTTCTTGCCCCTGATGTACGCCCTGACCTTGCTCGCTACAATCAGAGATTCTTTTCCTTTTGCTGCTTTTTTCTTTGCCATGTTAATAATCCTCCATGCAAAAAATAACTGTTACTTTTTTATCGGCCCTTTCCGCCAGAACCGACTTCACTGCCGTATTTTGAAGGCTTATCAGACGTTTTGCAACAAAAAAATACGCCAAAAACGCAAAATTTCGCGTCTAATAAGCCATTTGAGCGAATTTCCCGGTTATTTGACCGCCGTTTTTTGCCGAAACTGTTAAAGAACGCTCTTATAGCGATGACTTTGGCGCCTAACAGGAGTCAAAAAATGAACGAACAAAACGACATATCAAAATCAGCTCTGAAAGAGTATGTAACCGTGGCAATTGCTGAAGACTTAGACCTCGCAAATGAATACAGGGATATACTGGCTAAAAATGATATCCCCGCTGTAATAGCAACCCAGAAAGGCTTCTCTTCGACAGCTCCTCCTATAGCCGTGATGGTCCCGGAAAATTGTCTTGAACAGGCACAGGAAATTATTGAATCCCGCCAGGAATTCGACCATTTCCTTGACGGCGCTTTTAATGACCCCGACCAGTGGCAGGATGAGCCGGACCCGGATTACCTCGACGAAGATGAGGACTTCGAAGAAGAAAACTATTAAAAAATACAAGTTATTGAGGTGATGAAAGTGGACAGTTACCAGTCACACATAGATAATTGCTTTTCAACAGCACGTCAAGTGTCGGAAACCAGACGTAAAAAACGCAGGAGAACTGAGATTATTAACAGAAGGCTCGGTCTTGACCGCCGTCGCGGACCGGGCAGAAGACGCCCGGAAGATAGAAAAGCCGCTGAAGAAGGTCAGATGACTGATGAACAGTTCGAGTTCGTGATGACTGTCGACAAGTATAAAAAATTAAACAACAGGCCATTTCCTACCTGGACGGAAGTTCTGGAGCTCATCAAGGCCTTAGGCTATCGAAAAGTTGCTGAGCCCTGTTCGCTCGACCAGTTGCAAAACCATACCCCTGCCGAGTTAAAAGGTTAGCAAATCCCTGCTTCTATTCCTGCCTAAAAGGACTCTTCTTGTCCATCAGCAGAATTACCTTCTCATAAACACGGCTGTCCAGCTTGGCCTTGAGTATCTTTTTCGCTTCCTGTATGGCGGTGCGCTGACTTAAATGAGTAACGATAATATACTCATTGTCAAAATCATTTATCATTCTGGCAAACTCATCTATGTGCATATGTGCGCCAGCCAGAGCCCTGTCAATATGTTCATCAACCATAAAGGTGCACTCGGCAATCAATATCCTGCTTTTGGCAATAAAATCAAACTTTGAAAAATTGTGATATCGGGTATCGCCAAGATACGTCACAAGGGAAATTTCAACAGGATAATCAATTGTCACGCCATTTTTTTTGAGAGATACAATTTCACCTCCGGCAAGACCGAGATATTCTTCTTTTAGTTTTTTCTTCTTCTCAAGAACACAAAACCCCAGCGAACCCCTGCAGTGCCGGGTGGCAAAGGCCCTGACGATAAGATTCGGCTTAATCTGAAATTCATCGCCGGGACTCATAGGCACAAGTTCTGCCGGTATTTTGTTGCCGTCAAGCCGACCCCAGGCTTCTATTACTTCGCGTAACGGAAGTATCATATTCTCCGGTGCAAAAACCCTGCCCGGCCTTTGACCGCAGAACTGTCTGTGAGAAAGATAATATGCTATTCCGGCTGAATGGTCCATATGGCCGTGCGTCAGCAGAACATTGTTTATACTGATAACCTGGTCGGGAGCCTTGCCGATATCGAAGCAGACATCTAACTGCGGCATCGCTACCACCGTCTCTTCGCCCGCCACCGAATAGCCGATTATCTCCAAATCTTCTATCTTGATTTTCGCCAGATTATGACTCGCCATAAGTACCTGTCAGAACCAATAGTAAACCGCTAACCCTTTTGAGTCAAACGGATAAATTATCACTCAAACTTGCATAAAATCACAACTAACGGCATTATTGTGACATTTGCCCCCCGGATGGCTATTCAAGAGCATGGCCGAATTCGGCCCTCTGAGCGGCCTGCATCCAGCAAAAAATGTATTTCCCATCTATTATAGGGGATTTGTTTAGAGCCATTTCTCGCTCATTTTCAATCATAACCCTATAAAACTCCTTATCTTATCCGTAATTTTATAAGACCTGTTTCAAACATCGCAATTAAATAAAAAAACCTTGCTTTTTTTCGTCAGAATATGCTATAATAATTTTTGTAAAAAATTCTGTCGAACAGAAATTTTTGCTTGACGTACTATAATAAGAACGTTATTCTAAATAGCCCACACGTACCTCCTCCTCTTTAGGAGGCGCACACGGCATGGCGGTTTCTCTCCTCGGCCGCCTGCCATTTTTTTTGCGCTTTTTTCGGCAAACAGTTTCGCTGGTTTTCTCGTATTAATTACAGGGAACTTATTTCCCTCATTTTTGGGGCAGACGGCTGTTCCTCCTACGCCGTTCTGCTCTTTTTTTATGCCGGTTATGCGCAGAATATCTCTACGCTTAACAGGATGCCGAAACACCTTTTAGGCCTGTCTGATTTCCGCACCGACTCTCGCTGCAAGCTCAGCGAATATCTCCTGCTGCCAGCGGTCAACACTTCGATGCTGCAATGTGCCGTCCTCGTCTCTGAAACGCAGCGAAACTGTAACGCTTTTTTTGCCCGCCGGAATCGGTTTGCCCCTGTATATCCCCTCGAATTTTATCTCTTCAAGTTCCTGCGGCGCACGCGAGCGAATAATCTGCTCCAATTTCGCCCATTGAACCTGCTCACCAACAATAAGCGACAGGTCCCTGACTATCGCAGGAAACTTCGGCAGCGGCTTCATTTTGACCTGCGGCGGCTCCAGCTCCAAAAACATGTCGAAATTCAGCTCAGCAGAACAAATCTGGTCAGCCTTTATATCGAAGCCCTCGACAACCTCATCGCGAAGAACGCCTGCGTCTCCGATTTTTTCGCCGTTAACAAGAATTTCAGCTCCTGCCTTTGCCCAGTGCAGTTGGGCAGGTGCAAAAACAATATCAGCATCTCTGTCAATCATCTTTATCAGGCCGCAAACCGCCCCCTTGAGAATTCCAAAATCGCTGTCGCAGACAACAGATAGACTCGTATGCTCGGTATGGCTGCCGTCCTGGCGCCGTGTGAAAACATCTGCAATTTCATAAATCCTTATATTTTTGTTGCCAACATTGTAATTGTGCCTTACCACGTTCAGCAACGAGCCTGTAAGAGAGCTCCTGAGCAGATTTTCGGTCTTTCGACTTACATCCTGCCCGTCGCGACGCGGTCGTACCGCGGCGGACACGGCAAGATGACCTTCAGGGCCTTTGCCGGTTATAAGTTTTGCGCTTTGCTCATCGGAAAAACTTGTCGTTATCGCCTCGTAAAAACCGCAGCTATTAAGATAATTGCCTATGGAAGAAATTACCTGCTGCCTTCTATCGACAGGAGCAATTTCTATACTGATTCTTTCCCTGACGCCGACTTTGTCGTAACCGTAAACCCTCCCCACTTCCTCAATCAAATCGGCCTCCCTGCTCACATCCGCCCGCCAGCTCGGCACCGTACAGATTATTTTGTCAGAATCTGCTTTTTGAGGTTCAAATTTCAGAGACTTGAGAATTTCAAACGCTTTTTGCCCCGCCACCTCGATACCCAGCAGTTTATTTAATCTGCTCAACCGCAGTTCAACCTTTTGCAACTGCGGTTTTACAGGCCAGGCGTCAACAACGCCTTCGACGACCCTGCCGCCGGCAGCTTTGACAATAAGCTGTGCAGTCCTTTCTGACGCCCAGTCAATCTGCTGAATATCGACCATCCTGCCGAAACGAAATGCTGCCTCGCTGGGAAGGGAAAGTTTTTGTGATGTCGTCCTGATACTCGGCGGGCTGAAGCTCGCATCTTCCAGCAGGATATTAGCGGTTGATTCGCTGACTTCTGTTTCAATGCCGCCCATCACGCCTGCTATTGCCACAGGCCCCTTAGCGTCGGCAATAATCAGCATATCCGGCTCAAGTTTACATTCTGTGCCGTCAATGCTGATAAGTTTCTCACCTTTTTTTGCCCTGCGGACAATGATTTTTGCCCCTCTGATTTTGTCGTAATCAAACGCGTGTGGCGGTTGCCCCGTCTCCATCATCGCATAATTCGTTGCATCAACTACGTTTCCGACGCTCCGTAATCCGACCGCCTCAAGCCTTTTAACCATCCAGTCAGGACTGGCTCCGACTTTAACGCCTTCAATTATTCTGGCCGTATATCTGCCGCAAAGCGCAGGCTCAGGAATCTCAACGCTAACCAGACGGCTTATATCTTTCTTCACGGCTTCGTATTCAATCTTTGGCAGTTTCAGCTCTCTGCCTGTTACCGCTGCAATCTCGCGGGCTACACCTATGAGGCTCAGGCAATCGCCCCTGTTGCTGGTAACATCAATATCAATAACCGTATCGCTGCCGAATTTTTCGATGCTTTCAGTGCCGAACCCCAGATTGCTCAAAAGCTCCGCCAGAATTTGGGCCGATTCGGTTATCTGAACGTAGTCTTTTAGCCAATTAAGCGATATCTTCATTTGTATTGTCCGAAAAACACTTGCCCGCCGTCCTGTCCACCGTAGCTTTAGCGAAGGTGGAAGCCTTGGCGTAGGCGGGAAGGCCATACTTTAACCCGCAAAGGCAAATATGTCAACGATTTACCCCCACACCTATTTACATTGTGGCGGCAAAACTTAAAAAACACTCAAAGCTGTTTTGGCTAGTTCTCAAAATGTTCAATTACAGCGTAAATAGGTGTGGTGGTTTACAATTGACAATTCTATCGCCTGAACCGATAATCAAACCAGAATTGCTTTGTCGGAGACAGATTATGCCGTCAAAAAAAATAGCTTTTATTGCCCTTGTCGCTGTTTTTACAGTATTTTGCTTTTGCATCGGCTGTGTTGAAAGGAAGCTGACTATTGTAACCGAACCGTCCGGCGCCCTTGTCGCGCTTAACGACGAGGAAATCGGCACATCGCCGGTTACCGTAGGCTTTGAATGGTATGGCGACTACAGTGTCCGAATTTCAAAGGATGGATACCAGACGCTTAACACGCACCAGAAGCTCAAACGGCCGTGGCGAGATAAATTTCCGTGGGACCTTTTTGCCGATATGTTCATGACAAAAATTGACGAATACACCTGGACTTTCAAGCTCGAACCTCATCAGCAAATCCAAAAGGACGAATTAATAAAGTCTGCTACCAGCCTCCAAAAAGAGGCCCTCGCTGAGCCGAATAAACCTTCTGCCAAAAAAGCTGTTAAAAAACGCTGAATTGTAAAAATAAAAAGGCCGCCTCCTGGCGGCCTCGGGCTTTCATAGGATATTTAACTACAAGATTGTTTCAACCCGTTGAAGACTTCTGTATATGCGGCTTGACAGGCGGATCAGTTTGCTGTTTTTCTTCTGCCTTTTCCCGCTGAATCGCTTCATATACCTCTTTGCGGTGGACGGATATGGCCTTGGGGGCAGTGATTCCAAGCCGAACCTTGTCGCCACGTACGTCAACGATTATCACCTCAACCTCATCGCCTATCATTATCGACTCATTTTTTTGTCTGCTCAAAACTAGCATTTTTCGGCACTCCTTTCTGCGATTTCAGGAGCTATTCCTGCTCTTATACTACGAAAATCCCCCCGCCTCTGTTTCCTGACATCTTTTATTTAATACTTAAAGACCTTTTGCCAAACCGCTGGACGCGCTTTAATGCCATCCTGTGTATTTTTTCGGCTATTCAGGCAGGTCAAAACACTAAATTTTTCCCTTTTTTTGAAAGTTCCGGTCTATTTTGGACTCAATATAGCTACTTTTTAGGATTGAATTTGTGCAAAAAACTACAAAATAATTGATTTATTCTTTGTGTCTTTGTCCTTAGGACTCCTAACGGAGTGTCTTCGTGGCTACTGAAGGGTTCGCCACAAATGATAGCTTACGGCCTGCCAATAGCCCCATACGGCCCCCAGACAGCCGAAGGCGACCATTTGAATGGGTAGAACTGCTGTAATAGGCCTTATAAAGAAATTCGCAGGCCAGGAACTGCTGATATGTGTCAGAATATCGCTTTTGCCGTAAGTAATTGCAGAATAATAAATTAAAGGCACAGAGGCAATCGCAGGCCAAAAAGCCCTGCTTGCCAGAAAAATCTTGGCAAAGAAGCCGCAGGCCCCAAAAGCTACAAAAATGGCAAATACTACCTGAAGATTTTCCGGCTGAGACGTAACGTGCGCCAGCTCCTGGTCCGAATAACTAACATCGGCAGCAAGAATATTAATTAAAAAACTCGCGACAAATACAGTCCCGATAACTGATATCGCTATTTCCAAAAATTCCGGCAGTCGGAAGACCGGCTTTATCTTATCCAGCGGTTCAACAGCTTTTCTTCTGAAAATCTTATCAGCCGATAAAGCCCCAAGAAAGCCGCAAACTGCAATTCCCAGCCACAGAAAGCCTTCAAATTTCAGCGATGAATAGGCCTTCATTCTGTCCTGCACAACGGGAGCCATCTGGAAGATTTTTGACAGTGGTGCACTTCTCAGTCCCCAGACTGCGATGCCTGCCGGAGCGGCTATTATCCCGATTTGCGTGCCATACGGCGTGCAGATTGCCGAAGATAGAAACCCCGCAATAAAAGCAAGACCGCCGCAAATCAACAAATCATCAGCGCTGATACTGCCGCTCAAAAGTGCAAAAACGCCCTCAGCCGGCGGCTTTACAAGACTCCACGGCAAAAGCCCCAGCAGAATAATACCTATCGCAAGCGACGCCGCAATCCTGATTCTCATTAACCACGAAAGTTCCATTTTTCAACCTTTAATCAAATATTATACGGCAACGTAATTTATAATGCCAACAGGTTCTTAAGCCATAGTATAGTAATATTAAAAATCAAAAATTAAAATGCAAAATTACAAATCAAAATTAAAAAATAAGTGGTCGTGGGGTTGTCCCTAATTTCGTCAGGCGGATAAATTTTCCAACAGGCACAATGACTACTTTAAGTCATCTCATGCTATTTATTCGGATCTGTTAATTGGTTTTCCGGTTTTTTGTTATAATTTCCTTTGTGTTTATCCCACCACTCAGTGTATGCCTCATAAACTAAGATGTTTTGGCCAAGTTTGGCTTCTTGATCCATGAGTTTGTAGGCTTTATGAAGAGTTCTAATGCTATTAGTTTTGATAATGTTTTCGTTGAGTATTGCAAGTCTTACAGGCATTGGAAATCGTTCTTGCTGCCAAATAGTTTCAAGAATCGCGGGGCGATAAATTGGAAGTCTATGCGCAAGTACATAGGCAAAATCGTCAAGAGAAGCCTTTGCAGGATCTAAGTTACAATCCTTGGGCCAATCGATATAAGCTTCGGAAGTAGATAAATCTTGGTCAGCAGCGATTTGAAGAAGTACATCCAATGCGATATCCTGAAATTTGTTGTCTTTCGTTTCCACTATCTTTCGAAGAGCATCGAACGAAGCACGATCATCATTCGATGCCTTTGTGACCAACAAAGCAAATTCACTAGTATTCTTAACTTCGTCTAGTGCGATATTTGCTTCGGATATAGCTTTCCCCATTTGTTTTACAGTTTCATTGACTTCTTGTTTTAATTTGGACACTTCAGGAGCAATCTGATCAGACATGAGAGCAGCAGCCCGGTCTTTTGCAGCTTTCTGAATAGTTGCTTCTATTGCGGGTTGTTCGAATTCCTTTTCAATACGAACTTTGACTTCATCTGCGAGTGAGTCAGTCCGTTGTTTTAAGTCTGATCTCATATCGTTAATTGTGTTATAGGTAAGAAAAGTCCCACAGACAAGAGTCGTAGCAACAATGATACCTATAATTCCAGCAAGCCGGTGGTACACAGAACGAACCCCTTCAATCTCCTCGTGAGCCCAATTTACAATCTTTTCGTAACGGTCTAATTCTTCGTTTTCTTTTTTTGGGCTTGGTTCATTTTCCATGATAAAGCTCCTTGTTTTTCATATTAGGACAAATTATAGCGTTAAAAAGATGAAAAGGCAAAGGGGAGTCCGTCTTCCATCCTTCGTCCCGATTTAATAGGGACTACGGAGGACAGGTCGGCGGTGTTTTTTTACTAACGACTATCGACCACTAACAGCCGGCTACTTTAACGGTATTTTAAGCAGTGTAAATAATACAACTGAGAGCAAGGCCAGCAGCAGTGAAAAAAACGCCAGAAATCTGCGGGCTTTCCATTTATCCTGCCTGAATATCTCACCCATTCCGCCTTTTTGATAATTCATCGCAATGCTCAATGCCAGGATGCTGAGAAGATTTAAAAATCCGAATTCAGCAAAACCTCGCCATTTCTTATAAATGAGCAGTCCGCTGATACCTGCGGACAAATACGAAATACAAGCAAGGCCTATGAGCCCAAAAAGTATTAATTCCAGATAAGACATTTTTGATAATGCATCTGCATAAGCCATCCCCTTGAGCCGACCGGGAACAAAAGAAAGGTCGTTTTGTACACTATCTCCCCGGCCATTCAGCGAGATATATGTGAAAGGAATATTTTTCTGAGGCAGCGATGGTTTAAAAGAATCTGGCACATTTGCGTCCGAGCCGATTAGTTGATTACACATAAGTTCGCTATATCGCTCTTGTCCATCGATTTGCCAAAAGCCTGTGAGAGTAAGCGCCAGCCGCATTTGCCTGCCGTACTTGTGAGCGATCGGGTAAAATGGCTTATCACAAGGGAACTCTACATAAATACACGGCCTGCGGCGAATTCTTTGGGTATTATCGATTGGTGTTGTGTTCGGCTCATCAGCTTCCCTCCAAACAGCCAGGAACGTATATTCCTCATTTACATACTTGGCAAAAGACTCAAGTTCGGTCTGAGATAAGGACTTGCTCCGATCTTTGAGATGTTGAGCCAAAGTTTGTACCGAGTCGGCTTTGAGAAGTTCAATCCGCAAACCGTTTGAGTCGATATAGCCTGGCATGCCACGGCTGAAGTTATTGTATGTATCGTATGAATATATAGGCTGAATATGGCAAAGCGGAATTGTCCACAACTGAGTCGCAATTAAAGCATAATTAACATTAGTAAGTACATTTCGGGCTATTATGCGGGGATCTGCTCCGTTAAATTGGGGGAAGTCGGTAGCTATACGGAACTTAACATTTTCGCCTTTGCATTTTAGAGGAAGCAGCCATATTGAATTGGTATCTTCGGCAATTCTGGGCGAAACCACCATTTGCTGGATACCATCGTGCCAATTTATTACGGCCCGTTCTGATTGATGCCTCCCACGTGTTCGATACGGTCGGTTTCTAAAACCATTGGCATCTGGTTCATTGGCCTCGGCCATACATATTGCCTGGGTAAAAAGAAGGGAAAGAATTGCCGCAAGAAACGCAGTTTTTTGCATATGTACCTCTAAATAGTTTTCTACAGTTTGTACCTGCTTTTCTTTAAAGTCAAGACAAAATATGCGCGAAAAAAGGCCCGCCTGAGGCGGGCCATTCGATTCTTGCAAGTCTTGTCGATTGGTTAGACTACTATGGCTACTACTGGGGTTACTACCTGTGTTACGTCTGGTGTTACGTCTGGTGTTACGTCTGGGGCTACGTCTGGGGCTACGTCTGGTGTTACGTCTGGGGCTACTACCGGGGTTACTACCGGGGTTACTACTGGTTTTACGTTGTTTGCACAGGGGCCTTTTTTGCCCTGTCCAACCTCGAAATTAACCTTCTGGTTTTCATCGAGATTTGCGCAGCCGACGGTCTTAATTTCCGAGTGGTGGACGAACAAGTCATTGCCGCCGTCATCCGGAGTAATAAAACCATATCCCTTTTCTGAATTAAACCATTTTACTGTTCCTGTACTCACTTTTACTTCTCCTTGGCCTGTCTATAGGCCGTTAAAAAATAGTATCTCCCGATTTTGATTTATTAGAAGCATACTCTTGAGAGATGAAAGGATATACGCCAAAAACACTTATCATATAAACTGGATTTATAAAGTCAACAAAAATATTAAATATCTTTAAATACCCTGTCCGTTTCGGCAAAATGCGCAAGGCGAAATGGCAATTTGTGCCTTTTTGCGACAAATTGTCATTTTCTTATTGACTTTTTGTTGGAAATATGGTAAAATACGCATATTGTTAGGCAAATAGTGAACAATTTAGGCACAAAGAAGATTTGGGTATTTAGCAGATAGGAGAAAATATCAAACATCAATCCGTCTGCGTCCGAAGGACTTCGCCGCGATGCGAATGCAAAACCTGTCCTCACGAAAGTGGGGATGACATATTAAAAATCAAAAATTTACTCTGCAGACTCAGCGTTCCCGATAGGCAGAGTCCGCCGAGAAACACAGAGAAAAATATCATTTCAGCTTTTCAAGACAAAAAAATGGATAATAAAAAAAGAGATTACCTGATGTTTAAGGTCAGAGGCCGGCTGATAAAGGTTGACCCGGATATCTATTATAAAATCAGAAGCGGCCGACACGAGCCGCCTTACAAAAAATACAACGATGGTATTACCACAATACGAGTTTCCTGCGATGGTTATCCGCAAGTTCTCTGCGGAACGAAGCCGGGCAGATGTATTCAGCTTTCCCGGTTTGTAATGAACGCCAAAGAAGGTCAGATAGTTGACCATATAAACAGAAACCCGCTTGATAACCGCAGAATTAACCTGCGTACTGTAACCGGCAGACAAAACAGTCTAAACAAAAAATGTAAAACGAACACAGGACTTGTCGGCGTTTGCGTTCGACGCAAAAGAGGAAAAGACTATTGCCTGGCACAATTCCAAAACAGCGACGGTAAAAGATTATCATTTCATCTGCCGGACAGTCCGGAGAACCGGATTATCGCGGCTTTTGCGCGTGATAAATTCGTATTACAATCAGGAGATGAAGAATACGCGCCGCTGAATTTTCCGTGCTTCAAAAACGAGCCGTTTAGAAGCTTTCTGTTAAAAGAGAATTTAAATGAATACAAAAACAGGAGATAGAATGTAGAAGGTAGTACGACATTCTATACCGCTCATCGTTGCGACGCGGTCGAGCTGCGGCGAAATGTCAATCCGCCAGAGGCGGATGACTAATTTAGCGTCCATTTTGGTTGCCCTCAGCCAAAATGGTCGATTATTTTTAATTGTTTTTTGCAAAAGAAGCTGCGGGAAAAATATTCAATTTTGTGCGGCCAAAATGGTCGGTCGCAAAAATTTTTGCTTCGGGGCACGAAATTTTTTCGTCTTTATAACCTGTTGTAATTAAACAATTTAAAAAATTATCATCAAAAATTTTTCTGCTGGCACACAGGTTGCAACTATATAAGTCGTCGAGGACGGGAAGAACGAAGTCGTCTTTGAAAAAAGGTTCATAAATGCTCGTCCTTGTAAAAGCGAATATTCTGGCAGTGGGACTTGGAGGCAGAAGCAACGCTTTAAAAGGGTTGCCAATTCGAGTCTTGTTTATTCGCACCGGCTTAGAAGCCGGACGTTCTTTGAAAAATGAACATGTGGACAGTGTCATCAGCAACTGGGACCTGCCTGATGCGCCGGATGGACAATTCCTGAGAAGGGCGCGATTGGCAAAACCTTATATGCCGGTTATTGCCATAGTCAACTCGAACGATGTAAGGCAGGAAATAGCAGCCCGGAGCATTGGAGCGGCGGCGGTATTGAGCAGCGATGTTCCAGATGAGGTATTCAGACAGACCGCTATCGGGGTCCTTGGACTTGGTGATACTGAAGCAATCCAGGAAATCTGTGCTGTTGCTGACGATGAAGAGGAACGCTGAGCGTTTTTCGAATCGTTGTGTCGGATGTTAGCCAAGACCGAACAGGAAATAAAGGGCTTAACTCCTGACTCGCAGGGCACTGGTTATAGGGAGGGAGGAACAGAGAAAAGAAACAATAACTTCTTCTCCTCCTCCAAAGGTGGGTTGTGACCGGACAGTGACAAATGGTTGCAACCCGCTGGAGAGCAAGCACGGCGTTGACCGTGATTATATAGGCTCAGGAAGTTTTCTCCTCCTCCCAAATGAGTTGGGCTTGTGATCGGACAGTGAAAACGTCGGTTGCACAGCCCACTCGAGAGCAAGCACGGCATGGGACCGTGATAATTATAAAGGCTCACAAAGAGTTTTCTCCTCCTCCCACGAGAAGGGTTGTGGCTGGACAGTGATAATAAGGCTATCGACCCTCTCGAAAGCAAACACGCCTTAGGCGTGAGAAAATAGATTTTGCTTAAAAAATAATTCATCTTCTCATCTCCTCCCACGGAGTTAGGGTTGTAGACCGACGGTGAATAGCCCGGTTGCAACCCTTTGAGAAATACATGGTTCCGAACCATGTTTGGTGGCTTGCTAAGGTATGAAGCATCACCCAATGTAGGCCCCGGCCAAGATCACTGTTCGGTCTTAGGTCGGGGCCAATTTTATGCGCATTTCAAAGCACCGGAATTCATTTCTAAAACAGTCACTAAAATAATTGCAATTTGCCGCTGACAGCCTAAAATTGACCTGTCCTGTATGGATATGAAGATGGGTGATATTGATTTGGAAAAATATTCGTCGGCATTTACCCTCTCCGATATGGAGATATTCGTATTTCCAGAGCTGATGTATTCACTACTGCTGGCAAATATAATGAGCCCTGTTGTCTGGTCGTGGCGTGATGCGGACTGCTTCAAGAAACTTGAGGGCAAAGAACCATACAAAAAACTTATGCGGCTCAGACAATTCATTATGGATGAATTTGAGTTCAACCTCGATTTGCAGACCTGGGGGCTTACAAACAAAAATACAGAACTTAAAAGGTTTGAAAAATACCTTTCTCCGCAGGAAATCGCCAAGAGCAACGCCCTGTTCGGCTACGAAGGCGACACATACTATTTTGACGTGGATATACGAAAACATTTCGGCCTTGATAAATACAGCGGTGATGTAATTCCATACTGGAAGACCGAAACAGTCGAGGCTATGCAGGCGTTTCGCCTCAAAGAAGGCTATAAAACCGGAGCCGGCGAATGTGTCTCGCTCTCGACTCTGTATGCTGCCGCGGCGTTTATCGTCTGCGGCGTGCCGCTCGAAGATATTTACATGGTTCTAACGCCGCTGCATTCACAGAATTTCATCGATATCGACGACGGCGTGATAACCAACAACAGAAGATTAGTTACCAAATCGATGTGGTTCAACGGCACAGAACTTTCAAATAAAGCCCAGAGAGCCTTGCGCAATGAACAGATAACCATCGTTGCGCACACAAGCGGTTTTGTCCACTGCCTTTATAAAGACGCTACAATCGACAAAAATCTGTACAGTGATTTTTGCGGCAAACTGGCCGGCTTTCTGCGGGCGGAACTGTCAACAGCCACGATGGTTAATTTCCTTCGAGCCAATCCAAATTATCAACAGCATTTTCAGTTCTGCCGAGATTGCCGGGGAAATATACAGTTCGTCAAGGCAGAAGACCTTTTTAACTATGAACATTTAAAGCCGGTGAAGGTTACCGACTGCACACATAAACAACTGCTTGAGGAAGTTTTCGACGGCGAATTCTCAAACGAGCCTTTCCCAAATCGAATCCAGTGCGAACAGTTCGCAGAATTCATCAAAAATAAAAAACCCGATATAAAAACCGAAAATGGCAGAAAACACCTCGCCGGGCTTTTTGCAGATTATATGCCTTTGGATTCGACAGGCTCACCACGAGACGCTGAAAAATTTGTGGCAGAGCTTTATGATTTTCTGCATATTGAGCCGAAACTGCCCGCGAGAGAAAAAAAATATATTCCGAGCGAGCCAATTAAAATTTCAACAAGTTTATCAAGAGAGCAAATTATTGACTATCTACAAAGACAAAGAGACGCCAATATTGTCGCTGACCTTGCATTTTACGCATACAGGGATATGGCGACTTGCGACTGGCGGCCGTTTATCAAGGCGGCGATTGAACGAAGCCCGGTTTCAATTGAGGCGACGAAAGAAAAGAGTCTCGCGCAGTGCTTCGAATGGCTCAGCCAGATGCCGAATAAATCCATATACGACGGGCAGCGAGGCGGGTTCGACAAGCTCACCGCTGGCTCACCACGGTTGAGCCAGCCGGATGAGGTTGCAAATTACAAAACCGCAGACGGGATTGAAAAGGCGATAACGCTTGCTAATATACTACACGCAAGAGACTCGCAGAGTGAAATATCAATCAGGATTGATAAAAACAAAGTTATCGTTGAGGCAGGGAAACGTTTTGAATTTTCCAGTTCAAAACAATTCCAGAAAAATATATTGATAAAGGGCAGTGAATACAGGGTATAGCAGGCGAGAGGTTGCGTTAAACGGTTGCGGTTGCGATGCTCGTTTCGTATTACGTAATACGGTTACGTTTCCGCCAAAGGCGGAGAAAAATCAGTTGAGTTTGAAAAGAGGAAATATAGGGGTTAGGGTATAGGGTATAGGAACAAAGAAAAGAAAGTTTGACAAAAAGACTCGGCCGGTAGAGAATAAGAGGGATAGAATTTTGGCGAAACTGACGTAAATAGTAACAACTAAATAAAAAAGGAATAAAAAATGTGTGCGAATAAGAACGTGACACTTGCAGCGGTGGGAATAATCTTACTGAGTATGATAACAATCACGGGCTGCACAGGGGCGGAAAAAATCGGCGATAAAAAAGCAGTACAGATTGATGAAAATGCAAAATTACAACAAGAGGCCGGACAGCTTAAAACTGAAAATGCTGTAATGGAAAAGGCTGTCAAGGCTTATGAAAAATCAGCAACAGATTTGAGGTGGGGAATTGGGATTATTACAGGATTAATCAGTTGTATACTCGCCTTGGCTATAGCGTTTGCGGTGTATGTAATATTCAAGGATAGACAGGAATATGAACTGGCTTTAAAACGGGCAGAAGATGCGGCCACGGAAACACAACAATGGAAACAGAAGGCACAAGAAGCAGTTGCTGGTATTGACAAAGAAGTAGTAAAGATGAAAGAGATAGAGAACTGGGCCAAAGACCCGGCCAAAAAAGTGATTAGTAACATACGTTACGAGACCGAAGCAGAACGCAAAAAGATTCAGGAAGAAGCAGAAATACAAAGAAAAATAAGCGAATTGTGGGCCGAAGGTCTGCGAGCAGCTTTGGAAGGCAGATATGAAGATTCCTGCAGGTGTTGGAATGCGATAGTTTCGATTAAGCCGGATAGACACGATGCCTGGAACGCCTGGGGCAATGCGCTTTTGGGTCAGGCTCGAGATGAAAAAGGTGCTAAGGCCGATAGATTATTTACAGAGGCATACGCCAAGTTTCAAAAGGCGGTAGAGATTAAGCCGGATATGCACGCGGCTTGGTTTAACTGGGGCAATGCGCTTTCGGAACAGGCTAAAAATAAGGAAGGCGTTGAGGCCGACAGGTTGTTTGCCGAGGCATACACCAAATATCAAAAGGCAGTAGAGATTAAGCCGGATAAGCACGATGCCTGGTATAACTGGGGCGATGCGCTTTTGGAGCAAGCTGAAAAGAAAGAAGGTTCTGAGGCTGATAAATTATATGCAGAAGCTTACGCCAAATATCAAAAGGCTGTAGAGATTAAGCCGGATATGTACAAAGCTTGGCATAACTGGGGCGTTGCGCTTTCGAGGCAGGCTGAAAAAAAAGAAGGCGATGAGAAACAAAAGCTTTTGCAGGAGGCAAAAGAAAAATTCTCAAAAGCGGAGCAAATAAAAAAAGGTGAAGGTGGATAAACTCCGCCATAGGTGGATAAGTTTGTGGTTAAATTAAAATGGAAGAAAAGAAAAATTTAACGCAAATTTTGGTGCGGGGGGTTGTCATCGGCGATGGGGCGATGGGGACGATGCTGTATTCAAAAGGGGTATTTGTAAATACATGCTTCGATGAGCTTAATTTAACAAATCCCGGACTTGTAAGAGAAATTCACCAGCAGTACGTCAATGCAGGGGCTGATTTTATCGAAACAAATACGTTCGGCGCAAATGAATTTAAACTCGCAAGATTCGGCCTGGCCGATAAGGTCCAGCAAATAAACGCTGCTGCTGTGAAGATTGCAAAAGAAAGCGCCGCAGGTAATGCCCTCGTCGCAGGGGCTGTCGGACCATTGGGGATTGATATCGCGCAAGGCGGCAGGGTAAGCGAAAAAGAGATAATAAATGCGTTTGCAAATCAGATAAAAGCACTTTCGCAGGCGGGTTCGACAAGCTCACCGCAGGCTGATTTTATACTTTTGGAAACTTTCGGCAATTTAAAAGAAATTCTTTTAGCAATAAAGGCGGCAGGTGAGGTTTGCGAGCTTCCAATTGTCGCTCAAATGGCGATAAATGAATACAAAGAAACTTTATACGGCGACAGACTCGAAACGGCGATGAAAAGCCTTTCAGAAATCGGGCAGGTGGATTCGACAGGCTCACCACAGGTTGTCGCGGTCGGTCTGAATTGTTCACTGGGGCCTGCGGCGATGTTAGAGAGCCTTGAAGTAATAAAGAAGGCGACGACGAAGCCGATTTCACTGCAGCCGAATGCCGGCCTGCCGAGGACTGTTGACGGCAGAACACTTTATATGTGCACACCTGAATATATGGCAGAATACGCCAAGAGATTTTACGAGAAAGGCGTAAAAATCATAGGCGGCTGCTGCGGCACAACGCCTGAACATATAAGACAGATTGTAAAAGCCGTAAGGCCGCTGGAAAAGGCGGTTCGGGCGAGACCTGCCGTAATCGAAGTAAAGCCGACGGTTAAACAGGCAGTAAGACAAAAACCGGCGGAGCTCAAGGATAAATCAAAACTCGGCGCAAAACTCGCCGCGGGACAGAAAATTATAACGATAGAGATTTCGCCGCCGAAGGGAGCAGATGTCTCCGAGCTTCTGGAAAAAGTCCGTGTCTGCGAAAGGTGCGGAGCCGATTGCGTAAATATTCCTGACGGGCCTCGCGCCAGCTCGCGATTAAGCGCAATGATAACCGCAATAAAAATCGAACAGAGCTGCGATATAGAAACGATTCTTCATTTTTGCTGCCGGGACAGGAATATAATAGCGATGCAGTCGGATTTGCTCGGGATACATACCGTAGGGCTTCGCAATGTTCTTGTAATAACGGGCGACCCGCCGAAGTTAGGCGAATATCCGGATGCGACAGGAGTGTTCGACCTTGATTCGATAGCGCTGACGCGCGTCATCAGCGATTTAAACTGCGGGATTGATATAGCGGGCAATAGTTTTCCTTCGCCGACGTCGCTTGTTGTCGGGGTTGGTGCAAATCCTGTCGCAGCGGATTTGAAAAGAGAAATTGACAGATTTAAAAAGAAGGTCGAAGCAGGCGCCGAATTTGCCATAACCCAGCCGGTCTTCGATGCGGATAGTTTCCTGAGATTTCTCGACGTGACAAAAAACTGCCGAATACCCATAATTGCAGGAATCTGGCCGTTTACAAGCTTTAAAAATGCCGAGTTTATGGCAAACGAAGTGCCCGGCGTTTTTGTTCCGAAAAAAATTCTCGACAGGATGGCTCAAACAAAAGACGCCAAAGACAGCCGGCGGGCAGGCATTGAGATTGCAAGAGAACTTATGGAGCAGGTAAGCGATGTAACGGCTGGTTTTGCAATAAGTGCGCCATTCGGCAATGTAAAAATTGCCCTTGCTGCGGCAGGAAAAATTGAGATTGATAAGATTTAAACGGACAGGGAAGAGAAATATGGATAATCAGTTAAAAGTTACATTACTTTCGATTACGCCTGATGCCGAGAAACTCATTGAAGAGGCGGGCAGGACGTGTTATCTGAGCTTTGAGAAAATCGGCGCCGATTCGGCGAGGGATTTTATTCAAAAATTGATAAAAATGGGACATGATTCGCCGCTGGAACATGCCTGCGCGACATTCAGGATTGAAAACTGCTCGCGCGCAATGACGCATCAGCTCGTAAGACATCGACTGATGAGCGTTTCACAGCAGTCGCAGCGGTATGTCGATGAGGAGAATTTTAGTTTTGTTGTTCCGCCGACAGTGCCAAAAGAGTTTCAGAAAGAATTCAGCGACGATATGGAAGCCATCAGACAGATGTATATCAAATGGCGGGACAAAGGACTTAAAAAGGAAGACGCCAGATTTGTTCTGCCCAATGCCTGCACAAGCGAAATAGTCGTAACGGCGAACTTCAGGGAATGGCGGCATATCATAAAACTGCGTACAAGCGCCACCGCTCAGTGGGAAATCAGGCTCGTCAGTACGAAAATTTTAGAAATTCTCAAAGAACAGGCCCCGGCATGTTTCAGCGATATTGAGGCCGGTCGTGATATGGAGGAATAAGACCCTGCCCCCCGTCTGCGCGAGGGTAAACTTCAATGGCAGAGCTAACCAACATCCTTATTTTTGAAGGAGGGGAATTCGAAGTTTTTTTCAAAGACTTCTTCAAAGTCGTAAACGTTTTTGAATTCGTCTATTGAATCCTGGGGCCGGGCATACATCCACTTGTGCTCGACCATAAGATATACGATTTGGCCGAAATCTTCAGTGGTTTTTAGTCCGAGCTGATTTAAAACGACCCCTGCCATTCTGCCCCATTTCTCGGCGGCAAATTCTGCAAGGCCAAGACAAAGCTGTCTTCCGGTAATGTGACGAGGGCCCCGGCTTGCGGCGTCATCGCCGTATTGTTTTTTTACGGTTCGGCCGAGACATTCGTGCACAAATTCAAACGCCCGAAGCGAATATCTACCGTCAAGTTTTGCAATTTCTTCAATACTTTTTTTCACAATTTACATTTAGCCACAGAGCTCACAGAGAACACAGAGAATTATTTTATTATTTTATTTAAAAATTTATTTAGCGTCTTGTCGAGTCCTTTTCCATTCTTAATTTGGTTCAGGTCAATTTCAAGTATGGACTCATCAACAAGCTTTTGTTTTGTAGTTATTGTTCTTTTGATAATCTTTATTTTTGCTGCACCCTTTTTCGTAAAAGCATCTATAGACAGGGAGAATAGCAGTTTGATAAAGTTGCATACAGCAGTTACAGAATTAAAAAAAGCAATTATTTCCGGCCCACTTTCATGTTGTTCTAATATTATTTGTTCATTTTGGATATTTAGTATGGCAGAACCTTCATGTTCTATTGGTCCTTGCGGAGAAATTTCATCATTTACCTTATCCCAAAGTCCTGACACACAATCGGAGCAACAGCAACGACTTGGGATAGGTTCAATTTTAAACTGTACGAGATTCCCCTTTTGAGGGTTATTTTTCACAAACTCTTCTATATTTATGCTTTTTTTCATTATACTTTATTTCTCTGTGTTCTCTGTGGCTAATAATTTATTATCTTTCTCTGTGGCTTTGGCTTTCATAAGGACACTCGTTTTACGCCATCTGTAAGTCTTTTTTCTCCAAAGTTTATTATCAGGCCTCTTTTAAGATTTGTTGCCTTGAGATACGAAAGGGTTTGAGCCAATGCAACTTCAGGTGTTTTCGATAGAGATTTTATTTCCACAACAACCTCGTTTTCGATAAGCAAATCAAGTTTTTGGCCTTTGATAATATGTCCTTTATAAATAATATAGCATTCAACCTGTTTTTGGTATTTGAGGCCTCTCAGACTGAATTCGAGGCACAAAGCTTCTTCATAGACAGATTCGAGTAATCCGGGGCCAAGTATATTATGTACTTCTATTGCTGCCCCGATAATTTTTTCTGTTAGTTCGTCAGTCATTTAAATATTTCCCTCTGTGTCCTCTGTGCTCTCTGTGGCTAAAATATATATCTCTGTGTTCTCTGTGAGCTCTGTGGCTAAATTATTTTTTTATCTCCGTGGCTAATCATCTTTTAATGTACTCTCTGGCCAGGCTTTGCGCCGGAGTCGATACCGAGTATGAAAATGTCCGCCCCGCCGGGACCTGCAGCGAGAATCATTCCCTCCGATACGCCGAACTTCATCTTTCGAGGCTCCAGATTTGCAACACAGATAACAAGTCTGCCGATGAGCTGCTGCGGCTGATAAGCCTGTGCGATGCCCGCAAAGACGCTTTTCGTTTCGCCGCCCAAATCCAGTTCAAGATGCAAAAGTTTATCGGCGCCTGCGACTTTTTGGGCCTTTATAATCTTTGCAACACGCAGGTCAACCTTCATAAAATCTTCGATTGTGCATTGCGGCGCAATCGGCTCATCGAGAGTTGTCTGCGGTTTTTGTTCGGACTGTTCGTTTTTACTTTGCTCTATCATAGCATCCACCTTTTGTTTTTCAACTCTTTCAGCAAGTCTTATATATTCGTTTATTTTGTGCTTTTCCACTAATTTGCCGACATCGGCAAATGATAAAGGTGCGATATCAAGAATTTTTTCAATTTTTTCAGCAAAGACCGGCAATACAGGTTTAAGATAGGCCGAGAGTATTTTTACCGCATTTATAATCGCCGTAAGCGCAGTTCGGGTTTTTTCCACATCGGTTTTTATCGTTGCCCAGGGCTGGTTCTGCTCAACATAGCGGTTGGCTGCATCGGCGAGCGAAGTTACCTGCCTGATAACGGAAGCGTAGTTAAGATTTTCGTAGTCGTTTATTATCGCTTGTTTGGCCGCGAGCATCTGATTTAAAAGTTCTCTGCCGGTCTTGTCGACAGTTCCAAGCATTGAATCGAGTTTTCCTGTCAGCATTGGCACTGAACGGCTTGCAAGGTTTGCGAGTTTGCCGACGAGGTCGGAATTTACCTTTGCGACAAAATCGTCAAGATTAAGGTCTATATCTTCTATGCCGTCGGTCAGTTTGCTTGCGTAATAGTATCGCAGGTATTCAGGGTCAAGATGATTTAAGTAAGTTTCGGCCTTGATGAAAGTGCCTTTTGATTTGCTCATTTTTACGCCGTTGACGGTGAGAAACCCGTGCACAAAGAGTCTGTTTGCGACTTTAAAGGAGCTTGCCATCAGCATTGCCGGCCAGAACAGTGCGTGAAAATACATAACGTCCTTGCCGATGAAGTGATAAAGCTCATAATCTTTGCCGTTCCAGACTTTTTCAAAATCGAGGCCGTGTTTGTCGCAGTAATTTTTGCAGCTTGCCATATAGCCAATCGGGGCATCGAGCCAGACATAAAAGAATTTATTCTCTTCGCCGGGGATTTTGAAGCCAAAGTAAGGGCCGTCGCGCGAGATGTCCCAGTCCCTAAGGCCTGCGGTAAACCATTCATCGAGCTTGTTGGAGACGCTTTTGCCGGTGTAGCCTGAGGCGATAAGCTCTTTGAGCTTTTGCTGGTAGTCTGCGAGTCTGAAAAAATAATGCATGCTGCTTTTTCTTGTCGGCACCGCGCCGCAGGTCGCGCAGGCCGGCTTGATAAGCTCTGTGGGCTGATACGTTGCGCCGCAGGTGTCACAGGAATCGCCGTATTGATCCTCGGCTTTGCATTTCGGGCAGGTGCCTCGAATGAATCTATCCGGCAGGAACATGCTGCATTTGTTGCAAAAGGTCTGCTCGATTTCGTTTTTTACTATTGAGCCTTTTTCCACAAGCCGATTGAAAATCAGTTCGCAAAACTTTCTGTTTTCCTCTGAGTGAGTGGAATGATAGTTGTCGAACTCTATATGAAAATTTTTAAAATCTCTTATATGCTCGGCGTGGACTCTTTCTATAAGTTGCTCGGGTTCTATGCCTTCGGAGCGGGCGCTAATCATTACAGGCGTGCCATGTGTGTCGTCGGCACAAAAGTACAGGCACTGATTGCCGCAGGCCTTTTGAAAACGCACCCAGATATCGGTCTGAAGGTACTCTACAAGATGACCCATATGAATCGGGCCGTTTGCGTAAGGCAAAGCTGAGGTAACAATAATTTTGCGGCTCATTTACGGCTCCGGCTGGTCCTGGGGTTCCGGCGGGTTGTCAAAATCAATTTCCTGGTCTTCGTCCTCTACATCTTCACTGTCAAGATCGTCAAAGTCTTCCTTGTCAGCAAACTGCTCCTGAGTCAGAGCATCTGTTTTTTCAATTTGGGGCTGTCTGGAAGGAAGCTCGATAATTTCTATTTCTTCCACCGGCACGGCAAGAACAGTGCCGTCGTCGGTTTTTATGGACACGAGCTGTGTAAGGACCTGTGTATCGACGACGATGCCTTCGCCGTGCGAAGTTTTTACACGCGTTCGTTTTCTCGGCAGCCGTTTGGCCAGTTCTCTGTATGTATGGTCTTCGTATCTGAGGCAGCATTTGAGTCTTCCGCAGTACCCGGAGATTTTTGAAGGGTCGAGAGTGGCTTTCTGGAGTTTTGCCATTTTCATATTAACGGTTTTGAGGATTTTCAAAAACCTTGCGCAGCAGCACGGCTGGCCGCAGACCTCAATGTCCGAAGCGATTTTGGCCGCATCCCTTGAGCCGACCTGTCTCATTTCGATTCTCGTCTGAAACTCTTTTGCCAGTTTCTTGACGAGCTCGCGAAAGTCGACTCTGGCATCTGCGGTGAAGTAGAAAATTATTCTTTCGCCGCCGAAAACGTGCTCAATATCCACCAGCTTCATAGGCAGGTTCATTTCCCTGATGAACTGGCGGCATTTATCAAGCTCCTGTTTTGCATTGGCGTCTATATGTCGTTCTTCACTGAGGTCCTGGTCGGTGGCGTAGCGTACGAATATTCCTCCTGTTGTTATGGGGCAGTTTTCCGGCCCCTGTCCGTAGTAATCGACGACGGCCTGCTCCGACTTTTTGAAAATGCCTGACCTGTAGCAGAATCTGCCGACCACCTCGCCGATTTCCAGCCCCCTTTCGGTCTTTATCATTACCCTACTGCGGGCCTTCGGCATAGTTTTTTCATTATGCGCAAACCAGCCGACAAGTCCGGTCCTGCCGTATCGGACAAGCATCTTCTTTTCCGCAGGATTGTGTTTGGGTTTCTGTTTTGCTTCGATATCGTTCATAAACTGTTAAAAGAGAAACTTATGTTCGGACTACCAAAGTCAGGAAATCATTATCTTATCAGAATCTGCGAGATTTATCAACAGGCGTTCAAAAACGAGTTTTTCATTGACCGAGGCGTCAATAAAACGATTAGCCAGGAAGCAGTCTTCAATCAATTCGGCACATTTTTGCGGGTCGTACCTTTGAGTGAGGATTTTTATCTGTTCGGCCTGGTCGAAGTTTATCAACTCCTGCGGCCAGGCAAGCAACTGTTTCATTGCATCCTCAAGGGCTGATATAAGTATCAGTATAAAGGTTTTTTTGACCTGTCTGCTTATGTCGGAGCCGCTTGTGCCGGATTTAAGCTTTTGCCAGGATTCTGTCAGTTGTAATGCGGTTGAATTTATCCATTGCGCAAGCTCGACACAATCGGCAAGCCGGCAATCGCACAGGCGTTTTAAAAATTGTCTTTTGATTTCATAGAAAGACGGCTCAAGTTTCGAAAGAAGTTCAGCCTGTCCGATGCTGCCGGATAACAATCTTGCCCAGAATTTTGCCTCGTTTTTGTCGATTCCGGCCCCGGCCAGATGAGAAATTATTTTCTCCTCGCTTACAGGACCGAAGCGAACAATCTGACATCGCGACCTTGTCGTCGGCAGAAGGTTATCGAGTTTTGTGCAGAGCAGGATGATGAAGCTTTTGTCCGGCGGCTCTTCAAGGGTTTTTAAAAGCGCGTTCTGGCTTGCGGCGTTGAGTTTTTCAGACTCGCTTACAACGAATACCTTTGCTGCAGAGAGTGCCGGTTTTATCTGAACCTTTTCAATTACAAATTCCCGCACAACATCAATCGGCAGGTCTATCGGGGTTTTGTCTTTGTTCTGCGGATTTCTTGTGTAGCGGATAAGCTCCTTGTAAATATGATGGAAGTCCGGATGCGAATCGACATCGAAAGCCTGACATGACGGGCATTTTCCGCAACTGTCGGCAAAATTATTTTTTCTTGTCGGCGATTTGCACAGCAAAAGTTTGCCCCAGCCCATAGCGGCGGTGAATCTGCCCACGCCTTGGGCGCCTGCGAAGATATACGCATGCGGAATTCTTTCAGCAGCAAAGGCGCGCTGCAGAGCATCAACAGCCTTGTCCTGGCAGAAAATATCAGAAAGATTCATATTTAACTTCCAACATTGAACGTTCTCCGTTAGGAGTCCCAAGGACAACGTTGAATGTTCGATGTTCGACGTTCATTATTTGTACTTCGGATTTTTATTAGATTATACACTCTAAGAATTGAAGTGCTTTTCAATTATCTGAATTATTCTCTTATGTACCGTCTGCTTATCAGCCGAGCCGTCTATAACAATAATGTCGTCGCGAAGTTTCGCAAGTTTAAGAAAGCCTGTCCGGACTTTTTTGTGATAGGCGGCATTTTTCTGCTCCATTCTGTCGAAACTGCGTTTTATTCTTTTTTTTGCCGTTCGAAGGTCAATGTCAAGAATAATTGTAAGGTCAGGCCAGATTTTTTGAAGCGAATGCTCGGCAATGTCGATGACTTTTGCAATTCCCAGTCCGCCTGCAAAGCCCTGGTATGCACAGGTGCTGGACAGCCAGCGGTCGAGCAGTACGCAGTTTTTCTTTTTCAGTGCCGGTGCGATACACTCCTGCCAGAGCTGGGCGCGACTGGCCATATAAAGCAATAGTTCCGTCCTGTCGCTGATGTGATTTTTCGGGTCGAGAAGGATTTTTCTGATTTTTTCGCCGGTAGCCGTTGAACCCGGGTCGCGAAACACCGACGTCCGGATGCCTTGATTGGTCAGGTATTTTGCAAGCATAACAGTCTGCGTACTTTTGCCGCAGCCGTCGGGGCCATCAAGAACTATAAAACATCCTTTTAAATTCTTAAACATAATTAGCTTAGAATACAGCAATTACCGCCAACTGGCAAGAGGCTGCCGCAATTTATATTAATTCCTTAAATCCCGCCTTAGGCGGGCAAGCTTCAACTCTCAATGTTCCTGACCTGCTCACCTTTACTCTTGTTTCGCTTCCTGTACTTATTCAAATCCTCCTCCAACAAAAAGCTTTTAAACGGCTCGTTTTTGAAGCATGGAAAATTCAGCGGCGCATATTCTTCTTCTCCTGCCTGCAAGACAAATTTATCGCGCGCAAAAGCGGCGATGATTCGATTTTCGGGACTGTCGGGCAGAGAAAAAGACGGCGCTTTACCGCTACTGATTTGAAATCGTGCCACGCAATAGTCTTTTTTCCCCTTGCGTTGAACGTAAACGCCGACAAATCCTGTCTTAGTTTTTAATTTTCTGTTCAGACCGTTTTGTCTTGGAGTTACAATACGCAGATTTATCTTGCGGTTATCGAGCGGGTCTCCATATATATGGTCAACAATCTGACCTTCTTTGGCGTCCATTACAAACCGGGAAAGCTGAATATATTTTCTCGGTTTTGTCCCGCAGATAATTATAGGATACCCATCCTTAGAAAGCCGCATTTCAGTAATATCGCCGTTGTATTTTTTGTAAGGTTTTTCCTGCAGGCTGCTTCTGATTTTATAATAGATGTCGGGGTCAACTTTTACCAGCCGGCCTCTAATCTTAAACATCAGGCAATTAATTTTTCGCTTTTCCATTTTTTTGCCTCAGAGATAATTCTTTTTATTTTTAGCCACAGTCCTTGGGACTCCTAACGGAGAGAACATCCGCCTTCGTCCCTTAGGGACTACGGCGGACAGGCGCCAGCCACAGAGATATAAATTATTGAAGATTTAAGAAGGATAAAGGTTGCGTATATCGTTAATGCCTTAGTGGCTAAATTATTCACTTTTTGACTAACAATGCTGGTATTTTACCATATTTCAAACAAAAAGTCAAGGAAAAACCAATTTTTTTGAAAAAACGCCGGTTTTAACACTGATTAACGTAAAATTACAAGGATTTTTACTACCCTCTATACTCTAAACCCTAACCCCTAATTTTCCCTTTGCCTTTTCCCTTTTTAGGCAATAACCGAGGACGTTGGGACTGTTGAAAAAACATTTTCGCCGTTGTGCCTTCGATGAAAAACCGCTCCATCACTGTCGCGGCTCTGAGCGCCGTCGTGCCGACGGCGGCTAAACAAAACAATCGCAAAAGAAAACCGAATGGACGGGGTTAAAACGCCGCCGTCCGTCTTCACTTCGTTTCGACGCGACACGTGCCAGCGGCGGCTAAACGACTCTCCAGCAAAATTCAAACGGCAGAGTCTTTTTCGATTGTTTTTTTGCGCTGAGCTTTTCTAAAATCTACAAGTTTTGCAGCCAGTCTTTCATCACTCAGTGCAAGAATCTGGACGGCAAAAATCGCGGCATTTACCGCACCAGTATTTCCAATCGCCATACTCGCAACAGGAACTCCAAGAGGCATCTGAACGGTGCTGAGCAGCGCATCAATGCCTGCCGGCGAATGCTCGGCAGAAAGAGGAACGCCAATAATCGGCAGAGTCGTCCTTGCGGCCAAGGCCCCTGCCAAATGAGCGGCCATGCCGGCCGCAGCTATTATGACCTTTATGCCCTTTTTGGCCGCATCTTCCGCAAAATCAGCCGCTATATCAGGCGTCCGATGCGCCGAAATAATCCGAACAAGCGGCTCTATCCCGAACTCCTTAAGCCTGTCAATACAGGCCTTCATCGTCGGCATATCGCTGTCAGAACCCATCACCACCGCTACGACTCGATTGCCCTCAACAGGCTCGGGCCGTGAGCTTGTCGAACGGAGCTCGCCGAAGTCAACTTTGTCAGTTTGAGCCATTGTATTTGTCCCTAAAAGAGCTTAAAATACCTGGAGCCACAGTCAGATAATATCCTTTTTTCGTAATTTTGCAAGTATGGAGATTTATTATGGCAGCAAGAAGAGCAGTAGTAGCCGGGCAGTTCTACCCGGCTTCCGACAAACAGTGCAGAGCAGAAATCGCAGATTGCCTTGCCGAGCGGCCTGTAACAATCAAACTGCCTGAAAAAATCGTCGCAGGAATTGTGCCGCACGCAGGCTGGACATTCAGCGGCGACTTGGCAGCTATGGTCTTTAGCGCAATAGAAAAGGCCAACAAAACCGTCGATACCTTCGTTATCTTCGGTGCAGTGCACAGCTTCCTCGGTTCAGCCGCAGCCGTTTACGACAAAGGAAGCTGGCAAACGCCGATGGGCGAAATAAAAATCGATGAAGAACTTGCTGCGCTGATTTCTAAAAAAAGCCGGTCTGCAAAGCTAAACACCGAGGCCCACAGATACGAGCACAGTATTGAGGTGCAGGTGCCCTTCATTCAGTATCTTTTCAAGGATGCGAAAATCGTCCCAATCCTGACACCCCCTGCTGATTTTGCCGTATCTGTCGGAAGCGATGTAGCCGAATGTATAAAATCCGCTGCCGATAAAAAAATCGTCTGCATCGGCTCAACGGACCTGACGCATTATGGCCCGCGTTACGGCTTTAACCCTCAAGGGTCAGGGGCGGCAGGGATTAAATGGGCAAAGGAAGTCAACGACAGGGCATTTATCGACCTTGCTCTTGAGCTTAAGGCCGAGCAGATACTTACCAAATCCATGGAGAACCAAAACGCCTGCGGCCCGGGTGCCGCTGCGGCGGCGATTGCTGCTGCAAGGGCGCTTGGCAAAACAAAAGGCGTTCTATTGGCTCATACGCACAGCAACGAGGTTATGGAAAAACGCTTCGGCCAGACAAGCAGCGAAAGCGTCGGATACGCAGCAATCGTTTATTAAAAATAGAATACAGAATTCAGAATACAGTAGAGAGAAGAAAATAAAATAAAAATATACGTCCCCTATTATTCTCATTTTTTTGCAATCCAGCAACAGAATCGCGGTTATTTTTGATTTTCCTTCCCAGCGACGAGTTACGGGCCACGAGCGACTATAATCTATTCAACGCGGATTGATGTTATTACTACCGCCTCTGTCGGCACATCGCCGGGGCGGGTTTTGACTGCTGCGATTGCATCGACGACGTCCATACCCTCAACAACTTTGCCGAAGACCGCGTAGCCTGCGTCGCGGACGCCGTGGTTTAGAAAGTCGTTGTTTTTATGATTTATAAAAAATTGCGATGTTGCGCTGTCGGGGTTTGATGTTCTGGCCATTGCGATTGTGCCGCGGTCGTTTTTCAAGCCGTTTTTAGATTCGTTGATAATCGGCGGGCGGGTTGATTTTGGGCGCATATCGGCAGTCATTCCGCCGCCCTGGACCATAAAACCATTTATAACACGGTGAAAGATTGTGCCGTCATAGAATTTATCTTCAACATACTGGAGGAGATTTTTGCAGGTAATCGGCGCTTTTTCTTCATTAAGTTCGACTACAATATCGCCTTTGTTCGTTGAAATTCTGACCTTTGCCACGGCTTTGTTTTGTGTTGTCATTACTTTTTCATCCTTTTGAATTGATTTTTCGGCCCGGCCTGTTCGCTTGTCACAGCCTGCTGTCAGGCAGACGGTGGTAAATGTTAAAATAAAAAAAATATTTTTAAGCATTTATCTATCCTTTTAACTGTAAAAACTGATGGATATAAGTTTATAACAGGTTTTTTAGCATTCGGCAACCTTTTTTGACTTTGCTAATCAGGTCTGGTTCGGTATACTTCCCTGACAAAATTTTAACAAAATATTAACAATTCGGGCAGCAGGACGGCTATGGACGGCAAGCTTGTTTTAGAGATGGTTTTCTCTATAATCGGGGGCCTTGGTCTGTTCCTTCTGGGCATGAAGAATATGTCCGAAGGTATGCAGGCCGTGGCGGGCGAGCGGCTTCGCAAACTCATAGGTGTCGTGACAAACAACCGCTTTGTGGCCTGCGGGGTCGGCATTATTGTTACTATTCTCATCCAGTCCAGCAGCGCTACTACCGTTATTCTCGTAGGCATGGTCAACGCCGGTCTAATGACGCTGACACAGGCCATCGGCGTTATCTATGGGGCCAATATCGGCACAACCATTACGGCGTGGATTCTGGCTATAAATCTTACGGAATACGGCCTGCCGCTTTTGGGGGCTTCGATAATCCTGTCATTCTTCACGTCGCACGACCGCCTCCGCTACTACACTACTGTAGGTATTGGCGTGGGAATGATATTTTTCGGGCTGCAACTGATGACAAGCGGTCTTGCACCGATAAAACAAATGCCTGCGTTCGAGGCGTGGTTCGCAAAATTCACGGCAGATTCCTACATGGGCGCCATAAGATGCTGCCTGACAGGGGCTCTTGTTACGGCGATAGTTCAGTCGTCGGCGGCAACGGTCGGCATTACAATGGGACTAGCCTATAACGGCATTATAGATTTTCACGCGGCGGCGGCATTAGTGCTGGGCGAAAATATAGGCACAACAATCACCGCTGTGCTGGCCTCAATACCGGCAAACCGCAACGCGAAACGAGCCGCTTTCGCCCATTCGCTGTTTAATATCATCGGCGTGATATGGGTGATATCCATATTCGGCATTTTCACAAAGGTTATCGAGCAGCTCATCGGGGTCGATATGGCAACGCCTGAGATTATTAACGGCAGAACTGTCTATCCATACGTAATGAGGGGTATAGCGGCAACCCATACCACCTTCAATGTCGCCAACGTCATAGTGTTTATGCCACTGCCTAAACTGCTGGCTAAACTGCTTTATAAAATCGTACCCGAAAAAGCCGTGCCGGAAGAACCACGTCTTACCGCACTCAATATACGCCTCGTAGATACGCCGGTGCTTGGCATCGAACAGTCCAGAAGAGAAATTCTCATAATGAGCTCGGCAGTAATACAAATGATGAACAAGCTCAAAGAGGTTATTTTGTCGCCGAATAATCAAAAAGAAAAAACTGAAAAAGCCGAATATGTTTTCCTGAAAGAAAGAGAACTGGATGTAATACAAAAAGAGATTGTCGAGTTTATCAGCTCCATCATCGCAGGCACCATTCCACACGAGGTGGCTGAGGAAAGCCGAAGACAGTTAAGAATGGCCGATGAATTCGAATCAATAAGTGATTATATAACCAATATCCTGAAATTAAATCTCAAACTCCGGCAGTCCGGGCAAAAAATGAGTCCCGAAGGCTTAGCCGCCATAATCGACCTGCACGATAATGTGGCTGAATACCTTGGGCTTATAGATGAAGCCACAAAAAATGCCGATGCGAATGTGCTTATGTTGGCAGAGAGCAGAGGTCAATCCATAACAGAACTTATGAAAAGGTATCGAACAGAACACCTCGCCCGCGTCAGCGCCGGTATCGCGTCGCCATTAAAAAGCCTGATTTACACCGATATGCTCAATTCGTACCGACGAATAAAAGACCACGGACTTAATATCGCTGAAGTGCTGGCAGGGGAAAAATAGTTTTTAGTTTTTAATTCTTAATTTTGAATTGATTATCGCTCTGAACTTATAAAGCCCTGCGAAAGTGTTCGCGGGGCTAACCGAAAACCCGCTGTGAAACGGCGGGCTAAATAATAAACGCCCACGTTAAAAAAACTTGCTCAAAACTTAAACCAAGTTAAAATTACTTTAAGAATGATAACAATAATTGATTACAAGGCGGGAAACCTGACAAGCGTGCGGCTGGCTTTTGAACATATAGGATGCAAGGTGAAAATCACGGATAAGGCTGAGGAAATCCTGCAGGCAGAAAAAATTGTTTTCCCCGGCGTAGGTGCGGCAAAAGCTGCAATGGAAACCATCAAAACATTAAACATCCTCGAAGCTATATACAAGGTAATTGCAGATGGAAGACCATTTTTCGGCATCTGTATCGGGATGCAGCTTCTGTTTAAGATGAGCGAAGAAGACGGCGGGACTAAATGCCTCGGCATTTTAGCCGGAAGCGTGAAAAAATTCAAATCTGCTGACAGATTCTGTAAAATACCACAGATGGGCTGGAATACAGTGAAAATAATAAAATCGCATCCTGTCTTTGAGGGGATTGAAGACCAGAGTGAGTTTTACTTTGTACACAGCTACTATCCGAGCTGCGATGAGAAAAGCAATATAATCGGTCAGACCGAATATGCGGATGCGGTTTTTGCGAGCGCGGCAGGAAAAGAAAATCTTGTTGCGACACAGTTTCACCCGGAAAGGTCGGGCAGAATCGGCTTGAAACTGCTTGAGAATTTCAGTAAGTGGGACGGCAGAGACGGCAAATGCTGACGAAAAGAATAATACCGTGCCTTGATGTAAGGAGACGCAAAGTAACCAAGGGTGTAAGATTTCAGAATAATATCGACCTTGGCGACCCCGTCGAGATGGCGGTCGCTTACAGCGACGGCGGATGCGATGAGCTTGTTTTCTATGATATAACCGCTTCAGCAGACCAAAGAGATATAGATATTGATATGGTTCGCGAGGTTGCAAAGGCGGTGCATATACCCTTTGCCGTCGGCGGCGGAATAAAAAATCTCGAAGATATGAGGCAGGTGCTTCTGGCCGGTGCTGAGAAGGTGAGTGTAAATTCTCTTGCTGTGCAAAATCCGAACATTATCACCCAAGGAGCAAAACAGTTCGGCTCACAGTGCATTGTTCTGGGGATGGACCCCGTAGGAGTCGCAAAGAGCGATAAATTTCCGAGCGGTTATGAAATCACAATCGAGGGTTTCAGGAAAAGGACGGGGCTCGATGCCCTGCAGTGGGCAAAACACGCAGAAGAGCTCGGCGCAGGTGAAATAGTGGTCAACAGCGTCGATGCCGACGGCACACAGGAAGGCTTTGAGATTAATCTTACAAGACTGATTGCTGAAAATGTGGGGATACCTGTAGTGGCGAGCGGCGGAGGAGGGACTTGTCAGCATTTAATCGATGTCTTCAACAAAGGAAAGGCTGACGCTGCAATCATAGCGAGCATGATTCACACAGGAAGGTTTACAATCAGACAAATAAAAGATAAACTTATCGCTGCCGGGATTCCCATAAGGCAAAAATGGTAAAATGAACAGTGGCATTTTTTGAGAGGTTTCCATGAATAACTTAAACAAATCGATAAGCGTAATTGAGCCGGTAAACGAAGCTCTTGAAAAAACGAAAATACTATTATTCAAGCCTTTCAATCTGGAAAAATGGTTTATAATCGGCTTTTGTGCATGGCTGACAAATCTGTTCTGCGAAGGATTCGGCGGCGGCATAAATTTCAGGCTCAACGGCCAAACAGGCTCCCAAACCTCACAGGTGCCGGCGGAAGCACTTAATTTCTTCAGAAATCATACCGTCGCCGCAATTATCATCACTGCGGCGATAATCACCCTGTTTCTTGCCGTCTTGATTCTGTTTTTATGGTTAAGCAGCAGGGGACGGTTTATGTTTCTCGATTGTCTCGCAAAAAACAAGGGACAAATCAGACAGCCGTGGAAGGTATTCAAGCAGCAGGCCAACAGTCTTTTCGGATTTCGGCTGTTTCTGGTAATTGTCAGCCTGATATGTATGACTGCCTTGAGCATTCCAATGATGGCTGTTTTAGTACTTGCAAAAACCACAGCCGTCAGCATCATAGCTGCCGGGATATTGTTTTTTGCTATACTTTTACTTATTTTTACGGCAGCACTAATCCTCGGTCTGGTTCAATGCCTGACCTTTGATTTTGTTGTGCCGATAATGTATCTGCAAAGGACCGGCATATTAGCCGGCTGGCGACAATTTGGGGCGTTGTTTTGGGGTCGCTTCTGGAAATTTATTCTTTACGTAATTTTCAAGGTCCTGATAGTGTTTTGCATTGCGGCAATAATGTCGATAATTGTATTTTTCAGCTGCTGTTGCTGCTGTATAGGGATAATTCTGTTTATACCTTATATAGGCACGGTGATACTACTGCCGTTCTTCAGCTTTCTCAGACTTTACTCGCTCTGTTTTTTCCGGCAGTTCGGCAGCGAATTTGACGTTTTTCTTTCCGCAGCATAAATTTGATTTACTCGCTCTGCTGTCTTAACAAGCGCAAAACGGCTACTCCAAACCGCTGAGCCGCATCAGGACCGCCGACTGTTACCTGAGCCGCATCAGGACCGCTGGCTGTTATCATATTACCGTCAATTTCAAGCGAACTATTCTTCCACTCAGCGCCGGCACCGACAAGCTTCCTGCGCTGTGAGGTAAAACTTGCAACATTTCTGCCCTTGACGATGTCGGCATAAGCAAATATGGCAGGAGCAATAGAAATTGCAGCGAGTATTTTATTTTTTTCATCTGCCGACCGCACAAGATTCAATACGTCCTTGTTATCAAAATACTCTCTCGTACCGGGGCCGCCAATAAAGACAAAGGCATCATAATCATCAGCTTTTACATCCTTGACAAGCACCGTTGCTGTTATGGTATTTCTTTCGATGCCTTTTATTCCGCCTATAACCGAACTTGCAACAACCGGCTGAATTCCCACCAACTGAAGAGCATTTTCGACACCAAAATACTCGGTATCATTGAAATACTGTTTTGCCACAATGATAACAACGCGTTTTGTGCGAATATCGTCTGCCGGTCGAACCGCCAGCGGAGATACAGGAGCGGAGGCAACGGCCGGCTCAAGGGCAGGCTTTACAATCGGATTACCCGTACAAATCAGATACAACGGCTCGAGCTCTTCGGTAAGCTTACAGATTCCCGCAACCGATTTGGGGTCAAAAACGCCGAGGGGCACAGAACCAAGCCCAAGAACAACCGCCTGCAAATGAATATTCTGAGCAATATGGCCAGCCTCAAGATAAATAAACTTTTCGCCTTTGCCCCGGTACTTTGCCTCAATTTTTCTTATTGAGCCGGAAATTACAAAAATGCACGGCGAATTCTGCACAACTTTCTGCCCAAAAGATGCTGTAGAAAGCATCGGCCTGATATCACCGTTGATTTGCTTTTCAAGACTATGGCCCTGCGGCGAATAAAGATAAAGGCCGTCGGGCAGAACAACATACAACTGTATGGGATACAAAGCACCCGCTGACGGAGCGGCCCTTAAGCCTTTGTTGGGCTCCGTTATGCCCTGCGCCGACCAGCACAACTGCCCTATCTGACTTATTTTCAAAGGCTCTGCGGTAAACTGCCGGACGCTCCTGCGATTTTTAATCGCCTGCTCAAGAGAAATTTTACCATTCAAATCCGGTTCAGACAGTTTTATGGTCGTTACAACCGGCACGACAGCCACAGGCTGTGCCAAAACAACATTTGAAACCAACAACAAAACAAGAAATACTTTTTTCATTTTGAAACCTTCCGGTAATCAATCCTCATCTTTTTCAATTACGGTAACTTCGCCGGTCTGCTTATGCTTATATATAAGGTGCAGATTGCGAATGTAAATAAGCGCGTTGAGCGAAAAACCAAGTATGAAAATGGGCTCGGCTCTGTGAATGCTGTAAGCAAGCAATATAACGCTGCCTACCAGAGACAGATACCAGAACCCTATCGGCACATGAGACTTTTTTTTGTACTCACTGACAAGCCACTGCAGTATAAATCTGCCTCCAAAAGCAAACTGTCCCACAAAGCCGATTGTCGTCCAGACAGGCTCCTGTGAAAGCTCCTTTACCAAAGACTCAAACATATACTTCTCCTGAAAAAGAAATTAAATAGCCTATGATAACCGAATATGATATAAAAACAACATTTTCCAGAAATTGATGTTATGAAAATAACCAGAGAACAGAAATTTTTTATAACTATCCTGATATTTTACTGGCTGGGCATATTCGCTGCCACGCATATTCCCATACCCGACTGGACAAGAAAAATGGGCGTAAGCGATAAGACCATGCACTTTGTCGCCTATATGACGCTGGCACTTTTGCTGTGGTTCGGCACAAGTTTTGAAAAAAAGGCCGACTGGAGAAAACTTCGCCCCTGGCTGCTATCAGGAATCATTCTTCTCTATGGTATGGTAGACGAACCAACGCAACATTTCGTTAAACGCACACCGGATATCTGGGATTTCGCAGCCGATGCACTCGGCCTGGCCGTTGCAATGGCAATGGTTACTGTCCTGCCGGGGCGTCATACAGTAATGGTACTGACTATAGTTTGTCCGTTCTTTCTGCCGGGACTAGTAAGGACACAGCTTATAATGCAGGGTTCCATACTCGAAGCCGGAGTCTATCTGGCAGGTTTTGTAGTCGTAACGGCCATCTGGATTAAGTATCTATCCTCTGTTTTTTTCCTGAATTCCAAATGCGCCGGATTTTTACCAATATTTTTTGCGCCACCGGCAGGAATTGTTATAATATTAAAGTTTTATGCGGAGATTACAAATAAACCGCTCGGCACAACAGCATTTTTAAGCGCTTTTGCTGCGATAATATTGACGCTTATTATCCAGATGGCCATACCTCCCCACCGCAAACCGACCTCATCATAGTGATGTCGGGGCTAACCAGCATCGTCGTACCGACGACGGCTAAATACCGAATTATTTGATGTTGAGCTTATAAAGAGGGTCGCCGATAAGGATAAACTGCCATGAATTGAAGGGATTTGTGCTGTAAAAAGCCTCGACAAGGCATTTGCCATCAAGCAGTTCGGCAAAAAATTTATCCGGCTGAGGAAATGAAAGCAGATAAGGCTCACCAACCGGGCCTAATGTGGCGGTTATGCCGTCTGAAAGCATAGCGGGACACCAGTTGGAACTCGCTGAATTGCGCAAATCCACAGCCTCAAAACTTGCTATATGAAACCCGACGGCACCGGGGACAAAATCAAACGCATCAACATATTTTTTTACGCTATACCAGCCGCAGTAAATCGCCGCCTTCGGGCAAGAACCGGGTCCAAAAAGCGACTCAGTGCTTTCAACAACAACATTCATTGAGGTGCGTTTTTTAAGCATATCAGCGAGCAAATGCAGAGATTTATCAAAAAATTCAAGCGAATACAGCGAGGGTTGTTCGGCAGTACCCAAACCGCGTGTATCAATATAAGCCTTGCCGGAAAGGCCTTTTTTCTCAGCTTCGATTGCTTTATCAATCAGACCGGCAGCGATTTTTGCCGAAGGACCGTCGAGCCTTGAAACCATAAGCGTTTTTGCCGGCAGCCATAAAGGCATATTCTGCAGCTCGTTTTTCTGCCAGCGGTAAAGGTCATAATCCTCATATAAAACCATCGAGAGCTCACTGTCAACCGAAGCGGCTGTTTCGACACCTTTGCATCTGTCGATATCAGCCTTAAGATTTGAAACAACACTGACAAGACCGCCGACAGATTCGGCGGCCAAATAAAAATTCATCTCAAGTTTTTTCTTGATATCCCATTTGTCCTGCTCTGATATCTGCAAAATCGGACTGATTCTGCGCAGCCGGCTTTCTTCAAGTTCGGAAAGTTTAAATGAAATCTGCGGCAACTGCTGGGCCTGCTGCTGAGCGTAAACAGGTCCATAAAAATCTTTCAGGAGAACTATCAATCTGTCATACTGCTTTTTTCTGACATCCTGCTGCTCAATATATTCAATTCTTTTGACGGCCTGTTTTACATCATCGGCCAAATGCTTTAAGGCATCTTCAAACGATTCTGTCTGAACAGTATTCTGATTTACCAACTCCTGTCTGCCGAGCTGATTAAGTTCCTGCAATAAGTCTTTAAACTGCTGCTTTTTCGCATCGAGCATCTGTGTCAGCTTCGGGACAAGCTGTTCTGCATTCTTCACTGGCCTGGCAGGGCCGACCCTAATCGGCACACCATACAAAGTCAAAAGACATTTAATCTCGCCGGGCAATCTGTTTTCCTGAAGTTCTTTTTTTACCGCAACAGCCAAAATACTGTCGTATTGCAGACGGCTTATTTCCTCCGAAAGGCTTTCGCCCAGCGGTATTTTGAGAATATTTCCGGCCGGGATATCTCTTTTGCTGCAATAATACTGTGCGAGTTGCAGCGACTCATTAATGTCAGAATTTGCAACTACAAGAATCTGCTGCGGCTCAAGAGCAAAAACCATAGTTGCCAATGCAAAAATCAGCAGAAGTATCCTAAAGACCGTTTTTATCCTTCTGCCCTCTTGTGTCTTCGGTCTGTGAATATCTCTTTTCATAAATACTTTTGCTTGTCAAAACCTGCCAAAGCGTCAGAAAAATTATTCTAAAATCCAGCAGAAGCGAAGCCTTGCGAACGTACTCAACATCAAGTGCAAGTTTTTCTTCTTTTGTAAGCTCGCCTCTGCCGCTAATCTGCGCAAGACCCGTGAGGCCGGGCTTGACGAGAAGTCTTTTTTCCTGCTCATCATCCCATTCAGTCATCTGCTGTATATACAACGGTCTTGGCCCAACAAGACTCATATCACCTTTCAATACATTAAAGAGCTGTGGCAGCTCATCAAGCGAATACTCGCGCAAAAAGATGCCTATTTGGGTTAGTCTGGGGTCTTTGTCGGACTTGGGGCTTGTGCCGAACGGGTCAACATCTGTTTTCATTGTACGAAACTTGTAAAACGTGAAGGGTTTCCCGCCTTTGCCGGCCCTGGTCTGCCTGAAAATTGCCGGTCCCCTGCTACTCAGCTTTATCGCTATAATTATCACCGCAAATACCGGCAGCAATACCAAAATCGCCGGCAAAGAAATCAGGATATCGAGTAATCTCTTTATAAAATTATATACCATTGATTGTCCTTAACACTTCAGGCAGTTTGGCAATTGAATCAATTTCATAATGCGGCTGGGCCTGAGCAGACGGTGCTTTCCCAAAATGAATCCGTTTTTTGCGCACAACTCTGATTGTTTTAAAACCCATTTGATTCGGCGCCAAAAAATCTTTCTCGAGGTTATCGCCCACATAGACGCATTGGTCAGCAGAAACAACAAGCTGGGCGAGCAGCTTCTCAAAAGCTTTCGGCGAAGGTTTCCAGAACTGGCTGCCGAGCTTTTCCGTATATAAAATACAATCAAAATATTTTTCAAGTCCCAGGGCTTTTACCTTAAGCTCCTGGGCAGGCAGGTAACCATCGGTAATCAGACCGAGCTTATAGCGACGCTTCAAATCCTCCAAAACCATCCCGCTTTCAGAAGGAAGATTTATGTCAGGATTATGATTACGAAAAATGTTTACAAGTTTTTCCATATATTCTCTATCAAAGACAATGCCGAGCTTTTCGGCGGCGGCATCAAAAGTATTTGTGTGATTGCCGGAATTAAAAATCTCCCACAGAATCTTAAAAACCGTTTTATCCGCCAGCCCAAAATCAGCCTCTACAATCCGACCTACCACTAAAAAAGCGCTTCTGTAGTAGTCGATTTCATCGTAAAGGGTGTCATCCATGTCAAAAACTGTGCACTTTACCACTTAAAAAACCTGTCAAAATTGCCGAAAATAAAGTATGCAGCTACTGTTACAATTTTCTGGACAAAGGTCCTATAATCAGTTAAACTTACACTAACCTTTTTTGGTACTATAACTTATGGTAAGCCACAAAAAGCCAAAATGCAAGGATTTTAATATTCTGTTTACCTGTATCGGCAGAAGAGTGTCCCTTCTAAACAGTTTCAAAAAAGCCGCGAAGGAGCTTAAACTTAACTGCCGTTTTCTCGGGACTGAAACGACCGAACTGAGTTCGGCTCTTCAGCTTTGCGACAAAAAATTCATTGTAAAACCCGTAAATCATCAAAACTATATAAAACAGCTTTTACAGATTATAAAACAAAACGATGTAAAACTGCTGGTGCCGACTGTTGACCTCGATTTAAAAATTCTTGCCGAAAACAAGGAGAAATTCGCTGCTGCCGGCTGCATTGTGCTTGTTTCAAAACCACAGGTTGTAAATATCTGCCAGGACAAGCGCCAAACCTTCAAATTTCTTGTCAAAAACGGTTTTGATACACCCAAAACTTTCAGCGCAAAACAGGCGCTTGCCCAAAAAAATCTCAGATACCCCTGTTTTTTAAAACCATGGGACGGCTACGCAAGCAGAGGAAATGCCATCGTCAGAAATCGTAAGGAGCTTATCTTCCATGCAGGAAAAATCCCGAATTGCATCGTTCAGGAATTTATCTCGGGTCAGGAATTTACCTGCGATGTTTTTATTGATTTTAACCTTGAGGCAAGATGTGTCGTTCCAAGAAAGCGAATTGAGACAAGGGCAGGCGAAGTTAGCAAAGGCGAAACAATCAAAAATTTAAAAATCATGCACCAGACAGCGAAGCTGATAAAAAAACTTGATGCAGGCCCCGGGGTTGTTACCGTTCAATTGATATCGACTGAAGATAAAAAAATAAAATTCATCGAAATAAATCCGCGTTTCGGCGGAGGAGCGCCTCTGTCAATAAAAGCCGGTGCGAATTTTCCAAAGTGGGTCTTGGCGCAGCTTATCGGTAAAAAACCACAAATCAAATTTGACGGTTTTGAGGACAATCTTGCGATGCTCAGATATGATGCGGAGGTCTGGCTAAAAGGGCGCAAGGCACTATCACAAAGAAAGGATAAGTGATGTTTGAGTATTTCGTCGGACCTGAAAGACCTCTGAGCTGGACTTTTCAGTTCTGGCCGGTTCTACTGACTTCATTTATATTCGGTCTGGCAACAACATGGCTGAGTAAAAGAATTGCGCTGAAGTATGGGATAGTCGACAGGCCGGATGACACCGTCAAGACTCATAAAGAGCCGACAGCGTATCTCGGCGGTATCGGGATTCTGGCAGGTTTCGGGATTGGTATTCTGACAGGAGTTGGAAGTTTTAGGGAAAATGTTGAAATGTCCGGATGGCTTATGGCCATTCTAACCGGCTCTGCTATAGCCTGCTTTGTCGGGCTGATAGACGATGTTTACAATCTAAAGCCCTGGCACAAGATTGTCGGACAGACGATTGCTTCAATACCTTTAATAGCTGCCGGCATAATGCCTGTATTAAATCCCTTTTTCAGGCCATTTGGCTGGTCAATGCCATCTTCGGTTGAATGGGCCCTTGGTGTACCAATCGTGATTTTAACGGTACTTGGCGCAACAAATTCACTGAACCTTCTCGATGGCCTTGACGGTTTATGCGCAGGAGTTACAGCAATTATCACCACTGCGCTGCTCTTTCTAGCCATTCATCTTGCAACGTGGAACTGGAGTCCGGTTGATGACCCGGTGCGAATGATAGTTTGCCTGGCACTGGTAGGAGGAGTATGTGGTTTTTTGCCCTTCAACCGGGCGCCTGCCAAAATATTCATGGGCGATGCAGGTAGTATGCTGCTGGGCTTTGTCGCGGCAGCAATAATGATGCTTTTTGCCAAGGCGTTTCCGCGATGGTGGGTCGCCTCAATTGTTGTATTCGGCCTGCCGATTCTCGATACCGCTGTGGCACTTGTCAGAAGGTGGCTCAATAAAAGACCATTGTTTGTTTCAGACCGAGGCCATATCTACGACCAGATGATTGACAGGGGAATACCTCTGAAAAAAACAGTTATTATCTGCTATGTATTGAGTGGCATATATGCATTTATTGGTGTGGCAATGAGCCAGATAAGAACCAGATACGCAATCATCGTCTATGTGGTGGTCTTTATTATCTCGGCAATTGTGGTATGGCAGAAAGGCTATCTGAAAATGGAAGGATTAAGAGGAGCTGTGCACAAACCCAAGAATTGATATCTGAGGAACCAAATTTTCCGCTGCCTGAACGAGCAGGTCAGTTTTTATTCAGCCTCAATTTTAAACAATACTCCTTCACCAACTAATTTGTAATTCGAAGAAATATATGCAGGGCAGTATCCCTTGTCCTTTGAGACAACATAAGACGGATGCGAATTAATAAGGTCGAGCAACTGCTGTTCGGAGTAACCGGAAATATTGTCATATGAACCATGGGAACTCAGAATATCCACCTTTTTTTCAGGGAAATACATTTGTTTAGTAATTACCAACGGATAAAGATTTGTTCCATCTGCAAATATCAATGAATTTTCAGGAACGCTTTCCAGAGCCTGACGGGCAAACATATCGGCACCATAATAACCTGTTTTCCATGGCTGAAGAAAATATGTGTATTCGCTGCGATACGGCAGATGACGCGTATTTTTAAAAACCGGATAATAATTGTCTGCCAGCATCGGCAGGAAAATATAAACAGCCACAACCATTATCGCCAGAGGCGCTGCCATTATAGATATATATTTTTGTTTAAAGCTACATACACCTAAGCCAATAATTAAAGAGGTTACTGCATAGAACGGCAGAAAAAAAGCATACCTGTCGGCTACTGTGTATCTGCAAGCAAAGAGCAGAAACAACACAAAAAGAACAGCTGTCATTCTGCCAAACCCCTGCTGTTTATCAAGCTTAAATAGTGAATAAAACCCCGGGATTATAAATATAATATTCAATGTCGGAAAGTTCATGCTAATGAAAAGTATGTCTTCCTTAATTATTTTTGGACTTATGGTTGTATTCAATACTGCGTTTCCCCAGCTTTTTCCAAAAAATGCCGACCGGACAGTGGCCAGGAAATCTCCCGTCCGGACCATATCTCCAACTATAAGATATTCATAAGGCAATGCCCCAACAATCCAGAATAAAATAAATAACAGAACTGTCTGTGTCCTTATCCTGCGGTTGACCAGCAAATAAACGATATAAACGGCATAACAGGCTAAGGGAATTACAGCAAACATGTGCACGGATATTGCCAAACCATTAAACAGACCAATCAAATAAATATTTCCAGGTTTGCCGTCTTTCAGATACCTCAGAAAGAATATTAATTCTGCCAAAAATAACGCTAAATACATATTATACGTTTCAGTTACCGCTGAATACCACCAGAAAGTATGAGAGAGGGCCAATGTCAGAGCCGAAACAATCGCAGGCCAAAATTTACCGAGCCATAGCCTCATAAGAAGATAAATATTTGCGATTGCAAAAGAACCGGCCACCACAGTAACCAGATTAATCCTGCGAATGACATTGCCAATGGGAATATATTTTGCGCCAATAGACACAATATAGTAAAGAGGATGCGAAAGAGCCAGTCCGAGCCCTCCCTTTATGTCATTGTTAAGAACGCGATATTGTATCATACCGCTGTCCTGCCAGAGAAGCGACGGAGCACCGCTGACACTATAAAGAATCATAGCCGCCGCCAATACGACAAGGTAATGTTTTGTAAGGTTACTTTGGGATTGCACATTCAACCTAATACAAACTGCTCAAATACTCTTTTATTTGCGGGCCATAGATAATAATAAACAACATCGATATGACCCACAGTAAGGTAACTATCTCGAATGGGCGATCACCGAAGATAATATCAGTCGGGTCAGCGTAAACCCCCTTCATTGACAGCATCGCAAACCTGAACACCGCATATACAAGAAAAGGAAGAGTGTAAACAAAATATGTCGTGCCGAACCTCCCAATGGTTGACTCGCTTAAACAGTATGAAAGAAACGCAACTATTGCAATTCCAGAAGAAGTCGTAATGAGATGGGTAAGCAGCTCCGGTGTGTACGCGATGAGAGTTTTACGATGTCTATGCGCTCTTCCATCATCAGAGATGACCGTCAGTTCGTTAAATCTTTTGCAGAATCCCATAAAGAGAAATATTGTAAACATACAAATGAACAGCCATGGGCTGATAAATACCTTGATCGCCACCGCGCCTGCAACGGCCCTGAGAACAAATCCAAGCGAAAGACAAATGACATCAGCTATTGATATAAACTTAAAGAAGAAAATGTAACTAACCTGCAACAGAAGGTACGCCAATATTACCAATATGGTAATCCTGTCAATAAAAACAGCCAGTGCTGCCGCCAATATCAGCAGCAGCAACGCCTCAATCGCAGCAGCTTTCCTGCTGACCCTTCCAGCAGGAATGGGGCGGTTTCTTTTGAGCGGATGATGTTTGTCGGATTCCGCATCAATAACATCATTGAGCACATAACCAAATGACGAAACAATGCAGAAAACAATCGCTATAAACGCCGCACTCAACCATACTTCGGTCTGTTTATACTTAAGTCCAAAAACAACCGGGAAAAACACAACAGCGTTTTTAATCCAGTGTCTGGGACGAATTAACTGTATGTAAGGCGAAATATTCATAATATACAACAATCTATACTAAACTATTTCGAGACATTTGCTGTTTTGGGTACTTTCCAGACCCTAATTTCAGGACTGACCATACAGCTGGTAGCAAGATACTGTGAATCAGGCGAAAATGCAATACCTGAAACAATGAGCCCGCTGCCCACGGGCAGAGTGCCTATTTGCCTGCCGGAAGTTATATCCCAGAGCCATATTGCCCCGGCAGGTTCTGTATCAGCAGCAAGGATATTACCGTCAGGGCTTATTGCAATGCAGGAAATATTCTGTTTCAAATGAGCTACGGTTTGGTATTCGTCCATAGCAAATTTATTAAGAAGCTGTCCCGTGGCAGTGTCAAAGACTAATATGTGGCGGGTTTTTTCAGCAGCAAAAAGTGTCTTGTCGTCAGGTGAAAACTCAACAGAAGTAAACCGGCCGTATTCGTCGAAGGTTCTGTCCCACAGAACATTTCCATTATTTACATCTGTTACAAAAATCCAGGCTTGGCCTTTTTCCCCTGCACCTGCAAGAAGATTGCCGTCATTTGTTATAGTAAAATCACATAATAAAAAATCTTCTGCATCCGTATCTTTTTGAAATACAAAGGACAAGCCTTTCAACTCGGAGTCAAAGACTGCCAACTTAAACCAGCCTTTTTGCATACCTTCCTTAAAAAACATTGAAACTACACCGAATTTATCATTCTGCGATGTCTTTATTTTTTTGCATTCGACTCCATAAGACTGCTGGAGTCTTGCAATTTCCTTCTGTCCCTTAAGGTCGGTCATAATCAGCCCACTGAAATCTGCTGAAGGAATATATACTATTTTTTCACTGGCAATCGGCATTACTGCCTGTGCCTGTAGTCTGGCAACGACAGGCCAGATAGACAAATCATTCCATTGCCAGGTATAAACATGATTGTTTTTTGAAACAACAGAAAGTCTGTTATCAACAGTCACGACACTGTCAGTTCCTTCGATAGGCCCTTGAAGCTGACGCACAAGATGGCTTTGTCTCTGAGCAAAAAACATCACGGTCAGTATCAACACTATTGTAATAATGGCTACAATCGTATTTCGTTGCTTTGTATCCATAATACCTTCCCAGGCTATCTGATTGGGCAGGGAGATCTTTTACATAAACGCAACTCTTTTATTAGGTTACCATAACTTATAACCGTAGCTTCTAAAGTTTTTGTATGAATCTGGTGTTGGAAACGAAAAGTAACTGCCTTGATCTTGCGAATAGAAAGCCTGTACCGTGCCTTCTGCTATCTGACCAATTGCTCTAACTAATAACTCTGCGCCCTTAATTTTGGTTACTTTTAACATATGGTCCAATGTAGAATGCGGCGGAATAGCCACTTCTTCCTGAAGAATAATTTTTCCGGTGTCGATTCCTTCTTCTATGTAGTGGATTGACACTCCGAGACTTTTTTCGCCATACGCCATCGCCCAATAGACCGGATACAGGCCGCGATATTTCGGTAGCTTAGCAGTATGGATATTAATACAGCCGTATTTAGGCAGGTTTATCAATTGCTTTTTGAATATCTGAGTTGAAGAGACCGATGCGACCATATCAATAGACAACTGCCTGCAATAGTTGAGAAATTCTTCACTATTGATATTCTCTACAAAACGACATGGTTTGTTAAAAGCCCGGCAAAGCTGTTTAACCGAGTAATATCGCCCGGTAAAATTTAAGGCAGGGATTTTGTCTAACATCTTAGCTTTTAGCAGCCTGAGACAATGTTTCGCTATAGGAACTATTCCGAAAGTTTTATAGAATTTCTTTAGTGCCTTCAGTTTATTCGGCAACAATGGGTTTCTGGCACAAGCGATTTCAACAATTTCATAAGGACAGGTTTGCAAGATGTGCTGTATGGACAACGGGAGATAAAGCTCGTCTTCTTCTGTAATTATTAATACTCGCAACGATGCACCCTTCGGTTATTTTATTTAGATCTCAGATAGAATTTCTTTAAAGCTTACAAACTTAAATTCCATTAGCAGTTTTCGCAGCTTATCGGGGTTTTCTCCTCTTCCCAGTATCTGTTGAGCCCAGTAAAGCAATGTTCTCAATGATTTAGCCTTGTGCTGGAGCCGAGTATCCTTAGGGTCGAGTTCGTAAGGATGAAAATAAAAAACCCGGACGAATTTCGACATCGACTTTCTGATGGATTTAGATACAAATTTATATGGCATAAGCCGCAGATATCCGCCGCCAGCTATCGGCAAATTCACCCCCAAAAATCTGACCGTTGCAGGAGGAAATTCCCACAAACTTTCTGAAATTTTATACGGAACAGTCGGTGCATCGGCTATGCCGTATAAGCGGCGTCTTATAGGGAAAACACTTGAGTCGTACTTAAAACCGAACTTGCTTAAAATATCCAGTGCCCATAATGAACGTTTGGTGATTGACCAGTAAGGTGCTCTATAACCCAGAACTTGGTCGCAACCGGCTTTACTTAAATGCTCCAGCGAAATTTTAAGGTCATCCTCGAATTCCAGCGGTTTCATATTATAAACTAATTTGTGACTATAGCCATGAGTTGCTACTTCGTGTCCTCTGTTAAGTATTTCTTTTACAATATCCGGATAATGCTCCGCAACGGTTCCTAAAACAAAAAAGGTTGCCTTGTTGCCTGTTTTTGAAAGCAAATCCAAAGCGCTAAGCGTATTGTCCACAACACTGGAATCAGGCTTTGAACCATGCCGGACAAAACTGTCCTTAAAAAGATCCAGTGAAGAATGATACCAATCTTCAACATCGATTGTGATAACATTTCTGGTCGATTGATTCATAAATTAATTTGCTAACTGGTGGCTTTGGCAAAGCCGGTTATGAATTTAACCGTTTTTTGAACTGTTTTCTTATTGGCCCGCGGATGCAGCGGCAGGTTCACAACTTCTCGGGCAGCCTTTTCGGCCTGCGGGCAGGTCCCGATTTTGTAACCATAAACATCCAGAGAAGTCTCAATCTGGTGCAGCGGAGAGTTGAACCAACTTCCAAGCTCAATGCCCACTTTAGGAGCCTGGGCCAGGGCCTCTTCCTTTTCGGCAATTCTAATAGGATAACGTACCATAACAGGATCCATTACCGATTTATCATATTTTCTATCCGGCCAACCTTTTTCCTGCAGCATATGATCGTAAAGTTCAGCCATTTTTTTACGATGAGCTATGTTCCGCTCGACTTTTTCGAGCTGCCTCAGGCCCGAACGCGCCTGAACCAAACTCATTGCTTTGAAGAAATCGGGGGCGGCTGGGGCCGCGGCGTACTCGTCATATTTCGATGAGCCGACGACAAGACCTCTTTGGGTTAGGGCCCTGAAAATATTTTGGGCCAAGGCGGTAGTGCGTGGATAAATAAAAGTCCGATAAACAACAAGCTGAGCTAGAAGCATCAGAACTTCCTTTTTTGAAGGCTGGTGCAACTGACTGCTGCAAAGTGATTCTATTTTAGCTGCGAGGTCTTTATCGCTTGTTAAAACCATCCCTCCTATACCGGTAGTGTAGAACTTGTTCCACTGAGAAGAAAAATAAGCGGCTTTGCCGAACGTGCCCGCAAACTTGCCTTTGTATTTTGACCCCATCGCCAGACAGCAGTCTTCAATTACAGGAATATTATTCCTGTCTGCAATCTGCATAAGCGGGTCCATATCGCAAACATAACCATACGTATGCTGAGCAATGATTACCCTGGTTTTGCTACTAATCTTTTCTTCCAACAGTCCGGTATTCAAGTTAAACGTATTCGGCTCAATATCTACGTAAACTGGTTTTGCGCCAAGATATCTGATGGGATTTACGTCTACCACGCATGTATAGCCGGGTAAAATTACCTCATCTTCGGGACCTATGCCCATGGCCTTAAGAATTGCATACAACGCGACTCTGCCTTTCCAAAAAGCAAAGGCAAGGGTAAAACCAAACATTTCGGCAAAAGAGGATTCGAATTTCATAATCGCATTACTCATGGGGATTCTCTCGTTTAGGTATTTGCCGGCTGGGGTCATCAGGAATACCAAGAAACTGTTGACGATACAGCCGAATCATAGCGGAGGTCTTTCGTACAGTATAACTTTTGGGGAAAAGCCTCCCCAGTACTCTCAGACAAGGTTCATTGACGAGCGAAAAAACATAACAAAGATTCCGAGAAAAAATCAATCGCTGTTTAATGGGCTCAAGCTGCCATCCCATGCGCAATTTGAAATGATCGAGATCATGAGTTTGTTCGAGTGAACCAAGGCCATAACAGATACCTTTGCACTTTTTTTCTCTAAAAAAATATTGTGCTGCACAAAAGACAAGGGCGTTGTTCGAGTACTTATCCCGCAGGTCTGTTGAAGAGTGATTAACCACCCATTCAACCCAATCGCCACATTCTATTGCTACAAGAAAAGCGGCCAATTGCCCCTGCACAAACGCTCCCCACGCAGAAACACCGGGTGTGGCCTTAGCAGATAGACAATATTTTCGCCAATAGTGAGGGTCGGCATATTGGCTTTCGCGTCCCTGACGAGTTGCAGTATCTTTATTGAGCGGGAGGCCATGGTCGATAAGATATTCAAAATCTATCTGTTCGACCTTGTTGTTTCCCAATCCGCGACGAGTCTGATTTCTAGCTTTCTGATGCTGATGAGACAAATCATAATCGGTGCTGGTATTGATTGCAATGTTGCTAAGAAAACCAAAATTGTTCAATGCCGTCGGATAGCGAATGGCCCGAAGCTTATGGAGGCGGATGAGGCTATCGAGTTCTTCCTGGCTGGGTTGGATTAATTTATAATATGGAAATGAAAACAGCACATGTGGCTGTACATCGTACCACATACCACCGGGACTACTGATTATTTTATGACCAAGGTGTTCAAAAAACTCCGCCATAGAATTGTATTCTACTGGCATCACGCTATCCATTGCAACCTCTCATAACCCGGATATATTTTTGTATTCAGATTTTAGAATCCTGTAGTTCAATCTATTCTGCATTTCGTTATATTTCAAGTAGGCGGCATTGACAACACCATCGAGTTTAAAGCCGCATTTTTCCATTACCTTTATAGAACCCACATTTTTTTCGAACGTCCATGCTTCTATTCTTTCCAACCCGATATTGCTGAAACCAAATTCGAGAACTAACTGCACAGCCTCAGTTGCAAGACCGTGACCCCAGTATTTTTTTCCAATCCAAAAACCAATCTCGGCACATTGCGGCTGTGACTTGCTTCTTGACAAGGTTATAATTCCAATAACTCTCCGTGTTTCCCTCAGCACGATGCCCAATCTGAAAACTTTCGGGTTTTTAGGCGGATACAGTGCTTGACAGAAAAGCTGGATGCCTTTGCGTAAGTGCCGCAGGAGCTGAGAGGCAAACCTTATAAATGTGTTTTCTATACGGGCACAGACATCCGGCCCTGTCCACTTACCCACTTCCTTGTCCCGAATGTTTGTGTAAACATCCCAAGCATCGGAAAGTCTGAGCATCCTTAGCGAAACTTTACCGCCTTCAAGATTTAATTTTATTTGTTTCATTAACTGGAGGTATCAGTATTTTGTTTCACAGGACTCAAATACCTTTTCAAATTTATCTGTCCCGATAGAAAAGGAAAGCTCCTGTTCGTAGAACCTTTTACCGTTCTGACCCATTGCGTCAAGCTGTGTCTTCGACATCGCATAAAATTTTAAAACAGTTTCGGCGATGCTTTGCGGATTTTCCGGCTCGCAGGGCAAACCAGCATTTGCCTTAATAACAAGGTCGGTCGCATCGCCGGGCACTCCGATAAGAATAGGTCGTCCAGCAGCCATATAGGCCTGTGTTTTCGAGGGTATTGTGATTTCGTACAGAGGGTCTTTTTTCAAATGTACAAATAAAACATCGGCAAGACCTAGAATTGCGCCGATTTCTGAGACCGGACGGCGTGGCAGAAAAAAAACATTCCCAAGTCCCATATCAGCAGTCTTTTGTTTGAGGCTATCGACATCAACACCGCTGCCTATAAAAACAAATTGGACAGCGGGTTGCCGCGAGCCGACAATTTTAGCGGCATCAAGAACAGAACTGAGAGCCTGAGCTTTGCCCATATTGCCTGCAAATACAATGTTGAATCGTCCGGCCATTCCAAGCGATTTGGCAAGTTCCTCATTTGGTTTGGCACGGCATATCTGGGAATCATCGCACCAATTGTAAATCACATCAATCTTATCTTCAAGCACACCTCGCTCGATCAATCTCTGTTTCATTCCGGGCGTAATGGTGACGATCTTGGCCGCCCGCCTGTAGACGAAGTTGCACCAGCCGTTCACTATTTTGAGACCAAGTTTACTATTGAACATGCCGGTTGACAGGAGAGTGTCCGGCCAAAGGTCCTGGATGTTAAGCACAAATGGAATACTTTTGAGCACTTTCAGAATACAGGCGGGAAACCCGACGGTAATTGGCCCTTGAGCTACGTACGCGACGTCGGCAGGCTTTACCGCGGCTGCCCCGATTGTGGAAGCAGAAAGCGCGAAACTCATATAACACATTATGCGTTTGATAGAGGATTCGTCGTGGCTTGGATAGAGAGGAACACGGATTACTGGAACACCGTCCATGACCTCTTTCTGTAAGAATTTTACGCGGTAACCTTTATATATTTTACCGCCTGGATAGTTAGGAAAACCCGTTAAAACCTGCACCTGATGGCCACGTCTGACAAGCTCTTTAGCAAACGGAAGCCCAACGAAGAAATTCGGCTCAGGCTGAAAATAATGAGTTATAAATAAGATTCGCATTTTCAGATAAGGCCGTTAAATTTAATATTGTCCCATCCTTATTTTATCGCCAAACATATAGAATATCTATCTCGGTCGTTTTCGTTCATCCGCCACATCATATCCCTCGAATGCGACACGCATGTATGTGTCTTCTTGGTTCGGATCGTGTTGTTCAGACCCGTATGATACGATCACGGCGACTTCTTCATTATCGTTTATCAATGCATGTGCTGTTCCCGGCCCGGCATAAACGATTTTTGGGTTTTTAGGCGATATCCTGACCGCCGTCTTGGCACCATTCGAATCGCTTAAGAGCACAACGGCTTCACCATGCACACAAGTGAACCATTCCCTTTTATTTAGATGGTAATGGTCACCCCTGCGTTGGTGGGGTTCAATCGAAAAAGTGTAGAGCTGTCCCTGTCCCGGGATTCGCGCATCCTTAAAACGCAATATTTCAAACAATATTCCCCGTGGATCTACATAGCAAATAAGATCGCGAATGTCAAAAGGCTCTTTCCATTCTAATTCAAATGTATCCATTTATCTCATATACCTTGTGACGATATAACAAAAATGATTGCACGATTTCATTTCAGACATGCTTCTTGTCGAGATCTCCCCATGTCCTTTCATCTATTACCTTATTCATCCCGAGAATAATCCGGACAACCTTGGACGAGACATTCAATGGCGTATACTCCCACGGCATGGGAGATTCATCAAGGTTCACAGGTTCGCAAGTTGCTATTTTTACAGATGTAAGAACACTCTCTGGCTCCAAGCCGGTTATCACACAATGTCCTGCATCAATGGATTCTGCTTTCTCGGTGGACTTTCTTATGGCAATCGCCGGAAAGTTCAAAATACTCGAATCCTCGTGTATCGTACCGCTATCGGAGACAACACAAAATGAGTTTATCTGGAGCGTGAGATAATCTATCAAGCCGAAGGGCAGATGCCAGTTTATTCGACTGTCCGCGATATCAAGAAGCCCCTGAGTCTCCAGACGTTTCTGAGTGCGTGGATGTGTCGAAACCACAATTGGCATATTATAGTGCTCCGCGAGCGCGTTATAACTCCTCACCATTTGATCAAGACAGCCCTTCTTATCCACATTCTCTTCCCTATGAATACTGGCGGTTATGAATTTCCCTTTCGTCAACTTTAATTCATCGAGAATACGAGATTTGCTGAGTTTATCACGCATATAGGCATAGACCTCGCGGATAGGACTGCCCGTAACAAAGATACGACTTGGATGTATGCCCTCACGAAGCAGGTTCCTCCGGCTGTATTCCGTATAAGCCAGATTCAGATCTGCCGTATGGTCTACTATCCTGCGGTTCAACTCTTCAGGAACGTTCTCATCGAACGACCTGTCACCTGCTTCCATGTGGTAAATAGGAATCTTCATGCGTTTTGCGTTAATAACGGAAAGGGCCGAGTTTGTGTCGCCCAACACCAGGACGGCGTCCGGTCTAACCTTATCCATCACTGCGCCGGTTTTGCTGATAATATTGCCGAGCTGTTCATGCAGGGTGCTGGCTTTGACATCCAGAACGTAATCGGGGTCACGAAGATCCAGGTCCTCAAAAAAAACTTTGTTGAGTTCATAATCATAATTCTGACCCGTATGCACCAGGATATGGTCACAATACTTGTCCAGTTTTTTTATTACACATGCCAGCCGGATAATTTCCGGCCTCGTTCCTATAATCGTCATTACTTTCATTCTTTGTTTCCTTTTGTCATAAATGGTCTTCGTCTACCATCCGCGCCGAATGATATCGCAGATACGTCCGACTTCGTCTTCATCAACCCACCATCCACAAGGCAAAGATAGTTCCCTCTTCGAAAAAGCGTCCACATTTGGAAGGTGTCGTTTTGACATCGAGAATATACTATATACATCATTTCTCGGATGTATCTGCCCAGAAGCTACACCTTCGCGAGCCAATTTTTCGATCAGCGCCTCACGGTTTTCCACGATTATACAATATGCCCAGAAAATGGAATAATCATTCTTTAGATCACGTTTGACTAACGTTACACCAGGAATATTTTTGAGCAACCTCGTAAAAAGAACGCCATTGCGGTGAAAACATTCGTTTAGTCTTTCTGTATGCTTTATATTTTCAAGACCGATTGTTGCGGCAATATCGTTCATATTGAACTTATAACCCAATTCCTTTACATCCCGAAGCCAGGGATTTCCGCCTTCGGGATTCTCTCGGTCCACCCCGAACCACTTAAGTCTTTTTGCACGAGCAAAGTCTTCCCCGCTTTTACAGACCAGAGCTCCACCGTCGCCCGTAGTCATGTGTTTGATGGCCTGAAAAGAAAAACAGGCATAATCTCCATGGTTGCCGATTTTGACTCCTTTATACTTGGCGCCGAAAGCATGCGCGCAATCCTCGACAACCTTTATGTCATGCTTCCTTGCAATAGAAAGTATTTCATCCAGCCGTGCAGGGTCACCCTCTTTATGAAGAACGCATATCGCTTTTGTTCGTTCATTTATCAGATGCTCGATATCATCCGGATTTATCATACCTGTTTTGGGATCCGAATCCGCCCAAACAGGAATACCTCCCAGTTCAAGAATTGGAACATTGCTGGCCACACAGGTCAAGGGAGTCGATATGACCTCCGTACCGGGGCCTACTCCTGCCAAACGAAAAGCGAGTGTTAGTGCGGATGTGCAGGAATTAAGCAGAACAGTATTTGGATTTCCGATAAATTCGGAAACAGCCTGTGTCAAGCGAGATACGTTTTCGCCTTCTGCTATATAGCCGGAATAGAGGGTTCTTTTCACAGCCATCTCAACGGAATCGGCCATGAAAACTTTGAATAAAGGTGTTGAAATGCTCATAAAATTTTAATCTCCTATGCAAAATGTCAAGTATATTTAACCCCGACTATTAAAATATTCATCCTTGAAATAAGGCACTTCAACATCTTTTCCACGGCTCAAACGGCCTCTCAAATGAGACCCCATGAATCCAATTATTTTTCTTCAGTCTTCCAGCTCTTTTTGTATTTCAGGCAGGCTCAGGAGAAGCTCTTCGACTTGCTTAACATTCAACCTCGTGGTATTATGCGAATTATATTCCTCAAACTCAACCTCTTTTTTATCGCCTTCGGTAAAGTAAAGAGCGTAATTCAGGTTACGGTCATCAAGTGAAATGCGATAATAATCTCCCATATCTTCTGCTCTGCGAAGTTCTTCCTTGGTAACCAGCGTTTCATACAGTTTCTCTCCGTGGCGTATTCCAATAATCTTCACTGGAACATCGGAATGAAATACATTTTTAACTGCCTGTGCCAAATCGGCCACCGTACAAGCTGGTGCTTTCTTTACAAACAAGTCACCTGGTTTTGCATTTTGAAAAGCAAAAAGCACTAAATCCACTGAATCACGCAACGGCAGAAGAAATCGCGTCATTTTCGGTACGGTAATTGTCAGCGGTTTGTTCTGCTTGATCTGTTGAATAAACAAAGGAATAACCGAACCTCGTGTGCACATCACATTGCCATATCTGACACAGGATACCACGGTACCAGTAGAATTTTTAGTTCTGGCAAAAGCCTGAGCAACTTTCTCCATAAGCGACTTAGTCATACCCATAGCATTAATAGGATAAACAGCTTTGTCTGTACTGAGACAAACTATACCCGCCACGCCATTAGCAATTGCTGATTCTATTACGTTATGGCCCCCATGTATATTTGTCAAAACAGCCTGCATAGGGAAAAACTCACAAGATGGCACCTGTTTTAGTGCGGCAGCATGAAAAGCATAATCCACACCTTTCATCACATTATCAACGCTATCGCGGTCGCGCACATCCCCAATATAAAAATTCAGCTTTGGGTTACTATACTCAACTCGCATTAATTCCTGCTTGAGTTCATCCCGGCTGAATATCCTTATCTCTTTTACATCAGTCTCTAAAAGCCTGTCGACCATCGCCCCGCCAAAAGAACCTGTTCCGCCTGTGATAAGAATGTTTTTTCCGGTTAACTGCTTCATATAACGCTCCAAATATAACTTGAAAACAGCAATATTACCCTTATAATCGTTTTTATGCAACTAACTCTTAGGCAGGATAAGTGTCCAGCGTAACTGATACGACACATTTTTGATTGTGCTGCCTGCTTCTGTGTTTTCGCTAAGGCGATGGGGGCTTTTGTGATTCTGCTGCCAGAATCTTCTGCATCATCAGGTCCGATTCCCACTCGGCATCCCTGGATTTAATAAGCCTGTCGAGAGCCTCGTTATGCAGTTTTTGCTGTTCAGGCGTGAACCTGTAGCGAATCAGCTTTGCGGGCACGCCGCCGACAATTGCATAAGGCGGAACGTCTTTGGTAACAACGGTTCCGGCAGCAACAATCGCACCGCGTCCGATTTTGACGCCGGCTATAATAATGCAACCGTGACCTATCCAGACATCGTCTTCAATAATGGTGAGCAGTTCTTCTATCCCCTCGCGGCCGGTGAAGCGTATCGGCACACCCACCACATCGAAGCGATGGTCGCCGCCAATAATGGCCACATATGACGAAATCATCGTGAAATAACCTATTTGCACATTAGCGTAAAAATGGGCTTTGATTCCTATAAAAACGTAATCAGCGGCACTTACAGAGTACTTTTTGAAAACCGAGGTGGTGTCAGAGACGGTAAAGTACTTACCTACCGATTTGAAACGATAGCCGCGAATTATGCCCATTAGCAAAACAAACCGCCGTTTCTGCCATTTTAGCCACAATACCAATCTTTGAGTTAGCGACATATCTGTTTCCATAACTATTTTTTCAGTTGAATTAGTATATAAGTTCATTGAGGAACCGGAATACGCTTTTCGGGCGGCAAACAGTAGTTAATCGCCTCAATGACTACACATTTCTGATATTTCGGATTATATGTCGCTAAGATTGTTTCCCATAAGGTTTATATCCGTCATAAACTATATCTCTGGTATTTTCTTTTTCTAAACGCCCCTCATATAATATCTGAAATTTATCAGCGATATACTCCCAATTTAAGTATTTTTCAACAAGCTCTCTGCCTCGAATTCCCATCTTTTTTCGTTTGGCATCGTTAAGACACAGCTCTATAATAGCATTCGCAATTTCTTCTGAAGTTGCATTTTCCCTGCATACTATCGCATTGTTATTTGAAATCTGATATTCAATACCCTCGCCCTCGGTTACAATTAAAGGTGCCCCACATGCTGCAGCATCCATAAAACTTATAGTTCCTACTCCCGGCCAGACACACATATCTGCAGCCCTAAAATAATCTGCCAATTTAAGATGTTCAACGGCAGGATGTAAATATACTATATCATCTACCTTCTCTTTTTCTATAGTTTTTTTCAACATCTCAAAATCCTGCTTAACGCCCCCGCCAACCTGAATCATCTTTATTTCAGGTACTTGCCTCCTTGTTAAGGCGACTGCCTGCACAAGAATATCAAGCCGCTTATTGGGCCTTATTTTTCCAGTATTCAGGATTAAAATATCTTTGTCATCTAACTTTAATTTTTCTCGAAATTCCTTTCTTAACTGTGGGTCTGGATAATAGTGTCGATGGTTGCTGCCTAAAGGAATCATATATACTTTATCCTTTGGAACTCTATAAGATTCAATCATCAGCCGGCAAGATGCCAAAGTTATGCCTACATAACAGACATCCTCAGATGATACCATTTTGAATATAACACTTCCTAACCATCGCCCTATTTTATCAAAAAAGCCTTTTCTAATTGTACTTTGAAGATTATGCGAATCATAAATTACCTTCAGGGATTTATGTTTTTTCTTATACAAAGCCATACAAACTGAGTAATATTGCATAACTGCATGGCAGTGAACTACATCCGGGTTCAATTCGTCTAAAGCCTTATCAATATCACTCAGCCACATTCGCCCAAGAATAAATCTGCTGGGTACTCTATAAACATCAAACTCTTTTTCTTTGTGATGACCCCTCTCTAATTTAGTATTCAAGGCCTCACCAGTAATTATCGGCCCGGTCCCCCCATGAATATCACTTGACAGAATTATAACCTCATGCCCCCTGCGCATCTGTTCACGTGCCAGGTGAACATCATCATATCCCATAAAAGGGTCAAAATCGAAAACTAAATGAACTATTTTCACGTTTAACTATCCCTTTGTTAATAAGTATTCCATTGGGTTTATTTAAAGAAACCAAAACATTTCTTAACAAGCAACTCAGGGAATCCAGCTTACCTGTTTTCAGCTGATAACTTAGCAACCTATAATAAATAATCCCTACTTTTCGAACCACAATTAAAGAGAAGATCAATTATAGACAAGTTTGGAATAAATTCGCCCCAAAGCTGAGTATAGGTTGGATGATGGAAATTGTAATATTCAAGACTTATGCCTTCTTTTGTAAATAAATCTTCCTCTTGATAATTTGCGCCGCCAAAGCCTGATAAATATGTATTTCCATTCATTTTCTTCACGATTTGCACAAGCAATTCCGTGCTTTGGGCCGGTATATCCCATGTGGAAGATTTAATAAATGACTTATTTAAACCAATATAGGAGGTTATGGCTTTAAGTAGACTTATATTAAAATCTGATAGATATTGCCAATCTTTCAAATAATATATTTGTTTTATCTCGTTAAAAACCTCCTCAAAGCATTTAGACTTTTTATAATTCATCTCCAAAGTTTTCAAATGCTTCTCTCGCCAGGATGTATCATTGTTTATTCTCACTTCGCTTATTAACTCCCCAAATTTAAAGCTCACTGGTACAGTTAACCATGCGTCCAGCTGCGGCGTTTTAATTTTATTCCTGTTTATAAAACTGTTCTTTGTATATTGAACACTGTCCAAAAAGACAAAGACATCACATTTCGCAATTTTATAAAAGTAGCCTAACCATGGTAAAAAATTAGGTTGGTGGATTGCAACTTTCACTTAACTTGCCCTTTTACTTGTGCTTTTATTTTCCCGGGAGTAGCAACCATTTTTAGCAGTTCATCTTTTTCAACACAAGTATGCTTAAAACCATATTTCTCATAAAATTTTATCGCTCTTGTATTGTCTTTATAAACTTTCAGGCTTATCGCTTCAATATTACCATCAATACACTTATTACACAGGTAAGCTAATAATTCTCTGCCGAGCCCCAAACATCTCACAGTCTTCTCTATCATGAATTTATGTATGTGAATATGGCTGTCTTTTTTAGACGCAATTACATAACCAATTATTTTCCCGCTGGCATCAAGTGCTACCAAACTATACACCCACTTCGCAGGTAAATCAAGCAAGAAATGTTGCCTCTCCCAGTATTCATGCTCAATGCCTTTTAAAATACCTGTAAAACCATCAATATTAGTTTCTAAAAACTTCTTATCGAGTGGTTTTATCTTGAAAAAGATTTCTTCTACCTCAATACCCACCTAATCACCTCAAAAGTTTCCGCGTATTTTGCTCCTATTTGCGTCCCACGGGTTATGGCCAAACTCTTTATAAACTCAGCCGTAGCATAATGCCTGCCAAATTGTGAAAGGTAACAATTTAAAGATGCTAATTTCTTCTCAAGGTGCCTTTCTTCAAGAAAAACAAAGGCATTCGTATTAAATGTAAGGTTGTTCCAAGGCACTTCATAACCCAGCATCGTCGTTTTTTTAAACGCCCTAAACCCTTCTTGAGAAATCACTTGATGGTCCTGATGGGTATCAAGGGTAGATGGAAGCAGCACAACATCTGGTTTCAACTCTTTTCCTAATCGAACCATATCTTCCAGTATGTTCTGCCTAACACTTGGGAAATCTCTGACCTCATAGTCAAAAAGGATTAAGTTATTTGAAGGTATCCCTAAAATTTTAGTTGCTTCTCTAACTTCTTTTTTAAGTATATCCTTCGGCATTTCCTTAGGAACAGATTTCCCCGCTGTCGAAAAAGCCACATAATAGACTTCCTTGCCCTCTTCTATCCACTTGTTTGTGGATCCTCCACAACCAAACTCTCCATCATCTGTGTGTGGCGCTAAAACCAGTATTTTCTTCATAAAACTGCCCTTACACTATTTAAACTTATACTGATAATCCGGTTCTTTTCTCAATATTCGTTCGCTTTCCGGTTATGATTGGTCCTGAACCGCCGAGAATATTGCTCGCAAGAATAACAACTTCATGCCCCCTGCGCATCTGTTCACGTATCAGGTGAACTTCCTGATATCCCATAAAAGGGTCAAAAGCCCAAGTGAGATGTACGATTCTCAAAATAAACCTTTTAAATAAAACAAGAACTTCAGGTATCTGAAATTTATATCGTTAAGACAGTTACTTTGTAAAACCTATATCGCTTAAATCTCTTACCCCTGTTGCTCCCCGAACATAAGCAATAAAGTGCTTGCCCCATGCCGGCGATGGGCGATTGAATGGATCTGGGAAAAACACAATCACTTTCGCACGATCATATTCAGGATACTTATCTTTTTGTGCCGCATACCATGGTACATTAAGTTCGGTTCCCATCATATACGAATATATCAGGTCATAATCCCAATCGTCCGTCCAATATAATTTTTTGACCAAACCATGTCGAGAACCTGAAGCGAGGGCTACCCAGGGGATGACCTCTTTTATGTTATAACTATCTGCAAGCTCACAAGTTTTCTTAAAGGTTTGACGCATTCCTTCCATTTCCGGCAACGTGTACAATGAACAGGATAAGGAAGGCATGATTTCTTTGCCTGTAAAATATCCAGTTTTTGAAAAGGTAACACCATCACCTCTGGTCATTCCTCGCCCATACCATTCTATTCTTGCATCAGGATAAATCTGTGTTGCTTTCTTATGGATTGTGTCCAACGCATCACGCATCGCCTCATTCCAGTTCTCATCACCTTCCTTTATAAACAATCGTTCACAATCAAGCAGTACGGCGCCAACTTTTACATCGCTTAAATATTTCTTATTATACTTTTCAACTAAATCTCTCATCAGCCTCAACCGTACCTCAAAATCCTCAATTTCCTCATAATAGCTGATGTCTCTGCTCGTGGGTGGTAAATCTTTTTTAAACTTTCTATGCCACGGACTATAATTTATGCCTATTGTCGATGGGATTTTTGGATTAGCCTTATTAACTCTCGCACACGCATAAACGCATTTTTCTATCTGGTCGTAAGTAGCCCATTCCCCTTTAACACAAAGCGAATGGGTTACCCTGGCAATCTGATAAAAGAACCGCTCATCATAATTTTTGAATTGTTCCCACATTCCCCACGAATAGTGTACTTTAGGAAGCGGCTCAAGCTTACCTATCTTCTCAAACAATTGAGCCTCAGAAAGTGACGCTGTTTCCGTTGCACAATAACCAAGCCGCCCATATAACAAAAAAACAACAGTACTTAATAAGAAACAACGGCACATTTTTGAATCTCCCGAATCTGTCAAATTAAGAAACCTGAACATTTTCAGCACTCCAAGCTGTGCTGTAAGACTCATCCATAATACCTGCATCCTGTGTTAAAAGGTCGTTTCGGATCTGGCCAAGCCTATCAATAATTATCGCTATAATCATTGTCATAGAGATGCCTATACCTCCAGCAGTGGCAAATACTCCTTCAAACATACCTGTTGCTAATATTCCTAATATGTATCCCAGGCAAATGCAGGCATATTCTCTTATCTCTGCTGTAGGATTCAAAAAAATCAGACGAAAACTCTTGAAAATATAAATAACATAAAAAACCATAATGGACAAAAGGCCTAATATCCCGCTATTATACCACACCTGTAAATAAGCATTATGAAGGTACATTCCAAATCCAGTTAAACTCGCTATCTCACCAGCCCCAATCCCATGCCCCCATATAGGGTCATTAAGACATTGGTTGAACATCCAAATCCAGACGTAAATTCTTGACGCCGTTGAGGTGCTCCAAATCCTTTCAAAAAGAAACGTGGCTTTCTCGGGGAAAAAAATAAACAAACCATATACAGATACTATCAGTAAAAGACTAAACACCCCGAAATTTATAATAAGTTTAGACAGGCGGAATTTCGAAATTAATATCGGCATCGAGGCAATAAGGACCAGGCCAAAAAGGACAGATCGAACAGCACCAACAAGCAAAATCATCAGAAACGGAATTATCAAAAGCACACTGTAAAGTTTCCATAACTTATACCGATTTTGCAATATGCCCCAGACAATCATCGGGGCAAAAAAAGCACCCGCATAGGCAACAGTACCGGCCCCCACTTCTTCGGAACTGGTAAATCTCTGTTTAGCAACATATCTGAACTCACCGAGAAACACCATATTGGATATCACCCAGACAGTTACAGCAACGATTCCCATCTTAAATATCACAGCTATTTTGTTCAAATCAGAAATATAACCGCTCACAGCAATAGGAATAAAAAGAATCGTCATTGCCAATAAAACGGTCTGCTGAATAGTCCACACAAACGCAGGAGATCTCACGTTGCCAAGAGAACCAAATAACAAATACAAAACAATAAAAATCAGCGTGAATTCCATCGGAAAATGTTTCCTGAAAATCATAAACCCCAGCAAAAACAGGAAGAGCCAGCGAACTAATGTTGAAACAAAAATAATACCACTTTGGCTGATTGATCCGGTTGCATAGGTGAGAAAGAGAACGAACAGCATCAAACCCGGTCCTCGCCATAAAGCAATCGCTACAATAATGCAGGTTACAAAAAACATTAATATCAGTCCAAATGCACCAAAGGTTTCTATAAAACCGCTGAGCCTGCCTATAAAATCACTTCCGGCGTCTCTCATAATCAAATTCCTTAATCAGCCTTTATCGAACTAATTTATTTCTATCGAATTTATTATGTTCCAGCTATTATAAACAATCTCATTTGGCGTATAAACGCCATGTGAACAGTGTCCAGAGCAAGGCAGTAATTGAATTTGAAAAGACTATCGCCCTGACAGCACCAACTGTCTTCCATGTAGGAATCAACAAGAACGCTGAAATCAGAAGGATTGCCAGGTCAGTCTGTGGCACAAGTGTATCGCAGTTCCGCCAGACCATTTTGAGGCTGCGCTCCAATAATTTAATTAATGTCAAACTAAGCACGGCCATAAAGATCCCGAATTCCTTTTTCCCAATAAAATACGCTGCTATGGGAAAGAGAATCAACCGCGGTATGGCCATATTAGAAACTTGTTCTGCCGCAGACCAAAATACACAACCGACATTACGTTTTGCCCAATCGATATGTAATCCCAATGATGACATAACTACATCTCTAATTAGCTTAAATAGCTAATTTATTTTCCTGTCGTATAACAATGTTGATTGATATGCCCCAATTACGGTGCTTGCTTCGGAATAGGCAAAGTACCTTTTGAAAGCCTCACATCACTATAAAAACACAACCCAACTAATAATGAAATCTCTTTAAAAACTGTACTTATTCCTTTATAGAACCAGTGCTATAAAGTCGATTGACTTCTGCCGCATTTAAGGCGGCAGGATAAACGCGAAAATCCCATACATACCCGTCTAAAAATTCATAACCATAACCAGCACCAATATACAGATAAGTATCATCGTGTGCCGTATTATGCTGAGTGTAAGTACAATCCAACGTTCCGTTGATATACATTTTTATCTGGTCGAGTTCCTCAACAACAACAATGTAATAGGGCGTGTCAATGCTCAATGCTGTGGTACTTAATCGATAATTTCCTCCAAGATATAAAGCCAAAACCTTATTAGCACCGCTCGTTTTAACACAACACAACCACACAGGAGTCCAGTCCCCAGGATTACCGCCAACACTAAAAACAACATCGCCAACTGTAAGTGTATCAAACTGAACCCAAAAACTATAAGACTGTTTTTCACCGTAAAGTTGATGCAGGCGAGGTTTGAGTGAAGATAATCCACTCAAACTCGTACTCGCCAGATTTTGAGTCCAGGAAGAGGAAGATAACTGGCCAGCATACATCATATACAAGGTATCATTGAACTCTGGAGCATATACATTCCGGTTAACATCCGTTACCGGAATAGAAGGCGTATCAAAGTATCTAATATCGTAAGTTTGGTCGTTAACTACGGTGTAGCCCAAAAAATCCCTGCTGTTCACATCGAAGGTTGGCTTAGTTGAACGATATAAACCTATAACGTGTGAGTATAAAGTCAGGTCGTAATTAAAATCTCTCGGTACCAACATATAATAATAACCGCCTGATTTCCAGACCGATGCGCAAAATCCAGATGAAATTACCGGATTGCCTGAATATGCAGTGAATGTTTGCAAGTCTGTCGAAGTATAAATATTTTGCACTGGGGGATCCGGATGGCCGCTAACATAAGCATAATATATTCCATCGACAAGAATAATGCAGGTAAAATCATAATTGATTCCGAATTGATTAAACAGACCTGGATTATTTTCATCAATGGTTACTCTTGTAAATGCATTGCCATCAGTAGAAGTTGCCTTGCCTATATGAATGCCCCCGCCAATAAGACTATGTCCACGATAAAATAAATTCCATAGTCCGTTTGCATCCTGAAAAACCGAAGCTACCTCACATCGTTCGTCCCAACTACAATGGTCGCTATCAGCCAGAACTTTTACAGGCGTAGTCCAGCTTATCAGGTCGTTGCTATCCCATCTGTAGATACTGTAATACCCGCCAAAACCCCTGCATGCATAAAAATACCAGCCGCCGGCAGGATTTTTGCACAATCCACCAAAAGAAGTGTTGATTGTTGTTCCTATTACTGGATTGCCTGAGTATTTCGTCCATAAATTAGCTCTTGCACTTGGCCAAATATTTGGAACAGTTACACATACGTACTGCGTACCTCCGTTCAAGTGAAACGCTGGAAACCCGTTTACTGTCGATGCAACAGCAGATGTGTAACCTGTAGCGCACGGATCCCAATCTATAAATTGAGCGTTAACCTCATTGCCCATCACGACATCACTATCAGCATTGTCATCTAATTTCCACTGAATACAGTTTTCATTGTAGGGGGGATTAGTCGGATTCGACTGACCTTCAAAATTATTTGCAAATACAGCAAAGTCAGAAAAGTTAATAATGTTGTCTGTCACATAATCAAACCGGCCGTTAAAACACGCCTCACCCTGGCTGTAAAGCCAGGCCTCCGCAAATTTGGCAAGTGCATATGAATCTAAATTCACTTCTTGCTGTTTAACGCTCAAATCGGCGATAGTAGCTGCTCCGGCATCGTTTATTGAATACGTACCGGCAAAGACCTTCAAATTCCGCACATCAGCGTGAAAACTTAGGCCTATGCTATTAACATCCGGCATCTCACGTACCACCCCACATGGATCCACATGCGAATCCCAATATGCTTGTGTATAGAATCCTTGGTTTTCATCATTAATCGTGGCAAACATAGTAGCTGTATTACTGTCAACTGCATGATAGATAACCTTGATATGATAGACGCCATTAGTAACAACATTGACTCCGGGAATAGTACGGGGCGTTATCAAAGTCCACTGATACCATCCACGGTCAAACCACATATTATAAAAACGTCCAAGCGGATTGTTTCCATCAGTCAACCCCACTGGCGAACGGATATCATCCGGACCATACGCGTCATACAATGATTCCCACTCGCCATAGTTAGAATTCTTTAGCGCAAACTTTTCGCTCGCATCTACCTGGTAACTATTCTGGTGATCGCCAACAAGCATTTCAATACAGCCGTAGGTAGAATCCGGACCGTTAAAATTCCCCTCATACATCGTACCGCCAGCAAGACCGACTTTGGTGTAATACGTCCAATCACCGCTAACAC
>JBGOWI010000071.1:0-9405 GCA_041478555.1 Phycisphaerae bacterium
CTACAACAAATCCCTCCCTGTGAAAATTAATACTCCTGACCTGTTGACAGCCAGTCCTGCGCAATATAAAACAAATCATCCATTGATATCACATTATTATGATAGCTATGCCATCCCCAAGGGACTGAAATCATAGTTTTCACCATAGATTTGCCGACTTATTCTCTCCGCCCCTCTGCCCCGGAAAATATCCCCTCACGAAAACAATCCGCCTTTTGTCGATGTTCCTATGTCAAATTTCACAGACCGGCTGTCAGGCAAACAGTCAGGACGAAATCATCATTAAGGCTGAATCATCCTGTATATTTTATAATAAAACAGAGGATAGTCCGATGGACCAATAGTACGCGTCGGATCATCGCCAGGTGTGCTGTCACGCGGATCCCAAGCGTCCCAAATGTTATCGCTAAAGAGAGCACTATCATTAGCGAAAACCACATGCCCATCCTTGAACAAGGCATTGATTCCAGCATTGGTTACCTTATTAGTCGCTTTGTCTATCTTTGACTTATGACTCAGACCACCTCTGGAATGTATAGAATCTGTCATATACGGCATAGTCGCATCCAAATGGTCGAATCTCTCGGTAGCCTCCTTAGGCGCGTATATAAGGGGGCTTAAGCTTATCCACCAGTTAATATTCTTCTCGCTCTTCGGGTCTGTCGGATAATAAGTATAGCCGGAACGAACCCACTGATTAATGTTTTCCCTTGTGTTAAATTTCTGGTCCAATATCCCCCATGGCGACGGGTCATTATACGATTCATACCTATACTGACGCGTTGGAGTACCCGCACAATAAAATACTTTCGGGTCAGCTATATATTTCCTCTCAAACAAATAGGCAAGTCTAAGAGGAACGACTCTGCCGGTCAACGGATTTAGCACATTCCAAGGTTCTTTATCGTTCCTATACAAAGCATACGGGTGATTCTCTTTTTCCTTTGAGCCATTGTTGAAGGCATAGTCAGCAGGCATCAGATTATTATAAGCGTCGGCATACATAATCATCGCCGCACCGACCTGTTTAAGCCCATTGCCACATATCACTCGTCTGGCAGTCGCCCTGGCCTTCTGCATTGAAGGTATAAGAATCGACAGCAAAATGGCAATAATCGAGATTACCACCAGCAATTCAACTAACGTAAAACCTGTTTTTTCGTTCTTTTTCACGGTGCTTCCCTTTCCGTAAAAATATAAATGTCAACAATATTTTACCACCGTTTATTTCACGACATTGTAACCCCGATTTCTCTGGGTCGCAACAACACTGTCATATATAAAATTCAATAACATGTCAACATTATTTTATACGTAGTTATCAGCGAATAGTTTATTGAATAATCCAGTTGTTCTTGTGCATATTTCGCTAACTTCCGCATTGCGACCCCGATTTCTCGGGGTCGCAATGACAGACAAAATTATTTAATATTCACTCACGGTTGTTACCAGCCAGCACAGCCGGTATTGGGGTCTCTTCCCTGACACTCCAACCAAAGCACTGACAATCGAGACAACTCATTAGGTTCGATTGTGTATTCGTCTGGGCTGGTTTCGCCTCCACGCTGTTCGCGCCAATGTACTGAAAAGTACGAGAAGTCGTAGTTGTTAACCACGCAATCAGGAGGATAAGCATCCCAAATGGAATAGTAGAGGTTGGGGTCTGGGCCATATGGCTTCCGACATATCCAGTTGACCGTCTTGAAGGACCACAAATCACTCTCAGTATTGCCATCAGCAGCAAAAGTTCGAACCTTCCAGTAATAAGTCTGGTCTTTTACAATATTTACATCTACGGTACTGCTATGCCGGCCGCGAGTTGCGGGTACCGGTGCGCCAATCTGATTACCATCGTTAGGAGGACTTCCCTCCCTGAAGTAAACAATATCATTGGCCTCTGGCTTATTGTATCCAGAATGCCATTTCAGAGTCAGCCAATTACCAGAAGTGGAATTAGGACAATAAACCATCGTATCGCCGTTTTTGGGAGTCGGAGCAGAAGCCTTTCTGCGGGTGGACGAACTCTTTACAACAAAGATAGTTCCGTCCTGCCCGTCTTCAGCAAGGGTTCTACCCGCATTGTTTGCTGAAAAACTAGAAGTGACAGTTGTAATACCTCTTTCACCGCCTTCAGCGGTAATGCGGTTGGCATCACAGCTTGAGCCGCCATAGAATATGGCTACACGTCCGCCGCCGCCGCCGCCGCCGTTATTATTGCCTTTCTCAGTTCCGTTGCCGCCCTTACCGCCATTGACATCGATAATACCCCTGTTGAGGACGTTGACGTCGGCAATAATCCTTACAGAACCGCCTGAGCCGCCGCCGCCCGGGTATGTATTCTCCGCCACAATATTACCGCCTTCAGCAAGAATTTTGGCATTGCTGCCCAAGATTACACTACCGCCGGCGACAATTTCAACACCGCCGCCGCCTGCTCCGCCGCCTGTACCTGTATTCTTGCCGAATCCGCCGGCGCTGCCGCCAAACGGCATAGGCACTTCCTTATCACCATAGGTGATGCCGCCGACATATTGAGCATAGAAATAACCACGGCCGCTAATGCCGCCCATACCGCCATAGCCGCCGCCGCCGCCATTTACACGAGAGGCCGTTCCACCAGCGCCAACGCCGAATATCGGAACGCCGAGAACGCTGTTTACTTCGAAACGAGGCTTACCGGTATCGGGGGCACCACCGAGACGCTTGTAGGCAGTGAGACTAATCCCATCATAGTAGCTGCCTTCTTCTGGGGGTATCGCACCGTCACTGCTCGTTGCCTTGGGGCCGCGATGGCCGCCGCAACGTGCACGCGCATTCGGGTCGGTACTACCCGTAGAAGTAACATCTTCGCCGCAAATATCCATCCTGCCGTCAAAGTTGAAATCGCCAACTGTGTGAATGGCCAGCGGAGTAGGTGTAACAGTATTATCATCACCAGCCCCATACTGCGGCACGACAATAATATCGTAACGCCGGTTATAAACAAAGCTGTCAAAGTCGAAGACTATTACAGGCACACCGTCACCGGAATTGGAATCGATAGAACCTGTTGCAAGAGTCGTCCAGCTACTATCCGATTCCATTCTCATACATTTATAGCCGGGGATAATCTGGCCTGCATAATTTACGTCGTTATTATCAGTATTGAAGACTATCGGATACGGTTTGGTGCGGAAAGTCCATACATTAGAATCTACCGGAGGCTTATTAACTTCCTCAGACAATTTGCTTACCACACACCAATAGTAATTTTCGGCCCTGAGCGTCGTTGTATAAGCAAAGTTGGGGTCATTAATGTCATTAATATCAGTTGCAATCCGCACACTGGGGTCAAGGTTCTGCACCTTGCTCTCGTTCGCTTCCTCAGCGAGATAAACATCGAACTTGACGGCGCTGGGCGTACCTTTCCATTGCAGGTTGGTGGCACCGACATTTACATCTTCCTCGTAGTCTGCCGGCGTCGGGTCATACGCCTCGCCTGTTTCGGTAGTGAACGACCAGATTGGCCGACATTTAATAATACTGTTGTTGTCATTTGTATCAACCGTCCAGTAATAGGTAGTACCAAGTGCCAGCGAGTTGCTATCGCCGCGAATCTGGGCATTGGTTACACTATTCATATCGTTGCCATTGTCATTTATTGCTGTACACGGATCCAGGTCCGTCTCTGTACTAAACACCAGCGTCTGCCTGTCAGCGATGGCAAGAGGTTCCCATTGAAGACCCGTAGTAACAGGTACATTTGAAGCATTCGGGAAAGGATTCAGCGCGACCGGTTTTACTGTACCATCGTACTGATAAAGAATACTAACTTCCAGAGGTGTGAGGGGTCGATTATAAACACGAATCTCATCGAGCAAACCTTCAAACTCAGTGTCTCCGCTGCCGAACTGGACAGGAGATGAGAAAGTATTATCTATCTCCGCATTTCCATTCGAGACATAAGAAGTAACAAGTCTGTCCACCTGAATACCGTCAACAAACATCTGGCTGGCTTCCCGGGCAGTCATGTCATAAACAAATGCGGCATGATGCCAGGTATTCGGTAAAATCCCCATCCCTTCGAGGGTCTGCTCCGTTTCCACTCGCAAAACATCTAATTTGTGAACGAACCGAAGTTTTCCCTCAAGTATTTTTATTTCCCACCAATTATCCGGATAAGTCACATCATCCGCATTGGCGTGCCGAATGATAGCACCGCCACTCGAAATATTTGGAACATCGAACCAGAAGGTGAAAGTGTGCCTGCGTTTAGCAAACTCATCCCCCGTAACAAGAGGATTGCCCATCATGAATATCTCGTTCAAAATATTATCAGGCACCCTAACCTTACAGTCGTATGCCTTACCGGTATTGGCATCGCAAGTTTTGCTGAAATTACCGAAGTAGGTGCCAATTATGCGGTTGCTTGAATTAGAATCCCACATATGAAACGGATTACAGGGGTCGGTATTGTTATAATCATAAGCTGTTCCCACAAGGCGCAACGGTCCGACATCGTTTGTTTCAGGAGGAGGGCCGACCTTGTTTTGCTCAAAATTCAGATTGAACTTCAGATTGGGGTCCGTGTCGGGGTTCCATACCGCCGCGCGGCCACAGGGAGAAATAATTGCTACTACCAACAAAATCATCCATACTAATCTTGTGTTTTTCATAATATGACCTCCTTAAGACAAATAACCATCCCGCTAATCCGGGAAACCACTGTTTTATAAAATACAAACAAATACAATTATTGCTATTTAAGAATTTCCCGGCTCAAATCAGGACTTATTAAAATCCCGGAACGACGGCTTAAAAGAGATGTTCATTTCCACTTTTGAAAGAGCAGAAGCTAAAACTTCAGGCCTTACAAAACTACTCAGGGCCAGCCCGTCGGGCCAGCCCTGAGATAATAATCTTTACTTTTACTTTCTGCGTCTTATGACAAGCAAGCCAAGACTGAGCAATGCAAGTGTAGCCGGCTCCGGTATGACAAGCGCAATATCATTTCCAATTGCGCCGCCATCCGCGTTGTACAGATAAGTCAACTGGTAGCCGTAAACAATTCCGCCGTAACTCAAACCTACATAAGAACCCTCAGCTCCACGTGCAACACCATTGATATGGTCGAAAAAGCCAGCAACAGCATTGCCGGAACCGTTCTTAACAAGGACAATAGGAGCCGTCGGGTCAACAAGTGCAGCAGTCAAAGTAAGAACCAGATTTGCTACAGAGCTTGCGCCTTGCAGATCAAGAGTGACACTGTTTGCAAGCTGAACCGCGCTTACGCCAGTAGCGCCAACCTGAAACTCCATAGTGCCTGTGCCGGCATAAGTTGAATAACCTCCGACATACAGCTCCTTCATAGAAATAGTACCGCCAGTACCTACTACGGTAAATACGCCTTCATTATTAGCAGAAGTAGCGCCTGTAGTTATTCCAGCACCAACCAGAAGACGGCCTGTAGCGCCACTTATGGTAGCATTAGTCTGGAGAGTTCCACCACTAATAATGTAAGTGCCTTTTGTAGGCACTCCGGCGGGACCTCTGGTGCCGTAAGTTGCCAGCATGAGTTTCTCTACATTTACAGTTCCACCAGTCTGTTCAACGGCGCCCCATTTGCCCTTATCGGTAGAGTTGCCGTGGCCAACTTGAAATTGACTTACACCCATAGATGCGCCTCCTTGAATCAGCACTGTATGGACATCGACGGTATTTGCACCGCCGGCCACAGTGAGCTTGCAGTTGTAGTTGGTGATGCCGTCGAGGCCGCCAATAAAGCTGTTAATCGTGGTTACCGCTTGCATTTGACCCGCGGTAGTGCCGTTGAGCTTAATCTCATCACCAGTATTGGTAGTTGGAACCGGGGGCCTTCCATTACTCGACGCCTTCCACATGGCAGGATTAGTCCAGTTACCACTGCAGGTACCCTCGCATGGATCCTGTATCCATGCGCCAGTAGTAGCTGCAAATGTGCTTGCGGCCATAAGACAAACCAATAAAAGTACACCTAAAAATTTTAACTTCATCTTCTTTCTCCCTTCCAAAATTTTTTACTTCTTCTTACACCAAAAATTTAGACTAAACATACTTGTAACCGTCAATAGGTATTCTGTGTGTAGTGGGCAACGCACCCAAAACACTCAGATATCCTGATTTTCCTAATTCTACCTGCATTTATTATCATATAAAATTAAATGTTAAACAAGGCAATTTTGCGCGGAAATAAAGTCTATTTTGCGCAAAGGCTTTTACGACATGAAAGTACAACTTTTTTGCTCTAATCTGGACAAATTACCGTTACAATACTGACGTCTCATAAAATACGTTGTAAATCAATAAAAATCAATATGTTGCATAAAATAGCATATCCGACTTTAACGAGTTTACATATTTTGCTTACAATATGGGTAAAACGGTGTCTGCAAAAGTCTATTGGAAGAAATATACCAAAATATATACTGGAGTAATATCGGACAAAAAGGCTTTACTGACTTTCACCTATTTCACAGGTTATTGTGACAAACTTTAAACAGCCCACAGTAAAACAGAAGCTTATACAAACTACTTCTTCTTCATATTTTCTTCGCTTTTGCTCTGAGTTTTTTGCTTTTCATTCAAGGCAATATTGAGATTGTCTCTCGCGGCTGCGTAATCAGAATCAATTTGGATGGCACGGTTGAAATGCGCGATAGCCTCATCAAGTTTTCCCTGCCGGGAAAGTGCTACGCCAATGTCATTGTGAGCGACGGCATTTTGAGGCTGGATGAGCAGGATTTTTTCATACTCCTGTACTGCCTGTGCAAGCCTGCCGCTGCTGCTGAGTGCAAATCCAAGATTAAGACGTATGTTGACAAGGTCAGGCGCGATTTGCAGGGCTTTGCTGTAGAGCGAAACAGCCTCGTCAAAATTTCCGGTTTGCGCCAGTGCACAGCCGAGCCCGTTAAGGATGTTCGGGTCATCAGGCACTGCCGAAAGGGCCTTGCGATATTCTATAACAGCTTCCTCGAACCGGCCAAGGCTCATGAGCGAAGATGCAAGGTCGCTGCGTATGAAAGGTGTGTCCATTCCATCGAGCGCGATTCTGTAATGCCTGACGGCCTCGTCAAATCTGCTCTCGGCTGCGAGAGCAGCGGCAAGATTGACATGCACCTCGCCGGCGGCGGGATTTATTCCGAGCGCCTTGTTATAATAGTAAATAGCTTCGTCAATTCTCCCGGCTTTATGGAGACTGACCGCGAGGCTGTTAAGGCCGCTGAGATAATCAGGTTTGATTCGGAGAGCCTCGCTGTTATGCCAGATTGCCTCCTCGATACGACCCTGTTCGAGAAGCATCGGCGTCATACAGAAATGCGCCATATAATTATTTTTGGTTACATTCAGGGCGTGTTGAAAAATCGTTATGCTGTTTTTCCAATACCGCAATTGAAGATTCGCGCATACCGCCAGTGCAGATAAAACCATCAGCGAGGATATCCAAAGGACGATTTTTCGCTGCGGCGACTCGACTGAGCTCGCCGAAGTCCATTTTCCCAGCAACTCTGGTAAGCCCCATGCGATGATAATAAATAAACCCGTCAGGGTAATATAGCTGTAACGGTCGGCAACAGCCTGGTTACCTACCTGAATCAAACCAATCACAGGTACAAGTGTTCCAATATACCAAAGCCAGCCTGTAACAAGATATTTATGATTTCCGGCAAAACGAAAAACAAGAACCGTTACAATCAGCAGGAAGATAGCTGATATCACAGCAATGGGAACCGATACATTCTGACCGGGATGCGGATAAAATACAGCCAAACGCACAGGCCAAATCATCTTGATAATGTATTGCATATAAGAAATGGAGGCATTGGCCAAACGAACAGGGATAGTATAATCTTCCACTGTGCGAATCGCCTGGCCCTTTCTCTGAACGATGAAAGTAACTATGGATGATGCCAAAACCATTACAAACAGCGGAATCTTCTCAATAAGCAAAGATAATGGACGCTTTGTATTAAATCTTTGCAAAGGCCAGTAATCCAAAAGCAAAAGCACAAACGGCAAAGTAACCAGCATAGGCTTCGACATCAGACCGAGAGCAAAAAATACGACTATCAGTAAATAGTTAGTAATCTTTGGGCGATCGACAAAACGAATGTAAGCCCACATCGTAAGAAGCCAGAAAAAGGTGCTTAAAACATCCTTGCGCTCGGAGACCCAGGCAACAGACTCAACATGGAGAGGATGAAGGGCGAATAAAGCCGCTACGAATGCGCTCGGCCAAATCGCTTTTGTCATTTGCTTGAGGATAATGAAAAGGAGCAGAGTATTGGCAATGTGAAAAATCAGATTAGTGAGATGGTGGCCGGCGGCGTTAGAGCCAAAAAACTGCCAATCCAGCATATGCGAAAGCCAGGTTATAGGATGCCAGTTGGCGGCACGACTGGCAGTAAATGCCCATTTGACGGCTTTGAGCGTAATACCGGCCTGGATGTTTGGATTTTGGGAGACATAGACAGGGTCGTCAAAATTAATAAAGTCAAAGGTATAAACCCGGTAGAAAACCGCTGTAGCGGCGAGCGTCAAAACCAGACAAATCCAAAAGCTGCGATATTTAGTCAGTATATTGCTCATTATGCCGGCGGATTTTAATTTGTTATTCTGCACAGCGTCAAGACTATAAACTATTTCTCTGTGTTTTCTTTGGTTTTTTCCCGGGATTTTTGTTTTTCGGCCAGAGCGAGATTGAGATTATCTCGTGCATCTGTATAGTCGGGGTCAATTTGAATGGCACGATTAAAATAGTCGGCAGCTTCGTCGAATTTGCCCTGCCGGCCAAGTATAACGCCAAAGGTGTTGAGTACATTTGGGTCATCCGGACTCATCTGAAGACATTTTCGGGACTCATTGACAGCTTCATCGAGTTTGTCGATTTCACCAAGAACTACAACAAGTTTTAAGCGGCAGTTAACATTATCAGGTTTGATTTTCAGCGATTGTTTATAATAAGAAACGGCTTCCTCAAACCTGCCCTGATTTTGCAGTGCGACGGCAAGATTGAAATGTGCCGGCAGATAATTGGGGTCATATTTCATAGCCAGTCTGAAATGCTCAATAGCCTCCTGAACCCTGCCGGTACACAACAGAGCAACACCAAAATTGCTTTGAGCCTCAGCGGAATCAGGTTTAATTTTCAGCAGTTCATCGGATTGCTCAATCGCCTCGTTAAATCTGCCGGCTTCATCCAAACAAGCGATATAATTAGTGCGGATAACATAATTGTTTTTAGTAATCGCCAGAGTGTGCTCAAACATTGTTATACTATTTTTCCAGTATCTAATCTGTCGAGTGGTGATTACACTTAAAACAATCAGCACCGCGACAGCCGGCAAAGTCAGCATTTTATACCGCTGCTTTGGGACAAACTCTTTTGCA
>JBGOWI010000014.1:0-43518 GCA_041478555.1 Phycisphaerae bacterium
ATCCACCAGAAACAGAACTCCTTTAATACTTATCTATTACGAAGCATGCCTGAATCAAAATGATGCCATAAGAAGAGAGAAAAAACTGAAGACAACGTGGGGCAAAAGATTTATTAAAAGCCGATTAGAAGAATACTTAACGGGGCAAGGGGAATAATGCCTGATAGAGACGTAAAGACAATACGGGATTTGATTTATTATCAGTATGCGAAGATTATTGCAAGGAGGGCATTTTCGGCGGCGGATGGGAAAGAGGCGAAAAAATATAATTACGGGTTTGTGAAAAATACATTTCGGGATTTGCAAAACGGTGTTAAACAGTGGTCGGAGATAACGCGGGAAGATTGGCAACTTGTCGAGGCGGAGAAAAAATGCGCTTACTGCGGCAATACAGAAAATATCGTCAAAGAACATATTGTGCCAAAGTCGCTGAGAATAAAGCCGGGGTGTGAGAGCTGCGATACGATACAGGGGATACATAATCAGGTGTGGGCGTGCGGCAACTGCAATAGTTTGAAAAAAACAAAAGGATTATATGAGTTTTTCAAAGGAAAATACCCGAATGAGAAGAAATACTATGATATGATACCGACATTGTTAGAGAAGAAATACCTTAAGACGATATTTAACTGCCACGAGTGCGCTGAAACCATCGATAAAAGCGATTTGAATAATGATGGGGAAATTAACGTACTCGATATTGATTTTATTCTTCATGTTTAAAAATCCCCAGTAAAACTGTGGGGGAATAAAACCTAAACTTGACCATAAAAGAGCGAAAAGTATAATACAGCGGTCTTGTTAAAATCTTTCGAAAGGGAAAAAATGTTTTTTATCGGTTATGACGTAGGGAGTTCTTCAATTAAGGCGTCACTTCTCGAGGCTCAAACCGGCAAAGTATTAGCTTCTGCAATAAGCCCCGAAAAGGAGCTTGAAATTATCGCACAAAGAAGCGGCTGGGCCGAGCAAAAACCGCTCGTCTGGTGGGAACACGTAAAGAAAGCAACGGCAGAAGTATTAGCAATTTCGCGTGTTGAGCCGGCAGAGATAAAGGCGATTGGAATTTCATATCAGATGCACGGCCTTGTTCTGATTGACAAAAACAAACAGCTTCTTAGAGACGCCATTATCTGGTGCGACAGCAGGGCAGTTCCAATCGGTTCGGCTGCTGCGGAGAAAATCGGGCCGGAAAAATGTCTCCAAATTCTTTTAAATCTGCCCGGCAATTTTACTGCCACAAGGCTCAAGTGGGTAAAAGACAATCAGCCGGAAATTTACAAGAAAATCTTTAAGGTTCTTCTTCCCGGCGAATACATCGCAATGAAAATGACCGATAGGGTTGTAACCACGCCTTCAGGTCTTTCCGAACATATAATCTGGGATTACAAAAAGCACGATATTGCCGACATCATGCTCGATTGTTTCGGCTTTGACAGAGAATTTTATCCTGAGGTATTGGCGAGTTTTTCAGTTCAAGGCGAACTTACTTCGCAGGCTGCAAAGGAGCTCGGCCTGAAAACCGGCACAAAGGTTACATACCGCGCAGGCGACCAGCCCAATAATGCACTTTCCTTAAATGTTCTTAACCCCGGTGAAATCGCAGCGACCGCCGGCACAAGCGGTGTTGTCTATGGCGTTATGGATAAAGCTGCCTACGATGCCAAAAGCCGTGTCAATACCTTCGTGCATATAAATTACAGCGAATCTACACCTCGATATGGTGTGCTGTTGTGTGTAAGCGGGACGGGTATCTTAAATAGTTGGCTGCGGAGAAACGTTGCGGACAATGCAGATTACAATCAAATGAACAATATGGCTGCAAAAGCGCCGATTGGTTGTGATGGTCTTGTTGTGCTGCCGTTTGGCAACGGCGCTGAAAGAACGCTCGAGAATAAGGACATTGGCGCGTGGTTCTGCGGCCTGAGGTTTAACACTCATACAAAACAGCATTTATTGCGTGCAGGGCAGGAGGGCATTGTCTTTGCCTTGAATTTTGGGCTGAAGATAATGCATGATATGGGTGTGAAGGTGAGCAGGGTCCGAGCCGGCGATGCGAATATGTTTTTAAGTCCGCTTTTCTGCCAGGCCTTTTCCTGTGTAACAGAAACCGTGGTGGAGCTTTATAATACAGATGGCTCTGCAGGAGCGGCAAGAGGTGCAGGAATAGGTCTTGGCTTTTACAAGGATTTTTCGCAGGCTTTTGAAGGACTAAAGAGCACGAGAAAAATTGAGCCGGACAGAAAACTTATTCCGCAATATAAAACTGCTTACGAACACTGGCTTGAAGTTCTCGAGCGTGCTTTGAGCTAATGACTATTTTATCCAATCGTTTAGATTTTTTGCCAGGATTTGGGGGTCACGTTTCTGAATGATATGCTGTGCAATTGTCTCCGGGATTTTTAGTTTTTTCAACGCTGCTTCAACCTGTTTCCAGAACATCTCTTTTTTTGATTCGCTCTCTGCCAGGTAAATATTGCCCACAAGCTCCTGCAGTCTTGCAAGGACAATCTTATCGAGGTTTTTATAATAATCCTTTATAACCTGTTTCTGGTAGCCGCTGAATTCTTTGTTCATATAAATTTCCTTGTCGTATTGCCTTGTTTAATAATAACTTATAACTATCGGCTATCAACTAACAACTACAAACTATTTAATGCAAAGTATTATAGGACCATAATTTATTTTATGCCCATTTTCAGTATTATTATAAAGGTTTTTTCTGGATTTAGTCGATTTTAAAGTTATAATCCTCACAGTTGTTAAGGATGACAATCAGTTTGTATGCGTAATTTGGTTTTTTCTCTGCTGATATTTTTATCTGCCGGAGGCAGACTATCGGCGGTTGAGTCGCAGGAGGCGCAACTGTTCGGGGCGGACGATTTGCATCTTCACGGCAAGGTAATGACCAGCTATCAAAGCTCAAGCGGCGAGCATATTCTTGCCTTCACAGAGGGCTTTGAACTTTCAATCGGTGATAATAAACTCAAGAGCAACGAGGCAATAGTCTGGCTCAACAGTCAGATTACCGAATATCAGGGCGTTACCAATGTTGACTACAGGGTGAAGGTATATCTTGAAGGCAATGTCTCAATCGAAAAAGGCTCTGGTTCCAAAACCACCGACCTTGTCCTTGGGACTCCTGACGGAGAGCTTACCGAAACGGTTACATCCGGCGTTGAGTCGATGGTGGCTGAATTTATGGTTGCCGGCGAGGTCTTTGCCACAGCAGAAAATAGAATTGAGCAGGACATGCGCATGACAGAGCTTTACCGCAACGCCCTTGTCGCAACAGGTCAGGTTAAATTAGTGCCTGCGGAAGAACCGGCCGTTGCTCAGAAGGCAGAAAAACCGGCAGTTGCTCAGAAGGCGAAAAAGCCGGTCGTTGCTCGGAAAGCGAAAAAGTCAGCCGTTGCCAAGAAAGCGGAAAAGTCAGCCGTTGCTCAGACTACTCCGACAAGTCGGAAGACTAAACCGCCGAATATTCTCGAAAGAATTTTAGGCACAGGCGCTGAACAGCAGGCCCAGCCCCGACCCGTCGGGGCACCGCAGCCTGTGCCCGAAGTGCCGCCGCCGAAGTTTCAGTATCCTGTCAACATCAGCGGGCTCGGCACAGAGCCGGTCAGGATAACAAACGAAACTCTGCCTGACGGAACGAACATTGCGACGATGCTCGACAGATTTTATCTCTGGCAGAAGCAGGACGAGGGGGGCGGACTGCTGGAATTTCAGGCGGACTGTGCAGTGATTTTTTATTCTCGCAGCTCAGCCGGCGAGCCGAATAGTACTGATAGTTTTCTTGCGGGCAATACCGTCAATGCAATTTATCTTCGCGGCAATATAATAATGACGGAAGGTCAGCGGACCATACGCGCCGATGAGGCTTATTATGATTTCCAGACCAAGCAGGGTCTTGCGGTAAACGCTGTTATGCGGAACTACGACCCATTCAGAGGCATTCCCATATATTTAAGGGCGGCAAAGCTCAGGCAGGTTTCGGAAAACAAATTTAAAGGCGAAAATGTAACCTTAACGAACAGTGAATTCTATGTTCCCCGCGTGGCGATGACGGCTTCCGAGATTGTCGTTACCGACACAACGGCTATTGACGAGCAGACCGGCAAACTCGGCGACCACAGTTATGACGCCATGATGAAGAATGTAAAGCTCAAGCTTGACAACAGGACGGTATTTTGGTGGCCGAAGGTCAGAAGCAACCTGCAGAGGCCGGACATGCCTCTTAAGAAGGCGCATGCCGGCTACGACAATACCTTTGGCACATCGCTGGAAACCGAATGGTATCTTGCCCGTGTTCTTGGTCTGCGCGAGCCTGCCGGCGTCGATTCCAGTTTTTTGTTTGATTATTATTCCAAAAGAGGAGTAGGAATCGGGACCGAGATAAAATATAAGAGGGACGATTATTTTGGCAATTTAAGCGGCTATATTATTCGCGACCGCGGCGAAGACGACCTCGGCAGAAACCGTCAGAACCTTGAGCCGGTAAAAGATTTAAGGGGAATGTTCAAATTCCAGCACAGACATTTCCTGCCTTACAACTGGCAGCTCACGCTGGAGACGAGCTATCTGTCGGACGAAAATTATTATGAATCTTTCCACAGAAGCGAGTTCTTTTCGGACAAGGAGCAGGAGACCCTGATTCACTTAAAGCGCCTTAAGGACAACTGGGCCTTTGCGATTCTGGGCAAATGGCGGATAAACGATTTTGCCGACCAGCTTGAGGAGCTGCCGTCGGCACAATATCATTTGAAAGCTCAATCGCTGTTTGACGACAAACTCACGTTGTATCACGACAGTTCCGTCGGCAGGTATCGTCAGCGAATCGGTAATAATCACAGTCTGCCTATTGTTTCAAGCGAAGATTTTACGTTTGCCTCAACACGTAGCGAACTTGATATGCCGCTGAAGGTCGGTTCAGGTTCAACCAAGGTTGTGCCGTATGTCGCCGGCACATTCGGATATGACGACAGAAGCGGTTTTGAACGAGGCCTTGTTACCGGCACAGGCACAGATTTCGGCTCAAAGGGCATTTTTATCGGCGAGGCCGGCGCAAGGGCCTCGACTCAGTACTACAAGACCTTTAATAATGTGCATTCAAGATTCTGGGACCTCAACGGTCTTCGTCACATCGTAAAACCCTATGCCAGCGCCGCCGTATTTGCAGAAAGTTCCGATGCTGTCGAGCAGAAGGACATCTTCAATCTTGGTCTTTTGCAGCGGTGGCAGACAAAACGCGGCACCGGCGACAAAGAGAGGACTGTCGAATGGATGCGTTTGAATACCGCTTTTACCTGGATTGGCAACGACTCGGCCGAGCCGGTCAGGCCGGACAAGTTTCTCTGGAATAATTCTTTTGTGCCGCTTTCAGCTCTTTCTGCGCCGCATATTTTCAACAGCGATTTAGGCGTCCCTTACAGAACGTTTGAAACATTTGGTCCGCAGCGGGACTGCTTCAATGCCGATTATATCTGGCGGATAAGCGACACGACGGCAATCCTGAGCGATTTGAACTATGATATGAAAGACAGGAATGTTGAGCAGTTCAACATAGGATTTTCGCGGCTTCGCTGGCCGAATCTCAGTTATTATGTCGGCGCCAGGTATCTGAGGAGCACCGACATTGACGGCGAAAAAGGCTCAAACGCCTTTACCTTTGCCGCGACATATAAGTTGAATTCGCGTTACACTATCACACTTGCCCATCAGTATGATTTTGATTACGGTAAAAGAATCTCCAGCCAGATTACGCTTATCAGACGATATCACAGGCTCTTTTACGGTCTGACTTTCAGCATGGACGAATCTCTTGACAGACAGGCAATAGTCTTTAGTATATGGCCGGAAGGAGTCAGTGAACTGTCTATGGGCTCAAAGAGATTTATGGGTCTGGATTCTCCGCAGGACCGTAATTATTAGCCCGAAATCGACCCGCAGACGACGGTTATGACTCTTTATTAAATATATCTGAGCGGTTAGTTTGTTGATTTTTTAAAGGAAACCTAGTCATGGCATTAGTTGATACCAAAAAGATGTTCAAGATGGCCTACAAAAACGGTTATGCAATCGGGGCTTTCAATGTCAACAATATGGAAATCACGCAGGGCATCATCAGTGCGGTCGCTGAGAAGAAGGCTCCGCTTATCTTGCAGATTTCGCGCGGTGCCAGAAAATATGCGAGCATGAGTTACCTGCGAGCGATAATTGACGTTGCTGTTGCGGAAAATCCCGATATTCCCATCTGTATGCATCTTGACCACGGCGATACGTTCGATGTCTGCAAACAATGTGTCGATGATGGTTTTAGTTCAGTAATGGTTGACGCATCGGCACATCGGTTCGAGGAAAATATTAAGATTACAAAGCAGGTTGTCGAATACGCCCATTCCCACGGCGTTGTTGTCGAGGCCGAACTCGGCCAGCTTGGTGGTATTGAGGAAGACGTGAAAGGTGTCAGCCACGATGACATTTTAAGTCATCTTACCGACCCCGACCAGGCTGTTGAGTTTGTCCGCAGAACCGGCTGCGATTCTCTTGCGGTTGCCTGCGGCACAAGTCATGGCGCTTACAAGTTCAAATCCGAGCCTAAAATAGCTTTCGACGTCATACAGAAAGTTGCCGACAAGCTGTCTGGCTTTCCGTTGGTGATGCACGGCTCAAGCAGCGTTCTGAAGGAGTTCAAGGACCTTATCAACAAGTATGGCGGAAAGATGCCGGATGCAATGGGCGTGCCGGAAGAGGCCATATCGAGGGCCGCGAAAATGGCGGTCTGCAAGGTCAATATTGATACTGACCTTCGCATGGCTATGACAGCCAAGATTCGGCAGGTTTTTGCCGAAAAGCCCGGCGAGTTTGACCCGAGAAATTATCTCGGTCCTGCCAGAGATGCGATAAAGGCGATGGTTATGCACAAACTCGATGTTCTCGGATGCAGCGGCAGGGCGGCAGAATGCAGCTGAAAAACAAAAATCCGAAGCACGAAATCCGAAATCCGAAACAATATCGAATTATCAAAATTCAAATGTTCAAAACGTTTTGAACATTCAGAAATTGGAATTTTGAATTTGTTTCGAATTTCGATATTCGGATTTCGGATTTTTTGTCTTTTGGTGTCTTTGTGGCTATGTTTTTTATTTGCACTGGAAAATTGTAAATGAAAAAGAACGTAATATTTATTTTTGTATTGTCTTTGTTTGTTGTTGTGCCGCTTCCGGATGCTTTTGCGATGTCCAGGCCGGTCGAGGTTTCAAAAACGCCGCAAAAGATTTCTGCTGTACAGCCGGTGGACGGCAATACGGCAGCTTTGCTCAGGTCCGCCGTGCAGGAAATCTGCGATGGTAATTTCAGTGCTGCCGAACAGATTCTAAGTTCCGCCGCGGCTTTTGCTTCGTCGGACGAGCAGGCCGACGCAAACAATCCCCCCTCTTCTGCTTTCGCAGAAAGCAAGGGGGCTCTTTCTGATGTAATTTCACAGTACAGGCAGATTGAGCTTGCAAGAGGGCAGTTGCAGAGAAAGTCCCTTGATGAGCAGCTCGCGGGGCTTGAGAAGCTCAAGGCACGACCGGAGACAAATGAGCCTAATCTGCTGGAAATTTTTCCGATTATTGCCAGGGCGTATGAGTTTGCCGACGATACGCAGAAAGAGCAGATTCTGTCTGATGAGTTTGTTCAAAAGACGATAGCAAAGTCTCGCCAGGCAGCCGCAGAATTTGAATCAAAGGGCAAATGGCTCGATTCGCTTCTTTATTGTTTCGCCTGGCTTAGTGTATTTTACGAGGACGATAAAGCCGTCGCCGATAAAAAAAAGGAGCTTGAGGAAAAGATGCTCATCGAGGCCTCTCTGACGGATAATCCCTGCGAGACGGCTGGCGACCGCTACCAGAAGATAAAGCCCGAAATGTTCATCCGCAGTCTTGATGTTCTTGAATACGGTTATGTGGAGCCTTTTTACTACAGCGATATGGCTGATAAGGTATTTGGTCGTTTTCGCAACCTTACCGACATATTGCGGTTCTCCGATAGTTCCGACGGCAATGGTTTCGTTACGGTTGGCTCTTCGCCAGAGGAGCTGCCCGAACTTGTCACGGGCGGCAGGATTGCAATAGCCTTTTCAAAAGACAAGCTGCCTGACTTTGCCGCAGGGCTCGATGCGTTGAGGAAGAATTACAGCTCGGAACTTCCCGGCTTAAGCAAAGACCAGTTCATCAAATTATTTGGAGAGATTCTGGTTTTGAATTCGGCGACGATGAATCTGCCCGAGCAGATGGTAGTCCGGCATTTTGCCGAGGCGGCGCTATCCGCACTTGACCCGCACACGGTTATTATCTGGCCGAAGGAGAAAGAAGACTTTGAGAAAAACATGACCAATGAATTTACCGGCATCGGCGTTGAAATCTCGAAGGCTGACGGTCTGCTGCGGGCGGCAAGCCTTTTGCCCGGCACGCCGGCGTATAATTCAGGTATGGATGCCGGCGACATAATAGAAGCTGTCAACGGCGAAAAAACAAGGGATATGCCGATCAACTGTGCCGTCAGCAAGATTACCGGTCCTGCCGGCACAAAGGTTATGCTTGCAATTCGTCGCGACAACGAAGAGAAAACCCGTGATATTGAAATTACAAGGGCCAGGATTATAGTTCCGACGACCCGCGGCTGGTCGAGGGATAATTTGGGCGGATGGTTATACTTTGTGGATGAGAAAAATCATATCGGTTATGTTCGCGTCACGAATTTTTCAGCGACTACTGCTTCGGACCTCGATGGAATTCTGACGATGCTCGAAAGCCAGGGTATGCAGGCTTTGATTCTGGATTTAAGGTACAACTTCGGCGGTTTTCTGCAGAGCGCAGCAGAGGTTACAGATATGTTTGTGGACAAGGGTATTATGGTAAGTACGCAGCCGAGGGTTGGTCTTCCGACCTGGGAGGCTGCGCACAAAAAAGGCACTCATCCGTATTATCCTCTTGTAATACTTATTAACCCAGCCTCTGCCAGCGCATCTGAAATAGTTGCAGGCGCGCTTGCAGACAAGACCTACTCAAGAGCGACTCTGGTTGGTCAGCAAAGTTACGGCAAAGGCCGCGTTCAGACGCCGAGCGACTATCCCGGCGGCGGGGCACAGTTAAAATACACAATGGCTTATTATCATCTGCCGAGCGGCGAGAAGGTCAGGGACCGCTTCGCCATGGAAAAGCTCGGCAGAAAAGACTGGGGCATAATGCCGAACGTGAAAATTGAACCCCGCAGCGACGAAATCAGAAAAATGATGGATATTCAGCGCGACAACGATGTGCTGGCCTCAGCAGGCCATGATGAAAGCAAATCAAAGCTGGCAAGGCACAATCTGGCTGAGATATTGCAGGCAGACCCTCAGCTTGCTGTTGCAATTCTTGTTGCCAAAGCAAAATTGATTGCCACCGCAGCTTATTGCACAAGCAACAGTGGGGGTGAGCAATGACCGAACCGCAGGACATCGGCAAACTCGAGCAGCAGAGAAGGGGAAAACTTGAGCGAATGAGACAGCTCGAAATAGACCCTTATGGTGCGCGTTTTGATAACGTCGAATTGACACAATCTGTCAGGGCAAGGTTTGATGAAAAAAATCAGCAGCAGAAGGCGACCTGTGCCGGCAGGATAGTTCTTCTTCGCGATATCGGCAAACTCATTTTTATAACGCTTCGCGACAGCAGCGGAACGATTCAGCTCGGCCTGAGCAAAAAATTGCTTGAGGGACAATGGGAGATGATAAAGCTTCTCGACCTTGGCGACATTATCGGCGCAGAAGGGCAGCTTGGCCTTACAAAGACCGGCGAACTTACAATATGGGTTGAAAAGTTAACAATTCTTGCAAAGTCGCTGCTGCAGCCGCCTGAGAAGTTTCACGGCCTTGCCGACGTCGACTTGCGCTATCGCAGGCGGTATGTTGATATGTGGGCGAACCCCGATTGTATGGACAGATTCAAAAAGCGAATCGCGATAATATCGACCATTCGCAGTTTTCTGCAGGAAAGAGGTTTTTATGAAGTCGAGACTCCGATGATGCAGTCGATACCGGGCGGTGCGGCGGCAAAACCATTTATCACGCATCACAATGCTCTCGACATTGATTTGTATCTGCGGATTGCGCCGGAATTGTTTTTGAAAAGGCTGCTCGCAGGAGGTTTTGAAAAGGTCTTCGAAATGAACCGTAATTTCCGCAACGAAGGTTTAAGTCCCCGCCACAATCCTGAATTTACGATGATGGAGATTTACCAGGCATACGCCGACTATAATATAATGATGGAACTTACTGAAGAGCTGATTTTTCTGCTTGTCGAAAAACACTGCGAAGGTGCGAAAATAAAATTCGGCGATAACACAATAGATTATTCTCGTCCGTGGAAAAAAGTCTCATACAGCAATTTGCTGAAAGAATACGCCGGCTGCGACATTCACGACATCTCTTCAATCCGCAAAAAGGCCAAATCACTCGCCCCCGCCCCCTCTCTTGCTTCGCAAGAAGCAGAGGGGGAAAGCAAGAGCGGGGGGGAAAAGGCCGACGAGATTGTTATAAACGAGCTTTTCGCTGCGACGGTGGAGAAAAATCTCATCAATCCCACTTTTGTGTTCGACTATCCTGCCAGGCTCTGTCCTCTGACAAAGCGAAGTTGTGCGAATCCGCAATTCGCCGAAAGGTTTGAACTCTATATAGGCACAATGGAGATTGCAAACGCCTATACCGAGCTGAACGACCCGCAGGTGCAGTATGAAAACTTTATTTCTCAGCTCAAAGGCGCAGGCGAAGATGAAAATACGTTCCGAAGTCTTGATGAGGACTTTATAACCGCATTGAAATACGGCATGCCGCCGGCAGGAGGACTGGGCATCGGCATCGACAGACTAATAATGCTTCTTACCGGCGCAGCAAGCATAAGAGATGTTATACTGTTTCCGTTGTTAAAACCGGAAAAATAATCTGCGGGACGGAATAAATGCTCAAGTTTTTTTTGGCTCTGCGGTATCTGAAGAAGAAAAAAATCGTTCTTCTCAGCATCGCTGCAGTTGCCCTTTCAACCGCGCTGCTTGTTACCGTTGCAAGTCTTTTTACAGCCTTTATCGAGGCAGTTGAATCGAGCTCATCTGATTATCTTGGCGATATAGTTCTTGAGCCGCCGGCAGAAATTTCTTACAGCGATGAGCTTGTCGCAAAACTTTGCAGCTCAAAAGAAATCGCTGCTGCAAGTGTGGTCCTTTCCACAAACGGTCTTATTCACCTGGGAAGCGGCAATGTAAAGGCGGTAAGCATCTGGGGAATAGACTTACCGAGTCGCTGCAGAGTTACCGGTATGAAAAATAGTCTTCTGATGCAGAAAAATCTTTCTTCGATTCCGGAATTTGAAAATGACGCCAATGACAGCGATATAATACCTGCCTTTGTCGGCATCGGTCTTCTTGCTGAGCCGGATGCCAAAACCGATGAATATGATTTGTCGCTCGTGAAGGCTTTTGTCGGTGATAATGCAATTATAACTGTCGGCAGTGTTCAAAGCGACTCCGCCGAAGCGGCTATGTCGCTCACGCGAAGGCGGAAGGATTCATTGACTGATGATTCATTCGCCGGCTTACAAAGTCGTTCTGCCCGGATAAGGATTTGTGATGTGGTTTTCACTTCCGTCTATGACATCGACAAGAGATTTATCTTTGTGCCTGTTGACAGGTTAGCTGCTGTTTTGCGCGGCCAGACTCAAAAACCTGCTGATGTAATTCATATAAAATGTGCCGATGGTTTCAGTCCGCAGCAGACAGTCTCCGTTGTTCGGCAGATATGGACGGATTTTGCTTCTGGCAGGCTTGACTGGCCGAATTTTTACATTGCCGATACTGAAATTATTACTTCGGTCGCCAAGCAGAGCCAGTACACCGCCGAGCTTCGCAAGCAGATGGGGGTTTTGCTTGTTATTTTTGGCGTTATAAGTGCAGGCGTTGTAGTGCTTGTCTTCTGCATATTCTATATGATAGTAACTTCCAAGCAGAAAGACCTTGCGATAATCAAATCTATCGGCGGCTCATCGATAACTATCGCTTCAATTTTTCTGTTTTTCGGTTTGTTTATAGGTTTAATCGGCGCTTCTGTCGGTTTGGTTGTTGGATTTGCAATTACTCATAACGTAAACACGATAGAGCGGTGGATTGGGCTTCTTTTCGGCCTTAAGCTGTGGAGCAGCAGTGTTTATATGTTCAGCAGGATACCGAATCATTTCAACTGGTACTGGGCCTGGCGGTTTTTCGGTGCAGCGGTTCTTGCCTCTGTGCTCGGAGCTCTGGTCCCGGCGATAACCGCGGCAAAAGCGATTCCTGCAAAAATTCTCAGGTACGAATAAGATGTATGCTTGTTTATTACCGGCCAGATTTTTTTTGCGACGCAGGATAACAATCCTTGCCGTCCTTGCCGTTGCGTTGTGTGTCTTTACCGTCGTGGTGGTAATGACGGTGATGAACGGCCTTGTCATTGACTTTACAGCCAAGAACCATGCCTTTTTCTCTGACTGTATTGTTTCCACCGATTCGCTTGTCGGTTTCGGTCTTTACGAGGAATTTATATCTCGTCTTGAAGGTGCGGACTTTGTCGCTTCTGCCGCGCCCGTGATAAGCGCCTTTGGCCTTGTCGAATCCGAGTCATCGGGCAAAAACGCTGCGCTTGACCTTATGGGCATAGATATTGCCCGGCACATAAAGACGACGGATTTTGCGGATACGCTTTATTACCGCAAGGATACGCCGATACTTGCCTTTAGGCCCATATATGATACTAATCTGCCCGGCTGTATCGTTGGAGTCGATTTGCTTGTCGAAAGGCAGAAATCGGGACAGTATAAACAATTAAGTTACCTGCCGGCATGGTCCTATCTTGTTACGTGTTTTCCTTTGACGCCCAAAGGTGCTCTTGCAAAGACCGGCACGCAGCTTTCTGCGAATTCAAGGACGTTCTATTACAGCGACAACAGCAATTCGGGTCTGGCGAGAATCGACAGCACCGTCGTTTATCTTCCGTTTGATTTTCTGCAGTCTCTTTGCGGCATGGATATTGCCGGCAGGAGGACAAATGCAATCTTTATTAAATTCAAGCAAGGCTCTGATATTAACCTCTGCACCGACAAGGTATCTCGGCTCTGGCAGGATTTTATAAGGGAAAAGAGCGATTTTGCACTTGCCAACCTCTTTGGCACTGTGAGGGTTGCGGACTGGAAAACTTACCGCCGCCAAACCATTGCTCCGATGGAGAAAGAGCAGACGATGCTGATTTTGCTTTTTGCCCTTGTGGGCCTGATTACTGTCTTTATTATTTTTGTGATTTTTTATATGATTATAAGCCGAAAAAGCAGGGACATCGGCATTCTCAAAAGCCTTGGCGTATCGAAGGCCGGCATTGTAAGGGTCTTTATGCGTCTGGCTTTCCTGACGGGTATTTGCGGCGCCGCTGTCGGAATTGCATCTGCCTTGATTTTTCTTGCGAACATAAACAGGCTCGAAGGCTGGCTGTTTGATAAGTTCGGCTTTCAGATGTGGAACAGGGAAATTTATGCAATAGGCGAGATACCGCACGATACTGCGCCGCTTCTTTTAGCGGCTGTTGCCGCCTGTGCCGTAGCGGCCTGTCTGCTGGGGGCTTTATTGCCGACGCTCAGTGCTGCCGGCCGGAAATGTGTTGACGTTCTGCAGGTGAACCAGTTATGACAGAGACAAACAATTACATATTAAGTTGTAAAGACATTTGCAAATCCTATCGGATGGGCCAGACTCGCCTTGAAGTTTTAAAAGGCGTGAATCTTTCTGTTGTTCGCGGCGAATTTATCGCCGTAAGGGGCGCTTCAGGCAGCGGCAAGAGCACTCTTCTGCACATCCTCGGAGCGCTGGATATGCCCGATAAAGGCAGTGTTTTTTTTGAAGGAAAAAACCTTGCCGATTTTTCCGGCAGAAAAATCAACGAATTCAGGAACAAAAAGGTTGGTTTTGTGTTTCAGTTTTATCATTTACTTGACGAATTAACAGTGCTGGAAAATGTTTTGCTTGCCAGGATGGCTCATAGCTCTGCTGTGGGCTGGTTGGCTTGTTCTGATTCGGCCCAAAATCATGCCTGTCAGCTCCTTGGCGAGCTGGGCCTTTCCGAAAGGGTCTCTCATCGGCCTTTCCAGCTTTCCGGTGGTGAAAGGCAAAGGGTCGCGATAGCCAGGGCCCTGATGAATCAGCCGGATATAATACTTGCTGATGAGCCGACCGGAAACCTTGACTCCCAGACAGGAAATGGTATCCTAAAGGTCTTTGAAAAGCTGCACGATGCGGGTCAGACGATTGTAATGGTTTCGCACGACGAAAAAATCGCTGTCAGGGCTGGCCGGGTGATAAGACTTGCCGACGGCAGAATTTCGGCAGCTTAAAAAATCTGGAGACTTTTATGGCGTTGAAAATATGGCTGAACGGCTCTCTTGTTGATGAATCGAACGCTAAAATAAGCGTTTTCGACCATGGTCTGCTTTATGGCGATGGCGTCTTTGAAGGCATCCGTGTTTACAGCTCGAAGGTATTTGAGCTTGATGCGCACCTTAAAAGGCTTTACGAATCGGCAAAAGTTTTAAGGCTTAAAATCGATATGACGCCCCAGCAGCTTGCCGAGGCAACTATACAGACCGTCAAGGCAAACAATGCTGTTAACGGCTATATCCGCCTTATTGTTACTCGCGGCATCGGTTCGCTGGGCATTAATCCGTTTGTCTGTGAAAAGCCTCAGATAATTATCATCGCTGACAGCATTCAGCTGTATCCTGAGGAGCTTTGCGAAACAGGCATCAAGGTTATCGCTGCCTGCACGATTCGCAATCATCCGCTTGCGATACCGCCGCAGGTCAAGAGTCTTAATTATCTCAACAACATCCTGGCAAAGATAGAGGCGCTCGATGCCGGCGTGCCTGAGGCGATAATGTTCAATCACGAAGGTTTCGTTGCCGAAGCCTCCGGCGATAATGTCTTTATCGTCAAAAATAGTGTTATTTGCGCCCCGCCCATCCAGGCAGGTTCTCTTGAGGGTATCACAAGAGCTATTGTAATGCGCCTTGCAAAACGCGAAGGAATCGAGGTTGTCGAAAAGAACCTGACGCGATTTGACCTTTATGTTGCGGATGAATTATTCCTTACCGGCACGGCAGCCGAGGTCATTGGCGTTATTGAAATTGACGGCAGACAAATTTCCGGCGGCAGACCCGGCGAAGTCACTCTGCTTTTGCGCAGAAAATTTTTCGATTATGCTCATGGCCGGTCGAAGTAAAATACCTCGGCAGGCCCCATCGGCTGCCTGTTGTGAGCTTATATCCGATGAGCTTATGCAGGTGAGCGATTTTTTTCGCACACAGCTCGATTGTCCTGACGGCAGACTCAAACCGTTTATAGACTACCTCAAAGGCCAGCAGGGCAAGATGCTTCGTGCCTCTTTTGTGCTGCTGGCCGGCAGATTATTCGGCAGGGCGACCGAGCTCCATATCAAAATTGCCGGCATTGTTGAGATGATACACACCGCTACGCTTCTGCACGATGACGTGATAGATAGCGCCACAGAGCGCAGATGTCATGCGACGGCGAATAATCTGTGGGGTGCCAATTTTGCCGTTCTGCTGGGCGATTATCTTTTAAGCAGGGTTTTTGTGGCTGTCGCATCTCTGCAGAGAGACGATATTAATCGGCTCCTTGCCGATACCGCCGTCAAAGTCTGTCGCGGCGAGATGCTCCAGAACGTCTGCCGCGGCGATTTCGGCATCGGCATTGAGGAGTATCTTGACATAGTCGAAAAAAAGACCGCGGTTTTTTTTGCCGACTGCTGCCGCCTTGGCGCAATGGCATCCGAAGCGGACGAGCAATCCGCCAATCGATTATATGAGTTCGGCCTTAATTTCGGCTTGTCTTTCCAGATTATTGACGACCTTGTTGACATTCTCGGCGAAGAAAGCCGGACCGGCAAAACCGGCGGCAGGGACCTTTTAACCAGAACGCTCACATTGCCCCTCATTCATGCCGCCAGCGTCCTCGATTCATCGGCCAGGAACGAGCTTCTCGATGCGTTTGACAGCAGGCAGGCGGACATAAATCGCATCGTATCAATGCTGAATGCCTCAAAAAGCATTGACTTTACAAAGTCACAAATCGTTCAATATCGGCAGAAAGCCCTTTTGGCTCTCGAATCCTTCGGTCCACATCCGGCAGCGGCAGAACTGAAAAATCTCTGTAAAAGTTTACAGTGTACAGTAAACTGTGTACAGTAAACGGTAAACTAAAAGTAGTAATTTTTGGAGGCACAAAAAATGGAGACAAAATCTTTTAATTTAATCCTGATAATTCTTTTTGTTTACAGTTGTCTTTTTGCAGCACAGGAGCAGCTATCCGACGGCAATTCCGTAGCCGTAACTGTTTATAACGACAATTTTGCCGTCGTTAAGGAACGTCGTCCGATAGTTTTTGATAAGGGCCTTAACACAATAAAATTTACCGATGTAGCCTCATCAATAGACCCGACCAGCGTAAGTTTCCAGTGTCTCAGCTCTCCCGGCCGGATAGCCATCCTCGAACAGAATTACGAATATGACCTTGTCAGCACATCAAGCCTTCTTAATCGTTACCTCGACAAGACCGTCAATGTCTCAATCAAGGGCAGCGGTGCCGACCAGGGCAAAAATGTTTCCGGCGTCCTTATGGCCGCCAGGGACAACAATCTGATACTCAAAAACATCAGCGGCCGGGTGGAGATAATCAGCAGCGACAGTGTTGAAAATATCTCGCTCGAGCAGCTTCCTGAAGATTTGGTTACAAAACCGACTCTTATCTGGCTTGCCCAGGCCGAGGCAGCCGGCAAAGAATTGTGCCGCGTAACCTATACCACCGATAATATTGCTTGGAAGGCGGACTATTCTGCAATTCTTAACGCCGTCGAAAACGCCCTCGACATTAGCGGCTGGGTGACAATCGACAATAAAAGCGGCGCAACCTACAAAGATGCGACAATAAAACTGATTGCGGGCGATGTGAGACGAATTGGAGAACCACAAATTCCAAGACAGAGATTTGAAGCTCTTAAGATGGCTGCCGGTGCACCGGCTTTTGAGGAAAGGCCTTTCATGGAGTATCACATTTACACACTTTCCCGTCCCAGCACCATCAACAACAATCAGACCAAACAAATTGAATTTATCACTCCTGCTCTAAACGTTCCTGCAAAGAAAATCTATCTTTATGAGCGGGACAAAAAGGCCGACAAGGTTCAGGTAAAGTTTGAGTTTGAGAACAAAAAGGATAGTGGTCTCGGTATCGCACTGCCGAAGGGCAAGGTTCGTGTTTTCAAGAAGGACGCCGATGACATGCTCGAATTTGTCGGCGAAGATTTAATAGACCACACGCCGAAGAATGAGAAGGTGTCTCTTTATATCGGCGATGCCTTTGATATAGCTGTTGAATACAAGCTTCTCGACAGCAAGGTCGAAAGGAGGATGAAATGGGAGAAGCACTCGATAGAGCTTCGCAACCGCAAGGATGCGCCGGTAACGGTCTTTGTCGATGAAAAGTTTTCTTCCTGGGTGAATTGGGACATCGAGCAATCGACTCAGCCTTACGTAAAGAAGGATGCGACAACAGCTCGTTTTACGGTTGAGCTTGCCGCCGATTCGAATGCAACTGTCGAATATTCCGTAACGCAGCGATGGTGAAAGAAGAAATTCAGAGTTAAAAATTTAAAATTAAAAATTGTGGAGTCCGCCTTTTGGCGGAGTTTTATCGGCGGGAGAAATTTGAATTAGTCCGGCTTGAATCCGCCTTCGCTAAAGCTACGTCGGACGCAGCATTACTTTTGCCTGGCCGATGAGATAGAAGCTGCCGGTGATGCAGATGAGGTCTTCTTTGCTGATAGCGCTCGATGCGATTCTCAGTGCTTCGCTGAGGCTCATTGCTGTCTGGCACATCTTGCCGCAGATTTCCGTGTACATATCGGCGAGGTCCTGCGGATACACAGCTTTTGGCGAATTGCTGCGGGTGAATATCATTTTATCCGCTCCGTACTGAAGCTGTTCGAGCATCCCGCGGATGTCCTTGTCCTGTCCGCAGCCGAAGATTACTATCATCGAATCGTATGGTATGTGCTGACCGATAGCCGCAATCAACGCTTTGATGCTCGCCGCGTTATGAGCCGCATCTATCAGAATCCGCGGGTCATGGCTGATAATCTCCATTCTGCCCGGCATCTGGATATTTTTAAGGCCTTCAGCGGCCTTATTGTCGTCGATTTTATAACCGCCGGCCTTGAGCATATCGAGCATCGCTATGGCCAGGCCGCAGTTTATGGCCTGATGTTCGCCCGGCAGAGGAACTTTTAAGTGTTCGAATTTGCTCGTCGGCGTTGTCAGGCATATTCGCGTATGCGGCCCGTGTTCGCGCGAGGATTCAAATCTGTACGAAAAATCTATATCCTTGCCGGTTACCATGAACGGTGCCTTTGCTGCTGTCGCAGCCTTTTTAAGCTCCTTCATCGCAGCAGGGTCCTGCGGAACGCTTACCACCGGAACACCTTTCTTTATAACACCGGCCTTTTCTCTTGCTATGCTGTCAATGGTGCTGCCCAGCAGATTCTGATGGTCTATGCTTATGCTGGTTATCCCGACAACAGCAGGCTCTATCACATTTGTGCTGTCTAATCTGCCGCCGAGACCGGTTTCGATGACGGCTATATCAACTTTCTTGTCGACAAAGTACATAAACGCCATCGCCGTGAAGATTTCGAAAAACGTAGGATTGTCTTTGGCCATCTTCTCAACCGGTGCATAAATGCGGTTAATCAGCCCCAGCAGTTCTGAGTCGGTGATATTTTTGCCGTTAATCGCTATCCGCTCATGCAAATCGACCACATGCGGCGAAGTATAAAGACCCACAGTATAACTGTTGGCCTCCAGCATCCTCGCAAGCATCGTGGCAGTTGAGCCTTTGCCCTTTGTGCCGGCTATATGAGCGGTTGCGAGCTTTTTATGCGGATTGCCCACAAGCGAGAGCAGCCTCTCCATCCGCTCAAGACTGAAGGTCGTTACATTGTAGCGCAACCGGGTCTGCTTCTCGTAGTCTGTCCGGCTGAACAGATATTCAAGAGCCTGCTTTATGGTCTTGAACTGTCTTACCAGTCTGACTTTCTCAACTTTAGAGGAAGTCTTAGCCGTTTTTTTAGCTGTATCTGTTCGCGCAACCATAGCCCCTCAAGATAGCAATAAAATATCTCTAAGTCAATTTAATACATTTTTTACTTAATAACAGGATATAAAGAGCTTTTATATATACTTTTACAAGTTATTTCAACAAAGTGAGTTATATCTGAATAGCTCACAAAAGTTTGATCGTGAAATCGGCATAACATTTAAGACTTCAAAACTCCATATTTTACAGCCGGGCTGTTATTTTTTTATATATCCAGGCGATTTCTTTATTGCTTTTGACGCTAAAGTGGATAAAAACATTACAAAATTTTCCTTCTTATTTGTGAGGCGATATTGGAAGGAAACTCAAAAGATATACGAAACTGGCTCAAACTTGTTCGAGCTCAGGGCGTCGGGCCGGTGATATTTGCCAGACTTTTAAAACAATTCGGCTCGGTTGAGACAATTCTCGGTGCAAGTGCCGGGGCGCTTGCAAAAGTCGAAGGCGTCGGCACAAAAACAGCAGAGGAAATCTGCCGCACAAGGGACAAATTCGACGCTGAAAAGGAAATTGCCTTCGCTGAAAAGCTCGGCGTCTGGATTATAAATATTGAGGACCAGCGATACCCCGTCCTGCTGAAAAAAATCTACGACCCGCCGCCGGTGCTTTACATTGAAGGCACTCTCGCAAAAGCTGACAATCTCGCCATCGCCATCGTGGGTGCTCGCCAGTGCAGCCATTACGGGAGCGAACAGGCATCTCGTTTCGCTCACCTGCTCGCCGGTGCCGGTTTTACGATAGTATCAGGTATGGCAAGAGGTATCGACAGTGCAGCACACAGCGGCGCCTTAAGCGCGAATGGAAGAACTTTCGCCGTGCAAGGCTGTGGTCTTGCAAAAGTATTTCCGCCGGAAAATAAACAGCTCTTTGAAAAAATTTCCCAAAACGGCGCATGCATCAGCGAACTGGCGCTCGAATATGACCCGCATTCTGAAAATTTCCCAACTCGAAACAGAATTATCGCAGGACTGTCGCTTGCGACAATTATAGTCGAGGCTATGCCTCGCTCAGGGGCGCTGATAACCGCAAGAGCGGCTCTCGAAAACAGCCGTGAAGTTATGGCCATACCCGGCAGAATCGATTCGCCGTTGTCAAAAGGGCCGCATAGCCTTATAAAACAGGGTGCTAAACTTATCGAGTCGGTCGAAGATGTAATTGAAACGCTCGAATATCTTTCAAAAGACTTTGCGGAGCATGTAAAGGAATCGGCAGAACAATCGGCTCAAAAAGCCGACAAGCCTCTTTTTGATATCACACAGTTGAATCTTACCGAGATTGAAAAAAAGATATTTGACTGTCTCGACAGCGAACCTGTCCATATTGAGCAGATAATAAGTCAGACCGGCCTTGCAGCAGGAAAAGTTAACGCCGCACTTGTTTCGCTGCGGCTTAAGGGCATTGCCAAACAATTGCCGGCCGGTTACTTTGTGAAAAAATAAGGAGTCAGTGTCTGGCAAAATAGTTTGTCTTTATCCAGCCGGAATTCAATACAAGGTGTGCGGCGACAAGGCAGACTAATAACGCCCCGCCACTTTCGTGAAGAGACACAAAAGTTTCATACGAAAGCTTCATTCGAAATATTCCTGTCAATGCCTGATTAATAATCAACACAAGCAAAACAGGATTTAATATCTTAAGGACCGTGTTCTTTTTCATAACCATTCCCCTGAAAAATAAAATATCAAAAATAAAAATTACATATTAAAAATCAAAAATATAATCTGCCTGAGGCGTTCCTTAAATCTTCAATCTTCAATTTTAACTTTTAATCCTCAAAAGTTTAAAGCCGCTTGATGGGTCGGTCTGTCTTTTGGCATCTATACCCTGTATCTCAATAATCGTAACCTCGAGTATCAAAAATATACTCGCTCCGCCGCGGGGGCAGCCGACTATGTGCTTATTGCCTCTGCCCAGACCGGCATGAAGATGTAGTTTCGGTTTATCCTGCTCATCGCAGTAAATTGTGCCGACACCAAGGACTTCGCCGGGGCCGGCGAAACTTACAAAATTCGGCTCAATCTTTGGCGTTTCAGTTTTTGGGCCGACAACCACTTCGGCCTTTCTGATTCCGCCGGTTATCAGGACCGCTGCGGCTTTTATATTTTCCTTTTCAGCAATTGACTCGATTGATTCGTAAAGTTCTTCGCCTTCAAAAAGCCTCGCAGCAATTACTCTGCCTGTCCTGCCTACCGCATATTCCATAATTGCTCCTGCTGAAAAATTCAATTATGGAATAGATTACAGGAAAGGATGAGAATTAGAAAGAAGAAAAATCCTAAATCCTAAACTCTAAATCCTAAACAAATTCAAATCACCAAATGCTCAAAATGGCGGTTACATTGATTTGGACTGTTTGAATTTTGGAAATTAGAGATTGTTTAGAAATTAGAAATTGGAATTTAGGATTTTTTCAAATTATCGCTGTTGCCTGGTTGATGGTCTTTGTAATCTCGGCAATATCGGATGTGTCTGTTATACAGAAGTCGTAACCCTTATTCAGAACGGCCTGCGCTTCGTTCTGTTTTAGTCCCTCGGCGAGAGCAATTACTTTTGTAGTCTCGAGTTCAGGATTCTTTCTGACGTTCTTGCAGATATGGTCGGCGTCGATATCGGAGGCCATCAGGTTAATCAAAATCACATGGGGCGCTAATTTCTGAGCGATGAGGCCGGCGTCAAAGCCGCTGTTGGCAGTTTCCACGCCGAGCGAAGGATTCTTCCGCAGAGATTCGGCAAGTGTATTTGCCATCTGCCAGTCGTTGTCGATTATAAGTATTCTGACTCTGTCACGCTCAAGCTGGTCGGTCGGCATGTTGTGTGTTTTCATAAAACGGATTAGCTCCGCTGCCGGAATTCTCCTGTCTCTGCCGCCGGGAATTCGATAGCCCTTAAGTTGTCCGCTGTCGAACCACTTGGTTACCGTTCGCGGAGCAACCTTGCAAATCTGGGCAACCTGCCCAGTTGTCAATATGTCTTTTCTTTTGTTGTTCATAAAATCTCTATGAGCCTTAACGCTATATGCTTTTTCGACTTAAAAACGACCCAATTTAACAAAGAGCTTATTTTTTGCCGTATAAAGCGACACAAAAAAGCCTGTGATTGAATCTGGTCCGATAATTTTTCTTTCTGCTTCCGCCAACTGCGAGTATATAGAATTTTTTCAAAAAACCTGTTGACAAATACGAAATGCTCTTATATAGTAATCACTACTATTTAGCTTTGAACATATACGTAATTATTTGGAGAAAGGTTTGGCTAAATCGGTAAGGTTGAAATAAATTTTGAATGATTTAAAAGAAAAACTTGAAGCGTTTTATAACTGCTGTCGAAAACAGCACTTAAAGATAACGCCTCAGCGCGTTGAAGTTTACAAGGCCCTGATAGCATCCAGCGACCATCCATCGGCTGAAGCGGTTTATGCGAGGGTAAAACAGGTTCTGCCGAATGTTTCGCTTGATACCGTCAACAGAACTCTCAATACCTTAAGTCGAATCGGCGCTGCGTTTATAGTTGAAGGCAGCGGTGATGTAAAACGTTTTGACGGAAATCTCGAAAATCATCAGCATTTCAAGTGCATAAAATGTAAAAAATTTTTTGACTTTTATCACGATGGGTTTGAAAATATCCGGGTGCCGCAGAAATTAGGGCACAAATTCGAAGTTTTGAAAACTACCGTTTATGTAGAGGGATTGTGCCGACCGTGTTTCGAGAAGGAAAATAAAGTTAAATTAGATTGATTTACGGAGGTAAAACTATGAACTTAAAGGGAAGTCAGACGGAAAAGAATTTACTTACAGCATTTGCAGGAGAATCGCAGGCTCGCAACAGATATACGTACTTTGCTTCAGCGGCAAAGAAAGAGGGCTTCGAGCAGATGTCGGCGATTTTTGCGGAAACCGCTGAGCAGGAAAAGGAACATGCAAAAAGAGAGTTTAAATTTCTGGAAGGCGGCGAGGTTGAAATTCAAGCTGCTTTCCCGGCAGGCGTAATCGGCACAACGCTTGAAAATTTAAAACATGCAGCAGACGGCGAAAACTACGAAACGACACAAATGTATCCTGGATTCGCAAAGGTCGCTGACAAAGAAGACTTTACAGAAATCGCAAAGGTCTTCCGGGGCATCGCGGTTGCTGAAAAAAGACATCGCGACAGATACTTGAAGCTTGCCGACAATATCGAAAAGGGTAAAGTATTCAAAAGAGAAAGACCCGTTCGATGGGTCTGCAGAAACTGCGGCTACGTTCACGAAGGAACTGAAGCGCCGGATGCCTGCCCGGCTTGTGCTCATCCGCAGGCTTATGCGGAAATCGAAGCGGTGAATTTCTAAAAAATTCAGAAGACAGGATTGAGGTGCGGTATGAATGAGCGAAAAGGTATTGTAACTATGAAGGGCAAACCCATCGTTCTTCTGGGTAATGCCGTAAAGGTCGGCGATAAGGCGCCGGATTTTGAAGTTGTATCGAAGGACCTCTCAACCGTGAAGTTTTCGTCTTTTGCCGGCAAAGTGTGCATCATATCCTGCGTCCCTTCGCTCGATACGAGCGTCTGCGACATAATGACACGAAGATTCAACGAGGAAGCAGTTAAACTCGGCGGTGATGTTGTGGTTCTGGCGATAAGCATGGATTTGCCGTTTGGACAGAATAGATGGTGCATCGCTGCCGACGTGAAAAATGTTTATATCTTCAGCGACCACAGAACAGCGTCCTTCGGCCAGGCGTATGGAGTCCTTATAAAGGACTTAAGGCTTCTGGCGAGAGCCGTTTTCGTTGTGGACAGACAAGGAATCATCCGTTACGCCAATATAGTGCCGGAAATAACCCACGAGCCGGACTACGATGAAGCACTTGAAGCAGTTAAAAAACTTTTGTAATTTTCGATTGTCTCGCACGGAGGTTGATTATGCGAAAGGTCGGGCCGGATATATTTGAAGTCGGTGCGATTGACTGGGACAGACGCCTCTTTGATGAGCTTATTCCGCTGCCGGACGGCACAAGCTACAATGCCTATATTGTCAGAGGCACTGAAAAAATCGCTCTGATTGATACGGTTGACCCTGCAAAAACCGAAACACTTATAACAAATCTTGTCAAAGCCGGCATTAAAAGAATAGATTTTCTTGTCTCGCACCACGCTGAGCAGGACCATTCAGGCTCGATACCTGCGGTGCTAAAAATCTATCCCGATGCAAAAGTCGTCACAAACGAAAAATGCAAAAATATGCTCATCGACCTGATGGGAATCGACCAGCGGAAATTTATCACTATCGAAGATGGTCAGGAACTTTCGCTCGGCAATAAAACGCTTAAATTTATCTTTACGCCCTGGGTGCACTGGCCGGAAACGCTGTCAACTTATCTGGCCGAAGATAAAATTCTCTTTTCCTGTGACTTCTTCGGCTCACATCTGGCAGCAAGTGATTTGTTCGTTACCGACAAGGCCGGAGTTTATGAATCAGCAAAGCGGTATTATGCCGAAATAATGATGCCGTTCAGAGGACAGATTGAAAAAAATCTCGAAAAGTTGAAAAGTCTCGATATTAAAATCATCGCCCCAAGTCACGGCCCATTGTATAATGAGCCGAAGTTTATCATCGATGCTTATAAACAATGGATAAGCGATGATGTTGAGAACAAGGTGATTGTCGCCTATGTCTCGATGCACGGCAGTACGAAAAAAATGGTCGATTATCTTGTTGACGCTCTTATGGCAAAAGGTATAGGAGTTTTGCAGTTCAACCTTGTCGGAGCAGATATTGGTAAACTTGCAATTGAGCTGGTCGATGCCGCAGGGGTGATTCTTGCAAGTCCGACAGTTCTTACAGGCGCTCATCCGGCGGCAGCCTACGCGGCATTTCTGGTCAATGCCCTGAGGCCGAAGACTAAATACCTTGCGATAGTCGGCTCGTTCGGCTGGGGCGGCAGAATGGTTGAACAATTAAAAGGACTCCTCACAAACAGCAAAGCTGAAATAATCGAGCCTCTCATCATAAAAGGCGAACCGAAAAACGAAGATTATAAAAAACTTGATGAGTTGGCCGATACGATTAAAGCCAAACATCGGGAATATCGAGTAGTTTAAAATTAATAATGGAAGGGACAGGTTATGGCAAAGAAGCTTGAAATTTATAAATGTATGTTATGTGGAAATATTGTCGAGGTTACACACGGCGGAGACGGCGAACTTGTCTGCTGCGGTCAGCCGATGAAATTGCTTGTAGAAAATACAACTGACGCAGCAAAGGAAAAACACGTGCCGGTAATCGAAAAAATCAACGGCGGATACAGGGTTAAAATCGGCTCTGTTCCTCATCCGATGGAAGAGAAACATTACATCGAATGGATTGAACTGCTTGCCGACGGCAGGGCCTACAGAGAGTTTTTATCGCCCGGCCAGAAGCCCGAAGCGGTTTTCAAAATCGATGCCGCAAAAGTCAGTGCAAGAGAATACTGTAATATTCACGGCCTGTGGAAAGCATAAAAAAGTTTTGAGTTTTTAATTTTAAGTTATGAGTTTAGTGTTTGTGGAGCAGAATTATGACAGTTAATTTTACGGCTTTCGAGATTTTTGAAATCGCAGAACAGATTGAACGCAATGGCGCAAAATTCTATCGTGACGCAGCAACCGTCTCGGTAGACAAGTCCATGCAGCGTTTTTTCCTGCAGCTTGCCGGGATGGAGGATGACCACGAGAAAATTTTTGCCGAGATGCGGGAAAATCTTGAAAATGAAAGTGACGATACAAAGGTCTTTGACCCTAATAATGAAATGGTTTATTATTTAAAGGCAATGGCCAAAAGTGCAGGCTGGGAAGGGAAAGCAGCGCCGCACGTCGAATTTGCCGGTTATGAAACGCCGGTGAAAATTATAAAGAGAGCCATTGAGGCCGAGAAGGCCTCGATAGATTACTATCTCGGCCTTAAAGAGTTTGTTTCCTCCCCGGCCGGCAAAAAAAAGGTCGACGAAATAATAAAAGAAGAAATGGGCCATGTCGTAACCCTCCAGAAGCATCTTGAACAGTTGGGTAGCTGATTAAAAACAGACGAGAAGGGATAAATGCAGGAAGGAATTTCATGGATGCGGGCAAAATAGATTTGGAGGCTCTGTTTCAGCTCAACTATGGAATGTATATAGTCAGCTCCACAAAGGCAAATGCCATAAACGGCTGTATTGCAAATACTGTCTTTCAATTGACTCCCCAACCGCCCATAATCGCAGTCAGCATCAGTAAGGAAAATCTTACACACGAATATATAACGAATAGCGGATTTTTTGCCGCCTCGGTTCTCGCTGAGGATGCGCCGATGAAGTTCATAGGAATGTTTGGTTTCCGCTCAGGAAGGGATGTCAATAAATTCGAAAAGGCAGGGTACAAAAAAGGCGTAACAGGCTGTCCGATTGTGCTCGAAAATACCACCGGCTATGTCGAAGCTGAGGTTATAAATGCAATTGATGTCGGAAGTCATACATTGTTTATAGGCAAGACCATCGCCTGTCAGCAGTTCAACAACGGCAAAATCGCCATGACTTACAATTATTATCGCGATGTAAAAGGCGGAAGAACGCCCAGAACAGCGGCGACATATCAGGAAATAAAAAAACCGTTAAAATCGTCAGAAAAGCAGAAAACAATCGTTTCGAAAGGAGACAAAGCCATGCAGAAGTATAAATGTCTTATGTGCGGCTACATTTATGCCCCCGCAAAAGGCGACCCGGATAATGATATCGAGCCGGGCACCGCTTTTGAGGACCTGCCCGACACCTGGGTCTGTCCCGAATGCGGAGCAGCCAAAGACGAGTTCGAACCGGTAGGTTTGGATTAGAAGATGCTGAAAATGGAACCGATTCGTCCTTCAGTTGCGAATGAGCAGGTATTTTGCGTCGAGTCGCCGGCTCCGCAGTGCGGGCTTGTTGTCTTCGGCGCTTCGGGTGATTTGACTAAAAGAAAACTTATTCCTGCTCTTGCGAATCTGTTTAAAAGAGGATTGCTGCCGGCGGATTTTTTCTGTCTCGGCTGTGGCAGAAAGAAACTCAGTAATGACGATTTTAGAAAAATAACTGCCGGTGTGGTTAGGGATATTCTGCCGGCCGCGACTCGACTGAGCTCGTCGAAGTCTGAAAATCGAACCGATTTTTTAGATGGTTTCTGCTATGTAAGCGGTGATTATGCCGACCAGCAGTTTTACAGCGATATCAAACAAAGGCTCTTTGAGCTGAACGGAAAAGCCGGTAAAAATTTCGGCAGAATTTTTTATCTTTCTCTGCCCCCTTTGCTGTATCCGGACGTAATCGAAAATCTCGGCCGGGCAGGCCTTAACAATAAGGATAGCGGCAGCTTTGTAAGGCTTGTTGTTGAAAAACCATTTGGCAGAGACTTGCAAAGTGCCCTTGAGCTTAACGATTGTTTAAGCAAATGGTTTGCTGAGGAGCAGGTTTACAGGATAGACCATTATCTGGGTAAAGAAACGGTGCAGAACATTTTAATGTTCCGCTTTGCCAATTCCATTTTTGAGCCGATATGGAACAGAAATTATATTGACCATGTTCAGATAACGATAGCCGAATCAATCGGCATCGAAACCAGAGGCGGCTATTACGACAAAAGCGGCGCGCTTCGGGATATGTTCGTCAATCACATGCTGAGTATGCTTTCTCTTGTCGCGATGGAGCCGCCGGCCTCATTTGGGGCGGAACATATCCGCGATGAGAAGGTAAAACTCCTGCGAAGTATCCGCCCGTTCAACCTTGAACCCTGGAGCGAGGATATTGTAAGAGGCCAGTATGCTGCAGGTTCGATTGATGGCGGTCAGACACCTGCCTATCGGCAGGAAGCTGATGTTGAGAAAAATTCAAAAACCGAGACTTATATTGCCGCAAGACTTTTCGTCGATAACTGGCGGTGGCAGGGTGTGCCGTTCTATTTGAGAACAGGAAAACGGCTTATCAGACGCGTTACGGAGATTGCCGTAACCTTTAAAAAAGTGCCTCATATATTGTTTTCATCGGCAGGAATTGACCGGTTGCCCGCAAATGTTCTTGTATTAAAAATTCAGCCGCAGGAAGGTATCAGTCTTTTCTTCGAGGCCAAAAGGCCGGGTCCGAAATTGTGTATCGGCACCCTTGAGATGGATTTTAATTACGCTGAAATCTTCGCCGCTGAATCGCCGGATGCCTACCAGAGATTACTGCTTGACTGCATGACAGGCGACCAGACCCTCTTTACAAGGATTGACGATGTGAAACTCGCCTGGCAGCTTTTCGATAATGTGCTCAAAACCTTCCGGCAGCAGGATGCAGAGCCTTATCCTTATTCTGCCGGCAGTGAAAGTTTTCCGCAGGCTGATGCGCTCATTCAAAAAGACGGCCGAAACTGGCGAAAAATCTCTGAGATGTAATTAAATCATTGGTTGTCAGGGGCGGGTAAAAAAATCAGGAATTAAGGAATGAGCATATAGAATAATTGTCTAAAGGGCAGCCTCACGGTATTAAACAAGGATAAAAAGGGCGGCTTTTACCAAATATATTTTTCCAGAGGCTCGACCGATAAAATTAAATTTTTCAGCCTGTTTTTGGCGAAATGTGGGTTTTAAGCCTGAAAAAGGGGCTTGAAAAAAGAAAAAATCTTATCTGCTTAAAATTTCCTGTTTTATCGGACAATGGTTGCCGTGAGCAAACTGAAGAATTGTAAACCTTTAAACTCCTCAATCCGCATTTTTAGTGCTGATATTTGCTTTTTTTTATTTTTTTCTTGATTTTTAAATTGCCTGATGGTAATATACTCTAAGAAATTTGTAACCGTCATATCGCCCACATAGGGCGGAAAGGAGGTGTCGGAAAGGGAGAAAACTCCAGACCAGATGTTCCTTCCGAGTCTGGTTGTTGATTCTACTTCCTTGCTTGTTTGGTTTCTTTCAGGCAAAATGGCGATGAACGGAAGGAAATAAGAAACCAGAACCGCGCTGAGTGAGAAGCTCAGCGAGTGTTAAGAAAAAAAGAGAATTTGTTGTGAGGTAAGAAAAAATGAAGAAACTGATTTTAGTTTTAGCGATTTTAGTCGCAGTACCGGTGTTTGCTTACGGTCCGCTGGATGTCCAGTTAGTCTTATGTGCCAACGATGTTAACATTGTGTACACCGGCGGCGACCCGAACAATTTGCCACGCGCATTCGCATTAAAAATCGAATTAGTTAACGGCACTGACCCCAACATTGTCATCAAGGATGTTAATGACTTCGACCCCTGCGGCGAGAGCCGTAGCACAAGGAAAGGTTACGGCATCTATCCAGCCAGAATCGTCATTGACGGTAACGGTAATGTGACAAGCTGGGGCTCTCCGCTTGCTGACCCCTGTGACCCGGGTGGCAGCATGGCTCTGCCGGGCAAGACCATTATTCTTGAGTTCGGTTCGCTTTATGTTGGTGCTCCGAATGCTCCAGACCCCTGTGGCATACTTTGCGAGCTCCATTTTGACTGTAACGGCTCGACCGGCGACGTTAACGTAAGAATGACCCCTGAAGTCACCTATCGTGGCGGCGTCGTCTTTGAAGATGGCAATACCGCTCCCTATTTTACCAAAACGTTGAGGTATACACCCTGTATTGCTGCTCAGCCGCCGACGAAATGCCTCAAGAGTCCTGCTCAAGGTGGTAATAGCGTCGAGTATAACGCTTGGACTCAGTTTGGTGAGCCGAATTGCTGGTGCTTCAAGAGACAGTGTCGCGGCGATACAAATGGCAAAAAGGCAGGTCTGTATTGGGTCTCAACTACTGACCTGAATCTGTTCAAGCTCGCTCTTAGTCAGGAGGACCCTAACCTGTCGACAGTAGCTTGGTCGGGTGTCCCGGGCATTTGTGCAGACCTTAACCATAAAAAAGCAGGTCTATACCGCGTTTCGTCGACTGACCTGAACATCTTCAAAGTGTTCCTCAGCAACGAGGACATTAATTTGCCATCTGGCTGCTGCGATTATAATGTTCCGCCGAACGGAGTGCCGGATTGTAATCTTCGCCCTGTCGGCGACCCCAACGAAAAGTACAATTTCTGGACGAATTAAAGTAACGTAAATTAAAGTAAAAGTTAAAAAATGAAAGGTTTAACATTCGAATGTTAATTTATTTAAAGGAGGTTTTAAGATGAAGAAGTTGTTAGTTTTAATGTTAGTTGCTTCTTTGTGTGCTTTGGCTAACGGTGTGCAGATGACTCTGCAGATTTCGGTAGGCAACAATCCGGAGCCGGAAGACAGCACGATTTTCCTGATGCCAAGCGAGTCCCTCGCTCTGGACATCTGGTCACCCAATGGTTGGCAGAACAATGGTGACAACGTTTATTTTGGCCTTGTGTTTGCTGACGAGACTATTTGTCCTGCTACAATCAGCGGTGGTGTTTACCATGTCGGGCCGGCCCCTGATCTGTCGAAGCCATTAGGTGCAGGGAATGACCAATTCTTCCCAGGCAGCGGAGGAATTTACGGGCAGTTTATGTGCATGACGGTGCCTGGCACTGCAGGAATTTTCGTTGACTACGCTGTTCTCCATTGCGAAGGTCCTGGTGGCATTCCCCCCCATGATACGGTAATTCAACTGTGGACCACTGCCGATGATTGGGAAAGCGTTCAGATGCAGGACCAGGTGATTATCCACTGTATTCCTGAGCCTGCAACAATTGCACTCCTTAGCCTTGGCGGACTGCTTCTGAGAAAGAGAAAATAAGCGTATAAACGCTTAAAAGTGAAAGAGGCAGGTCTTATAAACCTGCCTCTTTTTTGTTTGTATTTTTAGACGCAGATGGTTAAAACTTTTTTAGACGCTGACCTGTCCTGAGCCTTGCCGAAGGATTTCGCTGATTAACGCTGAAAGAGATAATTATGTACGAACATTCGGATCTTACGGAAAAGATTATAAGAGCAGCCCACAATGTTCATAACACTCTCGGATACGGTTTTCTCGAAAAAGTTTACCACAAGGCAATGGTAATAGAATTGCAAAGTATCGGACTTTCGGCTGTGGCTGGAAAACCTGTCACCGTTTATTATGCAAATCAAATTGTAGGAGAATATTTTGCCGATATTGTAGTGTCCGATAAAGTCATCGTCGAAATTAAAGCTGTTCAGACGCTCACCCCGGCACACGAGGTACAGTTGGTCAATTACCTAAAAGCAACGGATATAGATGTCGGCTTATTGCTGAATTTTGGCGAATCGTTGAGCGTTAGACGCAGGATATTTCAGACTGCCCGCAAAAATCGTTAAACATATACCTGCGAAATCAGCGAAATCCGCGTCAAAAAGCAGTTTTAACATCAGCGTCAATCTGCGCCTGCCCCGTGAGATGCCGCTTCGGCTATCTCATCGGGGTCAATCAGCGAAATCCGCGTCAAAAAAAATTTTATTTTTCTCTTGCATTCCCCTTTCGAATTTGTTATAATACCCCTAAGTTAATCGGGGTAGAGAGAGTTATTGCTGCACGGGGCGGGAAAGAAAGCTCACTGAATAGGCGCTATGTTGAATTTTTTATTTTTCTCTTGCATTTGACTTTCAGATTTGCTATAATACGCTAAGTTAATCGGGGTAGAGAAAAGTTATTGCTACACGGGGCAGGAAAAACTCAACTTTAGGATTTAGATATTAGGCTTTCTTTCTGTAGAAGCAATAGCTCTTTTTAACAACTTTAATCGGGGTCGAGAAAACAATCAATTAGTCATTAGTTAGTATTCTTTGTGTCTTAGTGCCTTGCCTGTCTTGAGCGAAGCCGAAAGGGTGGCTGAAATTAAATTGAAATAAGAATAGTTCTTCGTGCCTTAGTGTCTTTGTGGCTATTAATGGCTTTAAAACGCGCAAACGTTTAATCGTAAATTGTGCCTCTCGTAGGCAAAAGCATTCAAGTTATTAACCTTATTTTTGGAGACCGAACAATGAGAAAAATGCTGATTTTAATGTTGATTCTGGGAGTAGTTCCTGTTGCCTCTGCTGCTATGATTCTGCAGATTTCCGTAAATGGAAATCTGTATCCGACTGACAGCACGATTACCCTGACGTACCCAAGCGGGACCGCCGAGCTGGACATCCATTCACCTAATGGTTGGGGAAGCGACGCGACAGACAACGTTTATTTTGGCCTGTGTTTTACTGATGCCACTGCCGGTTTAGGTACAATCAGCGGTGGTGTTTATCATCTCCCGCCAGCCCCTGATCTGTCGAAGGTCTTAGGTGCAGGGAATGACGAATTCTTCCCGGGCAGCGGAGGAATTTACGGTCAGTTTATGTGTATGACGGTGCCTGGCACTTCGGGAATTTTCGTTGATGGGATTCTCTTCCATTGCGAAGCCGCTGGCGATGCGGTAGTTCAGTTGTGGACCACCAACGATGATTGGGAAACCGTTCAGATGCAGGACCAGGTGATTATCCACCAGATAGTTCCCGAACCGGCTACTATGGTTCTGCTGAGTCTCGGCGGACTCTTATTCAGGAAACGTGGAAAATAATCCAATTTTGAATAAATTAAGGAGTATTTCAAAACAGGCAGAGTTTCACCTCTGCCTGTTTTTTTGTCTTGCCTCTTAAGGCCAAAGTGGTTAGAATATCCTCTAACGGTTTCTGACATATTTATCCACCTGTGGCGGATTAGGATTTAGGATTTTCTTTTATACCTCTGTGTTCTCTGTGAGCTCTGTGGCTAAAAAAATAGTTTTAATATCCTCTGTGGCTAATTAATCAGGAGACTTGAAATGAACAGGATTTGTGTTTTTATATCTTTGGGTTTACTGGTCTTTTATGGCTGTGTCGGGCAAAAAAAGGCTGTTCCACAGAACATATCTCAAAAGGCTGATAAAGAGTTCCCCAAATTTCTCGTTGGTGTCTGGCAGGCCAACGATTCTAACTGGGGCTTTAAGTTTGAGCCTGATGGCAAGATATCGAAGTTGACTCACGTTCTCGGTGTGCCTATGAAGGTTGACGAAGGTTCTTATTATGAAGAAGGAATTGCCGGCAGCAGCTTCCTGTACGTTTTAGGTCCCTGTGATACAAGTTACGACCCGAAAACAGGGATTCTGAAAGTTTCGGTCGTTATGGAGTATTTTCTTATGGATATGCCGTGGGCCGGTTCTATAGAAGGTTCAGAGAAAGACACTTTTGAAGGCCCGGTTTCCGCCAAAGACCTTATTTGGAATGTTAAATGGCGAAGTTACTGTACTGTCGAAGGGGCAGGCACACCCGATGTAAACAAGATTGATGCAAACCCGCAGGAGCTTGTTTTTAGAAAAATTGACCCCAAGCAGTTTGAAGAACATAAACACCAGCCTGCCGCGCCAGTGCGACCGTCCGGCGAGTAGTTTCAGTAGTCGTAATCTTGTCCGCCTCCGGCAGAATGGCACGCCTTGTGAATCCTGACTGGTAGTGTCCATAAATAAAATCCAGAAAAGTCTTGACAATTGGCAAAGGTTGATGTATAATCACCCTCGAAAAATGGATACTTCTGGACCATTTTTATAGCCTTGAAAAAAGGGCTTTTTTAGAGACTGAAGGAGGTAAGCGATGAAGAAGTTATTACTTGTGCTGCGTAGCGAGCTTCTTCGCAGAGTAGCAATGGCAATTCTGATTCTCAGTATTGCTCCCTTTTGCAGTGCACCGGAACCGGATTGGACAATTTCGCACAATACCCTCCTCGACGAAATCACTGTTTCTGTAATAGACCCCCTCGAGCAGGATATTTATCTTGCTCTGGCTGTTGACAGCAACGGCATCTTAGGTAGCTTTGCTAAAGGAATAAACGCCCCGTCTGATTCGTCCTTCTATGATACGCTAAAGAATGATGGGTGGGGCCAGTTAGGTCAGGGAGAAATATGGGTTATGGCAGATGCTAGCAAACCATATACATACGACGATGGCCAGTGGCTGACCGCTGACTTTGACTTCGCTACAGGGAAAACTTCGGCAGTTATTTCCCTCTATCGGATGAACCCTCCTGGGCCGGGTGGCAGTGCTGTTTTGCTGGATTCACTTGTAATTCCGGAGCCTGCTACAATATCTTTGTTGGTCTTTGGCGGTTTGCTTATTTGTCGTCGCAGGTAATAGATCTTTTCAGTGAAACAAAAAAACCGGTTAAAACCGGTTTTTTTCAAGCAGTGTGGCACTTTACGTTTTTCAATAATCATAGTATCTGGCACCTTCGGAGTCTGTGGCGGGGTAGTCAAGTCTAATCGTTTTGGTTAATGGTTTGCATATCCAGCCGAAACCGTCTGTCGCCGAAGCGGAAAATTGGACGGCATTGCCTAATACTTTTACGGTGTTCTTATTATTAAAGGGATTTTCTGGTATTTCTGGTAAATAAGGCCCCAATGGATAGCCGGCAGTTCCCGACGGGGCATACTCTCCATCTGAATTTGTTGCATTGCATAATTGTTGCGTAAAAGTTGTCGACAGGGGAGTTTTTGACACATCTCCCTCCGGATAGCCCGGCGGAACGCCTTTGTGCTGGACGGCATACAGCTCTATTGCGTTTCTGAGTTTTTGCAGATTCTCTTTGGCGGCGGCTTCCTTGGCCTTATCGCTCGGGTCCCGAAATCCAAGAATTACAATGGCTGCTAAAGTCCCAAGGATAGCCAGCACTATCAGCATTTCAAGAAACGAAAAACCGGCCCGGCTCGACTGTTTTCGACCCTGAGGCTCAGACCCGAAGGGAGCTCGCCGAAGTCTGTATCTGCGCAACGATTCCATACCGCCTTTATCGGCACAGGAAGAAAGTCGGTTTAACAGAAAAATGTTATCGGACGAAAAAAGTTGCCGCCAAGGCACAAAGAATAAAAGAATTCAGAATATAAAAGTCATAAATATCTTGGTGTCTTGGTGCCTTCGTGGCTAACGACTAATTATCGCCAGCTGCCTGTCCAGAACCAGTTTTTAGCGAATTCCGCAAAATCAGCAAAATCAATAAAACCATCATCAATAAAATCAGCAGGCAGCTCATTGACATCGCAGAGCCAGTTTTGCGAATATACAAAAGCATCTGCAAAATCGACGATACCGTCGCCGTTGAAATCCGCAGCATTTATAAAGAATTCATCCGCTCCCATATCGACAGTGCCGTCAAATATCCTCTGTTCTGAATCAATGTCTGTAATTGATTGAACAGGGACAGAATTGTTATCGCCTTTGTTTATGCACGCTGAGCCCGGCAGAAGGTGATAATTGCCGATAACGTAATAATCGTCGTTCGCATCGAGCGGCGTGTTTGCATCATCCCAGTAGCCCAAATCGACAAAGTTCGGCTCAGAATCGATATTGCCGCTCTGCCAGTGCAGAATCATATTCGGGTCAACCCAGACCCCTGCCTGGCCGCCCTGAATATTGCTGTTCTTTACGGTCATTTCAGTTATTCCCTGCCACGGCCAGACACGAAGTGTGTTAATCAGTGCAAGCTGATTGCCGTCGGGAGCGATATTGTTTCTTACAATGCAGTTGACCACCAGCGGATTGCTTTCTCTAAATGAGCCGATTCCGCCGCCTTCAAGTGCCTTATTGCCGATAACGGTGCAGTTCACAAAGGTCGGACTGCTCCAGTAGGCATATAGTCCTCCGCCTCGATGACCCGCAGAATTTCCAACAACCAGACAGTTGGCGACTATCGCGTTACTCTCGTTCCCATTCTCACCCCAGCAGCAGACCGCACCGCCGTGCCGGCCGTGTCCAACGGCAGAATTATTCAAAAATATACAATTGGTAATAACAGGGCTGCTATCGAAGCAGTATATTCCGCCGCCGTAGCCATAAGGATTGAACGCATTGGATTCAAAATAACAATTTGTGATTGTTGCATTGCTGCCGTAACCGCAGTAAATTGCCCCTCCGTGGTCGCGAGGGGCGTTATACATAAAGATGCAGTTTCGAATTGTCGGCGAACTTCCAACTTCTAATATAGGATCGCCGCAGTAAATACCTCCCCCTTCAAATATGCTGCCCCCTCTGATTATTGAAATCCCCTGAATAATTGAGTTGGGGCCTTCGCCGCGATGCAGCCAGAAACCCCGACCATTATTTTCACTGTCGATAATTGTTGATTGTACGACAGCAAAATCATTGGGACTTATACTTTGCACCGTGACCGCTTTTTTCTTGAAATCAATGTCCTTATTTCCTGTGCCTTTGTGTGTGCCGATTATAAGAACAATTATCTGTCCGTTATTTGCGTCATTGATGGCAGCCTGGATAGTATCGTATTGTGTGCTTTTGGTTATGTTCCAGACGGGTTTTGCCTCGTCGGCTCCGATATCTACGAATTGCCCCATTTTTCTGCTCTGGTCGTCAAAGTCGTTGATATCTGTTGTAGTAGTGTTTGGGTCTCCTGCGTTTATGCAGGGACTGAAATAATTAATGTGATAATCGTTGCTGTCGGAGTTGATAAATTCAGGGTCGATGGAAACATTTCCGCCTGTGCCGGTTAAATCGCCGATGAGTGAACTGTAATTGCCGGCAGAATGCCCCCAGACATCGTTATATGTTATTGTTCCGGTTGTGCTCGATGCATTGATGCCATTGTCTGAGCCGTTTGATATTATAATATTATTTGTTATCACAGGTGATGCATTACTTTCATACTGAATACCGCCTTTTTCATTAAAGCTGATTGTATTGTTTGTTATTGCAGGCGCAGAGCCCACGATTCTTATGCCTGCCCCCGCAAGGTTTTTTGTGATAAGATTATTTCTTATTATTGGGTTGCTGTCCCAGTAAACGCCGATGCCTGCGCCGTTGGATGAAGAATTTTGCGTTATGAGATTCTGCTCAACAAGCGGGTTAGAGAGATAGTATATATAAATTCCGCCGCCGCCGAGCGCGCTGGCAGTATTTGCCGTTATAGTGTTTTTCCTGACAGTCGGTGCAGAAGTATATGTGATATGAATACCCGCACCGAGCATAGAAGAATTTTGAGTTATAAGATTGTTTTCGATTAAACCGTCGGACCACTGGCGAAGGTGTATTCCGCCTCCGTAAGATTGGGCGTGGTTATTTTGTATGATGTTATTTTTAATTATCAGGTCGCAGTATTGAAAACCCGCTATAGCTCCGCCGTCTCCGTGGTCGTAGATATTAGGGTCGTTTGCATCAGGGTCGCCGTATCCGTGATTGACGATTGCATTGTTATCTGAAATTATGTTATCGGTGATGGTTGCATTGCTGTAATTGTAGCAATAGATACCGCCACCCTGACCTGCAATGTTGGCTGTTATGATATTTTTTCTTATTGTCGGGCTGGAATAGTTTGAGCATAGTATCCCTCCGCCGCAGCGATTCCAGCGATAGCCCTGGTATTGCCACCAGACGCTGACCCATGAGCCGGTTCCGCCTGTGATGGTAAAGCCTTCGAGAATTGAGGCAGTTGTTTCGCCGTTTTTGAACGTAACGACCGAGGCAAAATTCACATCAGCAGGGCAGTTGCCGTCAATAATTGTAGCTGCAGCGATATTCGGGTCGGTGGGGTCGCTTGAACGAACGATTATAGCTTTGCCGAGGAAGTTTATGTTTTCAAAATACCTGCCGGGCGCAACGATTATAGTATCACCGCTTATAGCAAGATTAATTGCCTCTTGGATGGATGGATACTCCTCGCTCGGAACGTTAAGCACGTTCGCAAAGCACGCCGCCGTAAGCAGCAGAATGCAAATCGAATATAAACGCATCTTCTCTCCCTGATACCCTTTTTTATAAATAATAACAAAAAAAGAACAAAAAAGCAAACGTTTAACGGTAAAGTCTTGTTTTACAAGGGGTTAGGTAAAGAATAAATAGTGAAAAACGCAGGTTTTTACCGGACGACGAGCGACTAATCATTGCCGTCCTTGATGAGTTTGTATTCGACACTATCGACAAGTGCCTGCCAGCTTGCCTCGATGATGTTTTCTGATACGCCGACCGTGCCCCACATTGCGTCCTTGTCGCGGGTTTCGATGACGACTCTCGTAATAGCCGCTGTGCCGGCAGCGGGGTTTACAATCCGGACCTTGTAATCAATCAGGTGCATTTCGCGAATGTTCGGATAGAACCTTTCAAGCGATTTACTCAGTGCGCCGTAGAGTGCATCAACAGGTCCATCACCTTCGCTGACGGCATGTTCGGTATGACCGTTGACGGCAAGTTTTATGGTTGCCTGGCTTACCATTTTGCCGCCGGAATTTTTTTCAACGGTTACGTGAAACTTTTCCAGCTCGAAGAACGGCTTGTAAGTCCCCATTATTTTTTTGACCAGCAGCTCAAAGCTCGCCTCCGCAGCCTCGAACTGGAAGCCTTTGTTTTCGAGGTTCTGCACCTCGATGAGAATTTTTTGGGCAAGTTCCTTGTCCTGTGCGATGTTGGCCTTTTCCAGTTTCGCAAGGATATTCGCCTTGCCGGAAAGTTCTGAAATAAGGAATCTCCTTTCGTTCCCGACAACGGCAGGGTCGATATGCTCATAAGTCCTTTTGTTTTTACGCAGGGCGTCCACGTGCAGGCCGCCTTTATGCGCAAATGCACTTTCGCCCACGTATGGCATATTCATCACCGGCGGCAGATTTGCAATCTCAAAGACATATCGCGAAGTCTCCGTGAGCATTTTTATCTTTTCCGGCGTTAAAACTTCATAGCCCATTTTAATCGCCAGATTCGGTATTATTGTGCACAGATTTGCGTTGCCGCACCTTTCACCAAGACCGTTTATTGTCCCCTGCACGTGTCGTGCCCCTGCATGAACGGCGGCAAGCGAATTTGCAACCCCGCAGTCGCTGTCGTTGTGGCAGTGAATGCCGAGTGATATTTTGCCGAATTTTTGTTTGACGGTCTTTGTTATTTCATAAACTTCCGGCGGAAGGCATCCGCCGTTGGTCTCGCAGAGCACGATTACATCTGCCTTCGCATCGATGACCGCAGCAAGAACTTTCAGGGCATATTCGGGATTTCTTTTGTAGCCGTCGAAAAAATGTTCTCCATCGAAGATTACTTCAAGCCCTTTGCTTTTCATATACTCTACAGACTCGGCACAAATCTTGATATTGTCTTCGAGCGAGCAGTGCAGAACTTCTGTAACGTGCAGGTCCCAGCACTTGCCGACAAGTGTAGCTACTGGTGTCCTGCAGGCTAAGATTGCATTTAATGAAGCATCTGTTTGGCAGGTTGCGTCAGCCCTGCGGGTATTTCCGAACCCTGCTATTTTGGCCGGCTTTAGATTCAGTTTAGCAGCTTCTAAGAAGAACTGCATTTCTTTGGGGTTGCTCGATGCGTAGCCGCCTTCGATGTAATCAAAGCCGAGTTTGCTTAAATGCTTTGCGATTAAGAGCTTATCGTCAAGCGAAAAGCTTATCCCTTCAGCCTGCATCCCGTCTCGCAGCGTCGTGTCGTATATCTTTATTTTTTCCATATTTGGATTTTATCCCGCACCATTTTTTATTCAATAATTTTCTGGTGCGGGGTTTTATTTATCCCGACCTTAAAAGTAAAGCCAAAATATGTTTAGCCCTGCCATCACTATGGCAGGGTTTTTGTTTAAATAATTTGAATTTTTGTTATTCGAATTCGTTTAGGATTTCGATATTAGGATTTAGGATTTTTCTTTATACCTCTGTGACCTCTGTGAGCTCTGTGGCAAATTTAACACTGCAAACTCTCCTCGGTATTTTTTCACCGCTTCATCGTATGCCCTTGCCGCATCTATTTCGTTCTCGAAGTATCCCAAATGTATTTTCCCTCCGTTATGGCAAAGCGTTGCCTTCCATTTATTATGTTCTTTATCTCGGCTGACGCCTTTATATTTGCTGCTGCCGGTATTTTTACCTCTTTCGCTGTTCCACGTATTTTCCTGTTGGCTGACCACTTGCAGGTTTTCTTTTCTGTTATCCCATCCGTGATGGTTTTTATGGTCGACGACCTTATCTTGCCCGTCCTGAGCGCAGCCGAAGGGCGGTGCGTGCATTATTTGTCTGTGCATTCGTATAGTTCTTCTTTTGCCGAATATTCTCATCTTTCTTTCAGCGTAGAAGGTATATCCATTGTCTTTTGCGTACCAGTTATATTGGTTTATTTTTTCATAGTCTTCCGGGTCGACGATTGCGTATTTGCCTTTGGTTAATTTGATTTTGCGAAACGCAAAGCCGTATTGTTTTTCCCTGTGACGCAGCACGAACCATACGCAGAGGCGTTCGATAAATGCGGGAATAAAAACCGGAGTTGGAATAATAAATTTAACCATTGTAAAAATTGAAAACTTGTCCGCCTGCGGCGGATTCCTCAAATCTTAAATCTTCAATCCTTGCCCCGTGAGATGCTTGTCCTGTGAGATGTCTCTTGGACTATCTCATCAATGTCGCAGCTATCTCATCGGGGTTAAATCTTAAATTACCTTGTGTATCTGCTTCCGTATGAAGGGAGGAACTTGCGCCTTTTTGACCAATTTAGACTAAAAATTCTTCGGTTTGAATTTGTAAGTGCTTGTTGGCTCTGGAGAAAAAATCTTTTATTTTTTGGCAGCGCGCAAGTTTTTTCTTGCGCATTTTTGCTTATGTGGATTTAGTGGGTAGGGTTTGGAATAATGGAATCCAAAATCTAAAATCCAAAATCCAAAATCTTTACTTCCGTCTCTGGCGGCTATTTTTTTATTTTCCCCCTTTTGCCTTTGCCTTTTATTTTTGTCTTTTTCTCTCTCTTTATCTTGTCCGCCGAAGGCCCTCGGCTTCGCCGAGAGAGAGGCGAGCGAGACCTCGTCAAAGGCGGGCCGGAGGGTGTTACCCGGAATGATTTTTCAAACTCTTCTTTTATTTTCTTTTTGACCTGTTTTCTCAGGCCCGGCAGCATCTTCTTTATCTTCTTTATCTTGTCGGAGGGTATTAACCTGAATGATTTTTCAAACTCTTCTCTTATTTTCTTTGTGACCTGTTTTTTCAGAGTCGGCAGCAGTTTCTTTATCTTGTCGGAGGGCATTAACCTGAATGATTTTTCAAACTCTTCTTTTATTTTCTTTTTGACCTGTTTTCTCAGGCCCGGCAGCATCTTCTTTATCTTGTTTATCTTGTCGGAGGGCGTTACTCTGAATGATTTTTCAAGTTCTTCTTTTATTCTGTCGAAAATCTGTGAACTTATTTTTTCGACATATCCCGCTGCTCCTGTCTTTGCTTTATGTCTTTTCTGTTTCGCCATTTGCAATCCCTTTCAATTTAATTTCCTGTGAGACCTGTCCCACCACATTCTCTGCTATTCCTGTCTCCTTGTCAATCCCGCATTTTCGCATATTTAGCCCGCCGCAGATATGGTTTAGCCGTCGCCGGCACGGCGACGTTTTTCGCTTTTCACTATTTATATCCCCACGCTTAGTTTTGCCCGCCGGCAAAACTGTGGGGATCACTGTTCTCCGCCGCCTTCACCGGCCGTTTTCCCATTCTATGTTCTATGTTAAATTTTAAATATTAAATCTTAAATTTTCAATTCGGCCTTGCCGAATCTATCCATCCCTGCACTTCTTTCGCCTCGTTTGATAATCCCATTTTTTTATACAAATCCAGCGACTTTATCCAGTATTCTTCCGCCTTTTTCGAATCCCCGCGCATCAGGTAAACCCCGCCTATATTGCCATAATCACTTGCCATTCCCTCCAACCTGCCGAGTTTTTCATCAATTGCCAGTCCTTTATTAAACATTTCTTCAGCTTTATCCCATTGGCCGCGTGTCTGGTAAACTACGCCGAGATTGCTATAATGTCTCGCTATTCCCTCCTGATTTCCCATTCTTTTGTCAATCTCTAATGCTTTCTTATGCATCTCTTCAGCCTTATCCAACTCGCCGTATTTCTTGTAAACTATGCCTAAATTGCCATACTTTGTAGCTAATCCTTCCAATCTTCCAAGCTTTTCATCGATCTTTAACCCTTTATTAAACATCTCTTCAGCCTTGACCAAATCGCCGCGACTTCCGTAAATCACGCCTAAATTGCCATAATCTCTTGCCATCCCTTCCTGCAGCCCAAGTCTCTCGTCTATCGCTAACGCCTTTTTATGCATCTCTTCTGCCTTGTCTAATTCGCCGCGACTCCGGTAAATCACGCCTAAATTGCCTAAAAGTATTGCCCCGTCTTCTGAATCTTCCCTTACCATCTTCAATGCCCGCTCGGACAGATTAATACAGGTATCCAATGCACCGAGAGTAAGCAAGGGGCTGAAGCATTCATTTATGAATGAACTTACAAAAGCATCCTGTCCCTCAGCAATCAGAACGTGTTCAGGCAATCTCGTTGCAGCCAGTTCATCCGGCTTAATTTGTTCTTCCTCTGCATTTTTTAATTTCCCTCTGTAAATTTTTATTGCTCGCTTATGATATTGCTTTTTCTCGGTTTCATTTATTTGCCCAAGTATGTAATCAGCCAATATCGAATGATAAATCCGTTTCCCTTCTCCTTCCTCTCGCAATAATCCTTTTAAGTAATTATTATTTTGCAGCCGTTTTAATGTTGTTGAATTTAATCCGCTTGCATACTCTGCTATGTCATCCGGCACACCAACCTCCAAAATCGCATAAGCCTCAAATAATGCAATTGCTTCATCACTTTTTTCAAAGATTCGCTTTCGCTGCGCCTCAGCAATTGCCACCAGTTTTGGATTATTTGGTAGTTCTTGTATTTCCAGCCCATCCTTTATGAGTTCTAATGCTGCCGCTACTACATAAGGGTGTCTGTTATAGCATGCCACCGCATTAAGAAGTTCTCTTGTGTTATACTTTGTCATTTTCGCGTATTTATCCACAAGGTCATTTATTGCCTGCTCATCCAAAATATCTAATTCGCGGTCTGGTATTCGTTTAACAGTGTCCGACAGGCAGAAATTATCGCTGGTCACAAGCACGTCATCTGGCCTCTGTGGAAAAATTAACTTTATTTTGCTAGGCAACTCCTCTGTAACAAGTCGCCAGGCTTGGTCGCTGTCCTTTGGCATCCATTTTTCCGGATCAATAATAAATATCGCCCTTTGCTCATTCGACAAGCATTCACTGAGTTTTTTTAATGCCTCTATAAACCGTTTTCGTGTATCACCGGCAGTTTGATTGCCCCAGCTCAAGAGAAGTTCCCCTAAAGCTTTAATTTTGGGACCGAGAACAGGAATCAGTTCACCTGCTCCGAACAATGCCTGCCATTTTTCTTTGCTTGCCCCAGTCATTCCCAGTTTAGTTTTTACAGGATTTGCAGCATCCGTCGCTTCTATAATAATCTGCTCCATCGTTTTATTGACATCGTCTATCGGCGTGATTTGATAGCATACTGACC
>JBGOWI010000082.1:0-6020 GCA_041478555.1 Phycisphaerae bacterium
AATATAGCAAATGAAGAACTTAACGCAAATGAACGGGAATAGGCAATAAATTTAATTATTGAGTGTCCGCCATTTGTTTATCATCTCACATATTATCCAAAAACTGAGTATTGACAACAAGGCCCATGAAGCCAGGAAAAACACAATCTCAAATATATTTGCAGTATTTCCGATATCTCCAGCTATTACTATTATAATGCCAAGTATTAACCAGCCTAAAGAAATCAATACTGAAAGTATGTAAAGAATTGAAAGATGCGAAGGGTTTTGTTTTGCCCATCGAGCTAAAAAAGATAAAAATGATTCGTTATGCAATATCATTTCTTTTGCCTTTTTAAGACACAAAAAGAGTATCAGCACAAGAAAATATAAAACACAGGCCCCGACAAATATCGCTGTATATAAAATTTTATCCTGCTTCTTTTGTTCAATATTATCCGGCATAAAATCAATACGTGCATTTTCTTTTTGCCCGCGTTCAAATCCTGCCCCGGATTCCAGCCGGTCACGTTCTTCTTTTGTTATCCCTTTAAGACCTGTATTAAGTATTTTAAGCTCAAAAGGATTGATATTTCCAAAAATTCCCCTTGGTATTTGAATGAGAAGATATTTGGTGTTGCCTAATGGCCTGATACTAAATGTGATTATGAATAATTTTTCCTCTCCCGGCCTTAGACTATCACAATATCTGGGAACCATACTTATAACGTCAAGGTCATTTCCGAAATTATCTAATACATAAATCCCATAAATGTATCTGCTGGGTTTTATGATTTTGTTTTTGGCTAATACTTTTATATTTAATACTATGCAAAATTGACTCCCACAACTATCCGTTTTGCTGTATGCCTGGTTAAAAGAAATTAAGACATCTTCTTCCTGGTAAGTGTCTGAAATGTATAGCGGTAATGCAGAACTACTATCAAGTTCAACTGATGCGGCTATGTGATTAAAAAATACCACTACAGCCAACAAGACCAAGAACGCAAATATCTTCTTCGTTCTCACTTCCACAACTCCTCGCTGCCTGCCCCGTGAGATGCGCAACTATCTCATCGGAACTGGCCGCATAATAAATTATACCCGGTTTTTTTTTGGATTCAACAAAATTTTGGTTGTCTTTATCCAAAATGTTTGAAGACCCCGCAATGAAGCCCCCGATCCCCGATCAGGTCGAGGACAAGTTTTTCGAGCGTAAACTCCAAGTTGAGGGATTCAGGTTAATTATTTTTGTAAAAATGTGGTTTTTCCCTTGACTTTTGTTAAAAATATGGTAAAATACCCATATAGTTAGACAAAAAGTTAATATTTCTCGTAACCTCCTGTAAAATCAGGGAATAAACAAAAAATCGCTTCGGCTTTGGCCGCTTCCCTCAATTTAATCTTAACAATTTCAAAAGAGGAATTATTGTGTCCAAAATCTGTTTTCAAATTCCGTATCCAGCATTCATCGAAAGCATCGTTGTTTATTTTTTGCTGCGCTATAGAAAAAAACATTACGGCATCGCATTTCGGCGCATCAAACTAACAAAAGATAAATTCGCTATCGTTGACCCGGACGATTATCAGAAATTGTCCCAATATCCCTGGCAGATTTGGGAAACTGAGAGAAATAGTTGTTACGCTGTCCGATATTGCGGTAAAAAAATCATATATATGCACAGGCAGATTATGAATGCTCCTGCAGGCTCTATCGTTGACCATAGAAATCGTGAAAGCCTCGATAACACTAAGCGCAATCTGCATTTCGCAACAATTTCACAAAATAATATGAACTGTAAAAAAAGAAGTAAACCTGCCAGCTCAAAATATAAAGGTGTCTCTTGGAGTAAAGGACACAATAAATGGCAGGCTTATATTGCTTATAATGGCAAAAGGAAACATTTAGGTTATTTCGACAATGAGGAAGATGCCGCAAGGGCGTATGACGAGGCCGCCAAAATTTATCACGGCCAGTTCGCTGTCTTGAATTTTGATGATAACAGCGAACCGGCGCAAATTCCGAAGCCAAATAACATAATAAATTCACTTGCAAAATGGGCGGGTTGGGGGTAAAAACATAATAATGAAACCAGATATGCGATAATTATTTGATTAGGAGATTTTGAAAATGGCAAAGATATATTACCAGAAAGATGCGCCAATCGGGCCGCTGAAAGGCAAAAAAGTAGCGGTAATCGGATACGGCAGCCAGGGACACGCCCACAGTCTGAACCTTCGCGACAGCGGCATAAAAGTAGGGGTTGCCGAACTTAAAGGCACTGATAATTACAAACTGGCACAAAAACACAGGTTCAAGCCGGGCGATATTAAAACAGCAATGAACGGCGCGGCACTGATAATTGTAACGGTGCCGGATGAAATGCAGGCAAAGGTATATGAAACTCAGATTAAGCCAAACCTAAAAGCGGGACAAACCCTCGGATTCTGCCACGGATTCAATATCCATTTCAAATATATTGCTCCGCCAAAGAATGTGAACGTTGTTATGATTGCTCCGAAAGGGCCGGGACATCTTGTGCGCAGCGAATTCGAAAAAGGCGGTGGCGTGCCATGTCTGGTTGCTGTGAAACAGGATGCCACCGGTGATGCGAAGAAGATAGCGCTTGCATGGGGCAATGGTATCGGCGGCGCCAGAGCAGGTATCATCCAGACCACCTTCAAGGAAGAGACCGAAACAGATTTGTTCGGCGAACAAGTGGTTCTGTGCGGCGGGTTGACCTCGTTGATAAAAGCAGGATTTGAAACGCTTGTCAAGGCGGGCTATCAGCCGGAGATAGCATATTTCGAGTGTATGCATGAAGTAAAACTGATTGTCGACCTGATGTATCAGGGGGGGATGAGTTACATGAGATACAGCATTTCAAATACTGCAGAGTACGGCGACCTGACAAGGGGCTCCAGAATCATAACCGACAAAACGAAAGCTGAAATGAAAAAAATCCTGGCAGATATCAGAAGCGGAAAATTTGCAAAGGAATGGGTTGCTGAGTATAAGAGCGGCCTGAAAAAATTCAACGCGCTCTACAAGAAAGACTATAACTGCCGGCTTGAAAAGGTCGGAAGGAAACTGCGAAAGATGATGAAATGGATTAAGGCGAAAGAAGTATAATAAGAAAATAAAAAATCAAAAATTAACCCCGGTGAGATAGCCGAAGCGGCATCTCACGGGGCAAGAATGCAAAATTGTGGAAGATTGCCTTCTCCCTTCGTCCCCCTATGCTTTCTTGCCTGCACCCGTTGGGTAGTCGCAGGCACGGGTGCGAAAGCAAGAACAGGGGGACTACGGAGGACAGGTCGGCGGACAGCTATTTTACAGAAAGGAAATCCTTGAAGACCTCAAATTATTTGTTGCTTGGGATTATTGTTCCGACCGTGTTGTTTTATGGGGGCTGCGGGATAATAACAGAGCCGCTGGAGAGGGTTCAGCCTGAGCCGAAACCTTATACAAACCAATTGCCACGGGCTTACGATAAAATCCGCCTTAATCAAAGCACGAGCGCTGATGTGCTGGAGGCCATAAAACAGTACAAGCAGGAATTGGTAAGCCAGAGCGAAAGTGTTGTTGCGAGCTACGGAGAAAAGAAAAAAACATATCAGTTCTGGCTGACTATGGTTGCGTTTGATGAGGAAGACTTCACCGCGACAAGAAAATATTTTCTGGCGGTTGACGAAAAGCCTTGGCATATTGCTGCCGAAGGGCAGAAACTGCGATTTGATGCCGAGGTGATTCTTGACGAGGAGACAATATCGGAGGCCTACACCAGTGAGAATCAAAAGCGGATTGCAATACTGAAAAAGGTGCTGGAAAACACGCGCGGTGATATCACACAGATTCGGCAGGACAGCAAGATTCCGGATACAGGCGGAATGATGATAAATCAGACACTCGAAAGAATACTTTATATACTGAATCAGTCGCCCGCCCTTGCCAAAGAACTTGACCAGCAGAACGGGCTGGAGTTCGACCACCTGACGATGGGCAAGGGACGGGTGGGGATGAAACTTGAAGATAAAATTGTCAAGGTTCGGATAAGAATCGGCAGATTGTGGCAGATATGGGAGAAAAAGTAAAAAGCCGCCACAGCCACAAAGGCGCCAAGACACGAAGTTAATTTAAGATTTAATATTTAAAATTTAATATTTATGGAATCGCCGGGGGCGGGAGAGTTTTTTTATCGCTGATTTCGCTGATTCAAATGATTTTAAATTCACCACGAATGGACACGAAGCGACACGAATTTTTTCGACACGGACTGAAACACGGACGGACACAGACTTTTTTAGACACGGTCCCCGCCTGCGCGAGGATGACAACATTAACACTGATTTACACGGTTTTTTGAAAATTAAATCGAGGTTTTTAGAATAATGGTAAAAACGCCAGAGCCACAAAGGCACCAAGGCACAAAGAAAAAGAAGTAAAGAGGTAAGGAAGTAAGGAAATAATGAAGGAAAAAGCACACAAGTAAGGCAAAAAGGCTGGTAAGTAGTTTATTTTAAGGCAGTTAGGCGAATAATCGCCAAAAAGGCAAAAAAAGATTTCACAAAGACGCTTTTTAAGGTGGCAGATAAGCTCAGAAAGAATATCGACGCCGCTGAATATAAGCATATTATCTGGGACTGGAACGGTACGTTGGTTAATGATGCTTGGCTGTGTGTGGAAATAGTCAATGGAATGCTAAAAAGACGTAATAAGCCGCCTATTACCTATGAACAGTATTGAGCTGATTTCGACCATCCTGTCAAAGATTACTATAGGGGGATCGGAATCGATTTTTCCGTCGAATCATTTGAAGTTATTGCTGATGAATTTATAACTGAGCATGACAAAAGGCGATTTGATTGTAAATTACAGAATGATGCGGTAAGTGTGCTGAAATCCTGTATTGGTGTCGGATTGACGCAATCCATATTGTCAGCGTATCCGCAGGGCAGGTTGGAAGAGACTATAGACTTCTATGAACTGCTTCATTACTTTACAAAAGTTGTTGGTTTAAATAACCATTATGCATGTAGCAAAATCGAACAGGGCAGACAGCTAATGGAAGAACTGGGCTTTTTACCTGGTGAGGTTCTGTTTGTTGGTGATACAATGCATGATTTTGAAGTAGCAAAAGCTATTGGCGTAGATTGTGTGCTTGTCTGTAACGGTCATAACCACCCTGACAAGTTGCGGTCTTGCGGAGTTCGTGTATTAAACTCGATGGCAGAAGTTACATGTTTGTTAAGCTGATTTTTGGAGTATTGCTGATTATAAAGGAGGTTCAATAACAATGTGTGACGATGGAAAAACTTTAACCCTTAAGATAGAAAAACTGTGGAATGGTGACCAAAAAGATGAGATCAAAAAGAATTTGGATGGGTGGCTTAGTGCCTGTAAAGAGGGTAAGGACAAAATCCGCAAAGCAAAAAAACAGTTTCATCAATGGCATCCTCTTAGAGTGTATGTTTCGGTCGGCAAAGCAAAATCAAATACTGCGGTTTTTTCACTGAGATTCTTTGGTCAAGAGGTCGCTGAACTTGTCGTAAAAGATAACAATGAAGTTAAGCTCCGATTAAGTAAAAACCTCAGTGAAAAAAACTACGAATACTTCAAAAACTTGACTTTAAAACAAGGCGAGTATTCATGGAACGGGGAAGAGGCAAAAATGTTTAGAAAGTTTTTCAAAGACTTCGCCGCCAATTCAGGGGGAAAGCCAAAGGTGAGAATTGAAGAGCACCGAATCGAATCAAAATTTATCGAGGAGATGTTAAAGGGGCGAGAGAAGCTTGGCGGGTGTGGTTTTAAGATCCGGCCGGTAACGCTTGGGGATTGTCCGTTACAGTTTCCTGTCCCTTTTTCGGCAAATACCGGCAAACCAGCAATTAAAACTGGACATATCGACATCCTCGCTCGTCGTAAGGGCAAAGATAATAAAGTAAGACTCTCGGTATGGGAACTCAAAAAGCCCAAAGCATATGGCAAGGCTGCTGCTCAAGCTTATATATATGCATTACAACTACTTTATAATCTTCGC
>JBGOWI010000024.1:0-31826 GCA_041478555.1 Phycisphaerae bacterium
GCCAGAGTGTGCTCAAACATTGTTATACTATTTTTCCAGTATCTAATCTGTCGAGTGGTGATTACACTTAAAACAATCAGCACCGCGACAGCCGGCAAAGTCAGCATTTTATACCGCTGCTTTGGGACAAACTCTTTTGCACTGAAGGCAATAATAATAAACAAACCCGTCAATGTCATATAGGTGTATCTGTCGGCCATAGCCTGCGCACCGGCCTGAACCAGCCCGATTACAGGAACCAGTGTGCCGAGATACCAAAGCCAGCCGACCGCAAGAAATTTGCGGCGCCTTGCCGGATAAAGAAAAATTATCGAAATCAACACAAGCAGTAATCCACAGACAATAACTTTGATTATTGGTAACCCGCTGCCGGGATGCGGATAAAGCAAAGCCAGCCGGCTGGGCCAAATCATTTTTGCGATATATGTAATGTAAGAAATCATAGCATTGCTGACTCTGGTTATCAGTCCGAAGGATTCGGAATCCAATATTATGCCGCCTTTTTTCTGAACCAGAAATGTTGCAACGCAATTGAGGAAAGAGCAGATGAAAAATGGTATTTTTTCAACCAGCAGCCGCCAGGAGATTTTCCGCTCAAGCGGCCAAAAGTCCAGCAGGAGCAACACAAACGGAAGAGTAACAAGCATAGGTTTTGCCATAAGGCCCAGTATAAACAATGCAATTGTTGTCAGATACCATTTGGCTTTCGGATTCTCAACATAACGAGTATAAGTCAGCATTGTCAGAAGCCACAAGAAAGTGCTCAGCAGGTCCTTTCGCTCAGAAATCCAGGCTACGGATTCAACATGCAGAGGATGAAGAGCAAACAGGGCCGCCACAAATGCGCTCGGCCATACAGCGCCGGTCATTCGCATCAGAACATAGAATAAGACAAGGGTATTTATGATATGAAACAAAACATTTACTATGTGGTATCCGCCGGCCCAGTTCTTAAAAAACTGGTAATCGAGCATAAGAGATAACCACGTAAGAGGATGCCAGTAACCTGTATGGCCGGTAGTGAAGGCCCATTTAATGGCTTTAAATGTGATGCCGGCCTGAATGTTCGGATTATGACAGATGTAAAGCAAATCGTCAAAATAAACAAAGTCATAGGTGCAAACCTGGTAAAAAACTGCCGCGACGGCAATTGTCAAAACCACATAAATCAAGAAAACACGATATTTAGTCAATATTTTATTCATTATTATTTCTTTGTGTTTTCTTCATCTTTTTTCTGAGACTTTTGTTTTTCGGTCAAGGCAAGATTAAGACTGTTTCTTGCATTTGTGTCATTTGGGTCGATTTGAACGGCCTGTTTAAAATGTGCTATGGCCTGGTCGATTTTACCCTTCTGCGCCAGAATCCGACCGAGATGGTAATGTGCCAAGGCAGAGTTAGGGTCGAGCCGCAGCGCTTCAGTAAGATGTGCGGCAGCTTCATCGAGTTTGCCCTGACAACTCAGGGCGAAACCCATATTGGTATGGGTGTCAGCAGAATTTGGGTCTATTCGCATGGCCTGGGTAAGATATTTGACGGCTTCATCAAACCTGCCCATCTGGCCAACTATAGTACCAAGAATATTTAACGTATTCGGGTCATCCGGCTTTATCTGAAGACATTTTTGATACTCTTCAGAAGCTTCGCCGAGTCTGCCGACCTGATACAGGAGATAGGCCAACTGAATATGAGCATCTGTCGCGTCAGGCTTGATTCGGAGAGTCTGTAAACAATGGTAAATAGCTTCATCCAGCCTGCCCTGCTCGCGTAAAGGCGCTACTATGCAAAAGTGCGCTATATAATTGTTCTCTGTCACATCAAGTGCGTGTTGAAATAAAGTCTGGTTGTTTCGCCAATAGCCAAGCTGGAAATAAGTATATACCGCTAAAACCAAAACAATCAGCATCGCCGAGATGGAAAGTGCGATTTTCCGATATCGCCATTTTGCCAACAGTTCCGGCAGCCCCCAAGCGATAATAATGAACAAACCCGTCAGAGTAATATAGGTGTAACGGTCGGCCATTGCCTGGCTGCCGACCTGGACCAGACCGATGACAGGCAAAAGCGTACCGAGATACCAAAACCAGCCTGTGGCCAGGTATCGATGGTTTTTGGCAAATCGAAACACAAGAATTGTTATGACCAACAGAAGAACTGCTGATATTACAACATATAAAATTGATATATTCTGCATGGGGTGCGGATAATATACAGCCAAACGGGCAGGCCAAATCATTTTGATAATGTATTGCATATAAGAAATAGAGGCATTGGCCAGGCGAACAAAAAGGCTGAGGTTTTCTATTGTGGACATCGCTCCGATTTTCTTCTGGTTGATGAAAGTAACTATGCACGATGCGAGAACCATCGCAAATAGCGGAACCTTCTCAATGAGCAGATATAATAGCGAACGTTTTGAGCCGGTTTTCTCGTCTTTCGGATTGAGTCTGTCCAAAGGCCAATAATCCAGAAGCAAAAGTACAAATGGCAAAGTAACCAGCATAGGTTTTGCCATCAGACCGAGCGCAAGAAATACGACTACCAGCAAATAGCCGGCAATCTTCGGCCGATTGACATACCAAACATAAGCCCACATCGTAAGAAGCCAGAAAAAAGTGCTTAGTACATCCTTTCGCTCATAAACCCAGGCAACGGACTGGATGTGGAGTGGATGAAGAGCAAACAGAGTTGCCACAAACGCACTCGGCCAGAGCGAGCCTGTCATTCGTTTCAGGACAATAAAAAGGAGCAGGGTATTTGCAATATGAAAAACAAGATTAGTGATATGATGACCTCCGGCGTTAGAACCGAAGAGCTGCCAGTCCAGCATATGCGAAAGCCAGGTTAAAGGATGCCAAAAGTAAACATAACTGGAAGTGAAGGCCCATTTGACGGCTTTGAGTGTTATACCGGCCTGAATATTTGGGTTTTGATAGATATATATGGGGTCGTCCAAATTAACAAAATCATAAGTGCAGACCTGCCAAAAGACTGCCGCAGTGGCAAGCGTCAAAACCAGGCAAATCCAAAAACTGCAATATTTGGCCGGTATGTTACTCATTATGGCAGTGAATTTTAATTTGTTACTCGGTATAGCATCAAGATAATAAGGACTCGTTGCTGCAAAAGCACATACAATTTTCGATAGCAAGAATCGGCGACTAAATAGAAATTATTTCTTTGTGTTTTCTGTGCTTTGGAGCTTTTGTTTTTCGGACAAGGCAAGGTTGAGACTGTTTCTTGCGTTTGCGTCGTTTGGGTCGATTTGGACGGCCTGCTTAAAATGCGCTATCGCTTCATCAATTTTACCCTGTTGCGCCAGAATCCGCCCGAGATGGTAATGTGCCAGCGCAGAGTTAGGGTCGAGCCGCAGCGCTTCGGAAAGATGTGCAGCAGCTTCATCCAGTCTGCCCTGAAACGTCAGAGCAAAACCAAGATTGGTATGAGCGTCGGCAAAATCAGGGTCTATTTGCACGGCTTGGGCAAGATATTTGACGGCTTCATCGAGTTTGCCCTGCTGACCAAGTGTAACGCCAAGACTATTGAGCATATTCGGGTCAAAGTCATAGGTGTATACCCGATAAAAAACTGCCGTGGTGATGAGTGCCAGAACCAGGCAAATCCAGAAGCCGCGATATTTGGTCAGTATGTTAGCCATTGTGACAGCAAATTCTAATTTGTCATTCGGTATGGCGTCAAGACAATAAGGGGTTGTTGCCGCAAAGACATATATAATTTTCGATGGTAAGAATCGACAGCTAAATAGAATTATTTCTCTGTGTTTTCTGCACCTTTCCCCTGAGACTTTTGCTTTTCGGTCAAGGCAAGGTTGAGACTGTTTCTTGCGTTTGCGTCGTTTGGGTCTATTTGGACGGCCTGTTTAAAATGTGCTATGGCCTGGTCGATTTTACCCTTCTGCGCCAGAATCCGACCGAGATGGTAATGTGCCAGTGCAGAGTCAGGGTCAAGCCGCAGAGCTTCAGTAAGATGTGCGGCAGCCTCATCGAGTTTGCCCTGACAACTCAGGGCGAAACCCATATTGGTATGAGCCTCAGCAGAATTTGGGTCTATTCGCAGGGCCTGGGTAAAATATTTAACGGCTTCATCAAATCTTCCCAGTTGACCAACTATAGTACCAAGAATACGTAACGTGTTCGGGTCATCCGGCTTTATCTGAAGACACTTTCGATACTCACCGACGGCCTCGTCGAGTCTGCCTGCATCGCGCAAGATATAGCCCAGCCTGATATGCGCCATAAAGCCTTCAGGTTTGATTCGGACAGCCTCAGAACAATGGTAAATAGCCTCATCCAGCCTGCCCTGCTCGCGCAGAGATTCTGATATGCTAAGGTGCATTGTATAATTGTCCCCGGTTACATCAAGGGCATGCTGAAATAAAGTTAAGCTGTTTCGCCAATAGCCGAGCTGAAAATAAGTGCATACTGCCATAACCAAAACAATCAGCATCGCAGGGACGGCAAGTGCGACTTTTTTATATCGCCATTTTGCCAGCAGTTCCGGCATTCCCCAGGCAATGATAATGAATAAGCCTGTCAGGGTGATGTAGCTGTAGCGGTCGGCCAAGGCCTGGTCGCCAACTTGAACGAGGCCGATAACCGGCAAAAGCGTTCCAAGATACCAAAACCAGCCTGTGAGCAAGTATCGGTGGTTTCCGGCAGATCGAAGTATGAGAATTGTTATGACCAGCAGCACAGCGGCTGATACTACGGCGTATAAAATCGATACATTTTGACCGGGATGCGGATAAAACACCGCCAAATGAGTAGGCCAAATCATCTTGATAATGTATTGCACATAAGAAATGGAAGCATTGGCCATACGGACAAAGAAACTGCAATTTTCCAGTGTGTGCGCCGCCCCGCCTCTCTTCTGGGCAATGAAAGTAACTATACACGATGTGAGAACTACCGCAAACAGTGGAATTTTTTCAATGAGCAACCGGGACAGCGAACGCTTTGTGCCAAGCCTTTCCAATGGCCAATAATCCAAAAGCAAAAATACGAATGGTAGAGTAACCAGCATAGCCTTTGCCATCAGGCCGAGCGCAAGGAATACAATCACCAATAAATAGTTGGCAATCTTGGGGCGATTGGCAAAACGAACATAGGCCCACATCGTGAGAATCCAGAAAAAAGTGCTCAGGACATCTTTGCGTTCAGAGACCCAGGCAACGGACTGGATGTGGAGCGGATGAAGAGCAAATAAAGCCGCCACAAAGGCGCTTGACCAGAGCGCACCTGTCATTTGTTTCAGAACAAGGAAAAGAAGCAGAGTATTTGCAACGTGGAAGACAAGATTAATAAGATGATGTCCGCCGGCATTAGTGCCGAATAGCTGCCAGTCCAGCGTATGCGAAAGCCAGGTTAAGGGATGCCAGATACTGGTGCAGCTGATAGACAAGAATGCCCATTTGACGGCCTTAAGTGTGATACCGGCCTGAATATTCGGGTTTTGATAAACGTAAACAGGGTCGTCGTAATTAATGAACTCAAAGCTGTGCACCTGATAAAAAACGGCAAAGGTGATTAGTATCAACGTCAGGCAAATTAAAAAAGACCAGTTTTTGCTTGAGTTTCTACCCATCTTTCTGCTGACGGACTGACAAAACCTTGACGCATCGGAGCGTAATACAGAGCATAAACGCGTGCGTAACTGCTGATTATATAAAGCGTTTTTGCCATTGTCAACTATCAACAATTTTATTTCACGCGATTACCTGTGGGTACACCAAAAAATATTTTGGTGAAAACGACCGACTGAAAAAAAGTAATCGCGAGTTTACGGCATCTTGACAAGTCGGTCATAGATGATAGAATCTTTCTGCTCCCGGGGTTTTCTTGTGTTGCTTATGCTCTTAAAAAGCCAATTTTTTAATCTTCGAAACGATATATTATTTAGCCGGTGCAGCTGGTGCATTTGGTGCAGCTGGTGCATTTGGCGCAGCTATTGCAGTCAGTGTCGCAGCTTTGAGCAACATAATATCATTGCCGCCTGCACCGCCTTTGTAAGTCAGACTGTATCCATAGTTATTTCCGCCAAAACTCAGAACCACAGAAGCGCCTTCCGGTGCAGGGTTGCCGTTGACCGTATCGAAAATACCATTAACTAAACTGTTGCCTTGATTCTCAATAAGAAGAATATCAGCCTTTGGCGGTTCGGCAGTCGCACTGACAATCAGCCTGGCCGTGGAGGCCTCGCCGAGTGCGTCGATGGAAATATTATCTGAAACCCGAATCGGGCTTACGCCTGCCGAGCCAATCTTGAATTCGACAGTGCCGGTGCTGCTCCCATTGCTTCCGACATAGAGTTTTTTAAGGTTAATGTTGGCAGCATTGCCTGCTATAGTAAATGTTCCTTCGGTGGGTCCACTGCCGGCTCCTCCTATATACAGGCTTGCCTTGGTATTTGCCGCATCACAGGTAATAGTTCCGCCGCTGATGGTATAAAAGCCTTTTCCCTCATTAGGATTGTTGCTGCTGGTTCCGTAGCGTCCTACTGCAAGATTCTCAGCCAGTTTTACGGTTCCTCCTGTCTGGTTTACGCGCCCGATAGGGCCGCTTTTTGTAGAGCCGCCGCAACCGACGCGGAATTCACCTATGCTGATTTGTCCGCCGGCCATAATTTCCAGTCTTGGTGCGTTTGATTCTTCAGACCCGCCGGCTATACTGAGTTTGCACAGGTAATTGCCTGCGTCGCTGTCAAGTGTGCACACCGTTTTGGTTCGGATGATTTTTATTTCATCTTTGCTGGTGCCCGGCCCAGGCGGAAGGTGAATTCCTGGGTTATTCGGGCTATTCCAATAGGCATCTTTCCATGAGCCTGTCCCTGGAAGGCATGCAGGCCGGTTAGCGTCCGCTGGCTTATTGGGGTCTGGTGCGGGACAACCGAACCACGTGCCGATAGTAGCTGAAAATCCGCTGTTGCTGATAAGGACCGCCAGTAGAACAACTAAACTTAACAATTTCGGTTTCATCTTTTCTCTCCTTAAATAAGAATTAAAAAAACTTTTGAATTTTGTATTATTTTTGCACTGATTTGTGCAAAGTCAAGTCATTTTTGCGTCTGGCCGTTCCTGCCGTATTGCGGAATCCTGCATTTAAAGTTATATATACAGGCAAAAGTCGGTTAACCAAGTCCTGAAAGGAGCTTGCAATGCGGCCAAAAATTGTCCATACAGCAGTATTTATTGTGGTAATAAGTCTTTGCGGAATGCTTTTTTGTTTTTCCTGCAGCAAAAAGTCTTCCACAGTCCAAACCGAAAATAACACGCAGAACCGGAAATCTTCCTCACAGCCAAATCAGCCGGACCCCAACAGCCAAACCGGCTGGAATCATCCTCGAAGCGATGAACGCCTCAGCGACCGCAAAGAAATGGTTCAGACCCTTTGCACCCTCTACGGATTTGCCAACCAGCCTGTCCTCGATGCAATGCTGAACGTGCCTCGTCACTGGTTTGTGCCCCCCGGCGTTCAGGCGATGGCGTATGAGGATACGCCCTTGCCTATCGGCCACGGCCAGACCATCTCGCAGCCTTTTATCGTGGCTTATATGACCGCTCTGCTCGAACTGACGCCTGCGATGAAGGTTCTCGAAATCGGCACCGGCTCAGGCTATCAGGCGGCAATCCTTTCTGAGTTTACGCCGCACGTTTATACGATTGAAATCTTGGAGCCGCTGGCAAAAAGGGCTCAGGAGCAATTATCGAATCGCGGCTATGATACGATTAAGGTCAGAATCGGCGATGGCTACAAAGGCTGGCCCCAGTTCGCCCCGTTTGATGCAATTATTGTTACCTGTGCGCCGGACCACATTCCGCAGCCGCTGCTCGACCAGCTCGCACCCGGCGGCAGAATCGTAATTCCCGTAGGCCGGGCCGGCTATGTTCAGGACCTTCTGCTGGTTACAAAGAAGGCCGATGGCTCGCTCGAAAAAAAATCTATGATGCCCGTGCGTTTCGTCCCTCTCCTCCGCGAAAAAACAGAACATTAACATATCTTGTTTGATTAATTTGAATTTCGGTTATTTGGATTTGTCTGCCCCGTTAGATGCGTCAATTAGCTACTTGGAGATACCGTTATCTATCTAACTGGGGTTTCGGGTTTCGATATTCGGATTTCGGATTTTCCCCTTCACCTGCTCACCTGTTCTCCGCTTCGGTGGCTATCTCATCAGGGCACTTCTACGGAGTTTCCCATTTATCGCCTCTGAGTCATCCCCAGTTTTGAAGGAGGGTTTCATTTCGTAAGCCCACTGGACAACTTTGACCATTAGATAATTTTATATCTAATGAGATTATATCCAAGTGGGGCCGCATCTCAGGGTTCATATCTCACGGGCTGAATCCGCCGTCACTGAAGCTATGTCAGACGCAGCATTACTTTTGCCTGGCCGACGAGATAGAAGCTGGCCGGTTATAATAAGGTCTTCTCGTGCCTATGGTGCTCTCCTGACCACGAAGCCGATAAGCGACTGGCGACCATTGGAAGTAGAATGCGTTGCACTTGGTGTTTCGTTGGCACCTGTTGCAGATTTATATCCATTCACAGCGTCGGCGTTAGAAATTGAAGGTTCGAGGGCCTCAGTAAAGCCGTTGCCTACTGTATAGCTGCCCGTGTTACTACAGGTAGCAGCGTCGATAACCATATCTCCTGTACCAGTGGCAAGTGCAGAGGTTGTTATCGTAGCGCCGCTCGACGTAGCATTGCTGGCAGTCGCTCCTGTAAGAGTCGGTTGATTAACATCCCGCAGGAATACACTGGTGTATACTAAACTGGAAGGTGTGGCACTCCATGTCGGTTTGAAGGTGGTGGTGGTTGCAGCAGTAATGTTAGCGTCGTTGAGGATAAATGCCGCAACGTATGTTCGGGTAGTGCCTGAGCTTATGAGTTTATCAACGACCTTTTTCATTGCTCGTCCACCATAGGTTACAGAATTCAGAGTTACACTACTGCTACGCTCAGCGTGTGCGATAAAGACCAATGCACGGTTGGCACCTGATTCCTTTGCATGAGTTGTACCTGTCATCCATGAGCCTATAATGCCGACCGAAGGCAGCTGGGTGGTAGCAGACTGCTGGGTCGACCATTCTGTTTCGTTATGAGCGGTGCTCTTATCGCGTGCTTTTACCCGATAGGTGTATTGAGTGTTTGGGCTAAGACCGCTGTCTATATAGGTAATGCCGGCCTGCCAACTGCTGTCGTGACCGCCGGTTATAAGGCAATCAAAATAATACTCTACTCCCGAGTTGTCGGTGGCGGTTGTTGCCGTCATTGTGATTGAAGTTGAACTGGTTGTCGTCGGCACCGAAGCCCAGGTCATCGGATTCGGCGTCGGAGGGCTGGTATCCGGCGGCGCCGCTGTGGTGAACTTCCAAACATTGCCCGGCCATATGTTAGCTTCGTTAACTTCGTCGATAGCCCAATAGTAGGTAGTACTATAGTTCAGAGTGCCCGGGGTGAAGCTATTATAATCGAGAGGCTGGCTGCCTTTATACTCGCTGGATGAATGATTGGCATCCAATACCGAGTTGTAATCAGTTCCAAAGTACACGTCGTGCGAAGCAGCATAGGTTCCCGGTGTCCAGCTAAGGACGGCATTCGGGTCTACACCTGTGGCCCCGTCAACCGGACTGGGGTTACGGGCAGTTGTGGTATCGAGCACCGCAGCGCCCACCACTCGCAACGACGGGTCGCCGAAGATATGCCAGGTATTGAACATACTTACACCACCACTGCCATATTTGTCCATCATTGAGCAGGAACCGGTGTAGCATAACGCACCGTAAGTACTGTATGCCCCGGCAATGTACAGCGAATTAAACTTGTCCTGTGCCTCCATCGGCGGAGCCCAGGACTGATTGATTGATGAAGCGTAGATGCCTATAGCACCGGTTGGCTCATTACCATTGGTTGCACGCATCCAGGCCTCTGCGAAACACGTATAACCATTGAACTGTCCGTTGACGCACGCTACGTCAAAAATGAAGGGCAATCTGTTGTGATTGGTCAGCGCATTGATATTGGTAACCGAAAAACCCGTGGTACCCCAGGCCGTTCTCGAACCATGTCCACAGTAGTTGATGATACCACGACCGGCGTTTAAGGCATTGGTGATATCGGCCGTATTTGGGCCCCAGGCCTCATAGATTTGATTGACCACAGTATAATCATAAGCCAGCAGGTCCAAACGGATGGCCTCGATATGCTGCTGGTCGCTTTGTCCATCATCGCCAGTGGAGGAATCTCCCTCAGGCGAGGCAATACCCACACCGCGCCAGAACCAATCCTGCTCCGTAGCGGGCATAGTTTCATATTCGATGGTTCTCTGAACCTGCGTATCTACATCAGCAGCAGTTTCTGCCGAGAAGCGACCAACGAAAATATCGGGGTAGTCGTCGCTGCCGGCCAACTTTGAGTAGGTTGGGTCGGATACCCCGCCGGAAGCCGATGGTGTTGCTACCTGTGCACTGTCGCCAACCAGCAACACGAACGCCAAGTCGCTGGTGTTATAAACGTTCTGAATATAGTTCTTGATTGACGTGGAGTTATTGCCAATCGTCGAGATGCCAACAATCGTGGTATTAATACCGATACTGGTCTTATAGTCTGCCAACGGCTGAACGTTACTAATCCATGGGTCGTAGGCAATAATCAACATATTGCCCTGTTCGTCCGGAGAGGTGTAACTCTCAGCTGCCATGTTCATATTGTAGTTGATGAATTGCGAACTATAGATGTCGCGGAATGCCTGGCAGGGCCTGCGTTTGAAGCCTTTACGCTCGAGCACGTTCAAGTCTTCTTTACCAATGGCCGTTATTTGCACTGTTATGTCAGTATAAACGCGCAGCAGACGCTGAGCAGGGTTGTATTGGAAAGGATTAACTGTTACGACGATACCACGGTAGTCGCGCATAATGTATGGCTGGCGCAATATCGCCACCGGCCCCGGATAAAACGCGTCCGTATTATACGCTTTGCCGAAAGTATACGGAACGTCTGCAGGGTTGACATTACGAAGAATGAAACCCTTTGACGAGGGGATGTTTATATTTTTAATTTCATAATACGAGCTATCTACGATACTCACAGCCATGCGGGCGGCGTCGGGAATAATGATGCTGCGAGATACGTCAGGCAGAGCCGGTGAGCCCTTTTCTTTCTTGAGGCTTTCATTTCCTAAATGAATCTCGGTAAAGATTTGACCATTGATGGAAATCGGCCTTTGCGAAAAATCGCCGAACTCGTACTGGATGACGATCCGGTTGGGTTCGCTATCCAGCACATTGATGGTAACTGCTTGGTCAACAGGTGCCGCGAAAGCAACCGAACTTATCACAGCCAGAACTGCAAGCAGCAACAGTCCCCGCAGGCCGATACTCTCCACCGATGATAACTCATTCTCACGAATCAGGTTAGTACCTCCTCTATGTTGTCCGGCAGCCACTTTCACTCTTTCTCTTGTTAATAATTTTTTCATTTTTTTCACTCCTTTAACTCCCCCCGTTCTTTTTTGTTTGTACCTATGAAATTTATATACAGACTTTCTTTCCGTTTTTCATACAAAAGTATAAGTAGATGGTGATTAGCTCGTTGCCTATTACACACTAACTTGAATCTACCGTTTTCTCCACCTGCCATAGGCCAAGGGGTGTATATATCCTTAGTCTTACAAAGAAGTGGGATATATTATACCTCGGAAAACTTATTTTGTCAAGAAAAGATTTTTTACTAATAACGGCCAGCGACTATCGACTAACAACTATCGACTATTCAGACACCGAGTGTCTGAATCGCACAAACGCGCAAGTCGAAGCGCAGCGAAAATCCCGACCTGTCGAAATGGCTATTACCTCTGTGTCCTCGGCCTGTCCGTCGAAGCCTTGTCGACCTGTCCTCCGTAGTCCGCCTTGGCGGACGGAGGATGGAAGGCGGATCGGAGCGGCGTGTTTAGCCCCGCCTGTCCCGCACATATTTGCTATTCGATTATTCCTATATCGCTACGATAAAACAAATAGGTGCGGGGTCACCCGCCGTTTCACGGCGGGTTAGATTCTCACTCAAAATTAAGTGTTGCAAAACTGCCCCGGTATTTCTTTGCCGCCTCATCGTATGCCCTCGCCGCCTTTTCCTCGCTGTCAAAATAGCCTAAATGTTTTGGTTTTAAGTCGGTATGGATATACGCGCGCCATTTCCCGCGTCTTTCATCCCTGCATACTCCTCTGTATTTTGACCCGCTTGGCCTTCCTCTTTTTGTGCAGTTTAACGCATTTTGTCTATGGTCAGCGAATTGCAGATTGGTTTTTCTGTTATCAAGCCCGTTGCGGTTTTGATGGTCAACGATAGTTCCCGCCGTTGCCTGCATTATTTCCCTGTGCATATATATAATCTTCCATTTCCCGTCTTCCAGCAGCATCCGCCACGCGTAGCTGGTATTTCTGCTTTCTTTAAGCAGCCACTCGCACCGGCAGAGTTGCGCATAATCTTCAGGGTCAACTATTGCGTACTGTCCGCCGACAAGTCTGATTTTACGAAACGCAAATCCATATTGTTTCCGCCGGTACCAAAGCAGTATCGCCGCGCCGATGCTTTCTAACCAATTCGGAACAGCAATAGGAATATGAAGATGATGTATTTTCATTAAATATTGTTAAGTTTTCACTTAACAATACCGGTATTTTACCATATTTTTAACAAAAAGTCAAGGAAAATCTGTTTTTTTTACAAAAATCGGCTTTATTCTCAATTTAGCCGCCGCCAGCTTGTCCCGAGCAGAGTCGAGGGGCACGGCGACGTGTTTCTCCGCCTTCGGCGGATTTATTTGGCAGGTTCAGAGCCCAAGCGACAGCGCAGGGTGTAAATAAATAGGTGGGGGGTCGATTCTCTATCCCGCCCGCTACGCGATAATCTTCGCATATTGATAATAAATCAAATCCCGCCTGCCCTGAGCTTGTCGAAGGGTATTGCCTGCCCTCGAGATATGCTTCCGCGGATTCTCAAACCGTGGGTTTTTACATCTCTAATCGGCATTTCTCAAAATCGTTTAGGCCGTAACAGCCTTTTCCATTTCCTCAAAATGTCCCTTATCTTCTGATTTGATCAGATTAAGTATATCCCTCAAAACTTCAGGCGTCTCACTCAATATGGAAATATCATGTTCAGGGTCATCGACCTCTCCACTATGGGAATGGGTTTGCATGAAACGTAGAATTCTTGCTTTCTTTGCGTTATCAAAATTCAACTGTTCAAGTTTTTCATATAATCCTTCTTTTGTGGGTTTACGAAATGCCAAAAATGCTTCCAACAATCTCCGACTAATATTGGGAAGATGATAAAATAGTTCTATCTCCCCACTTTTTAGATTTGCTCCCTGATAAACCAAACTGAATAAATAATGATATTCAGATTCATAATCAAGAAGAAGCCTATCAAGAGTAGTAATCTTGGCACACCTTGACCTATCATTGCCCTCACATTGCAGCATATAAAAATCCGCTTCTTTGTGAAGTTTCTTCTTTTGCTTGTTGATATAGGAAAACCAATTTTTAACTTGTCTGAAAAAGCAGAAATTATGCGTGAAAACGAAAAGCTGACCCGCGATCTTTGTGCGTTCCTTCATAAAACCAAAGGCGTTAAATAACGAGTTAGCATCGAGACTTGATACTGGGTCATCAATAACGACGATCCCGTTTGGCAAATCAAAGTTCTTGTCTTTAAGTGATTTTAAGAAATAGAGAAATGCAATGGCTGTCTTCTCACTTTCGCTAAGGGCATCCGCAGTTACGCTGTTTCTTGTAATCTGATAACCATTTTCCTTTATCTCAAACTGTAGTTCATTCCTGCCAAGATATGTGGTCAAATCCTTGTTCAATTCGTCGGCAGGTCTGCGATGCTCAACGATATCGCGTTCGAGTTTGATAATATTAGTTTTTATTCTTTCAACATCATCTTTAATCATCTGGCTTTCTTTTTTCAAAGATTTAATTCGATTTTCTCTTTCAACAACCTCTGCAAGTGCTTCTGCAACGCAAGAATTCTCAAGTTTCACTCTTGCTCTTTTAACTTCCTCAACAAAGTTGTCCGACTTATCATTATGTCTTTTAATGACGTCATTAAGCTCATCAATCGTCGTCTCGATTGGCCGAGTGATTTTTTCATCAAACTTTATTTCTCTGAAGACAGCCTTCTTCTTTTCAGCAATTTTTTGTGTTAACAACTTAAGATTTCCTATATATTCTTGCTTCTCCACTTCAAAAATATCACATTTACTTTTGTATTCTACTTGCAGGTGGTCATATAATTGAGCTTTGTTCGGCAGGATAAGATTGTTGGCTGAATTGATCAGATCTTCTATGTTTTTATTAAGAGCTTCAATATCAAAAATAAACTGATTGTATTCATCATTGAAGTGTCCCTCCAGTTTATCTAAGTGCCCTTCAGGCAATGGCTTCTCACAGAAAAGGCAGACCGCCGATGACTTTTTCCGGTGCTGCTTTAAGCCCTCAGCCACCCAATCGCTGATTTCCGAATCATTCTTCAAACGTTCTATGACTTTCGACACTACTGTTCTGGAAAGAATGGCATTTATTCTCGAAACAAGATTGGCAATATTGGCGAAGGAAAAACCTACTAATTGAACTTTTTCTTCCGGGGATGCTTCTTTTTGCTTTTCCAAAGTATTTTTTGCTGTGTTGCTTAGCATGAAAGTCTGCCAGTCTTGATTTTTCAACTCCTGGCATTTGCTCTTGAATTCTGCCTTATCGTAATTGTTATAAGGATTCTGGCCACTGGAACGCAGAAGCTCTTTGATCTCTCGTCCCTTTTCTATATTTAGAGAGTCAAGGGCTCTTTCATCTTCTTGTACTTCAATCCGCTTTTGGACTGCTTCTTTCTGCTTTTCCAGTAATTGGCCTTTCAATTTGTCAATCTCTTTCTGTTTCTCAATACTATCTTCACCCAAGACAAAAATGGGGTTGACATCGCCGGTAGCTGTAAAGACATTCTCTGCCACAAATTCTCTGTTGAAAACCCGAACAGAAGGTAGGTTTGTTGCGGCGCCAAGAGTTTCACTCTTGATTATTCCATTTTCTGTTTCAATATGAAAATCTGAACCTGTAATTGAAACATGGTTGCGCTCTAAATCTCTGAATATATTTGACAAGATGGTTTTCCCCATGCCATTCCATCCATAGATTAAATTAAAATCCTTAAATTCAGGAAGAGATGCTGGCCAAGAAAAGTCACGGAATATACGGTAATCTTTGACCTTGCTTACTTTTTTTATTTTCATATAGTCCCCTCCATGTCAGATATTAAAATCAGGTCTCAGCCTTTTGTCGACTGATAACCGATAACTGATAACCGCGTTTCTGATAACTTTTTTCTTCTGTCTCCTGTATTCTGTCTTCTGTATTCTTTCAAAATTATATCTCTTTTCTTTTCAAACTCAATCGAATTTATCCGCATACCAAATATCAACTGGCGAACAAATTGTCATGCTTTTCACTTGTTCGGTCGTGCTAAGGTTAGCAATTTGAATATCTATGCTTTTGCTTTCGAAATTTCTATGAATCCGCTCAATCGGGCGAGCAGTGCCCCTCGACGCAGTACAACTACCACAAGCAAACACACAAAGAGCGTTAGAACCAACTTCGTGTGGACCAATGTTGTTGATTGAAGGCCTAACTTGCATACAACCGCGAGAACGATAAGCCCGCACAACAAGTGGTCAGCGAGTGTCGCAGTAGCTTCCATTTTTGTTAAGACCGCCCCCGCGACAGCATCAGTTCTCTTTAAATGGTCAATAAGCTGGTAACTCTTCGCGAAGGCTTGAATGGGTGAAGAAGGAAGGTCAAGCGTAGCACCTACCAGCTTACATAACAATCGAGGTTTGAAAAAAGACCAAATGACAAAATTGACTGGTAAGGCCAATGCTGAAAGCATAAGGCCCATCAGGTATCCCGCCATGAGAAAGACGAAGAAGGTACCAGTCCGTCCGACCTTGTCAGACCAAGAGAGCAGAAAATTCCTGAGAGAGTCAAGACATAGGACCAGAGCTATGCCCGGCATTAGCCTAGCGATGAGATCATAATAAATCTCCGGGACTACCTTACTCACGGATTCTGTATCCATCTGCAACTCCTTTTCTCCTCCACTTGATATATTCGACTTTACCATTACGTTTTATTCTCCATGATAAAAAGGTCTTGCTTTATTTTTTTATATAGTCCCATTGTTGCCATTCCTCGCTGCTTCACAAAATTATATCTTCACTTCTTTTCAAACTCAATGGTTCGACCTTGCTCACCATCCTTCGAACCATCCTGAGCGTAGTCGAAGGACCGAATTTTGTCCACCTTCTTCTCGCGGCGACTTGTCCGCTCGTAATTTTGAAAACAGAATCAATTTAATCAGTGTAATCTGCGATTAACAGAATTATTACTCCTTTTTGTGCTCTTCGCACAAAACGCGCAAGTCGCCTTTTCAGAAATTGATAAAAACTGATAAAAAATCGAAAAAAGTCGTTCACTTTTTGAAAAAATCTCCAAAAATCCTTAAAAACTCAAAATTTCGACCCTCATTTTTACCCTAATTTTTAAAACTTGCGCGATTTTGACCAAAAACTTGCGCTTTTGGTTGATAAAAACGCTCATAACTTCTTTATTCTTGCCCCGTGAGATGCCGTTGCTATCTCATCGGGGTAATTTTCAAAACAAACGACTTACGACGTTCATTGACGTAATACGAAACGAGCCTCGCAACCGCAACCGTTTTACGTTATTTCTCACCTGTTTACCTGTTCTACTTTTCTCCGCTTCGGCGGATTTGCTTTTTAGTCATTCATTTTGTATATTTTAATTGGAGTCAATGAAAGAAGGCCAAAAGGCCTATAATGTCCGCTTGAGAAGGCGGATAAATTTGAATTTTGGAGGTTTTAAGGGGTTTTTTATGGGTTGGAGAAGCAAATTCATATTTCTGTTAATCGTTTATTTTGCCGGCTTTGCCACCGCGATTTACTATCTTGCCCCATCCGGCAGAGAGGGCTGCCAGGGCTATCAGGCCGGCAGTTACTCAAGCAGTTCTGATAACGAATCTCAAAGCAGCGGCAGTGCATTAGTTAAGGACTTTTGCGACAAGGCCTTTGCGAAGGCTTCCGCGAGCTTTTCGAGCATAACTGCGGAGGATTTGAAGGAGAAGTTTAATCGGGGCATGCAGAAGCTGGTTGAAATGGCTAAAAACAGCCGGGATAGTGTTGAGGGAGCTGAAGACAAATAACTGACTGCCGGTTCTGTCGTGCAACCATAGCCGGAACTGTTCAGTGAACACGTTTTTGAGGCCGAAGGGCGGCGCGCCTTTCGGCCCCTTTTTGCAAAAACTCGTAAAATTGGGTTTTTGGGCTGTTTTTGAAGGGTGTTTATATAGAATATCAGAAAATAGGACTTGACAAAACTGGAAAGATAGAGGTAAAATAGTAGGTAGGTAGAATTTGGAATAGCTGAAGGGCCGGCAAAGGAAGTCTTAGCGCGTGCCTTTGCAAAAAGTAGTAGATGCGCATGAGCGATTCTTTATTGCCTGAGGGATTGTTTAGCCTGCCTGACAGAACCGATTGAAAATTGGTGCTGTGCTCGTGTGCATTGAGATATAGACGGGCAAAAAGTATCCACAAAAGGTACAAAGGGTTTTAGTTTTACAGTGGCTGACCGCAGATTTCGGCAGCCTTTTTTATTGCGCTAAATTAGCCACGAAGCCACCAAAACACGAAGATAGTGTTGAGTTTTGAGTTCATTAGTTTTGAGTTGTGGAGTCCGCCAAAGGCGGAGAGGTTTTTAGACTTTTCAAAAACTAAAGGGACGCGCACGTATTCGATATCGAAGATTTGTGGAGCTGCCGTCCGCCTTCCATCCTCCGTCCGCCAAGGCGGACTACGGAGGACAGGTCGCCAAGGCTTCGACGGATAAAAAGGCGGAGAAAGAATAGAATAACAAATATAGAATATCGAAGTATGGGACAGGCGGGGGAAAATTCACAGATTGCAATATATAAAAAATCTTCTATGATGACGATATGATGAAAGGAAAATCGATGGCAAAGAAAATACGGTGGGGAATTGTCGGCACCGGCGGAATCGCACAGAAGTTTGCACAGGGACTGGACGTACTTCCAGATACGCAGCTTGTAGCCGTGGCGTCGCGCTCAAAAGAATCTGCCGAAAAGTTCAGTGCAGAGTTCAACGTGCCGAACCGTCATATTGGGGCAGAGGCCATAGCTTCCAACGGAGATGTTGATGTTGTATATATAGCTACGCCGCACCCAATGCACAAAGATGATACTATCAATTGCCTCAAAGGCGGCAAAGCCGTGCTCTGCGAAAAACCATTTGCTATGAATAGTTCGGAGGTTATGCAGATGGTTATGTGCGCAAGAGAGAGAGGATTGTTCCTGATGGAGGCTATGTGGATGTATTTTTTCCCGGCCATGGCAAAGGTTCGCGAACTTGTTTATGGCGGTGCCATCGGAGAAATTCGACTGGTTCAATCCAACATCTGCTTTAGGTGTGAGTGGAACCAGGAAAACAGATGGCTCAATCCGCAACTCGGCGGCGGCGCTCTGCTCGATACCGGCGTTTACGACATCGCATTAGCTCAAATGATATACGGCAAAGGGCCGATACGCATCAGCAGTCTGGCACATATAGGCCAGACCGGTGTTGATGAGCAATCCTCAATGATATTGGGCTATGAAAACGGAGCAATGGCAGTACTTACCTGTGCGATTCGCACAAGCACCATTAACGAAGCAGTTATCTATGGCACCGACGGATTTATCAGGATACCACATATGTTCTGGCACCCCGACCGGATTATTGTGAAAACAGGACGGGACGAAGAGAAAGAAATTACATTCAATCGTCTCGGAAACGGTTATAGCTACGAGGCCGTGGAAGTTATGCAGTGCTTGCGTAACGGTGAGATGGAGAGCTCAACTATGCCGCTGGATACGAGTGCAGCCATTATGAAGACGATGGACCAAATTCGCCAGCAATGGAATCTTGTGTACCCGATGGAAGAAGAGGAGTAAAAATACATAATTAACCTCGGGGAGGACAAAAGAAATAAGAATGTAGAATATAGAATGTAGAAGACAGAAGAATTAAAAATTAAAGATGCAAAATTAAAAACGACCCCGATGAGATAGACGAAGCGTCATCTCACAGGGCAGGCATATCGAAAATTAAAAAATGTTCATTTGGCGTTGGTAAAGTTTGCCGAAAATAGAAACGTTTCCTATTCCTATAAAAATTATTTCCGCTTACTAAGCACAAAAGCACCAAAGCCGAGCAGTAGAAGCGTGGTTAGTCGCAGATGAGAAAGATTTTAGCGTCATATCCTATTTTAACCTGGCTATTGATTATATCGCCGTTTGCAAGTGTGCCGGTAAGTCGCCTGTGAGGTTCATTCTCACAACCACCGCCAAATATACTGATAATGCTGATAATCTTGCCAGAACTAACAGGTCTTCCATCAATAGCAAAATTAGAGCCGTGGATTATCAAAGTTGCTGAACTATTAGCAGATGTCCCCAACAAAAACCTTCCACCTATTGTCCCGCCGGAAATGGTTATTTGGCTGCTGTCGTTGGTCTGCATATCATTAACTTTTCCGCCAGACATTGTTACTTGGCTGCTGCCGTAGGTCTGCAAATGATTAACTGTTCCGCCGGACATTGTTACTTGGCTGCTATTGTAGGTCTGCAAATAATTAACTGTTCCGCTGGACATTGTTACCTGGCTGCTGTTGTAGGTCTGCAAAAAATAATTAATTGTTCCGCCGGATATATTTATCCTGCTATTGTTAAATCCCTGTAATGTATAAGGAGAGGGAATATTTCCGCCTTTGAGCAGATTAACAATAGTCTGCATAAAAGGTGCTTGATAGTAATAGTCCACCCATACATCATCGTTTAATTGATAATTTACATCTTGTGTTACACCATTGTTGAACTGTGTCCAGCCAAATCCCTGACCGGCTGTAATGAACAGAACTGCCGCTATTAAACAAATTGTAATTTTTTCTTTTTTCATTTTTTCTTCTCATTTTCAAAAATTGTTAATGTTTGATTGTTTTTGAATAATTTGCATAGAAACACCCCTGAATTGGAAACGACTGCAAACTTCAAAAACAATCGCATTTTATTCCTTGGCCGTTATTAACTACACACCATGATAGGCATTTTTTGCTGACAGTCAAGGAAAAAAGGGGAAACAAGATTGCCGCCCCACGCACCAATTGGCAATACATTTTGATATCAACGACTCAATTGGTGCGGGGTCGCAATGACGCCGATGAGATAGCCTAAGAGGCATCTCACAGGGCAGGCGAAACCCGCCGTGAAACGGCGGAAGAAAAACCCCCGGTAAAACCGGAGGCTAAATATTTTTGGGTTACCCCTCATTTACATTTGCGGCTCTGTGGCCAAAATGATTTGTTTTTTTGGCGTTTCTCTTTTTATTTATATTCTATTATCTGGTAGCTGACTCTTTGAGGGTATAAATTAGGCCAGGCGTCATTGAATTCAACAGCAACGGTTATACTGTTTGCACTAAGCGATAATAGACAGGCTCCGTTGCGAGGAGGGTCATAATATTTTCCAGGTACAGTAGTTATTTTCTCGACGCATTTACTCAAAAGAACAACGCTTTTCGCAGGGTCGATAGATGGGGAAAAACCCTGGCTTACCTCATAATTACAGCCTTCAAAAGAAATAACACCTCTGATAACCTGTTTGACCGGAGAGGCAGACATAAGGTCCAAGGCAAGTGTATCGTCCACTACATCGGCATCGTTGCTGACAGTTGAGATTGGCCGTTCCTGTGTTACTTTTTGCCGGGGGGTAATGGCAGTATATCCATTTGGGTCATTAGACCCGCTTGGCCTTATATTAATTTCCAGCCAGCAGTCATTACCATCAAATACAGAGCCGAAATCAAATTCTGCTGTAAAGTAACCATCAACTATATTGAAGCCGTTTAGTATGATAGTACTTCCTTTTCGGCTGCCTGCTTTGGGGGCATCGTAAAGCTTAAACTGCAAATCATATTGGCCGTTCAACGGATAATCGGCATCGTAGAAACGCCCCTGATAGGTAAAAGCTGTGCCTGATGAAGATACTTTGCTAAAGCCAGGACAAAAAAAGAATATTGCCGATACGAGGACCAGAATTGCTGAGATTTTCGCGCTTTTCATTTTTATTCTCCTTCCGAAGTATTAAACTTTCTCTTTTTAAAGAATATTTTGCTGAAGTGCCAATCCTCCGTGAATAAATGAAATTATACATCCAATTTTTGAAAAGGTAAATTGATTTTTTATCGTTTCTCCGTTAAATTTAACGGTATGGCGAAATTCCAGTTAAAAAGCGATTTTACACCAAAAGGCGACCAGCCAGAGGCGATAGAAGAACTTGCCGGCAACTTAGCCGCCGGCAGGCAGTTTCAAACCCTCTACGGCGTTACCGGAAGCGGAAAAACGTTCACTATGGCTAACGTCATCGCTCAATACCAAAGACCTACCCTCGTAATCAGCCATAATAAGACACTGGCAGCACAACTCTACGAAGAATTCAGGGAGCTTTTCCCAAATAACGCTGTCGAATACTTCGTCAGCTATTACGATTATTACCAGCCGGAGGCGTATATACCGCAACGCGATATCTATATCGAAAAAGATGCATCGCGGAACGATGAGCTTGATAGACTCCGCCTTGCCGCCACAGCCAGTCTGACCAGCAGAGATGATGTTATTATCGTTGCATCGGTATCCTGCATTTTTGGATTAGGTTCGCCTGAAGATTATAAATCAAGCGTTGTCGGTATCAAAACAGGCGAAACTGTTGAGCGAAATGAACTTTTAGGCAGATTGGCCGATATTCAATACGCAAGAAACGACATTGATTTTCATCGCGGCACTTTCCGGGTTCGCGGCGATGTTGTGGAACTGTGGCCGAGCTACGAATCGTTTGCAGTAAGACTGGAATTTTTCGGCGATGAAATAGAAAAGATAAATTACATCAATCCGGTTAGCGGCGAAATTATCGCGTCCGAACAGCAGTTATTTGTATATCCGGCAGGGCATTATGTAATGCCGGCAGATAGAATCGAATTTGCCGTTGAGAGTATAAAAATTGAACTCGAACAGCAGCTTATGAAATTAAGGCAGGATGGCAAACTTTTAGAAGCACAAAGACTTGCGGCAAGGACAATGTATGACCTTGAGATGCTCCGCGAGGTCGGTTTTTGCAGCGGGATTGAAAATTATTCAAGGCATTTAAGCGGGCTGCCGGCCGGGGCGAGGCCTTATACGCTGATTGATTATTTCGGCGATAATTTTCTTTTGTTTATCGACGAATCGCACGCGACGATACCGCAGATTCGGGCAATGCACGCAGGCGACCGCAGCAGGAAAGAAGTCTTAATCGAACACGGATTCAGGCTGCCGAGCGCACTTGATAACAGGCCTTTGCGGTTTGATGAATTTCAGCAGGACTGGAAGCACGTGATATTTGTTTCGGCAACGCCAACAGATTTTGAACTGAATCTTAGCAAAGGTGCGGTTGTCGAGCAGGTTGTAAGGCCAACGGGTTTGCTTGACCCGGAGATTTTTGTTCAGCCTGCTTCTAATCAGGTGCCTCATCTGCTTGAGTTGATTGACAGGCACGTCCAGGTAAAGCAGCGGGTGCTGGTTACCACACTTACAAAGAGACTCGCTGAAGATTTGTCTTCCTACATAACAAAAAAAGGTTATCGCTGCCGATACCTGCACAGCGAAATCAAGACGCTTGAGCGTGTTGATATTCTGCGCGATTTGCGCAGGGGCGAATTTGATGTGCTGGTCGGCATAAACCTTCTCCGAGAGGGACTGGATTTGCCGGAGGTTTCGCTTGTTGCGATTCTCGATGCCGACAAGGAAGGCTTCCTGAGAAGCCGGACCTCACTGATTCAGACTATTGGCAGAACCGCTCGAAACGTTGACGCAAAGGTCTTTCTGTATGCCGATAAGGTTACCGAATCGATGGAAAAAGCAATTGACGAAACGAATCGCCGACGTAAAATACAGATGCAATACAACAAAGAGCATAATATTACGCCTGAAACGATAAAAAAGCAGATTTATACTGGCTTGCAGGATAAACTAAAGGCAAGACAGGTTGCCCGGCAGGCGGTGAATCTGGGCGATGACGAATATGATGCTGCTGAAATCGCCGCACAGATTGAAAAGGAAATGTTGGAAGCGGCCCAAAGGCTTGATTTTGAACGGGCGGCATATTTAAGAGACCAGCTTAAAGAATTGAAAGAACTGCCGCAGATAAGGAATCGCAAATGAAAAGTCTGAACCTTAAAAATGTAGTAAAACTTATAGATATGGCGATTGAGGAAGATTACGGCGGAAGAGACCCGTCAAGCGAGCTTACTATTCCTGCCCGTGCAAAAGGAAAAACTTACATTATAACACGTGAGGAGATTGTCGTCGGCGGAATGGACATTGCAAAAATGGTTCTGCAAAGATATGACCCGCGGCTTAAATTAAAGATTCTCAAACACGACGGCCAGCAGGCCAAAGTTGCCGACAGACTCGGCGTAATCGAAGGTCCTATACGGTCGATGCTGACTGCTGAAAGGGTTGTGCTTAATTTTCTTCAGAGGCTTTGCGGGATAGCGACTATGACTTATAAATATGTCCACGCCGTCCGCGGTACAAGGGCAAAAATATATGATACAAGAAAAACGATACCCGGCTGGCGCGAGCTTGAGAAATACGCTGTCCGCTGCGGAAAAGGGCATAACCACCGCTACAGCCTCAGCGAAGCAGTGATGTTCAAAGACAACCATATTGTGCAGCTTGGTAAAAACCTCACGCCGAAACTTAAAAAGCTTGTCGGTGAGGCAAAAAAAATCAAAAGTGTAAAATTTATCTGCGTTGAGGTTGACCACGTTGACGACCAGCTTAACTATGTTCTGAAAGTGCCGGGAATTGATGTTGTGCTGCTCGATAATATGGGTCAGTGGCAGTATAAACACGCAGTCGAGATGAGAAACAGGATGTGCGGCAGCAAACCGCTGCTGGAGGCGAGCGGCGGAATTACGCTTAATAATGTAAGACAGATTGCACTTTGCGGCGTCGAGAGGATTTCCGTAGGAGCAATCACTCACAGTGCCATTTCGGTGGATATTGGTCTTGACAGGGAATTTTGATATTCAAACCGACCTGTTGGTCAGTTTGAGAATTTAAAAATCAAAATTTAAAATGCAAAATTGCGGAATCTGCCTGCGGCGGATAGCTATTTTTATTGTTTCCGGTAGATATGACTCGATATGTTGCTTTAGACACTGATTTTATAAAAGCAAATCTCGGCGCCAGCCGAATCGGCAAGGAAATAATCGTTTACAAAAGCACTTCAAGCACAAATGACATTGCCGCAGAATATGCCAAAGGCGGTGAAAAAAACGACGGCCTTGTCGTCTTTGCTGAGTATCAGACTGCCGGCAGGGGCAGGAGAGGAAACAAATGGCAAAGCGGCGCCGGAAAAAGTATTCTCTGCTCAATCCTTTTATACGAACCTGGTATTAAACCTGATGCACTTGTCCTCGCCTGTGCTGTTGCAGTTGCCGAGTCAATAGGCCGATGCGGCAGAACCGCTGCGAAAATCAAATGGCCGAACGACGTTCTCCTGGACGATAAAAAAGCTGCAGGTATTCTGGTTGAAGGCATATCGGCAGGGAAGCAGAATTTTTTTGTCATTGGCATCGGCATTAACTGTCATCAGAAAGAAGAAGATTTTACCGATGAACTTGCCCGAACAGCTACGAGTATCGATATTCAAAGCAGTACCGTCTGCGACAGAAACAGAATTGCAAAAAGATTACTTGTAAATCTTGACCACTATTTTGCTGTCGGGCTGAAAAATCCCGACGAGATTGTCGAAAAATGGCGCAGCATAAGCGTCCTTTTGGGAAAACACATTACCGTCGAACATAGCGGCAGGCAGTTTACGGGAAACTGTATCGGCATTGAGCCTGCCGAAGGACTTATAATCCAGCTGCAGCGCGGCGGAGTAAAAATATTCCATGCCGCCTCAACCACAATAGTTAAAAGTTGAATTGACGGAGATTAATAATGGCTGAAAGATTTGATGTTGCCGTGATTGGTTCAGGTCCCGGCGGTTACGCTGCTGCGATAAGATGCGCTCAAAAAGGCGCTTCAGTCGCTATTATTGAAAGAGATAATATCGGCGGGGTATGCCTTAACTGCGGCTGTATTCCCTCGAAGGCTCTGCTTGCCTCGGCTCATATTTTGACAATCGCAAAGAATGCTTCACTTATGGGTGTTGAAATCGGAGGCCTGAAAGCGAACTGGTCTAAAATGCAGGCACGTAAGGATGCGATTGTCGCAGGATTCAGGAAAGGACTGACCGGTCTTATACAAAGCAACAAGATAAAAATATTCGAGGGCACGGGAATTGTTACGGCAAAAAATAAAATTACTGTTCAGGGCAGCAATTCTGCCGAGATTGAAGTTAAAAAAATCATCATTGCCACCGGCTCAGTGCCGATTGAAATTCTGTCCATTCCGATTGACGGGAAAAATATAATAAGCAGCACCGAGGCGTTAAACCTCGACCAGATACCCAAATCAATGGTTATAATCGGCGGGGGAGCTGTCGGCTGTGAAATGGCCTGCATCTATGCTGCCGTCGGCTCAAAGATTGCCATTATTGAGGCGTTGCCGAATATTCTGCCGTTTGAAGACGAATGGGTCGGACAATTACTAACAAGAGAATTTAAAAAACTCGGTATAGATGTCATTACAGGCAAAAAGGCAGTCGCCTGTGAAAAATTCGACTCGAAGGTAAAACTTTCCCTCGAAGACGGGCAAACAGTCGAGACTGAAAAAGTTTTGGTCTCTGTGGGCAGAAAGGCATTCTGCGACAGCCGGACTATTAAGGCTTTGTCGCTTGAGATGAACGGCTCATCGATAAAGGTCAATGAAAGAATGGGAACAAATGTGCCCGGCGTTTACGCAATCGGCGATGTTGTCGGGACGACTTATTTTGCTCACGGCGCATTTCTTGAAGCCGGAGTAGCCGCCGAAAATGTAACGGGCGGTGATGCCTGTATAAAAGATTATTCGCTCGTGCCGAGAGCGGTTTATACGTTTCCTGAAGTTGCTTCGGTCGGCAAAAACGAAACCAGATGCAAACAGGCAGGCATTGATTACACAATCGGCAGGGCATTCTTCAGGGCAAACGGCAAAAGTCTTGCATATAATGAAACAACCGGCGAAGTCAGAGTTGTGCGTGATAAAAAAACAAATAAAATTCTCGGTGTAACAATGGTCGGCTCTGCTGTTACGGAGATGATTGCTTCAGCAAGGGTTCTTTTGGGCAGTAAAGAGCCAATCTGTGAGATTTCGTTTGCTCATCCGACTGTTTCTGAGGCACTCAAGGAGGCGTGGGAAGATGCCTTTGGGACCGGTTTGCATGCGCCGCCAAAGGTCTGAAACAACAGACTGAATGCTTTTTTTACGCCCAATAGAAATCAGCTTGTTTTTAAAAGACTGCTGTTAACAGCAGCCTTTTTTATACGCGGATATGTATTCTTTGGCTATCGCAAATACAGGTTAGTTTTTTTGTTGACGGGCAATACTCCATAAAGTACAGTAGCTGGCAGATTTGACTGAATTTTGTCCGGTTTTTAAGGTTTTTACGAAGTTAACGACCGATTCCGGGTCGAAGCAAAAATAATAAAAGGATTGTAAGTCAGGGGAAATGCAGGCTTTAAAAAATTTTAGAACCTACTTCTTCAGGGGTTTGGCTGCACTTTTGCCAACTATTTTAACGGTCTGGATTTTTGTCCAGCTTTACCTGTTTATCCAACATAACATAAGTGCACATATTAACCGCGGCGTGGTCAGAATCCTGGTGTATGCTGTTCCGGACTATCCATATATAAGCGAGGACGATTTATCGGTTTACATCAAAGAAAATTATCCTGCAGTGGCCGATGACCCACAAATGCTGGCGGAGAAAATGAATGACCCTGATGCGAGAAAAGCGGCCAGAATAAAAGAGGCTGAAAGTTTCTGGGTTCATGGCAAAGGACAAATAACAGGTTTTGTAATAGCATTTCTGATAGTGATTTTTGTCGGGGCTTTTCTGGCCAGCGTTATCGGCAGAGCAGTATGGCGGATGTTTGAACATACGTTTATGAAGACGCCGCTCCTTCGGAGTATTTATCCATATATCAAACAGGTTACGGATTTTTTTCTCGCCAGCAAGAAGATATCGTTCAGCAGGATAGTTGCAGTTGAGTTTCCCCGCAAGGGGATATGGTCCATAGGAATGGTTACGGGCCACGGAATAAGGAAGCTGGCTCCGGAGGGTGTGGAATTATTGACTGTTTTTGTTCCCACGGCGCCATCGCCAATCACCGGCTTTATACTTATTGTTCCCAAGTCGGAAGTTGTCGAACTGGATATTTCCATTGAAGAGATTTTGAGATTTATCATGAGCGGAGGCGTAATAGCACCCGGGGATATTGTTAATAACAAATTGGCTGAAGATAAAAGTTATGTGTTAAAAAGCGAATGATTGATATTTAAGGAGCGGCAAATTGGACATAAGAATCATTGGCAAGCACGTAGATATAACGGATGCCATCAGGGCAAAAATTGAAGAGAAAATTTCCGGGCTTCCGAAGTTTTACAGCAGCATAATTGATGTTGAAGTAATCGTCGAGGGAGGCAAAGAAGGGGCGGCAGGCAGCGTCGAGATAATCGTCAGGGCCCGGCATAATCGAACATTTGTCGCCAGGCAGGTCGGGCAAGACATGTATGGATGTGTGGAAGAAGTCGTAAGAAAAATAGAAACACAGATAAAAAAACAGAAACAGAAAGAACGAGACAACAAACACACAGGCAATGCGGCAACGTGACGGGTTTGTGCTTCTGCCGTTTGTTTTGTTCTGTGGAAAGATAAAAACGAAAAGAGCAGATATGGTGGTGCTTTTGAAAATTCAGGAGCCAATATGAAGATAGCTGATGTTATTTGTGCCAAGGCTGTTATACCGAGGCTTGAAGCGGTAAAGAGAGATGATGCAATAAGGGAACTTATCGGAGCCCTTGACAAGGCCGGAAAACTCAGCAAGGGCAGCACGGCTGATGTCGCAAGGGCTGTTATCAAGAGAGAAAATGAGGCCAGTACAGGCATCGGCAAAGGAGTGGCTGTGCCGCATGTGAGGCATAAGGCTGTGAAAAAAGTTGTTGCCGCTATCGGAGTAAGTGCAACGGGAATTGATTTTTCCGCCCTTGACAAGCAGCCGGTTTATACCGTCATTCTGCTTATCAGCCCGACTGAAGGCGACCAGCACCTGCAGGCCATGGAAGCCATCTTTGAGCATCTGCAGAATGATAATTTCAGAAAGTTTCTCAGACAAAGTGAAACTGTCGAACAGATAAAAGAGTTACTGGTCGAAGCCGACCAGAATCCTTCGTGGTAGGCTGGATTGGAAAGCCTGGCAGAGGATAGTTTTGAAAAATACAGGAGCTGAACCATTGTCTGATTCAGTCAGTCAGACCGAGGTCGAAATAAGGAATGCCAACGGCCTGCACCTAAGGCCGGCTATGCAGCTTGTCGATACCGCCAGCCGATTTATGAGCGATGTCAAAATCAGCAACGGCAAAACCTCGGTCGACGGGAAAAGCATTATGCAGGTTACAATGCTTGCCGCCTCGGCAGGTACAAAATTGACTATAACCGCCAGGGGCTCTGATGCTCAAATGGCTACTGAGGCCTTGAAAGACCTTATAGAAAATAAACTGTGTGGCGAACAGAGCCGGCAGGCAGAAAGAAAATCTGCCGGCTGATTTGCGTTTAACCTATGGAAATAAAAAAAGGAATAGCTGTTTCGCCGGGCATTGCGATAGCAAAGCCCCTCGTTATCGATTCGGAGGATTACCGGATACCGAGACGGTCCATCCTGCCTTCGGCAAAAGTTGCTGAGGTCAAAAAGGTAAGGGATGCCTTTCACAAAGCTGTCGGAGAGCTTGAAAAAATTGACTCAGATGACAGAATTGCTGAAGGTAACATCAAGGATATTTTTGCCGTCCATCTGCGGTTTCTAAAGGACAAGAATCTGAGAAAAAAAATCACCGACCTTGTTTATAACGACCTTCTGACCGCAGAATATGCGGTTTCCACGACTTTGAGAGATATCGCTAATCATTTCGCCTCTGTGCAGGACAGATATATCAGTGAACGAGCAACGGATATCTATGATATCGAAAAACGCTTATTGCGGCATCTGCTTGGGAGAAAGAGAGAGGATATTGAGCATATCGGCCATGAGGTGGTGATAGTTGCTCATGAGCTTAGCCCTACTCAGACTGCCAGTTTCGACCGAAAGTTTATAAGAGGTTTTGCCACCGATGCCGGCGGAAGAACCAGTCATACCGCAATCGTTGCGCGCTCGCTCGGTATTCCCGCGGTGGTCGGTCTTGAGGACGTTACGAGAAATGTTGACCCGACTGCCACCGTGGTAATCGACGGCAACCGCGGCGTGGTTGTAATCGACCCTGACGAACCCACCCTCAAACAATACCAGCAGTTCGCAATTGAGTTTGACAGGCTCGAAAGAGAACTTGACGCGATTCGCGACCTTGACGCGGTTACCCGCGACGGTGTGGCGATAGAGCTGCTGGGCAATATTGAATTTCCGCATGAAGCGGAAATTGTGCTCGACAAGGGCGGAAGCGGCATCGGCCTTTATCGAACCGAGTTTTTGTACCTTTACAGTCAGACCGAACCTACCGAGGAAGACCATTACAACGCGTACAGCGAGGTTATAAGGGTTTGCGGCGATATGCCTGTGATAATAAGGACAATGGACCTCGGGGCGGATAAATTCACGCAGAGCCGCCGGTTTGTGCGTGAGCCGAACCCGTTTCTCGGACTTCGCTCAATCCGTTTCTGTCTGCAGAATCTTGTCATGTTCAAAACGCAGCTGCGGGCAATCCTGAGAGCTTCGGTCCACGGCAATGTACACGTGATGTTTCCACTGATAAGCAGTCTGCACGAGCTTCGGCAGGCAAAAATGATACTCCATGATGTAATGGATGACCTTGAGGAGGATTCCATCGAGTATAAACCGGACGTGCCGGTAGGGATTATGGTAGAGACGCCTTCAGCGGCGCTGACTGCTTCGATACTTGCCAGCGAATGTGATTTCTTCAGCATAGGAACCAATGACCTTATTCAGTATACTCTTGCGGTTGACCGCGGTAATGAGCGGGTTTCCACTCTCTACTCTGGTGCCGACCCTGCGGTGATAATCCTTCTTCGCAGTGTGATTCACGAGGCAAACAGGGCCCGAATAAGTGCCGGCATCTGCGGCGAAATGGCTTCAGAGCCGGAATTTATAATGCTGCTTCTGGGGCTGGGATTTCGAACCTTTTCGCTCGCTCCGCCGATGATACCGGAGATAAAAAAAGTCATACGTTCGGTAACAATAGAATCCTGCAACAGTCTTGCGAGAAAAGTGCTTCTGATGAACTCCGAACGCGAGGTGATAAATTATCTTCGCAATGCCGCAATGAAAGTTCTGCCGGAAGTGTTTTAAAAAAGAATTAAAAATTAAAAATGTAAAAGTAAAAATTGATGAGTCGCCTTCGGCGAAGATTTTTTTGATTATTATGTAGATTGCAAAAAAGGAGTATTACAGATAAGTTCGGACATACAAACCTTGGCAGGAAGGTATAAAATACGCGGAAACGTCAGGTTTCTGTCACATCAGGAAACCATGCGGGTTATCGCCAGAGCGATTATTCGCAGCGGAATTGCCCTGATTTACAGTCAGGGCTACAATCCGCATCCGAAACTTTCGCTGCCGCTGCCGAGGAATGTCGGACTTGCCTCGGATGACGAACTTTTCTGTGTAAGAATCCAGGCATCTGAAAATCTTTCGTTTACAGATTTAATTGCTGAACAACTGCCCGATGGTTTTGAGCTCATTTGGGTTGCGGTTACAGGAAAGCCGGTTACGTACAGGAGCGTTGAAGTGGAATATCTGGTAAAGCCGGCGGAAAAAACGCAACGGCTACTTTCAGATATACAAAAAATTAACGAACGGATTCAGGCCAGCGGTGAAATTCTGATTGAAAGAACTATAAATCAGAAAGGTGACGTAAAAACCGTCGATGTCGCAAAATTTCTGAAGCTTTTTGAGAACACCGGGCAGGGCGTCAAGGTGTTTTGCAAAGTTTTGCCGACAGGGACAATAAGACCCGATGAGATATTGAAACTTCTCGGTATTGAGCCGTGCGAAATCAGCGGCTCGATTATCAGAAAACAAATAACCTGGCGGATAGATGAATAATATTTTAAGCGAGTAAACAAATAAGGATAAAAAATATATGGCAAGAGAGATGCTTATAAACTTTGCCGAGGCGGACGAATGCAGAATTGCGGTCGTTCAGGACGGCAGTCTCGAGGAGCTTTATATCGAAAGGCCGTCGCTGGCAAGTCGTGTCGGAAACATCTACAAGGGCAGAGTAGTCAATATCGAACCTGCGATACAGGCGGCTTTTGTTGATTTCGGTCTCGGCAAGAACGGCTTTCTTCACGTCAGCGACCTGCATCCGAGGTACTATATGCGAAAAGGTCACGAATATACCGAGCATATCGGCAAGAGAAAATCGCTCAGGGACAGACCGCCTATTCAGCAGTGTCTTAAAAAGGGTCAGGATATCGTTGTTCAGGTTACCA
>JBGOWI010000037.1:0-24011 GCA_041478555.1 Phycisphaerae bacterium
AGGAACAACTTTTTATTTTGAATTACCTCTGGAGACAATACCATGTCAGATAAAATCTTAGTTATCGATGACGACAAGGTTCTCTTAAGAATCGTTGCCTTTAGTCTGCAAAAATGGGGCTATGAAGTCATAACTGCCAACAACGGTCAGGAAGGATTGGACAAAATAGCGAGTGAAAAGCCGGTCATTATCTTGCTTGATGCCAGTATGCCCGTAATGAGTGGCTTTCAAATGCTCGAAAAAGTGCGCAGCAATCCCGAATGGCAGGATATCCCCGTGATAATGCTGACTGCCCATTCAGACCCCAAAACCATAGAGAACGCTCTTGCATACGGCATCGTGGAATATATTACTAAGCCGTTCGACCCGATGGATTTGAGAGAAAAACTTGAAAAAGCTCTGAGTCATTCGAAATAAAAAGTCCAAGGAAAATGATATGGAACAAAAAAAATACTTGTAGTTGAGGATGAAAAAGACTGCCTGCTGACCATAGCTATGGAATTACGGTTAAGTGGTTATAAAGTGGTATCCGCCTGTGGCGGACTTAAATTAAAAATCTCAATGCTCTCCCTCATCTTGCTTGATATTTACCCGCCTCAGGTGGGATTATCAAGCTTGTCCGCCTCAGGCGGGTATCAATTTTCAGCCCGATTCCCCATTTTCTACTCGCATCGCATCGCGGCGAAAGCTGCCGTAGCACGAATGTGCGAAGGCAGAAGTCCCGATAAAATCGGAACAAAACCAAAAATCAAATTGCCTAAATTGTAAATCCCGAATTTCTCCCTCACATTGCTTGATAGTTATCAAGTATCAATTTTTACTTTAAAACACAACGGCGAAGCGGATTTATTGCTTCAACGAGGCTGATTTTATCAGCCTGTGGACAAAGCAAAACGGCAGGCGCAAAAACCATGCCCTCAGGGACGTCGAAGGGTTGTTTTGAGTACTGCTGTTGTTTTGAACACAAAGTTATTCGCAGAATAACTTGTTGAAGTAAAAACTCTCTGTGTCGCTCTGTGTCCTCTGCGGCTAAAAATAGTCAGTGTAAATCCGTGTTAATTGTCATCCTCGCGAAGGCGGGAACTGTGTCTAAAAAAGTTCGTGTTCATTCGTGGTGAATTAAAAATCGGCGTAATCTGTGTAATCCGCGGTTTCTTACTCCTCATTCTCCGAATAGCACAAAACGCGCAAGTTTTTCGGCAATTCGCGCAAGCCTGTCCTCGAGTAGCCTGTCCTCGTGAAAACGGGGATCGGGGATCGCAAAGTTTACCTGAATAGTCCACATAAGCAAATTCGCGCAAGCACGAGTTGCAGATTTTGAACGAAATTTGTAAAAACTCAAAATTTCGCCTCACTTTTTGATAAGAATTGATAAAAATCTCTAAAAATTGAAAATTTCGACCCCCGTTTTTAGCGTAATTTTAAAAACTTGCGCAAATATCAAAAAAACTTGCGCATTTTTTCGACAAAATCGTTCATAACTCTTTTATTTACGTTGGCCTTTTTGCCATAACTCCTTATTTTTTGAGAGTAATTTTTGCCGTAACTCCTTGTTTTTCATTCTTGCCTTTTTCACGTTTGTGAACATTTTTAATTTTGGTAATTCTGATTTGTTTAGGATTTCATGCTTCGGATTTCGTATTTTTCTTTGACAACTTTTTTCTTTTCTGTTATAAAATAGCATTCTGAATTTTTGAAAAAACATAACTTATTTATTTAAAGGCATTTACAATGGCACATAAGAAGGGTCAGGGTTCGACGCGCAATGGCAGGGACAGCAATCCGCAGTATTTGGGCGTTAAGTTATACGGCGGCCAGTTAGCCAAAGCTGGTGCCATTCTGGTTCGTCAGAAGGGCACCGTATGGCATCCCGGCTTTAATGTCGGCATTGGTAGGGACTGCACGCTTTTTGCTCTAAAGCCTGGTGTAGTAAGGTTTAAGGGCAAGAAGGTGCACATAGACGCGTAGTGGTTTTTTGTTGTTCGAATGAAAAAAAGGATGGCGGTTTGCCATCCTTTTTTTGTATATTTGTTTGATATTATTTGATTTACTAATCGTTAATAATTGGTAACTATTTACTACTAATATGTTTATAGATGAAGCAAAAATCTGGGTTAAAGCCGGCGACGGCGGCGATGGCTGTATAAGCTTCAGACGGGAGAAATACATCCCTAAAGGCGGCCCTGATGGCGGCGATGGCGGCAAAGGCGGCGATGTCTGGTTTGAATCTTCAGACGATGTGGATACTCTGCTGGATTTTGCCGGCAGACATCACTGGCGGGCGGAAGATGGCCAGCCCGGCAGCGGTGCAAACTGCTCCGGCTCTGACGGAAAAGACCTTATTATTCGTGTCCCTGCAGGCACGCAGATTTATGACGAAGACCTCGGCGGACTATTGCTTATGGACCTGAATGAAGTGGGCATGAAGATAAGAATCTGTCGCTGCGGCCGGGGCGGCAAAGGCAACAAGACTTTCGCGACGTCAACCAGACAAGCGCCTCGTTTTGCTCAGAAAGGAAAGAGCGGCAAAGAAAGAAATATCAGACTTGTCCTGAAATTGATTGCCGATATTGGTCTTGTCGGTCTTCCCAATGCTGGCAAAAGCACGCTTCTGGCGCGATGCTCTGCCGCGAGGCCGAAGATTGCGAGCTATCCTTTTACGACGCTTGAGCCGATGCTCGGAATTGTGGAGCTGACCGATTATCGCAGGTTTGTAATGGCCGATTTGCCCGGCCTCATTGAAGGCGCCCATAAAGGCGCAGGTCTGGGCATTGATTTTTTAAGGCATATAGAAAGGACCAGAATCATTGTTCATCTGCTTGATATAATGCCGCTGGATGGGAGCAATCCGATTGAAAACTATGAAAAAATACGAAATGAGCTGCTCAGCTACAGCAGCGAACTCGGCAAAAAGAAAGAAGTTATAGTAATAAATAAAATCGACCTTGACCCGGAAGGCGAAAACTTAAAAAAAATGAAAAAGAAATTCAAAGGCGAAGTTTTTACAATATCAGCGGTAACGGGCAAAGGCGTAAAGGAACTTTCCGAAGTTTTATATAAACTTGTGCAGGAAGAAAAGGAAAGTAGCCACGAAGGCACGAAGACACCAAGTTAATTTAAAATTTAAGATTGAAAATTTAACATCCAACATCGAACGCTGAACGTCTAACGTCCAATATGAATTCGACCTTACAGCTGAGAATTGATTTTATTTAGATTAGGGATTGACGGATTAGAAAGTATTGGATAGTAATAATAGGGTTTAGAGGCTTTATAAAGAATGAGTAATCCCATGACTGATACTGAGAGGTTAATATTCCTGATATGTGGGAGTATTTTTTTTGTTCTTGTACTGGCCTGTGTGCTTACAATGTTGCCAGGCTTTATCTGTAGTATATTTGGTAAAAAAACAATCGGTAATAAACTTATTGGGTTTGGCGCATGGTGTGGGGCAATAGCTTTCTCATCTGTGCTGGTAGTAGCTGCATGGACAAAACGTTCTTGGGTTCCATTAATAATGTTGGTAGCTGCTTTATTAATATCTATAGGTTTAAAGAAAAAGCGGAAACAAAAAGACGAGCAAAAAGAATAACTAAATTGGGGGGTGCGAGATAGACGAATTTCGGATTTGAAATTTCAGATTTCAGAATAAGATTGCCACGGCCTGCGTTGCGGGCCTCGCAATGACCCCAGTTAGATAGCTAAAGTATCCCCAAGCAGCTAACTGACGCCCCGATGGGATAGTTTCACATCCCACGGGGTAAACATCTAACGGGGCAAGTCTCACGGGGTAAATCTCACGGGGTAAACTATCGCACCCCGATGAGATAGTCCAAGGGACATCTCACGGGGCAGGCTTCATCGGGATAAATTTACTATAACATCTCATCATATAATCTGGTAAGATACTTTTATGAATAAATTTTATTATGCGTATGTTCTGCAAAAAAGATTAAAGGAAGGTCTAACGGGATGAACATTATAGCGATTGATATTGGCAATACGAATATAACGGCAGGACTTTTTGTTGATAATGCCGAGGTAATGATTGAAAAGATTGCCGGCGGTAAATTAGAGGAACTTGCCGCAGTTTTGAAAAACTACTGGGACAGGATTCCATTGGCAAAAGCCAGTAAGGATAAGACAAAACGCGACGGCGTAATTGTTGCTGCAAGTGTAAAACCCGACTGGACAGAAAGGGTCAGACAGATTGTGAAAAAAGAGCTGGACGAAAAAATTCTTGAGATAGGAATCGGCAAAGATGTGCCGCTGCCGATGGAGCTTGATGTTGATGAGCCGGGGAAGGTTGGTGTTGACAGAGTATTGTGCGCTTTTGCCGGATTTATGGTTGTCGGCGATGCGGTTGTGGTTGCTGATTTCGGCACAGCCGTAACAATTGACCTTGTTAATGCCGATGGTGTTTTTCTCGGCGGAACAATACTGCCGGGCTTTGATATGTCTGCTGACGCGCTGCAAAGGCATACTGCGGTTTTGCCGAGAGTTGATAAAGTTAAAACTCCCCAAAAACCCTTCGGCAGGAACACAATTGAGGCAATCAATAACGGCCTGTATTACTCGGCGATAGGGGCTCTTGAGACGATTACAAGATTTTATTCCGAAGAGCTCGGCAGATGGCCTCAGACAATCGTCACGGGCGGCAACATGGAAATCATCAAAGGCGGCTGCGACTTTGTGGATTCATTTGTCGCGGACCTCGGCGTAAAGGGCATTGTCCTTGCGTATAAAAAATTTATCGGGGGAAAAATTTAAAGTTATTTGATTATGGATACCGCCGCGAACAATTGCGTTGCTTCGCTGATGACGGCGAGGGCTGTTGCCGCAATATCGGGCATACAGCTTATTGGAGCCGGTTCAGCGGATATTATGAAAAGCATTTTCAGGCCGGCCGGTAAAATGAATGTTGATTTATCAAAGGGTCGGATACTGCATGGTTTTATTTTTGACGGCGGCAGGGATATTGACGAGGTTGTAATTGGCTGTGAAGACAAAGATGTTTTCAGCATCAACTGTCACGGCAATCCGCTCATAGTTGAGAATATACTTGAGTTATTGAAAACCCGCGGCGCAAAGATTGCAGAGCCGCAGGAGGTTCTTGTCTTCTTGGGCAGGCAAAAATACGGGGATAACACAATTGCGATTGAAGCCGGTATCGCACTTACGCAATCAGCAACGCTTGACGGCGCAAAAATAATCGCTCATCAGACCAAAATGGGTCTTTTGCAGACGGCACAGTGGTGGCTGAAAAATCTGAGCGTTTTTGAGCTTGATGATATCAAAGCAGGTGCAGCGCAGATTTTAAGTGACAGTAATATTTCAGAATTGTTTATAAAAGGCGCTAAGGTTGTTATCGCAGGCCCTCCCAACAGCGGCAAAAGCACACTGTTTAATTACCTTTGCGGAAAACAAAAGGCGATAGTAACGGATATCGCAGGCACAACGCGGGACTGGCTCAGTGCCAAAATTCGTCTGAAAACAATCACAGCGGAATTTTTTGACACTGCCGGCCTGGATGAAACGCTTAGCAATAAAAATGTAGTTGACGCTGAATCGCAAAAGCAGGCAATCGAGCTTGTAAAAAATTCTGATATGGTTTTGCTTCTTTTGGACGCTACAAGGACAGATAAACCTATCAGGTTCGATCTGCCAGCAAAAAAGATAATTACTGTTTTTAATAAATGCGATTTGGTGAAAAATTTATCTGTTGAGGGCTTGACAATCAGTGCAAAGACCGGACAAGGTGTTGATAAGCTTGTAGCTGCGATTGAAAAGGCCTTGCAGGTTTCTGATTTTGATGTGAAAAAAACGGTCTGTTTTACAGACAGGCAGAGAAAGGTTTTAGAGCAGATTGCCTCTGCAAAGACGAAACAACAGACCAAAGGACTGATTACAGAGTTGTTAAAAGGTGCTGTTTTTGTATAATCGGAGCTTATGACTTTACAGCAGGACAAATTGACCCCCGCGATGAAGCAATATGACAGCTTCAAGAAAAAGTACCCTGACTGCATATTGTTTTTCCGCATGGGCGATTTCTATGAAACTTTTTACAAAGATGCGCAAATCTGCTCACAGGTTTGCGGTCTTACACTGACCAGCAGAAACAAAGGCGACAATCCTGTCCCGCTTGCAGGTATGCCTTTTCATGCCGTTGACAATTATCTCAAGAAAATGATTAAGGCTGGCTATAAGGTCGCTGTCTGCGAACAAATCGAGGACCCTAAACTTGCTCAGGGCGTTGTCAAGCGAGATGTAATACGGATTATCACTCCCGGCACAGTTACCGATGACATTCTGCTGGAGGAAAAGCAGAATAATTTTCTCTGTGCCGTCAGTCTGAATGCAAAAAATGCTGCTATAAGCTGGGTGGACATTTCAACAGGTCATTTTTTCGCTCGTATTGTTCCTGAACATACTGTAGTTGATGAGATTTTAAGAATTTCTCCCGCTGAATGTATACTGCCTGAGACTCGCGGCGAACTTTTTGGCACCGAGGTTAAGAAACTTGCTTCTCAGATTGAGCAGTTAAGCGCCTCAGCGGTAACATTCCGGCCGGTGTGGTATTTTGAACCTTACGATGCGTACAAGCGGCTGCTTGAGCATTTCGGCACAAAGACGCTTGAAGGTTTCGGCATAAAAGAGGACAGCCCTGTAATCAGTTCTGCCGGTGCGATAATTGAATATCTCAAGGAAACACAGAAAACAGCTTTAGGGCATATTTCGGGCATAAAATTTGTCGAACAGAAAAAATTTCTTCAGATAGACCAGACAACACTGCGAAGTCTGGAAGTTTTTTCGACTATTCGAACAGGCAGTTCGAAGGGTTCCCTGATAGAAAGTATCGATATGACTTTGACCGGCATGGGCGGCAGAATGTTTCGTTACTGGCTGTGTATGCCCTTGTGTGATGTCGGCTCAATCGAATTAAGACAGGACGCAGTTGGGGAACTTGTTGAGAAAAAAACTGAACTTGAAAAAATACGCGGCATTTTGAAGAATTTTGCCGACCTTGAAAGGATTGTTGCAAGGATAAGCACCTTAAGAGCCGGCCCCAGAGACCTTCTTTCGCTTTCTCAAAGTCTAAAAAAAACCGAGCCGCTCAAGCAGCTGCTTACAGGTTTTACTGCTGATATTCTTGCTAAACTTGCGCAGAACTGCGATTGCTTACCGGAGCTTTCGCAGGTCTTGGAATCAGCGATTGAGCCGGATTGTCCAAATCATCTCCGTGACGGCGGTGTGATAAAGGGAGGTTTTAATCCTGAGCTTGACGAGCTGCGCAGCATTTCGAAGGATGCCAGAACCTGGCTGGCTCAGTATCAGCAAAAGGAAATTCAGCGCAGCGGCATAACGAATCTGAAAATCGGCTTTAACAAGGTCTTTGGCTATTATATTGAAATTACTAATTCTTATGCGGACAGGGTGCCCGCTGACTATGTTCGCAAGCAGACCGTAAAGAATGCGGAGCGTTATATAACCGATGAGCTTAAAAAGTATGAGGAGAAGATTCTCACTGCCGGCGAAAAAAGTCTTGAGCTTGAGCAGAAGCTTTTTGAGCAGCTTCGTGCTCAGTGTGCCTCTTATATTGACAGAATCCAGTCGCTTGCCGAAGCTGTTGCGACCTGCGATTGTCTTTCTGCTTTTGCCCATCTTGCAGATTCAAGGAACTATGCAAGGCCGCAGATAACCAGCGGAGGCGAGCTGATAATCCGTGACGGCAGACATCCTGTCCTTGCCGAAACGCTTGGCAGCGAATTTGTGCCCAACGACGTCGAACTTGGTTCGGGCAGCGGCGATGTTATGATTATCACAGGCCCCAATATGAGCGGCAAAAGCACTTATATTCGGCAGACGGCGCTTCTTGTGCTGCTGGCTCAGACAGGAAGTTTTATTCCTGTAAAGCAGGCGACAATAGGACTGGTTGACAGAATCTTTACCAGAGTCGGCGCCTCTGATGAGATTGTCCGGGGTCAATCAACCTTTATGGTAGAGATGACGGAAACTGCAAATATTGTCAACAATGCCGCCGAAAAATCTCTGGTTATCCTTGACGAGGTCGGCAGAGGCACAAGCACTTATGACGGCTTGTCTCTTGCATGGGCGATAACCGAGCACATTGCAAACAGAATTAAATGCAGGACTCTGTTTGCCACGCATTATCATGAGCTTACAGCTCTTGCCGAGCTGCTTGTCAACGTCAAAAACTGCAACGTTGCTGTTCGCGAGTGGATGGATGAAGTGGTTTTTTTGCACAGGATACTGCCCGGCGGCACGGACAAAAGTTACGGCATACACGTTGCGAAACTTGCCGGTATCCCTAAATCCATTCTCGAACGCAGCAAGGAAATTCTTGCCGAACTTGAAAATACATTTGAAAAGGAAGCTTCAGGCGAAAAGCTTACAAAACAGAGGACAAAGGAGCCTGATACAGCCCCTCTTTTTGACCAGAAGGAAAAAGATGTGCTCGAAAGGCTCAAAGGTCTTGATGTTAATAACCTTACGCCAATCCAGGCTATCAATTTGCTCAATGAAATAAAGGATTTTTTAAAGATTTAGTAGTTATATTAGGATTGAATATCTTTCATCGCCGTATTAGAATAGTTGTGATAAATTTTTAAGCGAGGCAAAATATGTACTGTCAGAAATGCGGAGCTGATAATCTCGAAAACGCTGCGTTGTGCCAGCAGTGCGGCGGAGTATTTGTTTATAGTAAGCCGACGAGGACGAGCGGCATGGCGATAACCTCGATGATTCTGGGCATAAGTGGTTTTTCGATGTTCGGCGTATTTGGTATCACGTGGATAATCGGTCTTGTGTTTGGAATAGTTGCACTTAGTCGAGTAGGCAAAGCCGGCGGCCAGTTAAAGGGTAAAGGTTTTGCAATCACAGGTATTGCGACCTCGGCAGCGGGTCTCGCGCTTCTCCTGACGATTATCGGGGTCCTTTTATTCGTTAATTCTGCGACGACATTTTCTTTACACAAGAAGTTTAAGATGCATGATGATTTTATGGCAACTATGCAGATGTCTCAGAGGCCGGATATTAAGGGTTTGGTTTGTGTTGAGGACAAGTCTGCTGGCGGCAGAAATTGCGAGAACATATTATTTGCATTTGATGAATCAGAAAAACAATTTTCTGCTGTTACAATGAATATGACCTGTGGCCCGAAAGGTCAGGAGCCTGTCAGGTTGAGCTGGCAGTTTGCCGGTAAGGAAGAAAAAGCTGATGTATATCATTTCACCATAACGTTTCCCGTCGGCGAAAATGCTGTTGGCACAAGCAAAAAGAAAATTGTTTATAACGGCTCGGAACAGATAATTTTCGAAGACGCCCAGCAAAAGATATATATCAGGCCGGAGAAATAAAAGTTTAGGGTTTAGGGGATAGAGTTTGGTTTAGAATATTTAGCCTGCCGTTTTACGGCGGGTTTTTGTTCTCAACGACAAAACATACAGCAGCACAAATATTCCCAGACAGATAATGCAAATCCATTTGACCTGATTGTGGCTAAGCAATCGCCAGAGGTAGTTTTTTCTCATCGGCCAGAACGGTCTGACGTCGTAATGATAAATCCCGTCGATAAGTACATGCAACCATACTCCCAGAATACCTGAAATAATCATCTTAAAGGCATTTGTTTGATATGGTATTCTTATTTTTTTCATAAGCCGGCCCAGCAGCGGCAGTCCAAGATAAGCGACAAATCCCCAGACTGCACCGACAGCAGCGCCGATAACAAAAGTATGGCCGTATCTGTGGGAAGGCCAGCCGACCCTCATTAAATTAACCAGCAGCACCTCGACATCAACCACTACATTTGCAAGCACAAACACCGGCAGGTCTATCCATTTCCGAAAGATATACCCCAGCAGTCCTGCAGGTCCAAAATGATAAGGTGTAAATGGCATTTAGTATATTGTATATAGTATATGGTATTTAGTATAGTAATATGTTGAATGCCGCTTATGGCGGCAGTACTAAATACCAACGACTAACGACTATTATGAAGATACGCATTGCAGTAGTAACGGATATTCACGCCCCCGGCAGCGACGGTCACCCTGAGCGGCGCGGCGAACTTGCCGAAAATCTGCTCCTTCGTGTTGTTAACCGTTTCAATCGCTGGATAAAGCCGGATATTACAATTATTGGAGGCGATATTGTTGATGACCGCGACAGCGAAACTGCTTGCAGTTGGCTTGGGAAAATTCGTCAGATTCTGAAAAAACTTTCATGTCTGTATGTTGTTGTTCGCGGCAATCACGACTCTTCGGCTGATTATTTTTATAAAATCTTTGACAAAAAAAGGCAGCTTGATGTTAAGGGCTTCCGTTTTGTTATCTTTGACGACCCTGAGGAGCCCAATTTCTGCGCAAGCAGAACGTCTGATGAACTAAAGCGTTTTAGACTTGCACGTGCCGACCACAGCGGCCCGCTAATTAGTGTCCAGCATGTTCCGCTTTTCCCGCCGGGTATGTCGGACTGTCCTTACAACTATATAAATGCCGAGCAGATAATCGCTGAAATGAAAAAGTACAGAATTTTTCTGTCCGTTTCAGGCCATTACCATAAAGGGGTTGGACTTATACAGTCCGAAGGGATAAACTTTGTTACGACACCGGCACTTTGTGAATCGCCGTTTAGCTATATGATAATTGATGCGGAGGATGAAAAATTTTCTGTTTCGACGGATTGTTTTCAGATGCCGCCCCAGCTCGGTCTTGTTGACCGGCATGTTCATACCCAGCTTGCGTACTGCTCGGAAAATATGGATGTCGCTTCGGTGATGAATCTTTACAAAGATTTTGGACTGAGGGGTGTGATATTTACCGAACATTCGGGCCAGCTTTATTTTGATAAGGAATCCTATTTTAGCGGCTCTTGTTGCATTAAAGGTCTTGGTGACGCGAAGAAAGAGAACAATCGAATGCAGCGATATTTTGAACTGATGAGGCGGAACAATGTTCCCACCCAGTCAATCGGCCTTGAAATTGATTTCGATTATCAAAATCGTCCGGTGATAACCGATGCCGACAAATCCGGTGCGAAGTTTTTTATCGGCTCAATTCATAAACTTGCCGAGCTGCAAAAGAACAACCCTGACCGCAAAAAAGCAGTACAGGAGTTTCTCTTCAGAACTGAGGCAATAGTGAAAAGTGGTGTGGATGTTTTAGCTCATCCATTTCGGCTTTTTTACCGCGCTGGCGGCAATCCGCCGACAGATTTATTTGAAAAGGTAGTTAAACTTTTGAAGAGAAACAGCGTTGCTGCTGAAATGAACTTTCACAGCCAGCAGGATGAAGCTGAATTTGTTGAAAAATGTATAAATTCCGGCGTAAAACTCTGCCTTTCCAGCGACAGCCATAATATGTATGAAGTCGGCGAGCTGTGGCCGCATCTGAAAATGCTCGAAAAGCTCGGTGTGACGGCACAGGACTTCAGCCGGGTGCTTTTATGATTGATTATTTGTTTTCTTTTGCGGATAATCTTTTGCATGAATCCCGTACCTATTGTACCGTACTAAAAAACAAAGAAAGATTTAATTCAAAAGGCTTGATTTAAATGATTTTAACGTCAGATAATACAGAACAATAGGTGCGGGATGAAGATGAAGCTGACCAACGAAACCATTGCAAACATGACAGCCTGTCTGGCTGTTACGCTTATGGCTTTGGGTGTGGTCTTTGTTTTCAGCGCCAGTGCCAGAATTGATGTCGAGTATGACCTTTCCAGGTTTTATTCGTATCCTGAGTTTCGTCAGATTGTTTTTTTTCTTGCATCAATTCTGATTTTATTCGGACTTGCCCTGATTAATTACAAAATTTTGGCCCTTAGGAGCAGTAATTGGAAGGGCTGGATTTTAAATCCGTCTGTCTGGCTCGTATTTGTGAGTATTATTCTGCTTGTGATAGTTCTTATCCCCAGGTTCGGCACAGAAATAAATTATGCCCGCCGATGGTTGAGAATACCCTTAGGGCCGGTAGCGATAAGTTTTCAGCCGTCTGAGCTGGCAAAATGGTCGCTGGTTTTGTTTATCCCTGCTGTTTCTGTCATGCTTGGCGAAAGGATAAAGAATTTCAGAGTTTTTGTACTTCTCTGTATTATTATCGGACTTATTGTCAGTCTGATTGTCATTGAGGATTTCGGCACAGCCGCCTTTGTTGCCCTTATCAGTCTTGTGATTTTATTTATTGCCGGCGCGTGCTGGTGGCATTTTTTAACGCCTTTGCCGATTCTGGCGGTTGTTTTTACCTTAGCGATAGTTTCTTCTCCTGAACGGCTTGAAAGAATCAAAGCCTTTGTAAATCCTGATTCTTCTGCGGCTCAGACTTCAGGCTATCAGGTCAGACAGTCTCTTATTGCGATATCGACGGGCCGGATTCTCGGCAAAGGTCTGGGCGGCGGAATAAGCAAATACGGTCATCTGCCGGAAGATACTACCGATTTTATATTTGCGATAATTGCCGAAGAGCTTGGCTTTGTCGGCGTTTATTTCGTTATTCTGCTTTTTATATCGTTTCTTATTCTTGGTATTATCATAATTCGCAGATGTAACGATAACTTCGGCAAATTACTTGCCTTTGGCATCGTTCTTACGATAACCTCTCAGGCGGTAATGAATCTCGGAGTGGTTACCCGTCTTTTGCCTACCAAGGGCATCGCACTTCCCTTTATAAGTGCGGGCGGGACTCATCTTTTTCTTACTGCTGCCGCAGTTGGTATCCTTATGAGCATATCCAGAAGAAGTGAGGCGATATGAAGCATTTTTACTTTGCAGGCGGCGGCACCGGCGGCCATATTTATCCGGCTATTGCCGTAGCCCAGGAGCTTTTAAGGGCAGAACCGGCGTGTAAGATAACTTTTTTCTGCAGCGACAGGCCTATAGATACCCGGATTCTGGCAGGCACTGGTTTTTGTTTTATTCCTCTGCCGGTCAGGAGTTTTTCAAAGAATCTTTATGAGATGTTTCTGTTTTTAAAATCGCTTTCTGCAGCGAAAAAGATTGTAAAGCAGACGATACTTGCCAGCAGAACGGAAAAATCGGTTCTTTTCAGTATAGGCGGTTTTGTCTCTGCGCCGGCTGTTTTTGCCGCGAAAGATTTAAAAATTCCCGTAGCAGTGTTGAATATTGATGCGACCCCGGGCAAGGCAAATAAATTACTTGCCCGCTATGCAAAGGATATTTTTGTTCAGTTCGAACAAACCGGTCGTGGTTTCGGCTCAAATCGCCGCAAGGTTACAGTAACCGGTTGCCCCCTGCGTTCGGCCTTTTTCAATCCTGATAGGAACGCTGTGGTTACGGCACTGAACTTAAGTCCGAAAAAGAAGGTTTTGCTTGTTACCGGCGCTTCGGGCGGAGCGGCAAATATAAACAATGTCATAGGTTATCTTCTCGACCGGCTGGAGGCATTTTCTGCCGACTGGCAGATAGTTCATCTGGCCGGTATCATACATTTTGATGCCGTAAGAATATTTTACAGGCAGGCAAAGATAAATCACGCGGTCCTGGACTATTTTGACGATATGCCGAATCTGCTTGCCGCGGCGGAGCTTGTTGTTGGCAGAGCAGGAGCGATGAGCGTTGCGGAATTTGCCGCATCACAGACGCCCGCAATTTGTCTGCCTTACCCTTATCATGCCGACAGGCATCAGAAGCTGAATGCACAGTATCTTGTACAGGCCGGCTGTGGCGTTATTGTGGATGATTTGTGCGATACGGAGAAAACAGCAGGGCTTTTGTGGCCTGTTCTCTGTGAGCTTATGAGTTCAGATGAAAAACTTCAGCAGATGAGGCAGAACTGCGGCAGAATTGTCCGGCCGGATGCAGCGACGCGAATCGCACAGAAACTATTGAGATACTAGCCGAAACTGATTGTTCTTTTTGTTTGAAATCCCGCTGTTTGAACATAAAATAGTATTAAAGCGTAGGTAAGGAAATAACCGAGTTTATATTTAGAGTATGAGTTATTTTAGCCCTATAATCTCAAGGACAAATTTTGTTACGGCACTTTTAGTGTTTTCTTGTTTTACAGGAACACTTTTTGCTGAGCCGAACAATACGGATGCGAATCTGAGTAGCCAGTTAAAGATTAATCGATGGGCACTGCTCAACTCGACTGACGAGCAGATTCGTATTGACACAGCGGTTGAGCTGCTCAAGAGCCCTTTGCCCGAAACAAGGCAGGTTTTGCTCGAAGCCCTTTCCGCTAAGGACAATACTGCCGCCCAGACTTCCATATGCAGGGCTATCAGCCAGTTCAGGAGTTTTTCTCAGCTTATTCCGGATAGGGAAGATTTTATTGTGCCGCTGATGAATATTCTCAAGGTTCAGAATCCTGAAGTCGCAGAACTCGCTGCCCAGGCATCGCTTGTTTTTACATACAGGCAGGTTAAAAGTTACCTTGAGGATATAGTAGAAAACCCCAGCATTCCTGTTGCTGCGAAAAAAAATGCGATTTATGCCCTTCAGATTCGCCCGGACAAGGAAGCTGTTTCGAAGTTGATAGAGCTTCTCGATAGCGACAATGAGGAGGTTGCTTCTGCTGCCGGCGATGCATTGCAGGAATGGCTGCCGTTAGGCAGGGATAAGCAGTTGTGGCGAAAAACTCTTAAGGACCTTGAGAGCAAAAGCCGGACCGATATCCTTCGTGAAAGACTGCTTACCCAGGAGCAGAAGGCGCGGCAGCTTTCTGATGAGGTTTCAAAATGGCAAAAGAAGTATATTTTGGCGTTGGACAGCATTTATCAGGCTGCTGCGGACGAGAGTGCCCGGGCAAAGTTTATCGCGGAAAATCTTGCATTTGACCACAGCTCGGTAAAACTGTGGGCGATTGAGAAAATCAATATGTGGCGAAAGAGCGGTAAATCTTTACCTCTTGAAGTTCTTCAAAAACCTCTTGTTGCTCTTGTTTCTGACGCCGACCCCGTAATAAGGCTGTCGACGGCGAGACTGCTGGGTGTACTGACGAATGTAAATTCTGCCGATGCACTTTTTGCTCAGTTAAAGGTGGAAACCAAACCTGATGTGAAAACTGAAATTCTGGTTGCTCTTGCTCACGTCTGTAATTTTGCCCTCTCGCCAGGCGCCGAAGTTAAAATCAATCCGGAGATTCGTATTCAGACTTTGCGAATTGCTTCGGAGTTTCTTAAGGACTCGAACCCGGTTGCGGCAGCCGAAGTGATTCGCAATCTTCTTTTGCAGAACGGTCTTGAAATGTCACAGGTAAAACCTTACTTTGAGCTTATAGCCGTCTGTTTCAGGAAAGCAGCTGATGAACAGACAAAGGCTCGTCTTCTTGAGGAGATGGCTCGTCTTTGCGGCAGCGATAGTTTTTACAGGGCTGCGGCAGATGAGGTTTTCGAAGGTATTTTCCGGGCCGCTGTCGACGACGCCAGCATTCAGATTTCGACGCCCGCAGTAATTGGTCTTGTCAGAATTGACCGGGCAGGTGCCTTTGAACTTTTCAAGCAGAAGGGTTTTACAAATCATCCAAGTGTCAGGATTCGCGGTGAACTTATCTCCATAGCCGGTCAAATAGGCACGCAGGACGACCTTGAATGGCTCGGCTCTATGGTAACAACTGCTGAGTCTGAAGAGGAAAGAAGGCAGGCTGCAGAAGCCATGATGGGTATCTTTCAGCACTGCAAGGTGGATGCTATGCTTGCCTGGGCGCAGAAATTTAGTCGGCAGCCGAAGGCGAAAAATGACGAGTTTCTTCTGACAAGGACGCGGACTCTGTTTGAGACAGCCGAAAAAAAAGCAGAAGCCGAGCAGGACATGAAACTTTTGTTTTCTGTGCGGGACTCAATGGCCCAGTATTGTGCCGATACCGGTCTGTATGACCTGGCGGCAAAGTATTATGGCATGCTTTTGCAGTCGAGCTCTGACCCTAATCAGACATCCCGGATAACAGCCAGACTTCTTGATGTCAATTTGCGTTCCGGCCGGACGGAGTCTGTTAAGCAGCTCGTCGCGAATTTTCTGCTGTCTGCAGACCTGTTGCCGGATGCTGAAATTGCCGGGGTTCTTGATAATTATTTCACAGCGAATCAAAATTCCCAGCAGGCCGGACAGACCTTTCTGGCGCTTGCTTCGATAAAAGTTTCTGTTGATAACCCTCGTCCATTCTGGTCCAGCCAGCTTGAAGGCTGGAAAACACTTGTAAAAATCACTCCGAATATCCCTGGAGAGCCGAATGTTTCTGCGGAGTCAAACGCTCCCACGGAACCAAACGCCCCGGCGGAGCCAAACGTTTCTGCACTGTGAAAATCGTCTGCCCGATGAGTCTGGATTTTACAAAATATAAGCATATTATCTGGGACTGGAACGGCACACTGCTGGACGATGTCTGGCTGTGTGTTGAAATACTCAACCGGATGCTGGAACATCGGGGCATGAAAACTACCACACTTTCTGAATACCAGAAACATTTTGATTTTCCCGTAATCAATTATTACATAAAACTCGGCTTTGATTTCGAAAAAGAACCTTTTGATGATGTCGCGAGAGAGTATATCCGTGCTTACGAATCAGAGCGCCGCAGATGTCGTCTTCGAAGGGGGGTTATTGATATTATAAAACAATTCAGAACCAAAGGAGTTTTGCAGTCGGTTCTTTCCGCTTCACAGCAGTCTTCTTTAATTGAGGCTCTTGAGTTGTTTGACTTGAAATTTTTTTTTGAAAATATCGCAGGCCTTGATGATTATTATGCGCACAGCAAGGTTGATGCCGGCAAAAAACTTCTGAAAAATCTTACTGTCAGCAAAAGAGAAGTTCTTCTTATAGGCGATACGACACATGATTACGAAGTTGCATGTATGTTAGGCTCTGACAGTCTTCTTCTGCCTGCCGGCCATCAGTCAAAACAGAGGCTTCTGGCCACTGGCGCAAGAGTCTGCGATAGTTTCTATGAGGCCTTTAAAAGTTTATTTTAGTGTAGATAGGGGTTATGTAATTTTTCCTGTTTGATTGTGGTTTCTTCGCCGTGCCCGGGCATGACGGTTGTATCATCCGGCAGAACAAGTATTTTTTTTCTGATATTGTTGACAAGCTGCTCGAAACACTTTTGCGCATCGTATCCCGAAAGGTCGGTTCTGCCTATGGAGCCGGCAAAGAGCGTATCGCCGCTAAAAAGTGTTTTTTCATCTCTGTTGTAGAGGCATATTCCGCCGGGCGTATGGCCGGGCGTGTGCAGGAGGGTGAAATTCAAACCTGCATATCCGATTTGTTCTTCTTTGTCGAAGAGAACATCTGCCGGTGCACTTATGATTTTCACGCCTGCAAAACATGAAAAATTGCTTACAGCGTCGCCAAGCATATGCGAATCTGCCTTGTGAATGCAGACCTTGATTTTGTCGAAGTTCTTTCGCAGCAGAGCCGCGCCTGCGATATGGTCGGCGTGGCCGTGAGTGAGTATTAGTGCCTGAGGGTTGAGGTTTTTTCTCTTTAAAAAATCTATCAGGGGTTCAGCGCTTAAACCTGTGTCGATTATGATACAGTCTGTCGTTTTTTCATTTCTGCGGACTATATAGGAATTATTTTCGTAAGCGCCCAAAACCAGTCTGTCAATCTGCATTTTACGACTCCTTATTTAAAGAGGGAGACTATAGCAGGATATAAGATTTTGTCAAATCCGACAAGTTGTCTCAGATGCTCTTTTTAGACAAAACCGATATGTGGAATATAGTTTGGTTTATATTTTGGTTAAGCGTTTTTTATAAGACCTAAAATAACTTAGTGTTTCAGTCCGGTAATTTTTCTTTAAGAAGCGTCAAATCGGGCTTTAGTAATGGTGTTTTTTTGCCGAATTGATTTTTGTAAGTGCGGGTGCACTGTGCGCCCGCCTGTAGATATATCCGTTTGAGGGACCGAACAATGGCCGATATCACTCGTGAGCGTGAGTATCTTGCTCGTGACCTTTTCAGAAGGTATGAGGGCAATCCGATACTCCAGGCGCAGGACTGGCCCTATCCTGTTAATTCTGTTTTTAATCCTGCTGCAATAAAGCTTTCCAATGGCACGCTGTTGCTCGCACGAGTGGAGGATTTGCGCGGATTTTCTCATTTGACTTTGTGCAAGAGCAAGGATGGTCTTTCGAATTGGCAGATAGACGACAAACCCACAATGGAGGCCGACCACGACTCGCATGAGGAGCGCTGGGGGCTGGAAGACCCGCGGATTGTCTGGCTCGAGGAGCAGGGTCAGTTTGCGATTACGTACGTATCGTTCAGCGTAGGCGGTCCGCTGGTTTCACTTGCGATAACCAAAAATTTTCACACATTTGCGAGAATGGGAGCTATGTTGCCTCCGGAGGACAAGGATGCCTGTCTTTTTCCTCGGAGGTTTAATGGCAGATTTGCCCTTATTCATCGTCCGATAGTCCAGGGCGAAGCTCACATCTGGCTCAGTTTATCTCCTGACTTGAAGCACTGGGGCGACCACAGGGTTCTTATGCGAACGCGATATGCCTTCTGGGACGGCCAACGAATCGGTCTTGCCTGTCAGCCGATAGAGATTCCTGAAGGCTGGCTGATTTTCTATCATGGCGTAAGGGTTACCGTAGCCGGGCAGATATACCGGATTGGCATGGCCCTGCTCGACCTTGAGCAGCCGTGGAAGGTTCTGCGCAGAAGTCCGGAATGGGTTCTCGGCCCGCGTGCGGATTACGAAAGAATCGGCGATGTAAGCGATGTTGTCTTTGTAACCGGCGCAACAGTCAACAATGAGAATAATTTGTTAAATCTTTATTATGGCGCCGCAGACGATAAAATAGCAGTCGCAATGGCCAACATGGATGCGGTTCGCGAATATATAATGATGTGCCCCGAATCAGACGACTGATTGACGGTTCTGTCGCCTTTATTTTTGCATCTGTACAAAATCCGCAGGTATGACCACATCAAAGACACCCCTTTTAACCGCAGCAGAAATGTCTATTTGAGATAATTTTATCGTTATCTTCTCATCTTCACAGGTCAACGCAGAAAAAGCATACGGCAAAAAATTTTTAGAATCTATTTTTATCTCGACCTGCTTGTATGTTTTGAAAAATCTCGAATTTTCTTTTGGTGTTAGAAGCAGAGTGGTAAAATTTTGTTTATCTGGTTTTTGTTGAAGTTTTATATCAAACTGTTGGGCAAGTTCGTCAGGTTTTGCCAGGCCGATAATGGGAAAATAATCCTGCACAAGTTCGAAAGGCTCAATTGCGTTGTCTTTTGCAAGCTGCTCTGACGTTGCCGATTTGCTCTGATAGTCAATTTTTACAAGTTTGGCGCCGTCAAAGACATAGTCTTCTCTGTAATTCTGTTCGGCTGAATCATCCTGTTTTATTGTTAGAAAATTTATCCTCAGTGCAGAGTTGCTCGTGCTACGTAGCGACCCATCCTCCACAGTGGCTTTGCTACTGAGGGCGGATTCATCCTTCGTAGTATTATGGGGAACGGAAGTACTTCGCAGAGTAGCATTAGCGTCTTTAACATAAAATAGTCTGCCGGCCCTGACGGTCCGTGTCTCAAATAAAGGCTGAGCGTGTGTGTATTCAATTTGAGCCGAGAGGTTTTTGAGGCTGTTCGCTGTCTGATTTAGTTTTTCTATTATTTTGATAATTTCTTTTTGCTCCGGCAGATTGCCGTCATTAGGTTCGAAGGCCCGGCAGTTTACACAACTGCAGGCCGGACATATCAGAAGGCCGTAAATAATCAATAAAATTTTGATTTTATTTTTCATTTGAGTTAATTATGTCAATGATTTCAGGCAGACTGTCAATTATATAATCTGCAAAGGACGTGAACTGCTCTGCATTTTTACCAGTTTTGATTAAAACCGCCGTTGCACCGGCAGCCTTTGCACTTTGCAGGTCGAACAGATAATCTCCTACAACTAATGTCTGTTGTGACTTAACCTTGAAAAATTCGCACAGTCTCCTGACTCCGAAAGGGTCTGGCTTTGCTGGCCCGTCGTTGCGGTCAACTACCGCATCAAATTCAATATTATGTTTTTTAGCTACCGCTGATGCATTTGAGCGGGTATTTCTTGTTATAATCCCGATATGTATTCCCATCTGACGAAGCCGTTTAAGTGTTTCTGGGGCACCGGCATTCAGCGCTGAATGTTCGATTGCCGACTGCTCGTGTTTATACAGGATTTCTTCAGCTCTTTTTCTTTCAGCTGGCGGCATTTTCTCCATCGCTTCCAGAAGCGGCCCGGCATCGGCAGCAAGCCCAATTTCAGCACGAATTTTGTCGAAGTCCAGATATGGTGCTGTTATTGTCCCGTCCAGGTCAAATATCACTGCTTTTATTTTCATTGAACTAACGACTATTTAACGGTTTTGCCGCAGAGCAGCTCGATAAACGCCTTTAGGTTATCGTTCATCACCCGGTTCTTTCTTATTATTATGCCGGTCGGCCTTTTGAATTTTTCATTTGAGAAGGATATCGCCTTTAATGTTCCGTTGGCGACTTCGTTTCGTATTGTTGTCTGCGGCATTATACTGACCCCTGCGTTGATTTCCACAACCCTTTTTATTGTTTCAACATTGTCGAATTCCATCACGGGCTTTACAGCGACATTATAACGTAACAAAATCTGGTCTATCCAGTTTCGCGTTGGAAGATTACGTGCAAAGGCGACAAATTGCTGATACTGCATCATACAAATGTCAATGGAGCTTTTTTTTGCAAACTGATGGCCAGGACTGCACACGAAAACCAGCGGCTCAGCGACGAAATCAAAGACCTGGATATCCGGGCTGTTGTGCGGCACCGCAACAAGCCCTACATCTATTTTCCCCAGCAGCAGTCGCTTGTATATTTCATCAGCGTTTAAATATTCTACATCAAGATGAACGTTGGGATGAAGGGTTATGAATTTTTTTATATATTCCTGAAGGCTGTGCATACCTATGCTGTAAATGGCGGCGATGCTGATTTTGCTTTTTGCCGAATTTTTCAGGTAATTAAGACTGCTCTGGAAGTTCTCGAATCTTGTTATTATATCCTTGCAGGAGTTGTAGAACAGTTCTCCTGCGCTGGTTAAACCGAACGATTTTCTGTGGCGGTCGATTAACGGTGTATTGAAAGCCCTTTCGAGTTGTCCAAGCTGCTGAGAGACCGCGGACTGACTTATCATGTTTTTCTCTGCCGCACGGGAAAAACTTTTCATCTCGGCAATATCGCAGAAGATTTGTAATGTTTCAATCTGCATATCATTTGCAGTAGCAGATAAATTTCTGTTCTATGGCATTAGCATAAAGATTAATCGTTCGTCCCCCGCATGCCTTTTTCGGGTCGATTACCTTGAGCGCGTTTGCCCACCGTTGTGCATCCGGGAAAATTTCAGATAGCATATTCGGCAAATTTTCAAAGAACTCCGTCCTGATTTTATTACCCTGCCTGTGCGGCAGCAGACCAAGATACAAGGTGTCGCTTTCGATTAGGTCGTTGAAGAAATGAGTGCCGAGCGAGACATCCGCCGACATCTCTTTGTTCAGCAGTGCTATTTCGACCAGTACGCTGATAGTATTGATTTCCGGATAGGAAACCGGCACACCCAGCGAAGGAGTGCTTGTCCCCCATCTGCCGGGCCCGAGCAGCATAATTGTTTTTCCTATTTCCGAGTCGATATGGCTCAGTTTTCCGATAAGTCTTGCAAGTTCGTATCTGTCGGAGATTTTCAGTTTGAGATATTCGTCCGGCGCAACGTAAATAATCTGCTCGATTGTTATCTGCCTGCTCTGTCCGATAACCGGTCCTGATGCCCCGATTAGAAGGTCTTCAGGTTTTATTGCTGTTGTAGGGTCTATAATTGTCCCCTCGCCCTTCATTTCAAGCGGCCTGCACTGCAGAAGGTTTATTTTATGTTCTGTCTGACTAAGGAAATTGACAGTGAATTCGATATCAACCGGCGAACCGTAAACATCCTCAATAATCCTCAACATTTCTCTCATGTCTTTTGCAAAGTCGGTCTTTGTCAGCAGATTTTCAAAGGTTATTGCCCAGCTGAAGATTTCCTTCTGTCCCAGTCTTGCAGCCCGTTTTTCCATTTCTTTGTCTCTCGATGCGAAAAGCTCGAGCAGCAGATTGCCGTTGCCGCCGCCTGAAACAACCTCTGAAAATGGCTTTGAGACAAACTCTCTTGCCTCAAGGTCTAAACAATCAACTTTCTGCTGGGAGTATTTTCTTGCTGTTTCGATATTTGTTTCAGGCCTTCTTGTCGGAGCATTCAATGCAATAATTCTCGCATAGTCGTCGTCGTTTCTTTCGACGGCTCTTGTGCCAAGTCCGAAAACAAGTCTAACCATTCCTGCCTTGGGGTCGATGTCCTCGCTCCATGCATAAGGATTGAATGAAAGTGCCACGCCTGCCGTTTGTGGGAAGAAGTATCTTCCGTGCGGTGCGCCTGAAACTCTTTGAACAAGCAGTCCCATTGGTTCGTCTTTTTCCAACAATCCCCACTTGGCGCGGTATATCAGGGCGTCCTCGCTCATGCTGCTTGCGTATATTTTTCTTACCGCGTCGGTAAATTCTGCAAGCCTCTGCTGTCTGGTCCCCTGATTTGTGCAGAAAAAACTCTCATATTTGCCTGCAAAGGCATTTCCATAGTTATCCTCCAGCAGTGAGCTTGAGCGGACAATGATGGGACTCTGTCCGAAATAATCGAGCACATCGCTGAACTGTTTTATGATATATTCCGGGAAATCACCCTGCAGGATTCTCTGTCTGCCCTCTGCTGCGCCGTCGAGGAAATTCTTGCTTGTTCGCTGTTTTTGTCTTATCCACCAGATTTTGTTACTTACCAGATATGTGTAAAAAACGTCTGAGCCGATGAAAAACGAATCGTGCGGCTCAAGGAGTTGTTTAAATCTGCTGTCTGTTTTTTCCAGTATTGCTCTTGCCAAAAGCATGCCGACGCTTTTCCCGCCTATAAGACCTGTGCCTATCATTCTTTTTCTTATGCGTATAATGTCGGCAAGATTGAGATATTTTCTGGCCATCTTCAGGATTCTTTCATCCCTCGATATAACCATCTTTACAAGCTGCCCAAATCGTTTGTCAAGGTCTTCATCGGTGCAGAGCTTATTTTCGTAATCCTTGATGAGCTGTTCGGCGTCGTGGAAGGTTCTTGCCCAGAATCCGAGTCTTTCATTTGCGATGTCAAGCTCGACGCCGCTCACGTTTGACAGGATTTCAGTTATTGCTCCGCTGTCTCGCACCGGCAGAAAGTCATCACCCTTCCAGAGGTGTATCATATTCATAGTGGTCGAATATCTGCCGTCAACCTTTATTGGGTGTATGTAGATATTGCCTTTGTACTTGTAGACATTTGATATTATCTGAGCGGTTTCAAGTATTGGTCTTGTGGCATGGTAGGAGTGGTAGTTTCTCAAAAGTGTAAAGGTGGTAACAGTCTGTGCGTAGTACAGGTATGGGCAGACCTGCGTGAAGAAGTTTCCCAGCATTCTGTCGTTGCACCATGCCGGCGCAAGCTCGCTCAAACAGTCAAAGAGGTAATAGTGTCCTTTTCCGAACTGATTTATTACGCTGTGAACTTTTGTGGTGAAGGTTTCGAAGCCCTGTTCGGGGTCAAGCTCAATCACATTTGCCCCTGCCTCAGCGGTAACGAATGGTTTATGTTTTGCGAATCGGAAATATACAAGCTCCCAGCCGCTGCCGATGGCGTTTCTGCAGTATGGTTCGACGAAAGGCTGAAAATCATCGAGGGTATCTACCTGCCAGACAATATTATCCCCTGGCAGAACCTGTTTGATTATCTTGTCGAATCCCGGCAGACCTGTGCTTAATTTTTCATTCGGTTTCATTTTTGCCTCTATTTTTTTAGGTATTTTATTATAATATCTCAAAAACTATAAGTAAAACTTATTAAACTTATTAAGATTTAAAATTTGATTTATGAGCTTTTATGGCTAAAATCAGATATAACTGTAGCTTATTATGTATAGCTTGTTTGATGTTTATTATTAACAAATTTTATAGTTTTG